>NZ_CADFDY010000034.1:0-324 GCF_902833095.1 Burkholderia sp. BCC1208 | reverse complement strand
AAGCGAGCTGATCCTCGGATCAGAAAGCGAAAGTATCAAGAGTCTCACACTAAAGTAAGTCAGGTTTATGAAGTGATTCATATTCCTGTCAGCTTTGAGTGAGCGACCGGTTCTACGGAACCGAAAACAGTAACAGGTTTGAACTGAAGAGTTTGATCCTGGCTCAGATTGAACGCTGGCGGCATGCCTTACACATGCAAGTCGAACGGCAGCACGGGTGCTTGCACCTGGTGGCGAGTGGCGAACGGGTGAGTAATACATCGGAACATGTCCTGTAGTGGGGGATAGCCCGGCGAAAGCCGGATTAATACCGCATACGATCCA
>NZ_CADFDY010000033.1:0-365 GCF_902833095.1 Burkholderia sp. BCC1208 | reverse complement strand
AGCCGCCCGCCGAGTTCCTCCGGGTAATAGCTCTTCTTGAAGCGCTCCGGGTCGCCCCAGATCGTGCGGATCATCGCCGGCCACGGCCGCTTGACGACGAGAATCCCGCCTTGCCCGTTCGGCACGTCCTGGCCCGTCTCGTCGACCACCGCGGCCGTGATGCCCGGCAGCGGCAGCGTGCACGAGCCCGGCACGGTCGGCGTGGCGCCCGGCAGCGGCGTGATCATGTGGCCGCCGGTTTCGGTCTGCCACCACGTGTCGACGATCGGGCAGCGCTCGTGGCCGACGTGCTTGTGGTACCACATCCACGCTTCCGGATTGATCGGCTCGCCGACCGTGCCGATGATGCGCAGGCTCGACAGGTC
>NZ_CADFDY010000032.1:0-428 GCF_902833095.1 Burkholderia sp. BCC1208 | reverse complement strand
GAGTCAAACTTAGAGTTCGAATCATCTTGAGATACATCGATACAATCACAACCCGGATAACTTCCACGTCCATCTCAAGACGCTTCCGCTATCCAAATTACTTACTTCTTCCAGATTGTTAAAGAACGACAGCCGATATCGCTTGATATCCTCTGACTGGCTCAATCGCCAATGAGAAAAACTCGAACCGAACTTCGTTCGAATATTTGTCATTGAAGATTATTGAAAGCGGCCGGCATGATAACCGGTTTAAACCGCAGACAGTCTTTCTGTCTTTATCAACAGCCGATAAGCGTGAGCGCTCAACTTCGCGAGATAGCTCTGGAAAGGAGGTGATCCAGCCGCACCTTCCGATACGGCTACCTTGTTACGACTTCACCCCAGTCATGAATCCTACCGTGGTGACCGTCCTCCTTGCGGTTAGACTA
>NZ_CADFDY010000031.1:0-433 GCF_902833095.1 Burkholderia sp. BCC1208 | reverse complement strand
CGACTGGCCCGTGAGCGCGGCGCTCGGGAATGCCGACAGGAACAGCACCGTCTGCGCGACGTCCTGCACCGTCGTGAACACGCCGTCGACCGTGTTGCCGAGCATCACCTTCTTGATCACTTCCTCTTCGCTGATCCCGAGCTCCTTCGCCTGCTCCGGAATCTGCTTGTCGACCAGCGGCGTGCGCACGAAGCCCGGACACACCACGTGCGAGCGCACGTTGTGCTTCGCGCCTTCCTTCGCCAGCACGCGCGCCAGGCCCAGCAGCCCGTGCTTGGCCGTCACGTACGCCGACTTCAGCGGCGACGCTTCGTGCGAATGCACCGAACCCATGTAGATCACGACGCCGCCGCGATCGTCCTTGTACATGTGCTTGAGCGCGGCCTTCGTCGTCAGGAACGCGCCGTCCACGTGGATCGCCTGCATCTTCTTC
>NZ_CADFDY010000030.1:0-440 GCF_902833095.1 Burkholderia sp. BCC1208 | reverse complement strand
GGCGGTGACGTACGACGACGCGACGAAGGGCACGATCACGCTGGGCGGCGCTCCGGCGACGGGCACGAAGATCACGAACGTGGCGGCGGGCGATGTCGGCACGACGAGCACGGACGCGATCAACGGTGCGCAGTTGCATGGCGTGTCGCAGAGCGTGGCGGACAACCTGGGCGGCGGTGCGTCCGTGAACCAGGACGGCACGATCTCGGCGCCGACGTACGATCTCGCGGATGCGAGCGGCAACGGCCGGACCGACTACCACAACGTCGGCGATGCGCTGACGAACCTGGACGGTCGCGTGACGCAGAACACGGGCGACATCGCTGACCTGAAGGACAACCTGACGGGCAGCGGCCTGATCGATCCGGCGACGGGCAAGCCGATCGCGGCGGTGACGTACGGCACGAACCCCGACGGTTCGGCGAATTTCGATGAGGTCG
>NZ_CADFDY010000029.1:0-514 GCF_902833095.1 Burkholderia sp. BCC1208 | reverse complement strand
GAGTCAAACTTAGAGTTCGAATCATCTTGAGATACATCGATACAATCACAACCCGGATAACTTCCACGTCCATCTCAAGACGCTTCCGCTATCCAAATTACTTACTTCTTCCAGATTGTTAAAGAACGACAGCCGATATCGCTTGATATCCTCTGACTGGCTCAATCGCCAATGCAAAATTCTCGGTTCAGTCTCTGAACCAAGCCCTTAGCGTTGGTGATTGGTGGAGGCAGACGGGATCGAACCGACGACCCCCTGCTTGCAAAGCAGGTGCTCTCCCAGCTGAGCTATGCCCCCATTGAGTACAGATTTCCCTCAGGTACCTACAGCCTGCCGGCATGGGCTGCTCGTAAGCGCTAAAGCGCCAACGATCACCGACACGTCAGACAATGGTGGGTCTGGTTGGATTCGAACCAACGACCCCCGCCTTATCAAGACGGTGCTCTAACCGACTGAGCTACAGACCCCTGAGTCTGTCTTTAATTTACAGCCGATAAGCGTGAGCGCTCAACTT
>NZ_CADFDY010000028.1:0-634 GCF_902833095.1 Burkholderia sp. BCC1208 | reverse complement strand
CACTTCTCCTTATTCAACCTCAGTGTCAAACATCAGCGGCACCGTGCCAACATAGTTGCCCGCCAGCACTTCCTTCTTGATCTTGTCGCTCGCAACCCCGGGCGTGATCACCAGATCGATCGACTTGCCGTTCTTCGCCTCGTCCTTCGTCACTACCTCGACGGGTTCAGTGCCGACGTCCTTATCGGCGACCTTGGCACCCACCTCGAAGTAGGCTTCCGCGTCGTCTGCGTGGGCGAGGCGCGGCAATTCGGCGCTCGAGAACTTCACCCGCACGTTGCCCACCCCGCTCTTTGCGGCCACCTTCAGCGTCAGCTGGTCGAACTTTTTCGCTTCGTCGTCCCACGCGAGCTTCTGCGCCTCGGCACGATTCCAACCCTCCTCCTTGATCTCGAAGCCGCCCACTGCCGGCACCTCGGCGCTCAGCTTGATATCAAAGGACTGCTGCTTGACCTCAGCGTGCGCGGTACCGGTGATTGCGACCGCGCCCAGCAGACACGCACGAATGATAGATTGATGCATACATACTCCACGAATGATTAATAGGGGCGGCGCGATAGAAGGCGCTCTGCCAACCACATTTTCAGACTCTGGTCAGCCTGACCCAATCAGACAACTCTTATTTTTGCGCACT
>NZ_CADFDY010000027.1:0-827 GCF_902833095.1 Burkholderia sp. BCC1208 | reverse complement strand
GTGCTGATCGCCAAGGGCGAGCGACGCTTCACCGGCTTCGACGACAAGATCATCGCGATGTACGCACGCGGCATGAGCGTGCGGGAGATTCAGGGTTTCCTGCTGGAGATGTACGGCATCGAGGTGTCGCCGGACTTCATCAGTACGGTGACCGATGCCGTGATCGACGAAGTGCGCGAATGGCAGCAGCGGCCGCTCGAGCCGATGTACCCGGTCGTGTTCTTCGACGCCTTGCGAGTCAAGATCCGCGACGAAGGCGTCGTGCGCAACAAGGCGATCTACCTGGCGCTGGGCGTGCGGCGCGACGGCACACGCGACGTGCTGGGCCTTTGGATCGAACAGACCGAGGGCGCCAAGTTCTGGCTACGGGTGGTGAATGACCTGAAGCTGCGCGGCGTGCAGGATATTCTGATCGCCGTGGTCGACGGCCTGAAGGGCTTCCCGGAAGCGATCAACACGGTGTTCCCGGAAACGACGGTCCAGACCTGCATCGTGCATCTGATCCGGAACTCACTGGACTTCGCCAGCTGGAAAGACAGGAAATCGGTCGCAGCGGCGCTCAAGGAGATCTATCGGGCACCGTCGGCCGAAGCCGCCGCCGTGGCGCTGGACGCGTTCGATACGAGCCCGTGGGGTACGAAATACCCTCCGATTGCCGCGCTCTGGCGCCGAGCCTGGGATCAGGTGATTCCGTTCTACGCCTTCGCGCCTGACATCCGGAAAATTGTATATACGACCAACGCGATCGAGTCGCTGCACATGCAGCTTCGGAAGATCATCAAGGCGCGCGGCCACTTCCCGTCGGACGAGGCCGCGCTCAAACTGAT
>NZ_CADFDY010000026.1:0-1095 GCF_902833095.1 Burkholderia sp. BCC1208 | reverse complement strand
CGAGCGGATCGCCGTCGGCGCGGTGTAGAACACGGTGACCTTGTGATCGTCGATCATCTTCCAGAAACGGCCAGCGTCCGGATAAGTCGGCACGCCCTCGAACACGACCTGCGTGCCGCCGCACGCGAGCGGCCCGTAGGTGATGTACGTATGGCCCGTGACCCAGCCGATGTCGGCCGTGCACCAGAACACATCCGTGGGTTTCCAGTCGAAGGTCCACTTCATCGTCTGCGCGGCCCACAGCAGGTAGCCGCCCGTGCTGTGCTGCACGCCCTTCGGCTTGCCGGTCGAGCCCGACGTATACAGGATGAACAGCGGATGCTCGGCGCCGACCCAGGTCGGCTCGCAGCGCTCGGATTCGCCGTCGGCGAGCTCGTGCATCCACAGGTCGCGCTGGGCATGCCAGTCGATCTTGCCGCCGGTGCGGCGATAGACGATCACGCTCTTGACCGCTTCGCAGCCGCCCATCGCGATCGCCTCGTCGGCGATGCTCTTGAGCGGCAGCGTCTTGCCGCCGCGGGCCTGCTCGTCGGCGGTGACGAGCGCGACCGCGCCGACGTCGACGAGGCGCTCGTTCAGCGATTTCGCGGAGAAGCCGCCGAACACGACCGAGTGCGTCGCGCCGATGCGCGCGCAGGCCTGCATCGCGACGATGCCCTCGATCGACATCGGCATGTAGATGACGACGCGATCGCCCTTGGCGATGCCGCGTTTCTTCAGCGCATTCGCGAAGCGCGACACGCGGGCGAGCAGGTCGGCATAGGTGACGCGGGTGACGGTGCCGTCGTCGGCCTCGAAGATCACCGCGACGCGCTCGCCGTTGCCGGCCTCGACGTGGCGGTCGAGGCAGTTGTACGACGCGTTCAGCTCGCCGTCGTCGAACCATTTGTAGAACGGCGCCTGGCTCTCGTCGAGCACCTTGGTGAACGGCTTGTGCCACGCGAGGCCCTCGCGCGCGAGGCGCGCCCAGAAGCCTTCGTAATCCTGCTCGGCCTCGGCGACGAGCGCGCGATAGGCCGGCATGCCGGAAATGGTCGCCGTCTTCTCGAGCGCCGCGGGCGGCGCGAACTGACGGGTTTCGTGAAGAACCGATTC
>NZ_CADFDY010000025.1:0-1160 GCF_902833095.1 Burkholderia sp. BCC1208 | reverse complement strand
CGCCCGGGGTTGCGAGCGACAAGATCAAGAAGGAAGTGCTGGCGGGCAACTATGTTGGCACGGTGCCGCTGATGTTTGACACTGAGGTTGAATAAGGAGAAGTGAGGTGAAGAAGCTAATTTTGGCAATTGCTGCGAGTGCGTGTGCAATGTCGGCGTATGCGGCAAATCCGAAGCCGATCGATCTCAATGTTCAGATCGAGGGCGATGTGCCCTCGCAGGATTTCTTTGAGGTTACGGTGGACAGCGGAGATTTGGATAACGTTGTCTTTACGCATCCGGAAGGGTGGGCGAAAGGCAATTCGTCAAAGGTGAGCCTGAGCTGGAAAGCGCGCAGCAGCTATGGTCGAATCCGCATGCAGACCGGCAATATCGGTGAGGCGGCGTATATTAAAAACGCTAGTGGCGACGCTATGCAGATCGGCTGGAACGTCTCGACGCTCAACGATCAGAACATGGTAGGCCCCTATGTGCGGGGGGCGCGGCACGATGTTGTTGATGCAGAAGTAGCGAAGACGGGGAGCCTGGTCAGGTTGACACTGTGGGCAGCGCCTAAGGAAGCGCCGCGGCCTGGAGCATACAGTGGAACGTTTTCAGTGGTCTTCGAGACTGGGTTTGAGGAGTGAGTTTGGCCCGTGCCTTGGCATGGGCTAGACTCGTATTCTTCGACACAAATTTTGTGGTGCAGAGGGATTTTCTATGAAGCTCGTGACTCTTTGCGTTGCTCAATTGGGTCAGCGCATCTTCGAAAATGGGTCTTTCGGGTTTCGTCTCGCGATTATTAGAGGTCGTCATCACGAGAATGGTCGTGTTTCTTCCGTTTCTGCTGTCACTGATGTCGATGCGAGACATGCAGGACGCCGTTCAATGCCGCGCCGTCATGCACCGTGCGTCGGCGGCCATCTTTGGGTGACGGCGTGAACACTGGAATCGGCGGCTCCAGTGCCGCCCATAACTAGTTACTGATTTTGCGCCTGACTATGCTGCAAGAATATGGCGCTCAGGGCCGGATGTCTCGGTTGTGTTAGAAAATCTAAGTGGTCCTGTATTAATCGATAGTGCGCAAAAATAAGAGTTGTCTGATTGGGTCAGGCTGACCAGAGTCTGAAAATGTGGTTGGCAGAGCGCCTTCTATCGCGCCGCCCCTATTAATCATTCGTG
>NZ_CADFDY010000024.1:0-4614 GCF_902833095.1 Burkholderia sp. BCC1208 | reverse complement strand
GCGAGTCGGTCCCACCCCTTCCCATCCCGAACAGGACCGTGAAACGACTCTACGCCGATGATAGTGCGGATTCCCGTGTGAAAGTAGGTAATCGTCAGGCTCCCTAAGCCAGAAACCCCCGCCCAAAAAGGCGGGGGTTTTTGCATTGGCGCGGCCGAAATGCACGTGCGGGCGGAAGAGCACTACCCAGCCTATCTGCGTTAGCACCTCACCCACGCAATCAATTGCCGCATCAAATTCCCTCAATCGGTTGCACCTCCAGCGATTCAGTCGATTACTACTCGTATCTTCGACCAAGACCGCAATTTGCTTTCCCCAGCGTATCGACAAGCGGGATTGTGCGACCAGCTTTCTGCTTGCTGGAGCCCGCCACCTTGCCCTTCTTCGGTCAGGTAATCCAAAATCGGTGCGAAATAGGCGCTTTATTCGGCGTGTCCACGTAAAATTTGCGAATCCCCATCTCCGCATTCAAAACGATGAACGCCGTCACCCAGGTAGCCCGGGCAGTTTGCCCGCATGATTGTCCGGACACGTGCGCAATGCGGGTGACCGTCGAGAACGGGAAGGCAATCAAGGTCACCGGCGATCCCGATCATCCGCCGACGCAAGGCGTGTTGTGCACAAAGGTCAGCCGATACGCGGATCGCGTTCATCATCCCGATCGCCTCACTGTCCCGCTCAAGCGTGTCGGCACGAAGGGGGAAGGGCGCTTCGTGCCCATCAGCTGGAGCGAGGCGTTCGACGAGATCGGCCGTCGCCTCGGTGAAATCGCCGCACGCGCGCCGGAAGCGATCGTGCCGTACAGCTATGCGGGAACCATGGGGCTCGTGCAAGGCGAGGGCATCGCCCAGCGCTTCTTTCACAAACTCGGCGCCTCGCGGCTGGAGCGGACGATCTGCTCGGCAGCCGGTGCAGCGGGGCTGCGATACACATACGGCGGCAGTGTCGGCATGCACCTCGAACATTTCGAGGAAAGCGAGCTGATTCTGATATGGGGCGCCAACCCGATTGCATCGAGCCTGCACTTCTGGACCCGCGCGCAGGAAGCGAAGCGCCGTGGCGCGCGTCTTGTCGCGATCGACCCGTATCGTTCGCTGACCGCGGAGAAATGCCATCAGCACATCGCACTGAAGCCCGGTACCGATGGCGCGTTCGCGCTCGGCATGATGCATGTGTTGATGACCGAAAACCTGCTCGATCACGATTACATCGCCGACCATACGCTGGGCTTCGACGCGCTCAAGGCGCGCGCCATGTCCTATCCGCCGGAACGCGTGGCGCAGATCTGCGACATCGATGCGTCGGAACTGGTCGATCTTACGCGTCGCTACGGCGCCACCCGTAAGGCATCGATCCGCCTCAACTACGGCATGCAGCGCGTTCGCGGCGGCGGCAATGCCGTCCGCGCGATTGCCAGCCTGCCGGCGCTGACGGGGGCGTGGCGCGATCGGGCAGGCGGCCTGCTTCTCTCGTCGTCGGAATCGGCGCCCGTCAACCAGGCGGCGCTGCTGCGTCCGGACCTGATGCCGGGGTGGCCGCACAAGCTGCCTCGCATCATCAACATGAACGCGATCGGCGACGCGCTGCTGCATCCGGGGGACGCGACGTTCGGGCCGAAAGTCGAAGCGGTGATCGTGTACAACTCGAATCCGGCGGCGGTTGCGCCGGACTCGTCGAAGGTCGCCGCGGGCTTCGCACGCGACGATTTGTTCACGGTCATTCTCGAGCACTTCAAGACAGATACGGTCGATTTCGCCGACATTGTATTGCCGGCGACCACGCAGCTCGAACATCTCGATGTCCACAAATCGTATGGCCATACCTACGTGATGGCGAACCTGCCGGCGATTCCGCCGGTGGGAGACGCGCGGCCGAACACGGAGATCTTTCGCGGGATCGCGCGCAGCATGGGACTCGATGAGCCCGCGCTCTATCACAGCGACGAAGAGGTCGCGCGCGCGGCGCTTCGCTGGGACGATCCGGCGCTCGACAGCGACTGGGACACGCTGAAGCGAGCCGGCTGGCTGAAGCTCAAGCTGCCGGAGGCGCCGTTCGCGAATGGCGGTTTCCGCACGCCCTCCGGCAAGTGCGAGTTCTACAGCCCGCGGCTCGAACAGATGGGCATGGACCCCGTCCCCGACTACCTGCCGCCGTTCGAATCGGCCGAAGCCGCGCCCGAGCTTGCCGCACGCTATCCATTGGCGATGATTTCGCCGCCGGCCCGCCACTTCCTGAACAGCACCTTCGTGAACGTCGACAGCCTGCGTTCGACCGAAGGTGAGCCGCACCTCGACATGCATCCGGCCGACGCCGGCGCCCGCGGCATCGCAGAGGGCGACGCCGTCCGCATCTTCAACGACCGCGGCTCGATGCAGGCGCTCGCGCGAATCACCGATCGCGCGCGTGCCGGGCTCGTCGTCGGGTTGTCGATCTGGTGGAAGAAATTGTCGCCGGACGGCAGGAACGCGAACGAGGTGACGAGCCAGGCGCTGACCGATCTGGGCAATTCGGCGACGTTTTACGATTGTCTTGTGGAAGTTGAGCGGATTTGATCGAATATCGCCGTATGATCAGACGAAATTGAGGTCAAGTTCGAAGTGGACATCTAACCCTGTTGTCTCGGGGCGGGGGAGCCGTTACGATGCCTTTTAGCACGACCATTCGAAAATCAGTGAGGAGACGCGCGGTATGGACAAAATTTGGCTGAAATCGTACCCACCCGGCGTTCCAGCCGAAATTGACTCCTCTCCTTATCCGTCCGTCCCGGACCTGCTCGACGAGAGCTTCCGGCAGTATCGCGACCGTACCGCGTTCGTCTGCATGGGCAAGGGCATCACGTACGGCGAACTCGACACGCTGTCGCGCCAGTTCGGCGCGTGGCTGCAGTCCCGCGGCCTGGCTCGCGGGGCGCGCGTCGCGATCATGATGCCGAACGTGCTGCAGTACCCGGTGACGATCGCCGCGGTCCTGCGCGCCGGCTATACCGTCGTCAACGTCAATCCGCTCTATACGCCGCGCGAGCTCGAGCATCAGCTGAAGGACAGCGGTGCGGAGGCGATCGTCATCCTCGAGAATTTCGCGTCGACGTTGCAGGCCGTCATCGCCAATACGGCCGTCAAGCACGTGGTCGTCGCATCGATGGGCGACCTGCTGGGCATCAAGGGGTGGCTCGTCAACTACGTCGTGCGGAACGTGAAGAAGATGGTGCCCGCGTGGCAACTGCCCTCGTTCACGCGCTTCAAGGCGGCGCTCTCGGAGGGCGCGCGACAGGCGTTCAAGCCGCAGAAGATCGGCCCCGACGACGTCGCGTTCCTGCAGTACACGGGCGGCACGACCGGCGTTGCGAAGGGTGCGACGCTGCTGCACCGGAACATCGTGTCGAACGTGCTGCAGGCCGGCGCCTGGCACCAGCCGGCTCACGACAAGTATCCCGACGTGAAACAATTCGTGACGGTCGTCGCGCTACCGCTGTATCACGTGTTCGCACTGACCGTCTGCGGTTTCCTGACGATGCGTACCGGCGGCATGGGCATCCTGATCCCAAATCCGCGCGACATCGCCGGCATGATCAAGGAACTGAAGGGTTACCAGATCTCGACGATTCCCGCCGTCAACACGCTGTACAACGCGCTGCTCAACCATCCCGAATTCGGTCAGCTCGACCTGTCGAAGCTCGTGATCGCCAACGGCGGCGGCATGGCGATCCAGGAAGGCGTCGCGAAGCGGTGGTATGAAAAGACCCGCACGGCGATCATCGAAGGATACGGGCTGTCCGAAACGTCGCCGGTGGCGACCTGCAACCCTGTTACGGCCACCGAATACAGCGGGACGATCGGCTTGCCGCTGCCGTCGACCGAAGTCGCGATCCGCGACGATGCCGGCAATGACGTCGCGCTCGGCGAGCCCGGCGAGATCTGCATCCGCGGGCCGCAGGTGATGGCCGGCTACTGGAACCGGCCGGACGAGACCGCAAAGGTCATGTTCGCGGACGGCTTCTTCAAGACGGGCGATGTCGGCGTGATGGATGCACGCGGCTACGTGAAGATCGTCGATCGCAAGAAGGACATGATTCTCGTGTCCGGCTTCAACGTGTATCCGAACGAAGTGGAGGACGTGGTGGCGTCGCATCCGGGTGTGTTCGAGGTGGCAGCAGTCGGTGTGCCGGACGAGCATTCCGGCGAAGCCGTGAAGCTGTTCGTCGTGAAAAAGGATCCGGCGCTGACCGACAAGGACATCCTTGCTTACTGCAAGGAGCGGCTCACCGGATACAAGCGGCCGAAGCTGGTCGAGTTCCGCACGGAGCTGCCGAAGACGAACGTCGGCAAGATCCTGCGGCGCGAACTGCGCGACGGACGAGCGTAACGCGCGACGATACGGTTGAACGCAAAGCCCGGCCCGTGCCGGGTTTTTTGTTTGCGGCTGCGGGTGGATGAGCGCAAGCGCTTGTTTCGTGCGGGAGGTGGCGGCAATCCTTGTTTCGAGCTGACGGCGGTGCGCGCGACGCGCGTCTACCGCCATCCGCTAGCCGCCATCCGCTAGCCGCCATCCGCCATCCGCCATCCGCCATCCGCCATCCGCCATCCGCCATCCGCCGACCGCCGACCGCCGACCGCC
>NZ_CADFDY010000023.1:0-4635 GCF_902833095.1 Burkholderia sp. BCC1208 | reverse complement strand
ATTTTCCACCTGGGCACTTTGATGCCGTCGGCCCGTGAGGATCCACCCCTTCTTTCTGCTCTCACGGCTCCGGGTGGGACGCGTTCATTTCAATTCTCCTGGATGGTCGATAGTCGATTGACGCGGTTGTTGTACGTGTAGCTCTCATCGTCCGTGGCAACGAGGCACGACACGGTGTTGAACTGGAGCTCCTGCAACGCAATCAGTCGCAGATGCCCATCGAGCAGGACGTGGTTGCCCGACGCCTGGTCGACCGGCGTCACCGAAAGCGGCTCGATTAAGCCCACCTCTTCGATGGAGCTTCTGATCTGCTTGAACTTTCGCGAGTTCATCATGCCGGCAGGCGTGCGCCGTGATGGCAGGATGCTCGCGATCGGAACAGAGAGTGGTTCCGGAATGAACCCAAGTGCTACGCCGGTCATGCTGGGCTCCCGCTTGGCCATACACGTTCTGCCAGATACTTCGGCAACGTCGCCAGTTCCTCAGCGCGCAGCAGGTTGACGAAGTTCTCATCCGCAAATAGCTGCCTGAGGGCGCCGACGACGAACAGCAACCGCTGCTGCGTAAACTCGGCCTTCCGCACCATCGTTTTCTGCCGCTCGACTTCATGCTGATACGTTCGGACGAGGCTCGATGTGGTCACGTCCATCACCTTGCGCGTCATGTTTCGATTCGCCGTGCGGCCGAGCGCCTTCCTCCGCTCGATGACGCGCCGAGCGTCCATCAGCTGGCGCCCACGCAATCTCCCCGATTCATATGCCTCCTGGAGTGCCGCCTGGATCGCCTCGTCGTCGTCGCCGGCACCAACAATCGATAACGCTGCGTTCAGCGGAATGCGGCCTTTCTCGACGGCGATCACGAGGCGTTCTTCACCCTGATGCAGCAGCGTCAGGATCCCCTGCACGTAGTGCTGCGTGAGCCCCGTTTTCTCGGCGATCGCCTTGGGCGCGTAGCCGCGCTCCTGCAGCTCGCGTATGCCGGCGAGCAACTCGAGCGGACGGCACTGCCGTCTCGCGATGTTCTCCGTCAGGCTCATGATGAACGCGTCTTCGTCGCTCACACTCACCACCAGCGCTGGTATCGTCGTTTCGCCGAGCGATCGGAACGCCTTCAGCCGCCCCTCACCACACACGAGCAGATACTTCTCGACGCCACTTGCCGTTGCCCGTGGCGTGACCAAAATCGGTTTCTTCAGGCCAATCGTCTTGATGTTACTGACGATTTCGTCGAAGACGCGACCATTGCGCTCGCGAGGGTTGATCACCTCGATCTGGCTGATGGGGATCATTCGAACCTCACCGGGCTGCTCACGCTGAGTCATGCTCTTCTCCTCAGCCGAGCACGCTGTGCCATACCGTATAAGTAGTCCAGCGTGTCAAAGCGATAGCTCTCGAACTCGATCGGATTCCAGTCCGCGAGGCTGATACGAGGCTGCCAAAAGTCGATGTGCGGCAGCAGGTAGTAGTCGAGCGCCGTCGAGTTGCTCTGATCCAACCGGACCGCGACGGTGATATCCGGCAGCAGGCTCGTGTCGAATCGCACCTTCCAGTGGTTACGGCCGCTGCCGCGCACTTGGCACCGTGACAGCACGATACAGGCCGTGAACTCCCGGTTCACGGTCAGCAGGTCGGTCGCCGGATCACGCGACACGGATCCGCCGAGATCCGCGATCTTCTTTTCCGTCTCGGCAACGATCTCCGGGTGCAGTTGCCGAATGAAGCGGTTCGTCTCGATATAACGATAGTCACGGCCTGGCGTGAAGCCAACCGTCTGGTACGCACGAATCAAGCTGCCGAAGCGATATACATAAACCGAGGTGGACGGCATGCCCTCCGTTTCGTCGATCACGACGCCCGACAGAAAGCCTCGGCTTCGGTACAGGTTTCGCAGACGCTCGATCAGCTCCTCACTCGAGTAGCGCCGGGCGCGCGCCCGCATGATGCCCTGCGCTGTATAGAACGTTTCGCTCGGCACGATGGGTTCGAACGCACCCTCCTTGCGTATCCACATCTCCGACGGATTCGTGACACGAGATTTCTTCAGCTTGAACGACACACGGTTGTAGACGTTGTTGCCGATGTACTTTTCGTTGGTCAGCACCTCCCGAATCGTTGCCCGAGTCCAGGGTCGCCCAAGGTCCGTCTGAACGTTCATGCCGTTCAGGCGTGCGGCGATCTCGTGCTCATTGAGTGACTCATTGATGAACCAGCTGTAGATGAGGTTGACGATACGCACTTCGCTGTCCGGACCTGGCATCAGAATGACGCGGTCCGTCTGCAGGCACTTTTGTTGGCCGCGTTGCAATTCCCCCTTCATGAGGCCATGCTCGTCGACCAGGATCCGGCGTAACGCATAGCCCGCCGGGCCGCCTTGCCGGAAACCCAGCTCGATCAATCGGCACTGACCAGCAAAGACCTTCGCTGACAACTCGCGGCTGTACTCACCGGCCATCGCACGCTTCACGCCTTTGACGATCGTCGAAACTGGCGAGCCGTCGTTCTCGAACTGTTCGGCGCAATAGGCGACCTGGATGCCTGCGCGCCGGCAGATGTACTCGTAATAGGCACTTTCGTCTGCATCCTGGAATCGTCCCCAGCGGCTTACGTCGTAGACGAGGATTACCTGGAAATCGGCCATGCCGGTTTCCACGTCCCGGATCAGCTGCTGCAGCGCTTGGCGCCCATCGATTCGCAAACCACTTTTACCCTCGTCGGCGTAGGTCCGCACGATCTCGAGATCGCGACGAGCAGCGTAGTCGCGAATGCGATCACGCTGATTCTCCGTCGAGTATTGCTGGTGCTCCGTCGACATCCGAACGTATTCAGCAGCCCGCATTCTGCAGGCCTGCTCGTCAACGGATTCGCATGTGCAATCGAGGTCCACGATCCAGCTCCCACTGGCAACCGCCCCTCGCTGCGCCATCCCCGACATCAACTGGGGATTTGTATCGGCGAACGCGTCGCGCCTTGCTATGACGTCGAATGCGAGCGAGTACACAGCCAAGGTAGCAGGCCATAGACGCTTGTCGTACACGTCATCTCTTTGCAATCACGCCGGAACCGGCCTCGGCTCAGATAGCACGGCGATGTGCACCGTCCACGCGTTCATCTTTGCAACGCCGGCCTCAACTGCGTTGCGCAGAATATAAAACCCAGATGCCAGCGGGCGATGGGCCGGCCACACGTCCATGTTTGCAACAGCACTAGCAGTGCGCCGCGCATTTCGTCGTCGCTGCATCGCGCAATTGCGATCGCGATAGGCTGGATGCGTCTCGCGGTAGTGCCGCCAGTAGTCAGGATGTCGGGCCCGCCAGGTGGCCTGGGCGCGGATCTGATTCTCGCGATAGTCGGGATCGACTCGCATGCGCTGGTGCTGCCACGCACGCCGGCGAGCACGCTGGCACGCCTTGGCCGAGCAGAAGCGTTGATGCGGGATGTGTAAGAGCGGAGTGAAGGGTGCGCCGCAGGCGGCACAGATCCGATCCGATTTCATGGCCGTACTCCACAGAGGAATCGCAGTGGGGTCGGCCGTGTTCGGGGCCAGGGTCAGTTGAAGCCAGCTCACGGGACGCGGCGTCCCACCCTCGCAGATTTTCCCGCTCTTGGAGCCGCTCTTGAGCTTTTTCTAGGTCTGGACCTTCCGAGGCTCATACGAGCCCGTCATAGAGCTCGCGGATTATTGGGGTCGCACCCAAGTGCTACTACTTCGGCGCGGAAGTAGACCAGTCGCAACAACTCCGTCGTCGCCACAAAGTGCTTGTGGCGGGCGTCTTCGTAAGTCTTTGATTTTTAGTGTGCGGCGTCTCATCAACTAAGTCGCCCTACGGTAACTAACGTATAACGCAAAAATACTGGGCCCATAGCTACACGGCAGCGGACCTGAGTGACCGGCCCGCTGCAGTTTCAGAACGATTGTCGCTTGTCACAGTTACTAACGGTATGGAGCATCGGGTACGGAGCTTCCAGACGGATAGTGACTTGCGACGCCCACCATCGGCAATGCGCCGCTCACATCGGCGTGATGATGAGTCGCTTGTCCTCGACGGTAATCCGGACGCGTTCTCCAGCCTCGAATCCCGCGTCCTCAAGCCATACTCCAGCCAATTTGATCCACGGGTAATACGTCGTGTTCAGTTTCCGGTGCGCTCTGATGGCGCGGAGAACCCTAGACAAGAAATGATGGCGTGCTGACTCTTGGACCGTGACGAAGCGTTCCGTTATTCGGCACGAGGTGTGATCTATGCCGAGCACACCACACATTTCCGTCGCGCCAATGCAAAAACCCCCGCCTTTCGGGCGGGGGTTCTTGGCTTAGGGAGCCTGACGATTACCTACTTTCACACGGGAATCCGCACTATCATCGGCGTAGAGTCGTTTCACGGTCCTGTTCGGGATGGGAAGGGGTGGGACCGACTCGCTATGGTCATCAGGCAAAGGGGGTTGTTCTGCTGGCGCGGCCAACAGAACCAATCTGGGAAGAAGCAGTAATTTTGAGTTGTGTGTATCACACACGAGAATCAACAAGTTCTGTAAGACAGACTTGTTATAGGATCAAGCCTTACGGGCAATTAGTATCAGTTAGCTGAACGCATTACTGCGCTTACACACCTGACCTATCAACGTCCTGGTCTCGAAC
>NZ_CADFDY010000022.1:0-13740 GCF_902833095.1 Burkholderia sp. BCC1208 | reverse complement strand
TTCGAGACCAGGACGTTGATAGGTCAGGTGTGTAAGCGCAGTAATGCGTTCAGCTAACTGATACTAATTGCCCGTAAGGCTTGATCCTATAACAAGTCTGCCTTGTGTCGATGATCGTTAGTGCTTCAGCACTTACGAGCATCCCACGCAGAGCATCGAGCAGCGAAGCTGATCGATGCGGTGCGCCGGTTGAAGTACCGGTGACCTGCGTAGCAAGACGAGACACGTTGGATTCTCGTGTGTGATACACACAACCTAAATTACTGCTTCTTCCAAGATTGGTTGCGCTGCGAAGCAACGCAACAACCCCCTTTGCCTGATGACCATAGCGAGTCGGTCCCACCCCTTCCCATCCCGAACAGGACCGTGAAACGACTCTACGCCGATGATAGTGCGGATTCCCGTGTGAAAGTAGGTAATCGTCAGGCTCCCTAAGCCAGAAACCCCCGCCCAAAAAGGCCGGGGTTTTTGCATTGGCGCGGCGGAAATGCACGCGCGAGCGGAAGAGCGTTACCCCCGCCTATCTGCGTTAGCACTTCACCAACGCAATCAATTGCAGTGCGAGTCCGTCAATTCGACGCTCGACTGTTCTCGAGCACTCTGTGGTTGTGTCGTCCAGAATCTCCCGGCGCCTCCTTCCGCTAACAGTACCATCCGTCCTCAGGATCGATTTCGGCCGCTGCTGCGCATCCGGCGATGATGTTGCGATGCCCGGTGATGAGCGATGTTGATCAACAATGGTCAATAAATACCGCTTTCTGACGAACCCCCACTTTGTCTGGCTGCTCTTCGATGCGCCGCGTCCCGTGCATCACTCGGCGAACGCCGGGCGAAATCGTCGTAAAAAATCTATGCGCATAAAGTCCATTCGCACGACATGCTCGGCAGAGCGGGGAGCAAGTCCTTCGGGGTAATATCAGCGTTCGTCCGATTCCCCGTGCGTGCCTGCATCCGTCGGTGATCGGTGTCTTTTTACATCCCGTCTCCTGCATCGTTCATGACTGACAGCCCCGTCCAAGGTGGTCGGACGACCGACTTCTTGCCCTATCTCGTCGCCGCGACGTTCTTCATGGAGTATCTCGACACGACCGTGATCGCGACCGCGCTGCCGCAAATGGCCAGTTCGTTCGGCGTTGGGCCGAACGCACTGAGCCTCGGGATGACGGCCTACATGCTGGCGTTGGCGGTGTTCATTCCGATCAGCGGCTGGATCGCGGATCGCTATGGCTCGCGGACGGTCTTCGCGAGCGCGATCGTCGTCTTTACCGGCGCGTCGGTGCTGTGCGGGCTATCCGAAGGTGTGATGTCGTTCACGGCTGCCCGGCTGCTGCAGGGTATCGGCGGGGCGATGATGGTGCCGGTCGGGCGAATGATCGTCGTGCGGAGCACCGAGAAAGCGAGGCTGATGCGTGCGATCGCGACGATCACGTGGCCGGGCATCGTCGCGCCCGTCGTAGGGCCGCCGATCGGTGGCTTCATCACGACCTATGCATCGTGGCGATGGATCTTCCTGTTGAACGTCCCGTTCGGCGTCGCCGCGCTCGTTTGTACCTGGCTGATCGTCCGGAATACGCGAGCCGCCGAGCAACGGCCGCTCGACTGGATCGGCTTCGTGCTGGCCGGTGGCGCATTGACCTGCCTGCTGATCGGCACCGAAGCGGCCGGCCAGCAGGATGTCGACTTCATGCGCGCGGGTGTCCTGGTCGGCGCAAGCGTGCTGTTCGGCATCGCCGCATGGCTGCATGCGCGACGTTGCGCGCATCCGCTGCTCGATTTCACGACGCTGAAGGTGCCGACGTTCTCGGTGACGGTGATCACCGGCTCGATCACGCGGATGGCGATCAACGCCGTCCCGTACCTGCTGCCGCTGCTGTTCCAGATCGGCTTCGGGCTGTCGCCGTTCCAGTCAGGCCTGTTGTTGCTCGCGAGCGCGCTCGGCAATCTCGGGATGAAGGCGGGCACATCGTGGATCCTCGACCGTTACGGCTTTCGGCGCGTTGCGCTCGTCGACGTGACGATCGCCGGCATTTTCACGATCGCATGCGGCTGGCTGACCGCGTCGACGCCGCTGGCAATCACGCTGTTCGTCGTATTCGTCTACGGGCTCACGCGGTCGATGCAGTTCACGACGCTCGCGACGCTGGCTTATGCGGATATCCCGGCTCAGCAGACGAGCGCGGCCAGCACGCTATGGAGCGCCGCGCAGCAGATGACGATCGGGATGGGGATCGCGTTCGGTGCATTGTCGCTGCGGCTCGCGGCATTGGTGCGCGGCGATGCGGCCGGCATGCACTACGTGCTCGACGATTTCCGCTGGGCGTTCGTCGCGGCGGGCGTGCTCGCGCTGCTGACGTTGCCGGGCTACGCACGGCTGGCTTCCGATGCCGGCGATCGGCTGCGGGCCAACGTGGCGCGAGGATAGGCCGGACTGCAAATCGTATTGGCGGGCGACAGGTGAGGACGTATGTTTTTCAGCGTTCACCGGAAACGTTGATGCGTTGCGGCCGCGCTCGCCCGAGGGTCAATGCGATCGGTCTTCTGTTATTCGGGTGGGTGGGCCTTCCGAGCCGGCCGTGCTTGGTCGGAACGTTTTCCGAACTGATGACGAGGCGACAGGTGAGGACGCGTGTTTTTCGGCGTTCACCGGAGGCGCTGATGCGTTGCGGCCGCGCTCGCCCGACGGTCAACGCGACCGGTCTTCTGGCATTCGTGCGAGTGGGCCTTCCGGCCGGCCATGCTTGGTCGGAACGTTTTCCGAGCGATGACGAGGCGACAGGTGAGGACGCATGTTTTTCGGCGTTCGCCGGAAGCGTTGATGCATTGCGGCCGCGCTCGCCCGACGGTCAACGCAACCGGTCTTCTGTCACTCGGGCGAGTGGGCCTTCCGGCCGGCCACGCTTGGTCGGAACGTTTTCCGAACGATGACGAGGCGACAGGTGAGATCGCATGTTTTTCGGCGTTCACCGGAAGCGTTGATGCATTGCGGCCGCGCTCGCCCGTTGGTTAACGCAACCGGTCTTCTGTCACTCGGGCGAGTGGGCCTTCCGGCCGGCCATGCTTGATCGGAGCGTTTTCCGAGCGATGACGTGCGGTGCCGGGACGACCATGAATGCGACGCGATAAGCGGCGCGGCAGCAGCACAGCTGTTTCGATTCCCGCTACTGCGCATCATGGAAGATGATGCCAACCGTGTGACGGTGGCCGCTTCGAATCCGGCTGACGCCGTGGCGCAGGTTGACGCGGTAGACGCCACGGGTTCCCTGCACAGGCCGGCCGTGTACCGCGAAGATCACCGCATCCCCTTGCGTCAGCGGCACCACTTCCGCACGCGACTGCATGCGTGGTCGCTGTTCCGTCAACACGAACTCCCCGCCACTGAAATCGCGACCCGGCGCCGAGAGCAGGATTGCGACCTGCAGCGGAAACACGTGCTCGCCATACAGGTCCTGGTGGAGGCAGTTGTAGTCGTCGGCGCCGTATTGCAGGATCAACGGCGTCGGTCGCGTCTGGCCCGCCGCGTGGCAGCGATCGAGGAACGTCGCATGGTCTTTCGGGTAACGGACATCGATCCCGAGCGCCTGGTTCCAGCGATTCGCGATCGGCGCGAGATGCGGGTAGATCGTCGCGCGCAGTTCGGCGATGACCGCTGGCAGCGGATACGCGAAATACTTGTACTCGCCGCGGCCAAAGCCGTGCCGCGCCATCACGACACGTGAACGATAGAGCGCATCGCGGGGATAGAGCGACGCGAGTGCATCGCACTCGCTTGCCGACATCAGGCCCGGCACGCGTGCGCATCCGTAGCGATCGAGTTCGGCATCGACGCTCGGCCAGTCGAGCATGTCGACGCGTTGCGCGATGTCCAGCGGTTCGACGGCAGGTTGCAGATCGGCAATGTTCATGGGCGTACCTCGAGGCTTCGGCAGTGTGGCGCCGTGCGGTCGCGCACGGTCGAAGTCATGAAACTTGATGAACCCAGTTTAGTAGCGTCCGTGTGCCGGTACGCTCCAGATCTTGCGCTTTAATTCGGGCGAGAAAACGGGGAAACGTTGACGGCACGGCATCGACACACTGAATGTGGCGACGTGCCGGAGCGGAGAGACTGGGAAGCGGAGAAGCGGAGAAGCGGAGAAGCGGAGAAGCGGAGAAGCGGAGAAGCGGAGAAGCGGAGAAGCGGAGAAGCGGAGAAGCGGAGAAGCGGAGAAGCGGAGAAGCGGAGAAGCAGAGCAGCAGAGCAGCAGAGCAGCGACAGATCCACCCTGCCGCGGCGGTTGGCCGGCTATCGCCCGCCACCCGCCGCGTCGCCGATCAGGCCAGCGACCGGAACAACCAGTAAAGCCCCCCCGCCAGCGCGATCGACGCGGGCAGCGTCAGCACCCATGCGAGGACGAGGCTGCGCACCGTGCTCCATTGCAGCCCGGAACCGTTCGCCGCCATCGTGCCCGCGACACCCGACGACAGCACGTGTGTCGTCGACACGGGCAGCCCGTACATGTCGGCGGCCCCAATCGTCAGCATTGCGACGAGTTCGGCCGATGCGCCCTGTCCGTACGTCAAATGCTGCTTGCCGATTTTTTCGCCGACGGTCACGACGATCCGCTTCCAGCCGACCATCGTGCCGAGACCCAGCGCGATCGCGACGGCGACCTTCACCCACGTCGGAATGAACTTGGTCGCGTGGTCGAGCTGCTTGCGATAGTTGTCGATCGCGAGCTTGTCGTCGGCGGCGAATGCGGGCTGGCCCGACTTCTCGATCAGGCGAATGGCTTCGGATACCAGATACATCGTGTTGCGCACGTTGTCGACGTCGCGCTGCGGCACGGCCGCCATCGAGCCCGACGCGCCGACGGCGGTCGCGAGCGACGTGGACAACTGCGCCACGGCCGGCAGCACGGTGGGCGTCAGTTCACGATGCTGCACGTAGTGTTCGACATCGGCGCGCGGATTCGAGGAAGGCGCGACGCCGTTCGTGTACTTCCCGAACGTCGCGGCCGCCTGGTTCGCGACCGCCACGAAGGTCTGCGATTCGGCGGGCGTGACGGCCTTGTTCAGCGCATACGCGGTCGGCACCGTGCCGATCAGGATCAGCATGATGAGCCCCATCCCTTTCTGTCCGTCGTTCGACCCATGAGCGAACGACACGCCGGTGCACGTGAGGATCAGCAGGCAGCGAATCCAGAACGGCGGCGGCTGGTCCTTCGGCGGTTCCTTGTACAGCTCCGGAATCCGCACGACGGACTTCAGTACGAGCAGCAGCAGCGACGCACAGAGGAAGCCGACGATCGGCGAGAACAGCAGCGACTTGCCGACGCCGAGCGCCTGGCCCCAGTCGACGCCGCTCGTGCCGGACGACCCGTGCAGCAACTGGTTCATCAGCCCGACGCCGATGATCGACCCGATCAGCGTATGCGAGCTCGACGACGGCAACCCGAAATACCAGGTCGCGAGGTTCCAGACGATCGCGGCGATCAGCAGTGCGAACACCATGGCGAAGCCCGAGCCGCTGCCGACCTGCAGGATCAGCTCGACCGGCAGCAACTGCAGGATGCCGAACGCGACGGCTCCGCTCGAGACCATCACGCCGAGGAAGTTCCACATGCCCGACCAGATCACCGCGACGTTCGGCGTCAGCGAGTGCGTATAGATCACGGTCGCGACCGCGTTCGCGGTGTCGTGGAAGCCGTTGACGAACTCGAAGCCCAGCGCGATCAGCAGTGCTGCGCCGAGCAGCAGGTACGGGAACATCGACCCTTCGCGGACCGGTGACAGATCGTCGACCAGGTGCGTGGCGATATAGACGCCGCCGAGCACGAGCACCAGCAGGAAGACGGCATAGCCGATCTGCCGGGTGCGTGCGACGGAGGCCGGATTGTTCGGGGCGGACGAAGCAGGTTGATTCATGACGACATCTCGTAAGGGAACCTCGTCCGATCCTAGCTGCGGCTAGCAGTCAGTTTGATGACAGTCGGGAGGACGAACGGTGTGTCTTACGGGGATGTAAGGCGAGCGACGGCATGCGAAGCGTCGGGGCGCATCGTCTACTCACATAGTGAACAGGACAGCGGCTTACGCGCCGGTGTCGAGCCGGTCATCCTCCATCGTGGCCAACGTCCAGCCGGCCGGCGACGCGACGAATGTCGTGCACGACAGCGGCGCGACGTCGACGCGTGTGGTCGCCGCGGCGCCCGTGCGCAGCACATGCGCGATGGCCGCGCGGACGATCGGCGCATGCGTGATCGCAATGATGTCGCGATCGCGCGGCAGCGCGTTCAACCATGTGCCGACCCGATGCGCGGCGGCGTCGAACGATTCGCCGCGATGCGGCGACGCGGACGGCGTGCCGATCCACGCCGCAAGTTCGTTAGGCAGGTCGCGCGCGAGATCGTGCAGCCGCTTGCCGCACCAATTGCCGTAGTCGATGTCGCGCAGCGCGTCGTCGATATCGGCGTGCAATCCGAGTGCGTCGGCGGTCTGCCTTGCGCAGCGTGCCGGGCTGCACAGCACGAGCGAACCGGCGACATCCGTCCAGCGGCCGCGCAGCGCAGCGGCTTCGGCGAGCCCGTGCGCGTCGAGCGGATCGTCGTCGGGAAACGTGCCGGTGCGCATTGCGCGGGTCGATGCGTGGGCGATCAGGCGCAGCGAGGCAGGCATGGTCATGTCGGTTGTCGGACGATCCGGAGCGGGGCGCATTCGTCGTGTGTCATCGCTTCAATACGCGAACGTTCGCGCGTACAATTCGCCCGATACGAAGCGCGGAAGCCGGTGCAATTCCGGCGCGGTCGCGCCACTGTAACCGGGGAATCGATGATCCCGGAAGCCAGACCTGCCTTCGTACCCATCCATCATTTGTCGGGGCGCGATTCCCCTGAGGTGCATCCATGAGCGAAGCAGTGCTGAAGCCGGCGGCCGTGCCGGCACCCATCCCCGTCCGTGAACTGTTGCCGTGGGCCGCGTTCGTCGGCCTGATCCTGCTGCTCGCACTCTATTTCGTCGGTGCGGAACAGGGCGCGACGTCGCTCGTGCCGGGCATGGTCGTCCACGAATTCGTCCACGACGGCCGCCATCTGCTCGGCTTTCCCTGCCACTGACGCGGAGCCTGCGATGATCGGAAAGCTGCTCATGCGCGGGATGCTCGCAGGCATCGCCGCGGGCCTCCTCACGTTCGGTTTCGCGAAAATCGTCGGCGAACCGCAAGTCGATCAGGCGATCTCCTTCGAGGAAAAAACCGCCGCCGCCCAAGGCGAGGCGCCGGAACCCGAGCTGGTCAGCCGCCACACGCAGGCCGGCCTCGGGTTGCTGACGGGCGTCGTGACCTACGGCGCGGCATTCGGCGGGCTGTTCTCGCTGGTCTTCGCGTATGCGTACGGACGAGGCGGCCGCCTGCCGGCACGGCCGCTGGCCGCGTGGCTCGCGCTGGCGGCGTTCGTCGCGCTCGTGATCGTGCCGAACCTCAAGTACCCGGCCAATCCGCCGTCGGTCGGCGACCCCGACACGATCGGCTATCGCACCGGCCTGTTCTTCCTGATGATCGCGATCTCGGTTGCGACGATGGTGTTCTCGGTCGGCGTGCGCCGCCATCTGCTGGCGAAGCTCGGCCAGTGGAACGCGTCGATCGTCGCGGGGCTCGTGTTCGTCGCGATCATCGCGGCCGTGCAGATCGGGCTGCCGTCGGTCAGCGAACTGCCGGCCGATTTCCCGGCGGCGTTGCTGTGGAAGTTCCGCGTGGCGGCCATCGGCATGCAGGTGATCATGTGGACGACGATCGGCCTGCTGTTCGGCGCGTGGGTCGAGCGCGGCGAACGCGCAGGCCTTCGCGCCGCCTGATGCGCGGGGCAACCGGACACGCCTAGCGCAGCATGCGCGGCGCGCTCCACGTCGATTCGCGCGCCAGCGCGACGAACGCGGCCAGATAGTCGATCGATGCGTCCGCTTCGCGGATGCCGAGGAAGATCTGCTTCGCGATGCCCTTCTTGCCGAGCTTGACCGGTACGACCGGCATCCGGTCCGCGTATTCGTCGGCGAGCCATCGCGGCAGCGCGGCCACGCCGCGCCCGCTCGCGACCATCTGCAACATGATGTCGGTCGTCTCGATCGACTTGTGCCGCCTCGGCACGATGCCGGCCGGCGTCAGGAACTGGTTGTAGATGTCGAGCCGGTCGGTTTCGACCGGGTACGTGATCAGGATCTCGTCGGTCAGTTGCTCGGGGCTCACGTAGTCGGCATTCGCGAACCGGTGCGAATCCGCGACCACCAGCACCTGCTCGTAGTCGAACACGGGATCGAAGCGCAGCCCCGGCTTGTTCAGCGGGTCGGGGGTCACGAGCACGTCGATGTCGTAACCGAACAGCGCGCCGATGCCGCCGAACTGGAAGCGCTGCTTCACGTCCACGTCGACGTCGGGCCAGCACGACAGGTACGGCGAGACGACCTTCAGCAGCCACTGGTAGCACGGGTGGCACTCCATCCCGATGCGCAGCGTGCCGCGCTCGCCCTTCGCGTACTGCTTCATCCGTTCCTCGGCGAGCTCGAACTGCGGCAGCAGGCGGTTCGCCAGCTTCAGCAGATACTGCCCGCCCTGCGTGAGCCGCAGCCCGCGGCCTTCCCGATCCCAGATCGGCGTGCCGAGTTGCTGCTCGATTTTCCTGACGGTATGGCTGAGCGCCGATTGCGTGAGGTGCAGCGCATTGGCCGCCGCGGTCAGCGAGCCCTGGCGTTCGACTTCACGAATGACGACGAGATGGAATCGTTCCAGCATGGATCGCGCTCATGCAATGAATGCATGAAAAATGTTAATGGATGAATGAAATAATGCCATTTTATTTCATGGTTTGAAATCCCTATGATGGCTGCCTGATCTTCACCTTTCTCTGGACGGCAGCTTCATGGTCACGACACACAACCTCGGTTTTCCGCGCATCGGCGCGAAGCGCGAACTCAAGTTCGGTCTCGAACGCTACTGGAACGGCGAATCGTCGCGCGACGAACTGAAGGCGCTCGGCGCCGAGCTGCGCCGGCGTCACTGGCACGACCAGCGCGATCTCGATCTCGCGCCGATCGGCGACTTCGCGTTCTACGACCAGGTGCTCGACATGAGCGTCACGCTCGGCAACTTGCCGAAGCGCGTGCAGGATTTCCACGGCGATGCGCTCGACAACTATTTCCGCGTCGCGCGCGGCCGTTCGACGCAATCGGCGCAGGAGCACGCCGCGTGCTGCGGCGGCGTCGCGGCCGGCGAAATGACGAAGTGGTTCGACACGAACTACCACTACATCGTGCCGGAGTTCCACGCGGACACGAACTTCTCGCTCGATCCGTCGCGTCTGCTGCGGCAACTGGCCGAAGCGAACGCGCAGGGCGTGCGCGCGAAGCCGGTGATTCTCGGCCCGGTCACGTACCTGTGGCTCGGCAAGGCGAAGGACGATTCCGATCGCCTCGCGCTGTTGGCGAAGCTGCTGCCGGTGTACGGTGCGCTGCTCGACACGCTGACCGCGCAGGGCGTCGAATGGGTGCAGATCGACGAGCCGATTCTCGTCACCGAGCTCGATGCCGAATGGCGCCACGCGTTCCGCACCGCGTATGCGGCGCTGGAAACTCGCCGCATCAAGCTGCTGCTCGCCACGTACTTCGGACAGCTTCAGGACAACCTGACGCTCGCGGCGTCGCTGCCGGTCGACGGTCTGCACGTCGATGCAATCAACGCACGCGACGAAGTCGACGCGCTGGTGCGTGAACTGCCGGCCGATCGCGTGCTGTCGGTCGGCGCGATCAACGGCCGCAACATCTGGAAGACGGACCTTAACGCGACGCTCGACTGGCTCGAGCCGCTCGCGAAGCAACTGGGCGACCGGCTGTGGCTCGCGCCGTCGTGCTCGCTGCTGCACGTGCCGGTCGATCTCGCGAGCGAGGAGAAGCTCGACGCCGAAATCCGCTCGTGGCTCGCGTTCGCGTTGCAGAAGCTCGACGAGCTGAAGGTGCTCGCGACCGCACTGAACGAAGGCCGCGACAAGGTGGCCGGCGCGCTCGCCGCGAATGCCGCCGCGATCGATTCGCGCCGCCGATCGCCGCGCGTGAACAACCCGGCGGTGAAGGCTGCGATTGCCCGCATCGACGCGCAGCTCGGCAACCGCGCGAGCCCCTATACGCAGCGTGCGTCGAAGCAGTCGGCGCGGCTGAAGCTGCCGGCGTTCCCGACGACGACGATCGGCTCGTTCCCGCAGACCGCCGAGATCCGCCAGGCGCGCAGCCGGTTCAAGGCCGGCGCGCTGGACGAAGCCGGCTATCGCGCGGCGATGCAGGCCGAGATCGAGCGCAGTGTCCGCGAACAGGAGTCGCTCGAACTCGACGTGCTCGTGCATGGCGAGGCCGAGCGCAACGACATGGTCGAATACTTCGGCGAACAGCTCGACGGCTACGCGTTCAGCCAGTTCGGCTGGGTGCAGTCGTACGGTTCGCGCTGCGTGAAGCCGCCGATCCTGTTCGGCGACATCAGCCGCCCGAAGGCGATGACGGTCGAATGGATCGCCTATGCGCAGTCGCTGACGGACAAGCCGATGAAGGGCATGCTCACGGGCCCCGTGACGATCCTGAACTGGTCGTTCGTGCGCGACGACCAGCCGCGCTCGGTATCGTGCTACCAGCTTGCGCTGGCGATCCGCGATGAAGTGCTCGATCTCGAGAAGGCCGGCGTGCGCGTGATCCAGATCGACGAAGCGGCGCTGCGCGAAGGGCTGCCGCTGCGCCGCGCGCCATGGAGCGAATACCTGCAGTGGGCGGTCGAGTCGTTCCGCATCACCGCGAACGGCGTGCAGGACGATACGCAGATCCACACGCACATGTGCTATTCGGAGTTCAACGACATCATCGCGTCGATCGCCGACATGGACGCGGACGTGATCACGATCGAGACGTCGCGCTCCGACATGGAGCTGCTCGATGCGTTCGACGACTTCAGGTATCCGAACGAAATCGGGCCGGGCGTGTACGACATTCATTCGCCGAACGTCCCGACGCAGGATCAGATCGTCGGCCTGATGAGGAAGGCGGCCGAGCGGATTCCGGCGGAACGCCTGTGGGTGAACCCGGATTGCGGGCTGAAGACGCGCCAGTGGGCGGAAGTGATTCCGGCGCTGACGAACATGGTCGCCGCCGCGAAGACGCTGCGTAACCAGGTGCGGTAACCACACGCAGCGAGCGCTGTATGGCGCCGCAGCGATCGACGATCGCGACGGCAAAAAATCGGCCCGCGGAAGCGGGCCGATTTTTGTCATGCATGCGTTTGCGGTACGCGTCGCGCTACGCGGTGCGCGTGCCGCGTGGCAGCGCATCGCCCGTCTTGCCGGGCGCGCCCGCATCGTCGATGCCGACGCGGCGCGCGATCAGCCACACGCACAGCGACGACAGCACGGCGGCGCTCGTGTACTGGATCGCGAGCGGCCACCATTGCGGGGCCGCGTTCTGCGCGATCAGCGTCGCGACGAGCGGCGTGAGGCCGCCGGCGAGCGCACCGCACACCTGGTACGCGATCGAGATCGCCGTATAGCGGATCCGCGCGACGAAGATGCCGCTGACGAAGCCCGCGACCACCGAGTAGTAGCCCGATTCCGCGAGCGTCGCGAGGCCGACGCCGACGGTGATCGACACCGGCGTGCCCAGATGCACGAGCGGCAGCATCACGAACGGGACGATCATCGCCCAGGCGCCGGTGATCAGCAGCACGCGCGTGGTGCCGAAGCGCTGCGCGAGGAACGCGGCCGCGAGCTGTACGACGAACTGCAGCACCGCGACGATCGTCATGCAATGCAGCACCATCGACCGGTCGAGCGACAGAAACTGCGTCGCATAGCTGATCATGAAGATATTGCTGAAATACACGCCGGCGATCCCGTACACATTCGCGCCGATCGCGAGCAGCAGCAGCGGCCAGTACTTGAGCGCTTCGCGCAGCGGCTTCTGCGCGATGTTGCCGCTCCTCTTCACTTCCTCGAACTCGGGGGACTCCGACACGCTCGCGCGGATCACGAAGCCGACGATCAGGAGCACTGAACTCGCGAGGAACGGCACGCGCCAGCCCCAGCTCATCATGTCGTCCTTCGACAGCGTGCTGATCGCGCCGAACGCGAGCATTGACAGGATCAGGCCGCTCGCGCTGCCGAGCTGCGCGAACGACGCGAAGAACGTGCGCTTGCCTTCGGGCGCATGCTCGCCGGCCAGCAGCACCGCGCCGCCCCATTCGCCGCCGACCGCGATGCCTTGCAGCACCCGCATCAGCACGAGCAGGATCGGTGCGATCACGCCGGCTTGCGCATGGGTCGGCAGCAGGCCGATCGCGACCGTCGACACGGCCATCAGCATCAGCGTCGCGAGCAGCGAACGCTTGCGGCCGAAGCGGTCGCCGAGATAGCCGAACATCACGCCGCCGAGCGGCCGCGCGAAAAAGCCGACCGCGAACGAGCCGAACGACGCGAGCAGGCTGATGAAGCGGTTTTCGCCGGGAAAGAACAGCGGCCCGAACACGATGGCGGCGGCGGTCGCGTAACTATAGAAGTCGTACCACTCGATCGTGGTGCCGACGAACGACGCGAGCGCCGCCCGCTTCGGTTGCTTGACGGAAGTTCCCATCTGTATGTGTGCTCCTCTGGAATCCTCTGATTTGGAATAGTGGTGGCGCGCCGGAATCAGGCGCGGTACGCGACGCCCGGCAGCACGCACAGCAGCTCGTACGCGAGGTTCGCGCCGAGCAGGGCCGTGGTGCCGAACGGGTCGTACGGCGGCGCGACTTCGACGAGATCGCAACCGACGATGTTCAGCCCCTTCGCGCCGCGGATGATCTCGAGCGCCTGCGGCACCGTGAGGCCGGCGATTTCCGGCGTGCCGGTGCCGGGCGCGTAGGCCGGATCGATGCCGTCGATGTCGAAGCTGATGTAGACGGGCGTATCGCCGACGCGCGCGCGCACTTCTTCCATCAGCGGCGCGAGCGACTTGTTCCAGCATTCCTCTGCCTGGACGACGCGGAAGCCCTGCTCGCGGCACCAGTCGAAATCCTCGGCCGCGTAGCCGGTGCCGCGCAGGCCGATCTGCGTGACCTTGTCGCCGTGCAGCAGGCCTTCCTCGACCGCGCGGCGGAACGGCGTGCCGTGCGCGATTTTTTCGCCCATCATCGTGTCGTTCACGTCGGCGTGTGCATCGACGTGGATCAATGCAACCTTGCCGTGCTTGCGGTGAATCGCGCGCAGGATCGGCAGCGCGATCGTATGGTCGCCGCCGAGCGTGATCGGCTTGCAGTCGTGCTCGAGAATCGCGTCGTACGCGGCCTCGATGCGGGCGATCGAATCGTGCAGGTTGTACGGATTGATCGCGACGTCGCCGATGTCGGCGATCTGCAGCGAATCGAACGGGGCGGCGCGCGTGGCCATGTTGTACGGGCGCAGCAGCACGGATTCGGTGCGGATCTGGCGCGGGCCGAAGCGCGCGCCCGTGCGGTTGGACGTGCCGAGATCGAACGGCACGCCGACGAAACACGCGTCGAGGCCTTCGGCGCTCGCCACGTGCGGCAGGCGCATCATCGTCGCGATGCCGCCGCAGCGCGGCATTTCATTGCCGCCGAGCGGCTGGAAATGGGTGTGGTCGTTCATGAGGTGTCTATATGAACGCGTCCCGTTTGCAACAGTTTTCTCGTGTTTCGACGGACAGGATGGGCTGCAGCTCTATATCCGGCCTTGATGCAGCTGGTGCAGCCGCTGC
>NZ_CADFDY010000021.1:0-19311 GCF_902833095.1 Burkholderia sp. BCC1208 | reverse complement strand
GAGCGCGGCATCGTGAAGGTCGGCGAGGAAATCGAAATCGTCGGTATCAAGCCGACGGTGAAGACGACCTGCACGGGCGTTGAAATGTTCCGCAAGCTGCTGGACCAGGGTCAGGCAGGCGACAACGTGGGTATCCTGCTGCGCGGCACGAAGCGTGAAGACGTGGAGCGCGGCCAGGTTCTGGCGAAGCCGGGTTCGATTACGCCGCACACGCACTTCACGGCTGAAGTGTACGTGCTGAGCAAGGACGAAGGCGGCCGTCACACGCCGTTCTTCAACAACTACCGTCCGCAGTTCTACTTCCGTACGACGGACGTGACGGGCTCGATCGAGCTGCCGAAGGACAAGGAAATGGTGATGCCGGGCGACAACGTGTCGATCACGGTGAAGCTGATCGCTCCGATCGCGATGGAAGAAGGTCTGCGCTTCGCGATTCGCGAAGGCGGCCGTACCGTCGGCGCCGGCGTCGTCGCCAAGATCATCGAGTAAGCCAGTTATTCGTTGATCGACAGTTTTGGGGCTGGCAGCAGCCGGCCCCAGCATGGTTTAGGGGTATAGCTCAACTGGCAGAGCGTCGGTCTCCAAAACCGAAGGTTGGGGGTTCGATTCCCTCTGCCCCTGCCAAAAAATCGCCACGTATCCTACGTGGCATTTGTTTTAAGGTGTTATGGCGAATCCATCCGTCGAAACTGTAAATACCTCCGGCGATAAGCTGATGCTGGCCCTGGGCGTATTGTTGGTCTTGGCCGGATTCGTGGGCTTCTTCTGGCTGGCCAATCAGCAGTGGTATGTCCGCGGTGCCGCGTTGGCGGTAGGTATCATCGCCGGCGTGGCCGTCGGGCTGATGTCCGCCCCTGGCAAGAGTCTCATCGCGTTTGCCAAGGATTCGTACAAGGAAGTCCGGAAGGTCGTATGGCCCACCCGCAAGGAGGCAACGCAAACCACACTCGTCGTGTTCGGTTTCGTGCTCGTGATGGCGATTTTCCTCTGGTTGAGTGACAAATCGATCGAATGGGTGATTTTCTCGGCGATTCTGGGTTGGAAATGATATGAGCGATACTCCGGCATCCCCGAGCGGAAAACGTTGGTACGTCGTGCACGCCTACTCCGGTATGGAGAAGAGCGTGCAACGTGCGCTTCAGGAGCGCATCGAACGTGCTGGCATGCAGGATAAATTCGGTCAGATCCTGGTCCCGACCGAAGAAGTGGTCGAAGTCAAAGGCGGCCACAAGGCTGTGACCGAGCGTCGTTTCTTCCCCGGCTACGTGCTGGTGGAAATGGAAATGACGGACGAAACGTGGCACCTCGTGAAGAACACCGCGAAGGTCACCGGTTTCGTCGGCGGTGCGCGTAACCGCCCGACCCCGATTTCCCCGAAGGAAGTCGAGAAGATCATGTCGCAGATGCAGGAAGGCGTCGAAAAACCGCGCCCGAAGACCCTGTTCGAAGTCGGCGAAATGGTGCGTGTCAAGGAAGGCCCGTTCACGGACTTCAACGGCACCGTCGAAGAAGTCAACTACGAGAAATCGCGCGTGCGTGTGTCGGTCACCATTTTTGGCCGCTCCACCCCGGTCGAACTCGAATTCGGTCAGGTCGAAAAAGTTTGATCCCGATTCGGTGGGCAGCCTCGGCTGCCCACCTTCGCGCTTACGGCCCGCGTCATGGCCGTTGAGGAGCGTCAGTAGCCAGCGGCGAAAGCGCGTTATCACTCACCGAACGCCTTCTCCGGCGTTCCAATGAGGTTTGAAATGGCAAAGAAGATTATCGGCTTTATCAAGCTGCAGATCCCTGCAGGTAAAGCCAACCCGTCGCCGCCGGTCGGTCCGGCACTGGGCCAGCGCGGCCTGAACATCATGGAGTTCTGCAAGGCGTTCAACGCGCAGACTCAAGGCATGGAGCCGGGTCTGCCGGTGCCGGTGGTCATCACGGCATTCGCTGACAAGAGCTTCACGTTCGTGATGAAGACGCCGCCGGCGACCGTCCTGATCAAGAAGGCGGCGAAGGTGGACAAGGGCTCGAGCAAGCCGCACACCGACAAGGTCGGTTCGATCACGCGCGCTCAAGCCGAAGAAATCGCGAAGACCAAGATGCCGGACCTTACGGCAGCTGATCTGGACGCAGCCGTTCGCACCATCGCTGGTAGCGCACGCTCGATGGGTATCACTGTGGAGGGCGTGTAAATGGCTAAGATCTCCAAGCGCCGTCAGGCATTTGCCGCCAAGGTCGACCGTCAGAAGCTGTACGCGATCGAAGACGCACTGAGCCTCGTGAAGGAATGCGCGAGCGCGAAGTTCGACGAGTCGATCGACGTCGCAGTCCAGCTCGGCATCGATGCGAAGAAGTCGGACCAGGTCGTTCGTGGTTCGGTCGTTCTGCCGGCAGGTACGGGCAAGTCGGTTCGCGTTGCCGTGTTCGCGCAAGGCGAAAAGGCCGAGCAGGCTCGTGCAGCAGGCGCGGAAATCGTCGGTATGGAAGACCTGGCCGAGCAGATCAAGGCTGGCCAGATGGACTTCGACATCGTGATCGCTTCGCCGGACACGATGCGTATCGTCGGTACGCTCGGCCAGATCCTTGGCCCGCGCGGCCTGATGCCGAACCCGAAGGTCGGTACGGTCACGCCGGACGTCGCAACCGCCGTCAAGAACGCAAAGGCTGGTCAGGTGCAATTCCGTGTCGACAAGGCCGGTATCATCCACGCGACCATCGGCCGTGCATCGTTCGAGCCGACCGCGCTGCGTTCGAACCTGTCGGCGCTGATCGAAGCGCTGCAGAAGGCAAAGCCGGCAACGAGCAAGGGCGTGTACCTGCGCAAGATCGCACTGTCGAGCACGATGGGCGTCGGCGTGCGTGTCGACCAGGCTACGCTGGCAGCACAGTAAGCAAGTATTCGGGCCGCTTCGTTCGCGAAGCGGCCTACATGGGCTTTGGGCGGTTGTTCGTGCAACAGGGCGGACAACCGGTTATCAAAGACCGTTGGTGGGGCGCAGCAGTCAGGTGATCCCTTAATTCAAGCCAACGCAGATGGCGAACCCGAAAAAGTTTTGCAGTGGTGAAGCCGCAGGCCGCGAAGCGATTCGCGGCGTGAGGTGGAAATACTCCTAACGAGGTCGGACGCCGTTGTTGAACGAGGTACGTGAGGTTTCGTGCCCAACGTATCGTTTCTGGAGGCTAACCGTGCCGCTTAATAGAGAAGACAAGCAAGCCGTCGTCGCTGAGGTTTCCGCGCAAGTCGCGAAGGCCCAGACCGTTGTGCTGGCTGAGTATCGTGGAATTGCGGTTGGCGATCTGACCAAGCTGCGCGCGAAAGCGCGTGAGCAACAGGTTTACCTGCGCGTGTTGAAGAACACGCTGGCGCGTCGCGCTGTCGAAGGTACGCCTTTTGCTCCGCTGGCAGAGCAGATGACTGGTCCGCTGATCTACGGCATCTCGGAAGATGCAATTGCTGCTGCTAAGGTCGTCAACGACTTCAGCAAGAGCAATGAAAAGTTGGTCATCAAGGCTGGTTCGTTCGATGGCAAGGTGATGGACAAGGCTGGCGTGCAAGCGCTGGCAAGCATCCCGAGCCGCGAAGAACTGCTCTCGAAGCTGCTGTTCGTTATGCAATCGCCTGTTTCGGGCTTCGCGCGTGCTCTCGCCGCGCTGGCCGAGAAGAAGCAAGCGGAAGCTGCGTAAGCGAACGTGCATCAGCGCTACTGATCGCTGGCTGTATCCGAATTCAATTTAGGAGTATTTCAAATGGCAATCGCAAAAGAAGACATCCTGGCAGCAGTCGAAGGGATGACCGTTCTGGAACTGAACGAACTGGTCAAGGCGTTCGAAGAGAAGTTTGGCGTGTCGGCAGCTGCAGTGGCAGTCGCTGGCCCGGCAGGCGGCGGCGCAGCTGCTGCAGCAGAAGAGAAGACCGAATTCACGGTCGTCCTGGCTGAAGCCGGCGCCAACAAGGTTTCGGTCATCAAGGCCGTTCGCGAACTGACGGGCCTGGGCCTGAAGGAAGCGAAGGACCTGGTTGACGGTGCACCGAAGGCTGTCAAGGAAGGCGTCGACAAGGCTGCTGCTGAAGAAGCCAAGAAGAAGCTGGAAGAAGCTGGCGCGAAGGTCGAAGTCAAGTAAGTTTCGGCGCGCTGTGCGAAGGCTGGCGGTATTTTCACCGCCGGCCTTTTTGTGCTTTGTGGGGACGTTATTCTGGCACTCATTCGGGAGCCCGAATAATCGGCCCCAGAAGCCAAAGAAAACCGCCTGATCGTTGTGATGAATCACTTACGATTGGCGGTTCTCTTTGTCTTCTGAAGCGACTGCAGAAGGCAAGTTTGGTCGGGTAGCGGGCAACATAGGCATCCGCTGCCGTCAGCCAGCGGTTGGTAGCGGCCAACCACCAAGCTTCTCGGCTCGTTCAAGCCGTCGAACGGCCATCGGGTCTCAGTCGGTGAACACTCGGGTTTGAAACGTCCAGGTATTCCGCCTCGATAGCACCCGCCGTGATTCGGAGATCGTATGCAATATTCCTTCACCGAGAAGAAGCGCATTCGCAAGAGTTTCGCGAAGCGCCCCATCGTTCACCAAGTTCCGTTCTTGCTGGCTACTCAGCTTGAATCATTCAGCACGTTTCTGCAAGCCGATGTGCCGGCGACACAACGCAAGCCTGAAGGTTTGCAGGCCGCGTTCACATCGGTATTTCCCATTGTTTCGCACAACGGTTTCGCGCGCCTCGAGTTCGTGAGCTATGCGCTGTCCTCGCCGGCATTCAACATCAAGGAATGCCAGCAGCGTGGCCTGACGTACTGCTCCGCGCTGCGCGCGAAGGTCCGCCTCGTCATCCTCGACAAGGAATCGCCGAACAAGCCGGTCGTCAAGGAAGTGAAGGAGCAGGAAGTGTACATGGGCGAAATTCCGCTCATGACGCCGACGGGCTCGTTCGTCATCAACGGCACCGAGCGTGTCATCGTCTCGCAGCTGCACCGTTCGCCGGGCGTGTTCTTCGAACACGACAAGGGCAAGACGCACAGCTCGGGCAAGCTGCTGTTCTCGGCACGGATCATTCCGTACCGCGGCTCGTGGCTCGACTTCGAATTCGATCCGAAGGACATCCTGTACTTCCGCGTCGACCGTCGCCGCAAGATGCCGGTCACGATCCTGCTGAAGGCCATCGGTCTGACGCCGGAACAGATCCTCGCGAACTTCTTCGTGTTCGACAACTTCACGCTGATGGACGAAGGCGCGCAACTCGAGTTCGTGCCCGAGCGCCTGCGCGGTGAAGTCGCGCGTTTCGACATCACGGATCGCGACGGCAAGGTCATCGTCCAGAAGGACAAGCGGATCAACGCGAAGCACATTCGCGACCTCGAAGCCGCGAAGACCAAGTTCATCTCGGTGCCGGAAGACTATCTGCTCGGCCGCGTGCTGGCGAAGAACGTCGTCGACGGCGACACCGGCGAAGTGATCGCGAGCGCGAACGACGAAGTCACGGAAAGCGTGCTCGAGAAGCTGCGCGAAGCGGGTATCAAGGACATCCAGACGCTCTACACGAACGATCTGGATCAAGGTCCGTACATCTCGTCGACGCTGCGTGTCGACGAAACGACCGACAGGACGGCCGCGCGCATTGCGATCTACCGCATGATGCGCCCGGGCGAGCCGCCGACCGAGGAAGCGGTCGAGGCCCTGTTCAACCGCCTGTTCTACAGCGAAGAAGCGTACGACCTGTCGAAGGTCGGCCGCATGAAGTTCAATCGCCGCGTCGGCCGTGACGAGATCGTCGGCCCGATGACGCTGCAGGACGACGACATCCTCGCGACGATCAAGATCCTCGTCGAGCTGCGCAACGGCAAGGGCGAAGTGGACGACATTGACCACCTCGGCAACCGTCGCGTGCGTTGCGTCGGCGAACTGGCGGAAAACCAGTTCCGCGCGGGTCTCGTGCGTGTCGAGCGCGCGGTCAAGGAACGCCTCGGCCAGGCCGAAAGCGAAAACCTGATGCCGCACGACCTGATCAACTCGAAGCCGATTTCGTCGGCGATTCGCGAGTTCTTCGGTTCGTCGCAGCTGTCGCAGTTCATGGACCAGACCAACCCGCTGTCGGAAATCACGCACAAGCGCCGTGTTTCCGCACTGGGCCCGGGCGGTCTGACGCGCGAGCGCGCAGGCTTCGAAGTCCGCGACGTGCACCCGACCCACTACGGCCGCGTGTGCCCGATCGAAACGCCGGAAGGTCCGAACATCGGCCTGATCAACTCGCTCGCACTGTACGCGCACCTGAACGAATACGGCTTCCTCGAGACGCCGTACCGCAAGGTCGTGGACAGCAAGGTGACCGACCAGATCGACTACCTGTCGGCGATCGAGGAAGGCCGCTACATGATCGCTCAGGCGAACGCCGCGATCGACGAGAACGGCCAGCTGATCGACGAACTCGTGTCGTCGCGCGAAGCCGGCGAAACGATGATGGTCACGCCGGATCGTATCCAGTACATGGACGTCGCGCCGTCGCAGATCGTGTCGGTGGCAGCATCGCTGATTCCGTTCCTCGAACACGATGACGCGAACCGTGCACTGATGGGTTCGAACATGCAGCGTCAGGCCGTGCCGTGTCTGCGTCCGGAAAAGCCGGTCGTCGGGACGGGCATCGAGCGCACCTGCGCGGTCGACTCGGGTACGACGGTCCAGGCGTTCCGCGGCGGCGTCGTCGACTATGTCGACGCAGGCCGTATCGTGATTCGCGTGAACGACGACGAAGCGGTCGCGGGTGAAGTCGGTGTCGACATCTACAACCTGATCAAGTACACGCGTTCGAACCAGAACACGAACATCAACCAGCGTCCGATCGTGAAGATGGGCGACAAGGTCTCGCGTGGCGACGTGCTGGCCGACGGCGCCTCGACGGACCTGGGCGAGCTCGCGCTCGGCCAGAACATGCTGATCGCGTTCATGCCGTGGAACGGCTACAACTTCGAGGATTCGATCCTGATCTCGGAGAAGGTGGTCGCGGACGATCGCTACACGTCGATCCACATCGAAGAGCTGAACGTCGTTGCACGCGACACGAAGCTCGGGCCGGAAGAAATCACGCGCGACATCTCGAACCTGGCGGAAGTCCAGCTCGGCCGTCTCGACGAATCGGGCATCGTGTACATCGGTGCCGAAGTCGAAGCAGGCGACGTGCTGGTCGGCAAGGTCACGCCGAAGGGCGAGACCCAGCTGACGCCGGAAGAGAAGCTGCTGCGCGCGATCTTCGGCGAGAAGGCTTCGGACGTGAAGGACACGTCGCTGCGCGTGCCGTCGGGCATGAGCGGTACCGTGATCGACGTCCAGGTGTTCACGCGTGAAGGCATCCAGCGCGACAAGCGTGCGCAACAGATCATCGACGACGAACTGAAGCGTTACCGTCTCGACCTGAACGACCAGCTGCGCATCGTGGAAGGCGACGCGTTCCAGCGTCTGGCGCGCATGCTCGTGGGCAAGGTCGCGAACGGCGGTCCGAAGAAGCTCGCGAAGGGCACGAAGATCGACCAGGCTTACCTGGAAGACCTCGACCACTACCACTGGTTCGACATCCGCCTCGCGGACGACGAAGCAGCGGCGCAGCTCGAAGCGATCAAGAACTCGATCGAGGAAAAGCGTCACCAGTTCGACCTCGCGTTCGAAGAGAAGCGCAAGAAGCTCACGCAAGGCGACGAACTGCCGCCGGGCGTGCTGAAGATGGTCAAGGTGTACCTCGCGGTGAAGCGCCGTCTGCAGCCTGGCGACAAGATGGCGGGCCGTCACGGTAACAAGGGTGTCGTGTCGAAGATCGTCCCGATCGAAGACATGCCGTACATGGCCGATGGCCGTCCGGCAGACGTCGTGCTGAACCCGCTCGGCGTGCCGTCGCGGATGAACGTGGGTCAGGTTCTGGAAGTCCACCTCGGCTGGGCCGCGAAGGGCCTCGGCTGGCGTATCGGCGAAATGCTGCAGCGTCAGGCGAAGATCGAGGAACTGCGCGTGTTCCTGACGAAGATCTACAACGAGTCGGGCCGCCAGGAAGATCTGGAAAGCTTCACCGACGACGAGATCCTCGAACTCGCGAAGAACCTGCGCGAAGGCGTGCCGTTCGCAACGCCGGTGTTCGACGGTGCGACCGAGGAAGAAATGGGCAAGATGCTCAACCTCGCGTTCCCGGACGACATCGCCGAACAGCTCGGCATGAACCCGTCGAAGAACCAGGTCCGCCTGTACGACGGCCGCACGGGTGAAATGTTCGAACGTCGCGTGACGCTCGGCTACATGCACTACCTGAAGCTGCACCACTTGGTCGACGACAAGATGCACGCGCGTTCGACCGGCCCGTACTCGCTCGTCACGCAGCAGCCGCTGGGTGGTAAGGCGCAGTTCGGTGGCCAGCGTTTCGGTGAAATGGAAGTGTGGGCACTCGAAGCGTACGGCGCGTCCTACGTGCTGCAGGAAATGCTGACGGTGAAGTCGGACGACGTGACCGGCCGGACGAAGGTGTACGAAAACCTCGTCAAGGGCGACCACGTCATCGATGCAGGCATGCCGGAATCCTTCAACGTGCTCGTGAAGGAAATCCGCTCGCTCGGTATCGATATCGATCTCGACCGCAATTAATCGGACTACGGAGAGAAAGCAATGAAAGCTCTGCTCGATCTATTCAAGCAAGTCCAACAGGAAGAAGTTTTCGACGCGATCAAGATCGGTCTGGCCTCGCCCGACAAGATCCGTTCGTGGTCGTTCGGCGAAGTGAAGAAGCCGGAGACCATCAACTACCGTACGTTCAAGCCGGAACGCGATGGTCTCTTCTGCGCGAAGATCTTCGGGCCGATCAAGGACTACGAGTGCCTGTGCGGCAAGTACAAGCGTCTGAAGCACCGCGGCGTGATCTGCGAGAAGTGCGGCGTCGAAGTGACGCTGGCGAAGGTGCGTCGCGAACGCATGGGCCACATCGAACTGGCCTCGCCGGTCGCGCACATCTGGTTCCTGAAGTCGCTGCCGTCGCGTCTGGGCATGGTGCTCGACATGACGCTGCGCGACATCGAACGCGTGCTGTACTTCGAAGCCTATGTGGTGATCGAACCGGGCATGACGCCGCTGAAGGCGCGGCAGATCATGACCGAAGAGGATTACTACAACAAGGTCGAGGAATACGGCGACGAATTCCGTGCCGAAATGGGCGCGGAAGGCGTGCGTGAACTGCTGCGCGCGATCAACATCGACGAGCAGGTCGAGACGCTGCGCACCGAGCTGAAGAACACCGGCTCGGAAGCGAAGATCAAGAAGTACGCGAAGCGCCTGAAGGTCCTCGAGGCATTCCAGCGCTCGGGCATCAAGCCCGAGTGGATGATCCTCGAAGTGCTGCCGGTGCTGCCGCCGGAACTGCGTCCGCTCGTGCCGCTGGACGGCGGCCGTTTCGCGACGTCGGACCTGAACGACCTGTATCGCCGCGTGATCAACCGTAACAACCGGTTGAAGCGTCTGCTCGAGCTGAAGGCGCCTGAGATCATCGTCCGCAACGAAAAGCGGATGCTGCAGGAAGCCGTCGACTCGCTGCTCGACAACGGTCGTCGCGGCAAGGCGATGACGGGCGCGAACAAGCGTCCGCTGAAGTCGCTCGCCGACATGATCAAGGGCAAGGGCGGCCGTTTCCGTCAGAACCTGCTGGGCAAGCGCGTCGACTACTCGGGCCGTTCGGTCATCGTGGTCGGCCCGACGCTGAAGCTGCACCAGTGCGGTCTGCCGAAGCTGATGGCGCTCGAGCTGTTCAAGCCGTTCATCTTCAACAAGCTGGAAGTGATGGGCGTCGCCACGACCATCAAGGCTGCGAAGAAGGAAGTCGAGAACCAGACGCCGGTGGTGTGGGACATCCTCGAAGAGGTGATCCGCGAGCACCCGGTGATGCTGAACCGTGCGCCGACGCTGCACCGTCTCGGTATCCAGGCGTTCGAGCCGGTGCTGATCGAAGGCAAGGCAATCCAGCTGCACCCGCTCGTCTGCGCGGCGTTCAACGCCGACTTCGACGGTGACCAGATGGCCGTTCACGTGCCGCTGTCGCTCGAAGCGCAGATGGAAGCGCGCACGCTGATGCTTGCGTCGAACAACGTGCTGTTCCCGGCCAACGGCGATCCGTCGATCGTGCCGTCGCAGGATATCGTGCTGGGTCTGTACTACGCGACCCGCGAAGCGATCAACGGCAAGGGCGAAGGCCTGTCGTTCACGGGCGTGTCGGAAGTCATCCGCGCGTACGAGAACAAGGAAGTCGAGCTGGCCTCGCGCGTCAACGTCCGGATCACCGAAATGGTCCGCAACGAAGACACGTCGGAAGGCGCGCCGCAGTTCGTGCCGAAGATCTCGCTGTACGCGACGACCGTCGGTCGCGCGATCCTGTCGGAGATCCTGCCGCACGGCCTGCCGTTCTCGGTGCTGAACAAGCCGCTGAAGAAGAAGGAAATCTCGCGCCTGATCAACACGGCGTTCCGCAAGTGCGGTCTGCGCGCGACGGTGGTGTTCGCCGATCAGCTGATGCAGTCGGGTTTCCGTCTCGCGACGCGCGCCGGCATCTCGATCTGCGTGGACGACATGCTCGTGCCGCCGCAGAAGGAAACGATCGTCGGCGACGCCGCGAAGAAGGTGAAGGAGTACGACCGCCAGTACATGTCGGGTCTCGTCACCGCGCAGGAACGCTACAACAACGTGGTCGACATCTGGTCGGCAACGTCGGAAGCGGTCGGCAAGGCGATGATGGAGCAGCTGTCGACGGAGCCGGTGACGGACCGCGACGGCAACGAGACGCGCCAGGAGTCGTTCAACTCGATCTACATGATGGCCGACTCGGGCGCCCGGGGTTCGGCGGTTCAGATTCGTCAGCTGGCCGGTATGCGTGGCCTGATGGCGAAGCCGGACGGCTCGATTATCGAGACGCCGATTACCGCGAACTTCCGCGAAGGTCTGAACGTGTTGCAGTACTTCATCTCGACCCACGGTGCACGTAAGGGTCTGGCTGATACGGCACTGAAGACCGCGAACTCGGGTTACCTGACGCGTCGTCTCGTCGACGTCACGCAGGATCTGGTCGTGGTGGAAGACGATTGCGGCACGTCGAACGGCGTGGCGATGAAGGCACTCGTCGAAGGCGGTGAAGTCGTCGAAGCGCTGCGCGACCGTATCCTCGGCCGCGTCGCGGTGGCGGACGTCGTGAACCCGGAAACGCAGGAAACGCTGTACGAATCGGGCACGCTGCTCGACGAAACGGCGGTCGAGGAAATCGAACGCCTCGGCATCGACGAAGTGCGCGTGCGCACGCCGCTGACCTGCGAAACGCGTTACGGCCTGTGCGCGGCCTGCTATGGCCGCGACCTCGGCCGCGGCTCGCTGGTGAACGTCGGCGAAGCAGTCGGCGTGATCGCGGCGCAGTCGATCGGCGAACCGGGCACGCAGCTGACGATGCGTACGTTCCACATCGGTGGTGCGGCATCGCGTGCGGCAGTGGCTTCGTCGGTCGAAGCGAAGAGCAACGGTATCGTCCGCTTCACGGCGACGATGCGCTACGTCACGAACGCGAAGGGCGAGCAGATCGTCATTTCCCGTTCGGGCGAAGCGATGATCACCGACGACTTCGGTCGCGAGCGCGAGCGTCACAAAGTGCCGTACGGCGCGACGCTGCTGCAGCTCGACGGCGCCACCATCAAGGCCGGCACGCAGCTCGCCACGTGGGATCCGCTGACGCGTCCGATCATCACCGAGTACGGTGGTACGGTGAAGTTCGAGAACGTCGAGGAAGGCGTGACCGTCGCGAAGCAGATCGACGACGTGACCGGCCTGTCGACGCTGGTCGTGATCGACGTGAAGCGCCGCGGTTCGCAGGCTTCGAAGAGCGTGCGTCCGCAGGTGAAGCTGCTCGACGCGAACGGCGAGGAAGTGAAGATCCCGGGCACGGAGCACGCGGTGCAGATCGGCTTCCAGGTCGGCGCACTGATCACCGTGAAGGATGGCCAGCAGGTGCAGGTCGGTGAAGTGCTCGCACGTATCCCGACCGAAGCGCAGAAGACGCGTGACATTACCGGCGGTCTGCCGCGGGTGGCGGAACTGTTCGAAGCGCGTTCGCCGAAGGATGCCGGCATTCTCGCGGAAGTCACCGGTACGACGTCGTTCGGTAAGGATACGAAGGGCAAGCAGCGTCTCGTCATCACGGATCTCGAGGGCAACCAGCACGAGTTCCTGATCGCGAAGGAAAAGCAGGTTCTGGTTCACGATGCCCAGGTCGTCAACAAGGGCGAAATGATCGTGGACGGTCCGGCCGATCCGCACGACATCCTGCGTCTGCAGGGTATCGAGGCGCTGTCGCGCTACATCGTCGACGAAGTGCAGGACGTGTACCGTCTGCAGGGCGTGAAGATCAACGACAAGCACATCGAGGTGATCGTTCGCCAGATGCTGCGTCGTGTGCAGATCACCGACAACGGCGATACGCGCTTCATCCCGGGCGAACAGGTCGAGCGTTCCGACATGCTGGACGAGAACGATCGCATGATCGCCGAGGGCAAGCGTCCGGCTTCGTACGACAACGTGCTGCTCGGTATCACGAAGGCTTCGCTGTCGACCGACTCGTTCATCTCCGCGGCATCGTTCCAGGAAACGACCCGCGTGCTGACCGAAGCGGCGATCATGGGCAAGCGCGACGATCTGCGCGGCCTGAAGGAAAACGTGATCGTCGGCCGTCTGATTCCGGCCGGTACGGGTCTCGCGTTCCACAAGGCACGCAAGGCGAAGGAATCGTCGGATCGCGAGCGTTTCGACCAGATCGCAGCGGAAGAGGCATTCGACTTCGGCACGCCGAGCGCGCCGGCGGAAGAGCCGCAACACCCGGCAGCCGAGTAAGCGAGGGGCGGCGCAAGCCGCCTTACCTTGCTATCATCGCTGTCACCGAAACCGCCCGGTTCTGCCGGGCGGTTTTTTTTCATCCTTCGTTCACGTGCATGACGTGCCTGCGCACCGCCGGCGCATGCCTCGCGATCGCGTCCGGTACGGGCGCTGCAGGCCCGTGATGCACGCGAACGAACCCTGACCGAACGGCCAACATCGCGCGATTCGCCACGCGTCGCGCGAGCGGGTTGTTAAAATCGCGGTCATCGCTTAGCCGTCCCTGTTCTCATTCATGTCCCGCGCCCTCGAAATACTCGACGAAGTCTTTGGTTATTCCGCCTTTCGCGGCCAGCAGGGCGAGATCGTCGAGCACGTCGCCGGCGGCGGCGATTGTCTCGTGCTGATGCCGACCGGCGGCGGCAAGTCGCTGTGCTACCAGATCCCCGCGCTGCTGCGCCGCGAGGCCGGGCAGGGCGCCGGCATCGTCGTGTCGCCGCTGATCGCGCTGATGCAGGACCAGGTCGCCGCGTTGAGCGAAGTCGGCGTGCGCGCGGCCTACCTGAATTCGACGCTGTCGGGCGCCGAGGCCGCGGCCACCGAGCGCGCGCTGCGCGAGGGCGAAATCGACCTGCTGTACGTCGCGCCGGAGCGGTTGATGACGGGACGCTTCCTCGAGCTGATCGAGCGCGCGAAGATCGGCCTGTTCGCGATCGACGAAGCGCACTGCGTGTCGCAATGGGGGCACGATTTCCGCCCGGAATACATCCAGTTGTCGGTGCTGCACGAGCGCTTCCCGTCGGTGCCGCGCATCGCGCTGACCGCCACGGCCGATGCGATCACGCGCGACGAGATCATTCATCGTCTCGCGCTCGACGACGCACGCGTGTTCGTGTCGAGCTTCGACCGGCCGAACATCCGCTACCGGATCGTCGAAAAGGACAACGCGCGCTCGCAGCTGCTCGATTTCATTCGCGCCGAGCACACGAATGCCGACGGCACGACGGACGCGGGTGTCGTCTATTGCCTGTCGCGCCGCAAGGTCGAGGAAACGGCCGAATGGCTGAAGGCGCAGGGCGTGCGCGCGCTGCCGTATCACGCGGGAATGGAGTTCGAGGTGCGGCAGAAGCACCAGGAAATGTTCCAGCGCGAGGAAGGCATCGTGATGTGCGCGACGATCGCGTTCGGCATGGGCATCGACAAGCCCGACGTGCGTTTTGTCGCGCACCTCGATTTGCCGAAGAGCGTCGAAGGCTACTACCAGGAAACCGGTCGCGCGGGCCGCGATGGGATGCCCGCGAACGCGTGGATGGCGTATGGCCTCGGCGACGTCGTCCAGCAGCGCAAGATGATCGACGAGTCCGATGCGGACGACGCGCACAAGCGCGTGCAGACGTCGAAGCTCGATGCGCTGCTCGGCTTGTGCGAGACGATCTCGTGCCGCCGCGTGCGGCTGCTGAACTACTTCGGCGAGGCGAGCCAGCCGTGCGGCAACTGCGACACGTGCCTCGAGCCGCCCGATTCGTGGGACGCGACGCGCGAGGCGCAGATGGCGCTGTCGTGCGTGTTCCGCGCGCAGCGCGCGAGCGGCTTCAATTTCGGTTCCAGCCACCTGATCGAGATCCTGCGCGGCGGGCGCACCGAGAAGGTGTTGCAGCGCGGCCACGACCAGCTCAGCACGTTCGGAATCGGCGCGGCGCTGTCCGAGCCCGAATGGCGCGCGATTTTCCGGCAGCTGGTCGCGTACGGCTACCTGGCCGTCGACCATGGCGGCTTCGGGGCGCTGATGCTGACCGAGGCCGCGAAGCCCGTGCTGAAGAACGAGGAAAAGGTCACGCTGCGCCGCTACGTGAAGCCGCAACGCACCCGCCATTCGTCGAGCCGCAGCGGCACGCGCGTCGATCCGACAGCCGGCATGGGCGCCCGCGAGCGTGCACGATGGGATGCGCTGCGCGCATGGCGCGCGGAAACCGCGAAGACCGACGGCGTGCCGGCCTACGTGATTTTCCACGACGCGACGCTCGCCGAAATCGCGCGCAACGCGCCGGAGACGATCGACGACCTGCGCCACATCCCCGGCATGGGCGTGCGCAAGCTCGAGCGCTTCGGCGACGAGATCATCGACGTCGTCGAATCGGCCTGACACAGGTGTTCCGCCCCCTTCTGTAAACCGCGCGGTGGGCCCGCAAATCACGCAAGCCGTTGACTTAGTTAGTATTTCCGGAATATTATGTTGGGTTCCGGTATTCGGTGGGCCGAATCGCGTTCGAAGGTTCGCGTCCGTCTCGTCGGTTCGGAAGTCAACTGTGCGTCGATTCTCGCTTTGCCCGAAATCGATGTGCAGATTTTGTTCAATTTCAGGAATAAACAATGCCAACCATCAACCAACTGGTTCGCAAAGGCCGTCAGTCGGAAACGACGAAGAGCAAGAGCCCGGCCCTGCAGGACTGCCCCCAGCGTCGCGGCGTGTGCACTCGTGTGTACACGACGACGCCGAAGAAGCCTAACTCGGCACTCCGTAAGGTTGCCAAGGTTCGTCTGACGAACGGCTTCGAAGTGATTTCGTACATCGGTGGTGAAGGCCACAACCTGCAGGAGCACTCGGTTGTGCTGATCCGCGGCGGCCGTGTGAAGGACTTGCCGGGTGTGCGTTATCACATGGTTCGCGGCTCGCTGGATACCCAGGGCGTCAAGGACCGTAAGCAAGCGCGCTCGAAGTACGGCGCGAAGCGTGCAAAGGCTGCCAAGTAAGCAGTTTTTGATCAGGGATCGCCGCAGGGCGGTCAAGGCGGGAGTGCCGGATTGCCGGTGCTGTCGAGTAAGTGGTCACCCGGCCGAGCTGGTTAGTCGTGAAGATGTGATCGGGTTAGTTGGTGGCCGCGGAGCTGGTTACAGCTCCAACTGAACAAGTAAAGGAAGAATCATGCCGCGTCGTCGCGAAGTCCCCAAGCGGGAAGTGTTGCCGGATCCGAAGTTCGGTAACGTTGATGTTGCCAAGTTCATGAACATGCTGATGCTGTCCGGCAAGAAGTCGGTCGCAGAGCGCATCGTTTATGGCGCATTCGAACAGATCCAGACCAAGGGTGGCAAGGACCCGCTGGAAGTGTTCACGGTTGCGCTCAACAACGTGAAGCCGGTGGTCGAAGTGAAGAGCCGTCGCGTTGGTGGTGCCAACTATCAAGTTCCGGTCGAAGTGCGCCCGTCGCGTCGTATGGCATTGGCGATGCGCTGGCTGCGTGAGGCTGCGAAGAAGCGTAGCGAGAAGTCGATGGCCCTGCGCCTGGCAGGTGAACTCTCCGAAGCGGCCGAAGGCCGTGGCGGCGCGATGAAGAAGCGCGACGAAGTTCACCGCATGGCAGAAGCCAACCGCGCGTTCTCGCATTTCCGTTTCTAAGCGCCTGGCTGGGCTGTTTGCGGAAATAAATTCCGGGCGGGTGCGCTTTTCAGGCGCCTCGCCCGTTTGTGTTGAGGCGTGATGCGGCAGGGCTGCATCACGTCATCCCAGTAGAGGATCAAAGTGGCTCGCAAGACTCCTATCGAGCGCTACCGCAATATCGGTATTAGCGCTCACATCGACGCCGGCAAAACGACGACGACCGAGCGCATTCTGTTTTACACCGGTGTGAACCACAAGATCGGTGAAGTCCACGACGGCGCAGCCACGATGGACTGGATGGAGCAGGAACAGGAACGTGGCATCACGATCACGTCCGCTGCTACCACGGCCTTCTGGAAGGGCATGGGCGGCAACTATCCGGAACACCGCATCAACATCATCGACACCCCGGGGCACGTCGACTTCACGATCGAAGTGGAGCGTTCGATGCGCGTGCTCGACGGCGCGTGCATGGTGTACTGCGCAGTGGGCGGCGTGCAGCCGCAGTCGGAAACGGTGTGGCGTCAGGCGAACAAGTACAAGGTGCCGCGTCTTGCGTTCGTCAACAAGATGGACCGTACCGGCGCGAACTTCTTCAAGGTCTACGACCAGCTCCGTCTGCGCCTGAAGGCAAACCCGGTTCCGGTCGTGGTGCCGATCGGCGCGGAAGAAAACTTCAAGGGCGTCGTCGACCTGATCAAGATGAAGGCGATCGTGTGGGACGAAGCGTCGCAAGGCACGAAGTTCGACTACGTCGACATCCCGGCCGAGCTCGCGGAGACCTGCAAGGAATGGCGCGAAAAGATGGTCGAAGTGGCTGCCGAAGCCAGCGAAGACCTGATGAACAAGTACCTGGAAGAAGGCGATCTGCCGGAAGCCGACATCGTCAAGGCGCTGCGTGATCGTACGATCGCGTGCGAAATCCAGCCGATGCTGTGCGGTACCGCGTTCAAGAACAAGGGCGTGCAGCGTATGCTCGACGCCGTGATCGATTTCCTGCCGTCGCCGGTCGACATTCCGCCGGTCAAGGGCGAACTCGAAAACGGCGAAGCAGCAGAGCGCAAGGCATCGGACGAAGAGAAGTTCTCGTCGCTCGCGTTCAAGATCATGACCGACCCGTTCGTCGGCCAGCTGATCTTCTTCCGTGTGTACTCGGGCGTCGTCAACTCGGGCGACACGCTGCTGAACTCGACCAAGGGCAAGAAGGAACGCCTCGGCCGTATTCTGCAGATGCACGCGAACCAGCGTGAAGAAATCAAGGAAGTCCGCGCAGGCGACATCGCTGCCGCGGTCGGCCTGAAGGAAGCAACCACGGGCGACACGCTGTGCGACCCGGCGAACCCGATCGTTCTCGAACGCATGGTGTTCCCGGAGCCGGTGATTTCGCAGGCGGTCGAGCCGAAGACCAAGGCTGACCAGGAAAAGATGGGCCTCGCACTGAACCGTCTGGCTCAGGAAGACCCGTCGTTCCGCGTGCAGACCGACGAAGAGTCGGGCCAGACCATCATTTCGGGCATGGGCGAGCTCCACCTCGAAATTCTGGTCGACCGGATGAAGCGTGAATTCGGCGTGGAAGCCACCGTCGGCAAGCCGCAGGTTGCTTATCGCGAAACGATTCGTTCGACGGCGAAGGATGTCGATGGCAAGTTCGTCAAGCAGTCGGGTGGTCGCGGCCAGTACGGTCACGCGGTCATCACGCTCGAGCCGAACGAACAAGGCAAGGGCTACGAGTTCTTCGACGAGATCAAGGGTGGTGTGATTCCGCGTGAATACATCCCGGCGGTCGACAAGGGTATCCAGGACACGCTGAAGTCGGGCGTGCTGGCTGGCTTCCCGGTCGTCGACGTGAAGGTTCACCTGACGTTCGGTTCGTACCACGACGTTGACTCGAACGAAAACGCGTTCCGCATGGCCGGTTCGATGGCGTTCAAGGAAGCGATGCGCAAGGCGAACCCGGTCGTCCTCGAGCCGATGATGGCTGTCGAAGTCGAGACGCCGGAAGACTACATGGGCAACGTGATGGGCGACCTGTCGGGCCGTCGCGGTATCGTCCAGGGCATGGAAGACATGGTTGGCGGCGGCAAGATCGTGCGCGCCGAAGTGCCGCTGTCGGAAATGTTCGGTTACTCGACGTCGCTGCGCTCGCTGACGCAAGGTCGTGCAACGTACACGATGGAGTTCAAGCACTACGCTGAAGCTCCGCGCAACGTTGCCGAAGCGATCATCAGCGCGAAGTCGAAGTAAATTCGTAGCTACCAATCGATTATTTTTTGAAAGAAGAGAATCATGGCAAAAGGTAAATTTGAGCGGACCAAGCCGCACGTGAACGTTGGTACGATTGGTCACGTTGACCACGGCAAGACGACGCTGACGGCAGCGATCACGACGGTTCTGACGAAGAAGTTCGGCGGCGAAGCGAAGGCGTACGACCAGATCGACGCGGCACCGGAAGAAAAGGCGCGCGGCATCACGATCAACACGGCACACGTCGAGTACGAAACGGCTAACCGCCACTACGCTCACGTCGACTGCCCGGGCCACGCTGACTATGTGAAGAACATGATCACGGGCGCAGCGCAGATGGACGGCGCGATCCTGGTTTGCTCGGCAGCAGACGGCCCGATGCCGCAAACGCGCGAGCACATCCTGCTGGCCCGTCAGGTTGGCGTTCCGTACATCATCGTGTTCCTGAACAAGTGCGACATGGTGGACGACGCGGAACTGCTCGAGCTGGTCGAGATGGAAGTTCGCGAGCTCCTGTCGAAGTACGACTTCCCGGGCGACGACACGCCGATCGTGAAGGGTTCGGCGAAGCTGGCGCTGGAAGGCGACACGGGCGAGCTGGGCGAAGTGGCGATCATGAGCCTGGCCGACGCGCTGGACACGTACATCCCGACGCCGGAGCGTGCAGTTGACGGCGCGTTCCTGATGCCGGTGGAAGACGTGTTCTCGATCTCGGGCCGTGGTACGGTGGTGACGGGTCGTGTGGAGCGCGGCATCGTGAAGGTCGGCGAGGAAATCGAAATCGTCGGTATCAAGCCGACGGTGAAGACGACCTGCACGGGCGTTGAAATGTTCCGCAAGCTGCTGGA
>NZ_CADFDY010000020.1:0-23114 GCF_902833095.1 Burkholderia sp. BCC1208 | reverse complement strand
GCCTCGGCGACGAGCGCGCGATAGGCCGGCATGCCGGAAATGGTCGCCGTCTTCTCGAGCGCCGCGGGCGGCGCGAACTGACGGGTTTCGTGAAGAACCGATTCAATCGCAGACATCGACTACCCCTTGGTGAACATGAATCCTCTGCATGGCGGCGCGATCGTGCGCGCCGCGCGTCTTGGCCGGCGCCTGCGCGCCGCTGTCTCCCACCCACCCGCACGCGGCCGCGAAGGCCAGCGCACGATGCTGCACCGCACCACATCACGCGAACGCGACCTGCGGCCCGGCAGTTTCCACGATAAGCGCTCCAACTTACCCGTCACTTACGCGGCATGGCCGTTTCGTGCGCCGGGCGGCGCCGCATCGAGTCAGCTTTACGCTGTTACAACCGCGACCCTACAATCCTAACTGAACTCGCCTTCCGGATTCCAGCTTGAATCGCTACGCCCTCTTCCTCATCCTGTCGATGCTGTTCGTCGGCAGCAACGTCGGTATCGGTAAATCCATCGTTGCATTCGTCCCCGTCGCCATCCTCGCCACGCTGCGCTTCGTGATCGCGATCGCCGTGCTGTGGCCGCTGTTCAGCGTCGCGAAGATGCGCGCGGTCAAGCGCGGCGAATGGCTGAACCTGTTCCTGCAGGCCTTCTTCGGCACCTTCATGTTCACGCTGCTGATGCTCAACGGCGTGCAGCGCACGAGCGCGGTGGCCGCGGGCGTCATCACGAGCACGATCCCGGCGATCGTCGCGCTGTTCGCGTGGCTGATCCTGCGTGAAAAACCGAACGGCCGTGCGCTCGTGTCGATCGCGCTCGCGATCATCGGCGTCGTGACGATCAACCTCGCCAACGGCCGCGCGGCCGGGCACGGTGGGCAGGGCGACGCGTCCGGCTCGCTGACCGGCAACCTGCTGATCCTCGGCGCGGTGTGCTGCGAATCGATCTACGTGATCCTGTCGCGCCGGCTCACGCAAACGCTCGCACCGATCGACATCTGCGCCTATACCCACCTGTTCGGCCTGTTCCTGATGCTGCCGCTCGGTGCGACGGCGCTGTGGCACTTCGATTACGCGAGCGTGCCGGCCGGCACCTGGGCGCTCGTCGTCTGGTATGGGCTGTCGGCCAGCATCTTCTCGTTCTGGCTGTGGATGAAGGGCATCCGGCACGTGCCGGGCAGCCTCGCCGGTGTGTTCAGCGCGGTGCTGCCGATCGCCGCGGCCGCGTACGGCATCGCGTTCCTCGGCGAGCGCCCGACGCTCGCGCATGGTATCGCGCTCGCATGCGTCGTCGCCGGCATCGTGCTTGCGAGCCTGCGCGTGAAAAGCGTGCCGGCCGCCGCCTCCTGATCCGTCCCCGCCGAGCCGGCGCGTCGCTGCAGCCGCGTCGGCCGACGCGTTACAATAGCGCGCCTTTTCAAGATTACCCCCGATACCTGCGCACCGCGCCCGACCCTCCATCATGTCCGCCCCGCATTCGCCCGGCCGCCCCGCCCGTCGCCCGCTTCGCCCGCTTCCCGCGCTGATTTTCATGAGTCGCTGGCTCCAGGTTCCGCTTTACCTTGGCCTGATCGTCGCGCAGGCCGTCTACGTGTTCCTGTTCCTGAAGGAAGTCTGGCACCTGCTGTCGCATGCCACCGGCCTCGACGAAGTCAGCGTGATGCTCGCGGTGCTCGGGCTGATCGACGTGGTGATGATCTCGAACCTGCTGATCATGGTGATCGTCGGCGGGTATGAAACGTTCGTGTCGCGGCTCGGCATCGAGGGCCACCCCGACGAGCCCGAATGGCTCGACCACGTGAACGCGGGCGTGCTGAAAGTCAAGCTGTCGATGGCGCTGATCAGCATTTCGTCGATCCACCTGCTGAAGACCTTCATCAACCCCGACCAGCACACGACGCACGCGATCATGTGGCAGGTGATCATCCACGTGTCGTTCCTCGTGTCGGCGCTCGTGATGGCGTGGGTCGATCGCCTGACGACGCACACGCATCCGGCCCATTTCCACGAGACGCATGCGCCCGCAGCGTCCCGACCGGCGGCCTGAACCGTCGGCAAACCATTCCCCACTGTCCCCACAGAGTCTCAGCCATGACCGTCATCAAACAGGAAGACCTGATCCAGAGCATCGCGGATTCGCTGCAGTACATCAGCTACTACCACCCGCTCGACTACATCCAGGCCCTCGGCCGCGCGTACGAGCTGGAAGAGAGCCCGGCGGCGAAGGACGCGATCGCGCAGATCCTCACGAACAGCCGCATGTGCGCGGAAGGCAAGCGCCCGATCTGCCAGGACACCGGCATCGTCACGATCTTCGTGAAGGTCGGCATGGACGTGCGCTGGGACGGCGCGACGATGGGCCTCACCGACATGATCAACGAAGGCGTGCGCCGCGGTTACACGCACCCGGACAACGTGCTGCGCGCGTCGATCGTCAATCCGCCGGAAGGCGCCCGCAAGAACACGAAGGACAACACGCCGGCCGTGATCCACTACGAGATCGTGCCGGGCGACAAGGTCGACGTGCAGGTCGCGGCGAAGGGCGGCGGTTCGGAAAACAAGTCGAAGTTCGTGATGCTGAACCCGTCCGATTCGATCGTCGACTGGGTGCTGAAGACGGTCCCGACGATGGGCGCCGGCTGGTGCCCGCCCGGCATGCTCGGGATCGGCATCGGCGGCACCGCCGAGAAGGCGATGCTGATGGCGAAGGAATCGCTGATGGAGCCGATCGACATCCAGGAAATCATCGCGCGCGGCCCGAAGGACTGGGTCGAGGAATTGCGCGTGGAACTGCACGAGAAGGTCAACGCGCTCGGCATCGGCGCGCAGGGTCTGGGTGGCCTCGCGACCGTGCTCGACGTGAAGATCATGGCGGCGCCGACGCACGCGGCCTCGAAGCCGGTCGCGCTGATCCCGAACTGCGCGGCCACGCGCCACGCGCACTTCGTGCTCGACGGCTCGGGCCCGGCCAAGCTTGAAGCGCCGTCGCTCGACGCCTGGCCGAAGGTGCAGTGGGAGCCGAACACGGAAACCAGCAAGCGCGTCGACCTGAACACGCTGACGCCGGAAGAAGTCGCGAGCTGGGCGCCGGGCCAGACGCTGCTGCTGTCGGGCAAGATGCTCACCGGCCGCGACGCCGCGCACAAGCGCATCGCCGACATGCTCGCGAAGGGCGAGAAGCTGCCGGTCGACTTCACGAACCGCGTGATCTACTACGTCGGCCCGGTCGATCCGGTGCGCGACGAAGTGGTCGGCCCGGCCGGCCCGACGACGGCCACGCGCATGGACAAGTTCACCGAGACGATGCTCGCTCAGACGGGTCTGATCTCGATGGTCGGCAAGGCGGAGCGCGGCCCGGTCGCGATCGATGCGATCAAGAAGCACAAGGCGGCCTACCTGATGGCGGTCGGCGGCGCGGCCTATCTCGTGTCGAAGGCGATCCGCGGCGCGAAGGTGCTCGCGTTCGAAGATCTCGGCATGGAAGCGATCTACGAGTTCGACGTGCAGGACATGCCGGTGACGGTCGCCGTCGATTCGTCGGGCACGTCGGTACACCAGACGGGTCCGAAGGAATGGCAGGCGAAGATCGGCAAGATCCCGGTCGCGACCGCATAAGCGCGATCGAACGAAAGGCCGGATGGAAGTCCGGCCTTTTTACTTCTCATTCTCATTATTGTGCGCGGCCGGTTGTTCGAGGCTGAGTCTCATTACACGCAAAAGGCAGGCCCGACAAGGCTCCGAGGCTTGGCTTTTCCCGTTCGAGCGATTATCGTTCGGTTTCTGAAGCCCCACTGAACAAGGAACAGCCATGCAAGGCGACAAGAAAGTCATCGAATATCTGAACGCCCAACTGAAGAATGAACTCACGGCGATCAACCAGTACTTCCTGCATGCGCGCATGTACAAGCACTGGGGCCTCGACAAGCTCGGCAAGCACGAATACGACGAGTCGATCGGCGAAATGAAACACGCCGACTGGCTGATCGAGCGCGTGTTCATGCTCGACGGCCTGCCGAACCTGCAGGACCTGCACAAGCTGCTCGTCGGCGAGGAAACCGAAGAGATCCTGAAGTGCGACCTGAAGCTCGAGCAGATCTCGCAGTCCACCTGCAAGGAAGCGATCGCCTACTGCGAATCGGTTCGCGACTACGTGTCGCGCGAGATCTTCGAAAAGATTCTCGACGACACCGAAGAGCACATCGACTGGCTCGAAACGCAGATCGACCTGATCGGCAAGGTCGGCCTGCAGAACTATCAGCAAACGATGATGGGTTCGGCCGAGTAATCGCGCCACCCGCCGGCCCGCCACCCGCCCGACGATGACGAATCCGTCCGCCGCTACCGCGCCGCGCGCCGCCGCCCCGGTCGGCATCTTCGACTCGGGGCTCGGCGGCCTGTCGGTGCTGCGTGCTGTACGCGCGCATCTGCCCGACGAATCGTTCGTCTACGTCGCCGACTCGCATCACGCGCCGTATGGCCCGCGCGACGAGGCATTCATCACGGAACGCACGCTGGCGATCGGCGAGTGGCTCGCCCGCGAAGGCGCGAAAGCGCTCGTCATCGCGTGCAACACGGCAACGGCACGGGCGATCGCGGCCATTCGCGAACGCCTGTCGATCCCGCTCGTCGGCGTCGAGCCGGGCATCAAGCCGGCCGCCGCGCTCTCCGCGACCGGCGTCGCGGGCGTGCTCGCCACGCAATCGACGTTGAACAGCCCACGCTTCCAGGCGCTGCTCGACCGCTACGGCGCGGGCCGTCGCTTCATCTGCCAACCCGGCCACGGGCTCGTCGAGGCGATCGAACGCGGCGACACGAACTCGCCCGCGTTGCGCGCGTTGCTCGAGCGTTACATACAGCCGATGCTCGACGACGGCGCCGATACGCTGGTGCTCGGCTGTACGCACTACCCGTTCTTCACGGAAACCATTCGTGACATTGTTGGCGAGCGCCTGACGATCGTCGACACGAGCGATGCCATCGCCCGCCAGCTCGCGCGGGTGCTCGACGAACGCGGGCTGCGCGCGCCGGCCGGCACGCATGCCGCGCCGCCGCGCTTCTGCTCGACGAGCGACGGCCTGCAACTGCGCGCGCTCGCGTCGACGCTGCTCGGCCTCGATACGCCGGTCGAATCCGTCACCATTTCCTCGCCGAACGCGCGCGCCTGCACGACCGCCTGACGCGGGCCGGCACGCCGACCTCCCCGCAGGCTGCCCGGCCGCCCTCACCGATTCAAGGGTCCGATGACCTTAAAAAAAGCCCGACCCAGGCTTGTCAACGCCCGCAAAATTAATGATAATAATTCGCATTAACGTTAGCTATCGCAACTCATCATGATCGTCTGCGTGTGCAAGTCTGTTTCCGATCGCAAGATTCGCGCGTCCCTCGCCGAGGGCGTGAGTTCTTTCGACGAACTCCAGTTCGAGCTCGGCGTAGCCACGTGCTGCGGCAAGTGCGAGGAGTCCGTACGCGACCTCATGGCCGAGCAAGGCGTCTGCGCGGGCCGGTGCGGTGTCGAGCATCATGCGCATCCGATCCCGGTCACGTTCTACGACCGCAAGGCGGCCTGAGCGGCACCGAGTGTGCGCATGCGGCCCAGGCCGCATTTTTTGTTTTGACCGTCAGCAAGCCACCGTCTTCGCGAGCCAACGGCTTACTGCCAAGGAGCCTGTGATGGAATTGCTGATCGGATTCGTAACCACCGTTTGCATCTCGCTGCTGATCTTCCGCAAGTGATGCCGATTCACCCGCCGCGCCCCGGGTGCGACATCGTTCTTTCAAGCTAACATGCAGGCTTCGCATCTCGCTCCTGCCGGCGCCATGCCGGCTGCACCACGTATGAATCCCCGAGTGATCGTCGTCGCGGTCGGTGTGCTTGCCGCACACGCGGTCATGCTCGCGGCCGCGTGGCTCCATCGCAACCCGCCGCCGCCGAAATCGGTCGAGGTCCAGACGATCACCGCGCAGCTCATCACGCCTGCGCCGATCGCGCAGCAGGTCGCGGCCGAGTCGATCCCGCAGCCCGCGCCGCCGAAGCCCGTACCGCGCGTGAAGCCGAAGGTCGAACCAAAGCCGGTGCAGAAGGCGGCGAAGCCGACCCCGCAACCGGTCGCGCCGTCGCCGGCCCCGTCGCCCACGCCCGCGCCCGCCGCCGATCCGACACCTGCGCCCGCCGCGCCCGCTCCCGCGGCACCGGCCGCCGCGCCGGGCCCGGCGCGCGAAACGATGCAGGTCAGCGCGCCGAAGAACGTGCCGACGCTCCAATGCAACTTCGTGAAGCCCGACTATCCGTCGATGTCGCGCCGCCGCGGCGAATCGGGCACCGCCTATGTTCACTTCGTCGTCGGCGTGACCGGCAAGATCGAAAGCATCGATCTGCAGAAGAGCAGCGGCTATCCGCGCCTCGACGATGCCGCACTCGACGCGATGCGCTCGACCACCTGCCGTCCGTATATCGAGAACGGCCAGGCGATCCGCGCCGCCCGCACACAGCCCTACAGCTTCGGGCTCACCGACTAACCTGCCTCATCCGGAAGATTCAAAGGAAACAAAAATGCAAAGCTACGGTATCGCGCACGTCTGGGCGCAAGGTGATTTCGTCACGCGCGCCATTGCGATCACGCTGCTCGTGATGTCGGTCCTGTCGTGGATCGTGATCGTCGTCAAAGGCTGGAACGTGATCCGCCTGAACCGCCTCACGAAGAATGCCGAACAGGCATTCTGGCATTCCGACAATTTCGACGACGGCATCAAGAAGCTCGGCCTCGCCGCATCGACGCCGAACGACAACCCGTTCCTCGCGCTCGCGCTGTCGGGCAAGGAAGCCGCCGACCACCACCATCAGACGCAACCGCACCTGCACGATCGCATGGACGTATCCGACTGGGTCACGCGCTGCCTGAAGGACACGATGGACGAAGGCATTTCGCGCATGCAGAGCGGCCTCGCGATCCTCGCATCGGTCGGCAGCACGGCGCCGTTCGTCGGTCTGTTCGGCACGGTCTGGGGCATCTACCACGCGCTGCTCGCAATCGGCGCCACCGGGCAGACGTCGATCGACCAGGTCGCGGGCCCCGTCGGCGAATCGCTGATCATGACGGCCTTCGGCCTGTTCGTCGCGATTCCCGCGGTGCTCGGCTACAACGCGCTGACCCGTGCGAACAAGGGCGTCGTCAGCAAGCTGCGCCGCTTTGCGCACGGCCTGCACGCGTACTTCGTGACGGGCGCGAGCCTCGCGTCGTCGTCGACGCGCGACGGCCTGCGTCTCGCATCGCGCGCCGCCAGCTGAGACGAGGTGATCCATGGCCATGAACACCGGTTTCAGCGACGATGACGACGATGCCGTGATGAGCGAGATCAACATGACGCCGCTCGTCGACGTCATGCTCGTACTCCTCATCATTTTTCTCGTGACGATCCCGGCGATGCAGCATGCGGTGAAGATCGACCTGCCGCACGCCAGCAGCCAGCCCGTCGACGAAAAGCCTCAGACCGTCGACGTCGCGATTCAGGGCGACGGCACGATCCTGTGGGACGACCACACGGTCACGCGCGAACAGCTTCAGGCACGCATCGCGGAAGCCGCGAAACGCACGCCGCAGCCGGAATTGCACCTGCGCGCGGACCGCAAGGTCGCGTACGAGCACGTCGCGGAAGTGATGTCGGATGCGCAGGCAGGCGGCTTGACGAAGCTGGGCTTCGTGACGGAGCCCGGCGCAAAAGCGAAGTAACGTGCGCACGTCCCGTCGTCGCCGGTAGCCACGGCGCACCTAGCCGGGCGTCCCTGACCGGGCGTCCCTAGCCGCGCGCCCCTAACCGGGCGTCCCCAAAGTAAAAGGCCTTCATCGCCAGATGAAGGCCTTTTTTCATGCGCACGCGGGCGCCTTCGGGCGGCGGGCTCTTTGGCGGTATCGGTTGCGCCTCGAGCAACGCAAATGCGACTTTGCCGTGGTCTGCACGGACTGCGCGTTCTGCCCTATCTGGCTCGCAATATATGCGGCCACCTGATTCCGCTCAGAACTTCCTTCGCGAAATGGGATTTCAATATAGGCCCGCCCGCGCGCGCATTCAAGGTTCCGGCGATTGAAACTTGCGATTGCAGGCGACGCTTCAATGACAAAACAAATTTGCGTCGTGGCGGACGGCGTGTTCAGGTCGCCGAAACATCGGCCGCCGCTTCCTTCTTCGCGCGCTCCGGGCAACCCGGCTCCTTGTACGCGCCATGGTCGAGCTTCTCGACCAGGTAATCGACGAACGCACGTACCGCGGGCGGCATCCCCTGACGCGATACGAACACCGCATACAGCTGCGGCACCGGCAGCGTCCAGCCGGGCATCACGGGCGACAGTTGCCCCGCGCGCAGCGCGTTGCCGTACATCATCTCCGGCAGCGCCGCGATGCCGAGGCCATCGAGCACGGCCTCGCGGATCGTCATCAGGTCGGCCGTCACGAGCCGCGGATCATGCTCGTGAACGTGGCGCGTTCCGTCCGGCGCGATCAGGTTGAATACGTGCCGGCCGTCGACGCTCGGCGTATCGAGCGTCTCGAAGCCGGTCAGGTCGTCCGGCGCCAGCGGCGGCGCATTCTGGCTCAGCAGGCTCGGCGCCCCGACCAGCATCTGCTCGGTGCGCCACAGCGGCCGCACGACGATGTTGGCGTTCTGCGGCGGCTCCGAGCGCACGCGCAACGCGACGTCGATCGAATCCTCGAACAGGTCGATCACGCGATTCGTCACGCGCACATGCACCTTCACCTCGGGATAGCGGCGCAGGAATTCGGGCAGGATGCGCGACAGCATCGTCTGCGACAGCGTCACCGGCACGCTGACGCGCACCGAGCCGCGCGGCGACGCGCGCAACTGCTGCACCGCGTTCATCGCGGCCCTCGCTTCGGCAAGCATCGCCTGACAATGCTGGTAGAACAGCTCCCCCGCCTCGGTCAGTGCAAGCTTGCGCGTCGAACGCTGCAGCAGGCGCACGCCGAGCGCCGCCTCGAGCTCGGTCAGGCGCCGCGACAGACGCGATTTCGAGATGCCCAGCACGCGCTCGGCGGCCGAGAAGCCGCCATGTTCGACGACCTGCGAGAAGTACATCAGGTCGTTCAGGTTATGTGCATCGATATTCATCTCATCGTTCCAATTTCAGAACAATCCATTGCGAACCGCCGCGAATCGAACGGTAAAACGCCCAATATAATAGCGCTATGTTTCAAAAATGACGCTATTCCGATGATTTCGAGGGCTTCCCATGACCACCGCTCGCTCGCTTGATCGCACCTACTCCGCGCTTCGCACCACCGAAGGCGGCGGTTTCGTGGTTCACCGCCCGTTCCCGACGCGGCTGCTGATGGATTTCGATCCGTTCCTGCTGCTCGATGAAATGGGCCCCGTCGACTACGCCCCCGGTGAAGCCGTGGGTGCGCCCGATCATCCGCATCGTGGCTTCGAAACCGTGACCTACGCGCTCGACGGACGCTTCCGCCATCGCGACTCGTCCGGCCATGCCGGCACACTCGGCCCCGGCGACGTGCAGTGGATGACGGCCGGCGCCGGCGTCGTGCACAGCGAGATGCCGGACCCGGCGTTCGCTCAGGCAGGCGGGCGCTCCCACGGCTTCCAGCTGTGGGTCAACCTGCCGCGCCGCGACAAAATGATCGCGCCGCGTTACCAGGAGATCCCGGCTGCCCGCATTCCGACCGCGACGTCGCCGGACGGCCGCGCGCGCGTGCGCGTCATCGCCGGCGAAGCATTCGGCGTACGGGCCGCGATCGAGACGCGCACGCCGATCCTCTATCAGCACTTCACGCTGGAGCCCGGCGCGGCGGTCACCCAGCCCGTACCGGCCGGTTATCGCGTGTTTGCCTATCCCATCGACGGAACGGGCCTCTACGGGCCTGACAGGCAGGCTGTCGACGCGCGACACATGATCGTCTACGGCGACGACGGCGACACCGTCACGTTCGCTGCCGGCGACACGTCGCTCGACCTGCTGCTGATCGGCGGTGTGCCGCTCAACGAGCCGATCGTCCGTTACGGCCCGTTCGTGATGAATACCGAGGAAGAGATCCGGCAGGCTGTCGTCGACTACCAGACCGGTCGCATGGGGCGCATCGAAACGTAAATCGGATCGGGGCGCAGGTGCCGCGAAGCCGGTGGTTTTGCGTCACAATAAGTTTTTGAACCATGTGGCCGCGCGCCCGCCAGAAGGAACCCGTCACCTTGAACTTCGAACATCTGATCCAGATCAACTCCGACGATCCGGCCGTGACGCCCCTCACCCGCGACCAGCTCTGGGAAGGTCTCGTGCTGCGTGCGGAACAGCCGCAACTGTTCGTGATCGGCCTCGACAGCTGCACCATTCACGAACGGACGGACACGACGCTCGAACGCGAACTGCATTACGGCCACGCGACCGTGCGCGACCACGTGACGTTCACGCCGAACCAGCAGGTCCGCTACGACATCCGCGCGGCCGACGGCGAGATCGGCGGCTCGCTGACGATGACGATCGAGGAGCGCGACGACCACGAGCTGTTCCTGCGTTTCGAGTACCGCACGACGCTGACGGTCACGGACGACAGCGAAGAAGCGCGACAGACGCACGGGATCGTCAAGGAGGCGTACCGCACGTCGGATATCGACACCGTGCGCCTGATCCGCGAATACGCGCAGGGTCGCAAGGATCCCGATCCGCTGCACTGAACCGCGTGGCGGCCTGCGGGCCGCCCTTTTTGATTCAAGCTATCAGCGCCGGCATTTCGATCGATAAAGAGTTTTTGTAAATGGGAATAGTTATCATTTAGAATTCATTCCATCGTATCGACAGTCACCGATCAAACCGAATGACCGACACCATGCGCCCGACCACGCTGACCCTGCGCCGCACCACCAGCACAGCAGCCAGCAGCCGTCAAAAGACGGCAGCGGTCACCACGCCGGCGAAACCCGCCGGCCACCGCGATGCAGGCACGCGGGTCGTCAACAGCGATGCGCTGCTGCAAGGCCAAAGCCACGTCAGCATCGCGCATAACGGAGAGACTTATCAGTTGCGCGCCACGCGGCTCGGCAAACTGATCCTGACGAAGTAACGACCGAGTATTGTGGGGACCACCTCCCTGAGAGGTGTTGGGCAGTAGCCAGCGGAACGGCTTGCACGCGAGATCTAGACCCCTTCGTGCAAACACACTCAAGCAGCCGTTGCAGCAAGCCAAGCCACTTTTTTGGTTCTCGCACAAGGAAGAAAAAAAGCGACGCGTCGAAGGACGTGTCGCTTTTCTGTTTGGGCAGCCAATGCGCGAAGCGCGCCCCCCCGGGTGTCGTTGTTGCCGTCAGTGCGCGACAGCGAGAAGCGGCATGTCCGCCGCTTCAGAACCCCCAGAACATCAACCACCATGCGCTGTCGACGACGGCCAGCCCGACGGCGAACCACGCGAATGCCGCGAGCCGGCGCGGCCACGCCGCATAGCGCCCCGTCACCTTCCATGCGAGCCACGCACTCCATACGTTGGCGCCGACCAGAATCGCGATGCGCACATCGGTTGCCCAGCCGAGCGGCACATGCTCGGCGCGCAGCAACGACAGCGTCGTGGCCGACAGGCCGAGGAACACGCCCGCGCCGGCGATCGGGATCAGCGCCTGCGCCAGGTGATGCAGGCGCACGCGATCGAAGCGGCCGAGCATCAGCGTGGCGCCGGCCAGCAACACCAGCAGCGCCGTGCCGTACACGAGCCCCGTGCCGACGATGTAGCTGACGACCAGCCCGCCATCGAGCCAGGAGAACACGTCGTTGCGATCCGGATAGTGCGTGAGCAGGAACCACGGCGCATTGGTCTCGAGCGGCCACGTGATGTCGTGGTCGATCAGCCAGCCCGCGAGCCATTGCTTGATCTGCACGAACCAGGGGCTGACGGTCCAGTGGAACGCGCCGATCGCCACGCCGAGCAGGCCGTACAGGATCAGCGCGGTGTCCCACGGATTGGCCTGTTCCGCACCGAGATTCACGACTTCGTCGGACGGCGAACGCAGCGACAGCGAAATCGCGTCGCGGTGCCCGCTGCAGCGGCCGCACATATGGCAGGCCGCCGCGCCCTTCATGTTGCGCAACGGCACGAGCGGCGCGCAGTTGATCGGAATCACGCGATGGCCGTGCTCGCCGTTCTTGTACGAACGGCGCCACGCCTCCTCGTCGACCTTGTAGCGCATCGGCGCGAGCCGTGCGAGCAGCCCGAACACGCCGTTGACCGGACACAGATACTTGCACCACACGCGTTTCTCGCGGCCGTACAGCAGGCCGATCACGATCGCACCGACGGTCGAGCCGCCGAGCACGAACAGCACCGCGAGCGGGTACTGGTACACGCTCACCATCTGCCCGTAGATCGTCGTGATGCCGAACGCGACGAACGGCCAGCCGCCCCATCGGATCCAGCGCGGAATCGGGCCGCCGCGGCCGAACTTGCTTGCGTATTCGGTGAGCGCGCCCTCCGGGCACAGCACACCGCACCAGACACGGCCGAGCATCACCATCGACAGCAGCACGAACGGCCACCAGATGCCCCAGAACGCGAACTGCGCGATGAGCGTGAGGTTGTTCCACAGGTGCGCGGAATCGTCCGGCAGCGGCAACACCGCCGGTACGATGATCAGGAACGCGTAGACGGCGACGACGATCCACTGGATACCGCGGATCAGCGCACCGTGGCGCTGCATCCACTGGCCGGCCTGCGCGAGCAGGCCCGGCTTGACGGCGGCGACAACGCTCATGCCGCGCGACCCGCTGCAACGGCCGGGCGGCGGCTCGCGCGCTTCATCAGCAGCCAGACCACCGCCCAGTACACCGCATACGCCACCAGGTTGGTCAGCGCCGGGTGCGCGCGATAGCCCGTCAGCGTCGCGACGAGCGAACCGAACGTGCCCGAATCATCGAGGATCGCGGACGTATCCCACACCTGCGAGATGCCGAGCGGCAGGATTTCCTTGTCGATCAGCTTGTCGACGCCGGTCTGGAACAGGCCCGCGCCGAGAAACAGCAGCATCACCTCGGTGACGCGGAAGAAATGCCGCCACGAGAAATACTTGCCGCCGAGCTGCAGCAGATAGAACGTGAGGAATGCGAGGCCGAGACCGATCACGACCGCGAGCATCTGGCTGCCGTCGACGTGGCCCGACTGGCCGAAACCGAGGCCGTACAGGAAGATCACCGTCTCGCTGCCTTCGCGTGCGATCGCGAGCGCGACCAGCACGGCGACGCCCCACCAGTTCGAGTCGCGCGTGCTTTGCTGCAGCGACTGCTCCATGTCGCGCTTCAGCGTGCGGCCGTGCCGGCGCATCCACAGCACCATCTGCACGATCAGCACACACGCGATCAGCACCATCGCCGTCTGGAAATAGTCCTGCGCGTCGCCGGACAACACTTCGGTAAACCCGACCAGCGCGGCGCCGAGGCCGACGGCCATCAGCAGACCGACGCCCACGCCGGCCCAGAGGAAAGGCAGGCCGCGGCGAGCGTCGTCGTCGCCGTTTTTCAGCCATGCATAGAGAATGCCGACGACGAGCAGCGCTTCGACGCTCTCCCGCCAGACGATGAACAAGATCTGACCCATCGATACCTCCTGACGCGCGGGGCGAGGGACTGGTACGCCCGCGCGCAGATAAAACGCGTTACTTCGCGACGATCACGCCCTGTGCCTGCTGGTGAAAATCGTCGAAAAACTTGTATTCGCCCGGCGACAGCGGGGCGACGACCACGAATGAATCGGCGCCCGGCGCAAGCACCTTCTCCTTGCGTAACTGCACGCTCTCGAATTCGGCGGCGCCCTTGCCGGTGTTCCTGATCTCGATCTTGAAACGCTGGCCGGCCGGCACTTCGATGCGGGCGGGATTCAGCTTGCCATCCGTCATCTCGAGCTTGAACGTCGGCAGATCGGCCGCATGCGCCGCGCCGGCAAGCCACAGCGCAGCGGCTGCGGCAACGATTTTCTGGGGAATTTTCATTCTGGGTTCTCTACGCCGACGGCGCGCCGAAGCGCGCCGTTCGTGATGCCACCGATCAGTAACCGCCCTTCTTGCCGATACCGGCGAACGGGAAGTCGTACTCGAGCGTGATGGGCTTGAACCACGGGCCCACGCCCGTTTCCTTGTCGACGTGGCGACCGAACGCCATGTGACCCGACTGCATCGGCGGCTTGACGACCATCGTCAGGTGATACTTGCCCGGGCCGGCGAGCTTCACGTTGTCGCCGTAGTGCGGGCCGTCGCTCGCGACCATGCCCATCAGGTCGCCCTCGGCCTTCCACTTCGTGTCGCCCTGCTTCGTCAGCTTGTACGTGACCTGCAGGTACGGCATCCAGTCGCCTTCCGCGAAACCGGTGGGGTTGTTCTTGACCGCATGGATGTCGGCCTCGAGGTGGATGTCGGAATCCGACGCCTTGCGCATCATGCCTTCCGGGTCCATCGTGATCGGCTGCAGATACACCGCGCCGATTTCCATGCCGCCCTGGATCTGCTGCTTGCCGATCGGATACTCGGCCGCCGAGGCCGACATCGCGGCCAGCGCCGCCGCTACCGCAACCGTCGTGCGGATGAACGAAGAACCCAACATGGACACTCCTTGTTATTTGTCTGACTATCTTGACGACATGCGAGCCGCCGCCGGGGCCGCCCGCTGGAAACACTAACGCGACGAAGAACGTTAATGCGAACTATTCTCAATACATGGGGAGTTTAGCACCGAACCCGTTTCGGAACAAACGGAGAGCGCTGTAAACCCCTGATACGACAAGGCTTACAGGCGCTTTACCAAAAGGATTCAGTGACGCTTGGAAAGATTTACCGGCCGCCGCTGATGTGGTCGCCGACGTTCGCGCCGAACACGCGTTCACGCAGCACGGCAAGCTGGTCGCGGGTCGCGGCGGCCTTCTCGAATTCGAGGTTCTTCGCGTAGTCGGCCATCTGCTTCTCGAGACGCTTGATTTCCTTCGCGAGTTGCTTTTCCGACATGTCCTCGAATTTCGCGCGCTGCTGCGCCTCCTTCAGCTCCGCGCGCGCGTCGTCGGCGTTGTAGACGCCGTCGATGATGTCCTTGATGCGCTTCACGACGCCGCGCGGCGTGATGCCCATCTTTTCGTTGTGGGCGATCTGCTTCGCGCGGCGCCGCTCGGTTTCGCCGATCGCGCGCTTCATCGACTCGGTCATGTTGTCCGCGTAGAGGATCGCCTTGCCGTTCACGTTCCGCGCGGCGCGGCCGATCGTCTGGATCAGCGAGCGCTCGGCGCGCAGGAAGCCTTCCTTGTCCGCGTCGAGGATCGCGACGAGCGACACTTCGGGAATGTCGAGGCCCTCGCGCAGCAGGTTGATCCCGACCAGCACGTCGAAGGTGCCGAGCCGCAGGTCGCGGATGATCTCGACGCGCTCGACCGTATCGATGTCGCTGTGCAGATAACGCACCTTGACGCCATGGTCGGCCAGGAACTCGGTCAGCTGTTCGGCCATGCGCTTCGTCAGCACGGTGATCAGCACGCGCTCGCCGGCCTTCACGCGCGCGTTGATCTCGGTCAGCACGTCGTCGACCTGCGAGCTCGCCGGCCGCACTTCGATTTCCGGATCGACGAGGCCCGTCGGTCGCACGACCTGCTCGGCGATCTGCCCCGTCACGCGTTTCTCGTAATCGGCCGGCGTGGCCGACACGAATACGACCTGGCGCATCTTGCGCTCGAACTCGGGGAACTTCAGCGGCCGGTTGTCGAGCGCCGACGGCAGGCGGAACCCGTAATTGACGAGGTTTTCCTTGCGCGCGCGGTCGCCGTTGTACATGCCGTTCAGCTGGCCGATCAGCACGTGCGACTCATCGAGCAGCATCAGCGCATCGGGCGGCAGGTAGTCGACGAGCGTCGGCGGCGGATCGCCGGGCGCCGCGCCCGAGAAATGCCGCGAATAGTTCTCGATGCCCTTGCAGAAGCCGAGCTCCTGCAGCATCTCGAGATCGAAGCGCGTGCGCTGCTCGAGGCGCTGCGCCTCGACGAGCTTGCCGTCGCGATGGAAGAACTCGAGCCGTTCGCGCAATTCGTCCTTGATCGTCTCGACCGCGCGCATCACGGTGTCGCGCGGCGTCACGTAGTGCGACGACGGATACACGGTGAAACGAGGGATCTTCTGCCGCACGCGCCCGGTGAGCGGGTCGAACAGCTGCAGCGTCTCGACTTCGTCGTCGAACAGCTCGACTCGCACGGCCATTTCCGCGTGTTCGGCCGGGAAGATGTCGATCGTGTCGCCGCGCACGCGGAACGTGCCGCGCTGGAAATCCTGCTCGTTGCGCGTGTATTGCATCGCGATCAGCCGCGCGATCACGTCGCGCTGGCCGAGCTTGTCGCCGGCGCGCAGCGTCAGGATCATCTGGTGGTACTCGGACGGATTGCCGATACCGTAGATCGCCGACACCGTCGCGACGATCACCACGTCGCGACGCTCCATCAGGCTCTTCGTCGCCGACAGCCGCATCTGCTCGATGTGCTCGTTGATCGACGAGTCCTTCTCGATGAACAGGTCGCGCTGCGGCACGTAGGCCTCGGGCTGGTAGTAGTCGTAGTACGAGACGAAGTACTCGACCGCGTTGCGCGGGAAGAACTCGCGGAACTCCGCGTAAAGCTGGGCCGCGAGCGTCTTGTTCGGCGCGAACACGATCGCCGGGCGGCCGAGCCGCGCGATCGTGTTGGCCATCGTGAAGGTCTTGCCCGAACCGGTCACGCCGAGCAGCGTCTGGAAGGCAAGGCCGTCGCCGACACCTTCGACGAGCGTGTCGATCGCGGTCGGCTGGTCGCCCGCGGGCGGATAGGGCTGGTAAAGCTGGAACGGCGACCCTTCGAAAGTGACGAATTTGGATTCGTCGAGCGCGTCGCCGACTTCGGCATGATGTTCGGACATGGAGTGCGGCCGGAGCAAGGGCAAAGAAAGCATTCTAGCGCTTCGCGGCCGCGCGAACTGCTGTCGGCTCCTGACGCGCGACGGCCGCCCGAATTCACGATTCGCCGCCCCGATCGCGACGGAATCACCGCCCCCGCCAGCGCGAATTCGCTACAATATCAGGCTGCTGCGCTTTCCGGCGTCGCCCCGTCGGCGCGTTCCACGACGCCCGTCCCGCCGGCTGAAAGCCTGACCCTCTTTTCACTACTGCCGAATCATCATGTCGCTCTTCTCCGCTGTCCAGCTTGCTCCCCGCGACCCGATCCTGGGCCTGAACGAAGCCTTCAACGCCGATGCGCGTCCGACCAAGGTCAACCTCGGCGTCGGCGTGTACACGAACGAAGACGGCAAGATTCCGCTGCTGCGCGCGGTTCGCGACGCGGAGAAGGCGCGTGTCGAGGCCGGCCTGCCGCGCGGTTACCTGCCGATCGACGGGATTGCCGCCTACGATGCGGCCGTGCAGAAGCTGCTGCTCGGCAACGACTCGCCGCTGATCGCGGCGGGCCGCGTGGTCACGGCCCAGGCACTGGGCGGCACGGGCGCGCTGAAGATCGGCGCCGATTTCCTGCGCACCGTGAATCCGAACGTGAAGGTCGCGATCAGCGATCCGAGCTGGGAAAACCACCGCGCGCTGTTCGAAGCGGCCGGCTTCGAGGTCGTCGCATATCCGTACTACGACGCGGCCACCAACGGCGTGAATTTCGAAGGCATGCTGTCGGCGCTGAACAGCTACGCGGCCGGCACGGTCGTCGTGCTGCATGCGTGCTGCCACAATCCGACCGGCGTGGACCTGACCGAAGCGCAGTGGCAACAGGTCGTCGACGTCGTGAAGGCGCGCAACCTCGTGCCGTTCCTCGACATGGCCTACCAGGGCTTCGGCGAGAACATCGAAGCCGATGCCGCCGCCGTGCGCCTGTTTGCCGCAGCCGACCTGAACGCGTTCGTGTCGTCGTCGTTCTCGAAGTCGTTCTCGCTGTACGGCGAGCGCGTCGGCGCGCTGTCGATCATCACCTCGAGCAAGGAAGAGGCCACGCGCGTGCTGTCGCAACTGAAGCGCGTGATCCGCACGAACTACTCGAACCCGCCGACCCACGGCGGCGCGGTGGTCGCAGCGGTGCTCGCGTCGCCGGAACTGCATGCTGCGTGGGTGCAGGAACTCGGCGAAATGCGCGACCGCATCCGCGCGATGCGTAACGGTCTCGTCGAGCGCCTGAAGGCGAGCGGGGTCGATCGCGATTTCAGCTTCATCAACGCGCAGCGCGGGATGTTCTCGTATTCGGGCCTGACCTCGGCACAAGTCGATCGCCTGCGCGACGAGTTCGGCATCTATGCGGTCGGCACGGGTCGTATCTGCGTCGCCGCGCTGAACACGCGCAACCTCGACGCGGTCGCCAATGCGGTCGCAGCGGTCCTGAAGTAAAGCCGCGCCGGACGGCAGCCGTCACCGGCCCCGCCCTGCCGACATGAAAAACGCGCTCCATGGAGCGCGTTTTTTTGCCGCTCGGCGCGGCGGGCGGCCGCACCGCCCGCCCCCGCCTTACTGCATGAACCATCCGTGGCTGACGACCACCGACTGGCCCGTGAGCGCGGCGCTCGGGAATGCCGACAGGAACAGCACCGTCTGCGCGACGTCCTGCACCGTCGTGAACACGCCGTCGACCGTGTTGCCGAGCATCACCTTCTTGATCACTTCCTCTTCGCTGATCCCGAGCTCCTTCGCCTGCTCCGGAATCTGCTTGTCGACCAGCGGCGTGCGCACGAAGCCCGGACACACCACGTGCGAGCGCACGTTGTGCTTCGCGCCTTCCTTCGCCAGCACGCGCGCCAGGCCCAGCAGCCCGTGCTTGGCCGTCACGTACGCCGACTTCAGCGGCGACGCTTCGTGCGAATGCACCGAACCCATGTAGATCACGACGCCGCCGCGATCGTCCTTGTACATGTGCTTGAGCGCGGCCTTCGTCGTCAGGAACGCGCCGTCCACGTGGATCGCCTGCATCTTCTTCCAGTCGGAGAACGAATAGTTCTCGATCGGGTTGACGATCTGGATACCGGCGTTCGACACGAGGATGTCGACCGAGCCGAACGCTTCGGCCACCTTGTCGATGCCGCTGTTCACGGCCTCCTCGCTGGTCACGTCCATCGCGACGCCGATCGCCTTGCCGCCGGCCTTGTTGATCTCGTCGGCGACCGCGTTCGCGCCGTCCTGGTTCAGGTCGGCGATCGCGACGGCCGCGCCTGCCTTGGCCAGCTCCAGCGCGATTTCCTTGCCGATGCCGCTCGCGGCGCCCGTGACGACTGCGGTCTTGCCGCTCAGATCTGCTGCCATGTCCGTCTCCTCCCGTTATCGGATCGATAAAACACGCGCCCGCCGCATCCGCGCTCGTCGCGAAATCGTATCGGCGTGCCAGCCGCCATTGTGCACGATCGGCCCCGCCGTTCGCGTGCAAAACGTCTAAGCTTAAGGTCGATTCCGTTCAGCAGGAGATTCTCATGCACTATCGACGGCTAGGCCGCTCCGGCCTGCAGATCAGCGAACTTTCCCTCGGGTCGTGGGTGACCTACGGCAACCAGGTCGACCAGCGGGTCGCGCGCGAATGCCTCGCCGCGGCCCGCGATGCGGGCGTCAATTTCTTCGACAACGCCGAAGTCTATGCCGGCGGCAAATCCGAGGAGATCATGGGCCACGCGCTCAAATCGCTCGACTGGCCGCGCGTCAGCTATATCGTGTCCACGAAGTTCTTCTGGGGGCTCGCGGAAGCTCCGAACCAGTATCACACGCTGAACCGCAAATACCTGATGAACGCGATCGACGGCTCGCTGCGACGGCTGCAGCTCGACTATGTCGACCTCGTCTATTGCCATCGCCCCGATCCGCATACGCCGATCGAGGAAACCGTCTGGGCGATGAGCGACATGATCGTGCGCGGCAAGGCGCTGTACTGGGGCACGTCGGAATGGAGCGCCGACGAGATCCGCGCGGCATGCGAGATCGCCGAGCGGCATCATCTGCACAAGCCGGTCGTCGAACAGCCGCAGTACAACCTGTTCCACCGCACCCGGGTCGAACAGGAATATGCGCGGCTCTACGACGATTACGGTCTCGGCCTCACGACCTGGAGCCCGCTGGCGTCGGGCCTGCTCACCGGCAAATACCGCAACGGCGTGCCGGCCGGCAGCCGCGCGCAGTTGCAAGGCTACGACTGGATGCGCGAACGCCTGACCGATCCGGCCGCCAACGACATCGTCGAACGGCTCGGCGAGATCGCCGCCGAACTCGGCTGCAGCACCGGCCAATTGGCAATCGCATGGGTGCTCGCGAATCCACGCGTGAGTTCGGTCATCACCGGCGCATCGCGAATCGACCAGATCGGCGACAACATGCGCGCGCTCGACGTGGCCGCGAAGCTGACGCCGGATGTGAAGCAACGCATCGAGGCAGTGGTCGGCGACGCATACGAGTAAGGCGGCGCGCGGCCACTCGCGTACAATACGCGGCCGCATCGGCGCCCGGCCAACGGCCGCGTACGAGCAACCGCTTTCATCGATTCACCTTTCGTTTCAGGCAGCCCGCCATGCTCAGTTATCGTCACGGTTTTCACGCAGGCAACCACGCGGACGTGCTCAAGCACGCCGTCGTCGTCCAGCTGCTGCGCTACCTGAACAACAAAGATAAATCGTACTGGTACATCGATACGCACGCAGGCGCCGGCGTGTATTCGCTGCGCGACGGTTATGCAGCGAAGACGTCGGAATTCGATACCGGCATCGGCCGGCTGTGGAACGAAAAGAACCTGCCGGAGGCGCTGGGCGACTATGTGGATGAAGTCCGCGCGCTGAACGACGACGGCGAACTGCACTTCTACCCGGGCTCCCCGTACATCGCGTGGCGGTCGATGCGCGAGCAGGATCGTATGCGCCTGTTCGAAATGCACACGACGGAAATCGATGTGCTGCGCCACAATTTCCGCGACGCGGGGCGACGCGCGATGATCTTCGCCGGCGACGGCTTCGAAGGTATCAAGGCGCTGCTGCCGCCGCCGCCGCGACGTGCACTCGTACTGATCGATCCGTCCTACGAGGACAAGAAGGATTACGCGCGCGTGGTGAGCTGCCTGACGGAATGCCTGAAGCGTTTCGCGACCGGCTGCTATGCAATCTGGTACCCGCAGGTCACGCGGCTGGAATCGCAGCGCTTTCCCGAACAGCTGAAGCGCCTGCAACCGAACAACTGGCTGCACCTGACGCTGACGGTATCGAATCCGCCGACCGACGGGCTGGGCCTCTACGGCAGCGGGATGTTCATCCTGAATCCTCCGTATACGCTCGCCCAGAGCATGAAGGAGGTGTTGCCGTACCTGGTGGAGAAGCTGGGACAGGACGGCGGCGCCCGCTATCAAATCGAGCACCGCGGAAACTGATCGGGAGACGGGTCGTTACGGCTGGGGTCTCGGCGCGAGCCTCGGCTGGTTGGCCGGCTGCCCGCCCCAGGCCGGAACATTGATATACGGCGCGACGAACAGCGGAACCGACGTGTTCGGCGCCTGCCCGGCCGGAGCCCGCATGCCCGCAGGCTCGACGATCGGCTCCGGGGACAACGGCGCCGTCTGCAACATCAATCCGCCCTTGCCGTCCTGGATACCGCGCTGCGTATCGAGAACGAGCGGCCTGGACGACGTCGCGGCAGCGGCCGCGAGGGCATGAACGAGCACGGCGGCGCCCAGAACGAGACGCGCGCGGGTATTGCGACGCACATCGACACGCAAACGCATGATCGTGTCCTTCAGGATGAAAAGCAGGTCCATACCATAGCGCTGCACCGACGATTTCGCCAGATCCGGCGCACAAAAAAACAAAGCCCCGTCAATACGGGGCTTGCTTATCGTTCGGTGCCGCTCGGCACCTGACGGTGACTCCGATTACAGCGAGTAGCCGTTGGTTTCGAGCGAGCGGATGCGGCTCTCGAGCTGGACGATGTCCGACGACGTGGCGAGGTAAGCCTCACGGCGCTCACGTTCTGCGGATTCGAACCAGTTGCTCAGCTTTTCGACGATGTAGGCGATCATGACGTTCTCCAAGGAAGAGGGACCCCTGGTGAATCGAGATTCAGGGATTTCCCGTATAGGGTTATCCCGAATTATAGCGACGCCGCACCAAGATGCTAGTGAAAAACTTGCATGGAAACCATTCCAATTCGGAATGGAAGCGATCGGATTTCCTCTACCCTATTGATTTTTAACGATATTGAGTCGAAGCTCGTTTTGGGGCCCGAGGGCACGCACTAATTTGGTTCACCGACGGGATCGGCCAGACGCGCCAAAATCGGGCATTCAGGGCGGCCATCACCATGGCAGTGCGCGGCCAGATCGGCCAGCGTGTCGCGCATGTCGCTCAGCTCCGCGATGCGTTTGTCGAGTTCGGCCACGTGCTCGAGCGCGATCGATTTCACTTCGGCGCTGGCGCGCGAGCGATCCTGCCAGAGCATCAGCAACTTGCGAATATCCTCGACGAGAAAGCCAAGCCGTCGCGCCTGACGGATGAACCGCAGGATATGGATTTCGTCCGCGCCGTAGATCCGGTAGCCGGCATCGGTACGCTTGCTCGGCGCAAGAAGGCCGACCTGTTCGTAGTACCGGATCATTTTCGCGCTGACTCCGGATTCGCGCGATGCATCGCCGATATTCATTCCCCCGCCCTCTTCATCAAGCTCTGGTTTCGAACACGAATGTCGACGGATCCCCTCGTCGACGACACTTCGATCGTATCAAATCGCGGAGCTTCGTTCCGGGGGAAGGCTTGGCGGCAGGGATGCAGATGAGGGATCTGGCGCGCACGTTGTAGGGTTACGAGGAATGGGCGCGCTTCGCCGTGCTTTTTAGGTGCCGAAATGCAAAAACCCCCGCCTTGTCGGGCGGGGGTTTCTGGCTTAGGGAGCCTGACGATTACCTACTTTCACACGGGAATCCGCACTATCATCGGCGTAGAGTCGTTTCACGGTCCTGTTCGGGATGGGAAGGGGTGGGACCGACTCGCTATGGTCATCAGGCAAAGGGGGTTGTTCTGCTGGCGTGGCCAACAGAACCAATCTGGGAAGAAGCAGTAATTTTGAGTTGTGAGCTGTATCTCACACGTACGCGGTACTTCAACCGTCGTACGTCGAGTGCCTTGCACTCG
>NZ_CADFDY010000019.1:0-51624 GCF_902833095.1 Burkholderia sp. BCC1208 | reverse complement strand
GTTCGATCTACGTGCTGCCAATGCCACGCTGCTACGTATGGCATCCAATCGTTGGGGAAACCGGTAACTCACCCCGTCAAGATGGTATCGGCTCCACGCTTACGCCATGTCGTTGCCTTGTGCCTGCGTACTCTGATAAACGATCGTGCCGTTGGCGTTGCCCCCGCGCGTGGCCAGATAGCCGATTGCATCCTGGCTCAGTCCGAGCAGCATCGCCGCGCCCACACGCTCGCCCCAGTGATTGTCGAGTGCACCGGCCACGCCCATACGACCTAGCGCATCGGCCACGGGTGAGTCGATTTGTACGATCACGCCATGCGGTGTGACGATTCTGGCCGACAGAACGAATACGCGCTTTTGCCCGGGCGCGAGATTGGCACGATATTCGCAATTGATTTGCGATCCGCGCTCGATGAGCACAACGCGCCCGTCGTCAGAATAAATATTGCGAGTGACCGTGCAGGTCGAAATGCCGGCTTGTGTCGAATCGAACGCGGTGTCGCCCGCACAGTCGATCTTGGTGCCCTGACTGAGCAGCAAGCTGCGGTTGCCGATAAACGCGGCTTTCACCTTTGGCGTGCGGGTCGGAACCAGCGTCTGCGCCAGGCTCGAGAACGTACCCTGATCCGCGCCACCGGTCTGTTCGCTCACGTGTGCCAGGACCGTTTCCGACCCACCGGAGGCTGCTTCCTTCATGTTGCCAGGCTCACTCTCACGGCCGGCAACGACAAGCAACGGTGCATCGTAATAGCTGTGTGCCGGTCCGATGCGATCCACGGCTACGGCCGCGCGTGGCGCTGATACAGCCATCGATGGCGCAGGCCCCGCACTTGCAGCTCCGGCAATTTCCGCAAGCGCTGGATCGATCTCGAATACCTTGTCGTGCGTATCCTGAGCACGAACCGCATTGCGCCGAGCGCGCTCGGCAGCATCATGGCGGCTGAGCACGCCATGAACCGTCCACACGGCGCCAGCTAGCGCGAGCATGACAATCAGGAGTGGGATAAGCCAGCCGGCTATCGAGCGACGATTCTGCCCATCTAGACTGGGTAAGCCGCGATCCAGGACGGTAAACGAATCGGATCCTGACAGGTCGATTTGGTGTGGCTCGAGATTGTCGTGAGGGGATCTACCGTTGCGCGAAGTCTCGTCAATCATCCTCGCTGCTCCGCAAAGTACGGCGCACACCATCGACCGTTACACCGTGCCGAGGCGCTACGCCGTCAACGTCAAATGCGTCGTTCCACAGTCCGACCGTCTCGTCGCCTAGACGCAACACGAGACGCCGAGCCAGCTCATGAACGACGATCACATCGTGGTCCATATGCTTGTCCACAACGCGCTCACTATCGTCGTCTTCAACGCGAAAGACAGCGGGTATTCGGCGATTGTTCGGAATTCGGATATATGTGAAGCGACCGTCATCCCACGCCGCAGACGGTGCAATGTCTTCGGCATGCGGCATGACCTGCATCGAATAAGCGGTATTGCGCACGCTCGAAGGTTGGGAAAGGCGTTGTTGCAGACACGTCATGCGCGCCGCAATACGAGCGTTCGCTGCGTTGGCGTCGGGATACACAAAACTTACCCGGTACATTTCGCGCGCATTACCGAAGCGGGCTTTCAGCGGCAGCACGACAAGATCGAAACTGTAACTGCGTCGATCGGTCCGAATGACGAGATTCGTGTCGTGCGCCGCAAGCTTTGGTTTCAGATAAACGTCGTGATCGCCCCGGTTGGCGACGACGTGCCATCCGTCACGATCACCTGGCGCGACCACAAGAATATGCTCGCCCGGATCCAGCGCGATATGCGTGGCGAAGCCGCGCTGTGCGACAACGCGCACCACGTCATCTGGCACGAAGCGTACTTGGCGCACCCGCGCATCACGAGTCCATTCCGGCACGATATGAGCATCGACGGATTGCGCCGCCACGCTTGCTAGCATAACTGTCGCGGACACGAGCACGTTCATCGCGTCCCTCCTGCAACCGCAGCCTGAGCAGGTGATATGTCTTCGGCATCCCGACTGTACGCAGTGACCTTGAAACCAAAGGGGTTTTCGATTGCCGTACGCTCGCGCATCAGCGTAGCTGGACGATACGTAAAAGCCAGCGTAATCACGAAACGTTGTGCGGGCTCGCCACTGTCGATACCATTCTTGAGAGTCGTGCGTTCGATATGCACGACTGCACGGCCGGGCTCGTCAGGCACCAGAGTGGTGGACACAACTCGAACACGGTACTGTACCGACGCTCCTAGGCGTTGATCTAAAGCGTCAGGTCCGCTGTAGATTTGGCGATATGCGCGTGCGACCGACTCGTCGCTCATTTCAAGGACACGGTCGTAGTCCATCTGCAGCAATCCCCAGTCATATCGCTCTCGCGAGCGGACATAGACCGCGACCCAATGCCTGTCTTGTATCTCGCGCAGTGGAATGTGCTTTGCGTCAAGCACATCGATGAGTTGCGCTTCACCAGTGAGCTTGTCCACCTCAATCGGTAACGGCACCACACGGTAAAACGGCGTCATCACGGCAAGCGCGGCCACAGAGCCCATTGCAACGGCAACGGCTGCGCCCGCCACCTGCCATGCTCGGCGTTCGGAGCGCGCCTGCAGATGCGTGAGCGACGTCTCAAAGTCGAGCGCGCGTCGGTAGTCGTCCGCGCCTTTCATGGGCAGTCCCCAACTGATGGCGCAACTTTGCCGAGCGGAATAGGAGACTGCTGATTGACCGGCACCCGATGAGAACCATCGGGCAGCTCCGGTTTGGGCGGCACACTGCCACACCCTGACAGCACTATGATCAGCATGCTCAACGTCATCGACGACCAAATCGGCTTCACGATCGTCCTCCTTACCGTCCAAATGTCGCCGGTACCATCTCGTCCTGAAGGCGGCGAGTGTTGCCAGCTCGCTTGAGAATCAGTTCGGACTGCTGCTGCGCGATTAAGCGGTCCTCGGTATCCGACAGCGCCTTGAAAAGCTGCAGCTTCGTCATTTCGTTGCCGACTGCAGTGCTCTCAGATTGAATGCGCGCCTGTAGCTCTGCGATGCCTTTCGCATCCTGGGTGGCATCGATCTGCCGCATCAAGCGCTCGATCCGGTCAAGCTCCGCCAGCTCGGTCTGATACGCTTGCAGACCGAGTGCCTTGTCCTGAAATGGCTTGTTCAGCGCGCGTTGGCAAATCTGCCGATCGATGCCGCGCTGGTCCTCGCAGTCATAGAGCTTGCTTTGCGCACGTAACGCTTTTGCAGGACCGGTGAGGCCCGCATACCCACCCTGTCGAATCGCTGCATAAATGTCTTGCCAATCAGCAGGCAGCGCATTGGCTAGCCCCGGTCGGTCAAGCAACGCGCCGAACCCGCGCGCACCGCTCATCGAGCGATACAGCGCGATTTCCTGCTGCACTTGCTGCTTTAACTGTCCGACCATCGCAATGGCCTGAGCCACGTTCCGTTCGTCATAGACGGAATAAATCTCCGCGCTTGCGGGCATGGCAATCACACCGGCGACCGCAGTCGCAGCAATTAGGATGTGGGCCGTTAATGAGTGACGCTTCATGGTTTGAATCCCTCGTCAATCCTCGGTTTGATCGAGATGAGCACGTGCGGCGCGCTGATAAGCGGGCGCTCGCACGGCCCCGGTTGTGCGCGCAAGCGCGCCGACCTCACTTGTCCGGACACTCGACGACGCGCCTCGGGGCAAGGCATGCAGTACGGACGCCAGTGTGCCGATCATCTGTTGGGACGCGTATCCCGAGACGAAGGCGCCAAAACCGGAGAGGGTCGCGCCACCGGCAAGCCCAGAGGCGACGGCCGGCAGTTGCCAGCCGATCATGGCCAGTAGTACGGACGTCACGAACATGCCAAATGCCGCCGCCCATGGCGCGCTCGCCTCCAGTGCCTCGCGCGCGGCTGCCGCAAGCGCATCAGCAGAAGTCTCGGGCGGTGCCGTCGTCACATGAAATGGCGCGAGATTGGCTGAGAATGCGGCAAGCGCGAGCCCCAGGAACGCTGCGACCAATACCTGAAGCAGCGCATAGTTCACCACCTTGGCCGTCCAAGCCTCAAAAAAGCGCGCGGTCGGGCTAAATGCAGCGCACGCGATAAATGCGGGTCCGAGCGCAAGCACGAGATCAAGCAGCATGCGCGCCATGAGAACTTCGACGGCCAACACCATCAGGAAAATCGCCCCGCCGAACGCAGCTACCAGACCGCAGGCGAGGTCACCGATGCCTGCGACAATGCCACTCATACTCAACCCCTCGTGGGTTGCCTTATCGAAATAGGCGTCAACCACGAGGTTAAGCTGCCGGTCATAGCAATCAAGCGTGCGGTAGATGCCGGCCGCGCTTGTGTCTGATGCGCTTGCTTGCACGAGATCCGCGCACCCCGCGTTGCCGGCACCAGCGTTGACTGCCGCGGTTTGAATTGCCTGAGCAACGCCGGTAGTGGCCCCGCTCACGGCGGTGACAACATGCGACTGATAAAGACCTGTGCCCAGTGCAAATGCGAGTGTGATTGCGACTTTCATGCCTCGCCAAGCGAACGCAGGGACCGGTTCATGGGCCTCGCCGCGAACCACGGCCATGCCAAACGCGAGAATCCAGATCGTCACCCCCGTTGTCGCCACTGGTACAAGCGCGGAGGAAAGCGCCGACGATGCGTCTGTCACATACGTTTGCATACCATTTTCGAGCGTGCCGCCCACCGCACTGAAAAGCCCGTTCATCGCGCACCTCGCTCAGGGCTTACCACGGTGTTCACATGATCTGTTCGACGCGAACTTGATCGCGCTCGGCGCGCGGCCACTGCATCATGGAAGTGCGGCAGCCATGCTTCCGGTGACTCACCCACATCGGCTCGAATCGCATCGAGCAATGCAACGTTATCCGTCGTGCCAGACAGTACGTCGAGCATGTCACCCAAACCGGTTAAATCCAGCCGCCCGACTGCCGAACGATGGCCTTGCTTAACCAGAAATAGCCGGCTGTGTTCGCCCATGCGCCGCACGATGTTGAATTCGGCTTCGGAAAGCTTAAACCCATGCACGTAGTCGCCGTAGTCAGCTGTAGGGTTCGGTAGAAAGAAGAATGTGGCTGTTTGCTCGACAAGTGCGCGGGCAATAGGACTATTGAGTACATCCGCGGGCGACTGCGTGTCGAATATACCCAGACCATTTAGTTTGCGAATCGTCTTTTGCTTGTCGTTTGCAAATTCTCTAAAAACCGGATCGCGTAGCCGCTTCCAGAACTCCGTCATCACGTAGATAAAGCGCCGTCCGTCCATCAAGCGCTCGGTCAGATGGAGCAACACCATCGTGAGGGGTGTGGACGCTTCGGGATCGTCAAGAAGCTCCGTATCGTCAAATCCGAGGAGACTATGGCTGTGAAAATCAATCCGGTCCACTGGATTGTCGAGCAACCAGCCTAGACGTCCACCGGCACACCATTTAGCAAGCCGCGCATGCAAACTGTTTTCGCCAACGTTCGGTAAAAGTTGTCGGACCATCGACAATCGTCGCAACGAGCGCTCCATGCGCGCGACCTGCTGGACGGCGCGGGAAATGTCGAGCTCCTCCTTGGCTGACAGCGCAGAGCCGCTATCGACGAGCTTGCATACGAGACGTTCCCAAAAATTGCGCGTGGCCTCGTCCGGTTCAAGCTGGAACGGATTCACACCGGTCGGCTCTCCCCGACGAAAGACCGTATATTTACCGCCCATTGCACGAATGCCGATCTCGGCACCGCGATCCTTGTCGTAGAGCACGGCGGTTACGCCATACTTCGTCGCCATGGCGAGCAAGAATAGTTCGAGCACCGTTTTACCCGCGCCGGCACGACCGATGATCTGCGTATTGGCCAAAGCCTTCTCGTCGATGGCGTCGGTCTTCTCAGGCGTCGCGTGAAAATTCAGATAGAGCGGTTGGCCACTGGGCGTCTTCACGATTGTGATGGCCTCGCCCCACGGATTGCCATTGCGTTTTCCGGTTGCGAAATTATGCAGACTGGCCATTGCGCAGAAATTGCGCGAAGTGAGCTTCGCATCCCGCGGCCGATATCGCCAATTTCCCGGCCACTGCGCAAACCATGCGGCGTCGGCCACCAGGTCGATGAGTGCGCTTTGGAACCCGGCGTCGGCCAGGGACGTCCGTGCGTGGGCGACATGGCGGACCACGTCGTTTAACGAGTCGCCCATTACAGCCAACGTGTAGTGATACTCGCCTAGCACAAAGTCACCGTTCACAAGATCGTTTAATGCACGATCCATCGCTTCAATTTGGGAGACGGCCACGTCGTCGCCAGCGACAAGTTGATTGCGCTGACGCTCGAGCGTCTCCTTGGCACTTGGACGATCGAGAACGGTGAAGCTTTGCGTTTCGATATACTCGAATTCTCCATACAGCAATCCGTTGAGCATTCCTGGTTCGGTTTGCTCCGGATAATCCTTCAGATCGAGCATGGCCGCGTATCGGGTTTGCGCAGGCATACGGATTTCGAGTTTCTCCCGTTGAAACAGCAGCCGAGAGGTCGGCAGCGCCTCGTAGATTGGACTGGCCGGCACCGGCACCACTTCCCACGTTGCATTGACGAGATAGCCCAGCATCTCGAGCGCGGTCGAATAACAGCGCGACTGCCCCGTCAATGGATCGGGACGCTCAACCACACCCAATGCGATAGGCGCCCAGGGTTTTAAACCCGATTCCATCTGCGAGGCGATATCTCCCATGGCTCGCAACGCGTCCTGCTGGTCGCGACGAATATCGTCGAGCGTACGACGGGCCGCACGGCTAAATGCCCGTCCCAGTGTCGTGCGATGTGGTCGATACACCACGCTCAGATACAGCTCGTTGACCATCATTCGGTATCCGGAAAAGCTCGCGTAGTAGCGCTCAGCCAACTCCTGACAAAACCGGTTGGAGTACGATGTCTCGAAGCGATCTGCGGTGCGCCGCCGTAGCCGATGTATCCAAAGCGCAATGTGGCCGCCAGGGAGGTTACGTACGAGCTGATTGAATCCAATGTGGCGTGTAAGGATCTCGGCCGGATCGACCGCTTCGAACGCGATGCCGGGGATTTTCCAGATTTGCACGTAGTCGCCCTCGCACGTACGAATAACCCGGTCTGTGACGTGCGAGGAAAACGGAATAAAGTCGGCAAGCACCACTTCGCGTTGCGCGACTGCAGCCAGCGTTGAGCGCATATTCATGTCAACCTCTGCGCTTGAAACGGATAGGCCCATAGGCGTGAGCGTCCCAGAACGGACAATTGCGCTGACGCAGCTTCATCCTGAAACGCAACAGACGCTGGGCGAGCCGCTGATCGTCCTCGCGCGCGACCATTCGCATCGTCGCGAATACTGGAATGATCAGCAGCACGAGCCCAACGCCCGCAGGTGGACTGGCAATCAATACCCACACGGCAGGAATCAGCATGCCGCCGAGGACGATCAAGAGCGGCACGAGCGGTACCCCCCATAGCATTGCAGGCCGGGTGCAACCTTTGAAGACGGGGTCCGTGAGTGCGTCCATTAATCACTCCATGCACACATCAGCTTGTCGGAATCAGCATGCCGGCGATCACCGTCGCACAGCCGACGAATAGACCGCCGATAAAGACGTGTGCAATATCACCAAACCGGGCATGTTGAAACATCATCTTGAAACCTGCCCAGATGATCGAAATCGAACACACCACTCCACCGACGCCGAGCAATGTATTCTGGATCGTAATCAGCAAGGTGCTAACCTGAGTAAGCTGAGCGCTTGCTGGCACAGCCGTCACGACAAGCGCACTGGCCACTACAATTCGAAGAGGAACAAGAGAAATTGTTCTGCAGAATATATCGGCGATCTTTAATAGACTATTATTTAGTAGCAGTGCTACGCTTTTAACATTACCCTTTCTCATCTTCTATCACCTTTTCCGTTCAGAAGATCACAGCATCGGTTTCGGACTCGCCATCTCGCTGACCGCGCACCGTCCTGTCTTCCGGGTTCTGGAGCGCAGAAGATGCTGGCGAAAACCGCGGTCTAATCTCCCTGTGTGAAGCTACGGGGCGCGCGGGGATCACCGGAATTGGCTTTGCCACTGAAGTCGGAGCGGGCACGATGGCTTGGGTAGCGTTTGCAGCTGTTACCACACGTTCGACGTATCCCGTTCGGAGGCCGGTGATAAAGTCACCGCTTTCATAGCATGACAACGCCGCGCGCAGTGCCTGCCGAGGGTTCGAGTAGACAACACGTGCACGTGCGAAGCACTCGCTTAGAATCGTCGCGCCAGCAGCCAAGTTTTGGCAGACATCGAACACGTTTGATGCCGTCAGCCCGTAGCGAGACCAGTTCGCTCGATTGATTTGCGTGAGGCCCGCACTATAGTTCCACCCGGTTGCCTCAAGCGCGTTGACCGTGGCAATTGCTTCATCTTGGCGCCGCGGTTGCCTTGCCAGACGGCCGTGGACAACGCCGATTGCGTACGGATTGAATCCGGATTCGACGCGCACAATAGCGGCTAGCGTCGGCGGTGCGACGGCAGGTGCACATTGCTGAGCCAGCGCCGTAAGGTCGTGTGCCATCATCAATCGCTCTCTATTGTTCCGCCGAAATCTCTCGACTATTTCGACATGTCACTCAAAGCGGTTTCACCACAACCGCTGAAGCCGCCCTGATCGCGACGGCACATAGTCAGGAGCTCGTTCGTGTTATGAGTCGCATACCGCCTCGGTCCTGAGTTGTACGCGAACCGTGGTGGGAACAGGAGGGAATTTATGCAGTAGCTGGCAAGAGCCCAAATCCGTCTTGTCGACGGATTCTCCCGTCGAATCGAGGCGTTGTGCTCAGCAAGTTAAAAATAGCGGATCGTCGCTATGAACCGCGCCGCGAGTTGTAGAGACTGGCCGACTCTGCCCCATGTACCTGAACCAGGTTTTCATGGGCAGTGACCACCGAATCCGGCATGCGTAATCGCCAGCTGGCAAGAGAGTAGTCCTCCACAGGGCGACTCGACTCGGACGCATTTTCGCCATCGCGAGGGGTCACCGGCAGTTTGGTACTTTATGGTCAGCTATGCGAGACAACCAAGCGCCATTTCAGATTCCGGCAATGTAGAGCAGTGTGCTATTCGTCTAGCGCATTGCCAGGTCAGCGCTGTCAATAGGTATTATCTTCGCTTGGCAAGTGTGTCGAGAAGTTTCGCAATTCAATTCCACAGACGAAATCGGTGCCCGGCCTACATCGCCTTTGGTATTCGGTGGCGGCACGCCCGAACTGGTGCTGCGGGCGGATGAGCACGGTAAGCGCACCCAGCCCATCAGCGGCCAAGTCTGCCGGCACTCGGCTCAGATGTCGTTCCTACTGCCCGCGCCAAATAAAAATCTATGGTCGGTCGGATTTTTGCAAGCGTGGCAGTACTGACCTAAGGTGGACTTGCTCGAATCTATCCGGGTCGTGGATAGAGATGTGCGATCGTTTGAATTGGGCGGCGATGCAATTCACCGGTCGGAGGTGGACATTATTGCAGCTTAATCCATTCAGGCGTGGTTCTCAGGGGCGCGGCATCGCCGCGATGACGTCCCGCCCACCGCCTTCAAACCACGCGTCGATCCAACTGACTGAGCTTGGCTTATTCACTACTTGCGCGAGCGTGCCGAGGCGATTGCCAGGGTACGCGCGCAAATGGTTCGTCACGGCCACGCTCAATTCGCGCCGCACGATCTGACGGGCGGTAAAGTCGTCGGCGAGCGTGTTCACAAGTCACTCTAGGGTGGTGGCCGGCGGTGTGGCGGACGGTGCGGAAACTGTTGAAATCGTCGACTTCTCCTAATGGACGTTCGTTCAAATGCTCACATTTCATTTAACTTGGATCGTGCCTACGCTGCGAGCCAATATCCACAAGGCTTTCTGTCCCGGCCCCTTAAAATGAAATCCGCGTCACCCAGCCCGAACACTAAATAGACACTAAAAAGCAGACACGAGACGCTCCGAGCGAGGGCGCAAGCCGCGCATTTTCGAGCAGAATCCTACCCGCACCATGACGTCGGTTCCTGAGCCGCAGCGCACTCGCTGAAGTCTACGCAACTGTCCGTCGTGAATGCAGCCGGCCGGCGCAACCTGTAGCACGTGGCAATGCCATTACCTCACATCCAACACAGATGCTGCGCGTCTGCGGTCACGCCCTGTGCCCGCCCGTGAACTCTAGCAGTTCATCTGGATGCCGCTAAGACTGTCCAACGTAAGGCGCCAGAAATAGTCGCTCGTCCCACACGACCGGTTGTGGGTCAGCCACGACGATCCGCGGGGCATCGGGATGCATCGGGTTGACCAGCACATTGAATTCCGCGCGGGCCACAACGGATGGAACAACAAGGAGCACCGAGCGGGACTCCGTCAGCCATGCGTCACCAAACCGACGTGCCACTTGCAGTGCTGCTGCATCCCATCCTGCCGGCAGCGTTTCGACCGTATGGCGCTCGACGACGACATCATCGGGAACAGCCGCTTCGACCCATCCGTGTGTCCTGGGTACCTTGCCGATGCGCGCATGCACGAGCACCTCGAGCATCGCACCCGCGAAGGTCAGCGCCGCATAGATGACCGGACGGCCCGGGCTGTTGAAGCGGCCGCCGGCCAGCATCGCGCCGGTGCCGCTCCAGATCGTGTGTCGTGTGTCGGCGATGCGATACAACTTCATGCCGGCAGCCCGTAGAACAACTTCCAGAGCAATTCTTCGACGCGGCGCGCGCCGAGCTCGGTCAACGCAACGTCGAGCGGTGCACGCCCCTCAAGTTCGGGGTGCGGCGTCGCCAGGAATTCCCGCGCGTCCTCTTCGTCGTTCCAGACGTAGGTGGTCGTCGCAACGATCCGCGCCAGGCGCTCTGTCTTTTCCGATTCGTCCTGCGTCAGACGATCGCGGCGGCGCTTGTAGGTCGCCTCCGGAATGATGCGCGCAAGCAGCGCGCGTCGGGCGTCGGCACCCTGCGTCGCATGCTCGACACCCGCACGCAGAGCAGACTTCGGAAGACCGTCACGCACGCGGGCCTCTAGTTCCGCGAGGGTATGAGGCAAGGGGCGAAGCTCCATGACAGCTGCCACAGCTTCCGGCGTAACGAGTGACATGACGACTCCCAAATCGGTATCGATTGATACCTGATTATAGACCATATGATACTCATCGCATGACGTTCTCAGACAGCGCCTGGGTGTCCCAATCGTAAGACGCGGCTTGTCGGCACCGGGTATGGCCACGCGGCATTCTTCCTCGCCACTCAATAGCCTGCTGGCGAGCAACGGGTGGCGGCTTCAAACAGGCTGCCGTGCCGGCCCATCCGCGACGGCCCCCGAACGCTTGCACGACGTCATTGCGCATGACACACCTGCTGGCAAACGCTCGGGCTGAGTGCTGCGCGACTCGGTGTGCGGCAATCGTGGCCCCGCGAGAAGCGCCGCGGCTCGGCAAGGCCGGACTGCTGAGCGCATCAGCCACGGCTTGCCGGCATCGCGGGGACGGGAGTGCGATAAGTCACTGACGAATCGACGGACCATACATGGAGTTTCCATGTGCAACAGGGCAGTTGCTGACGCGCCTGTTGCGCTGGTAAGGCTCCAAGGCGAGCCGTCGCATGGGCCCGGAAGCGGACCCCAGAATCAGCAGCCCCTGACAAACCCTAAGCAGTTCAATATCACGCGGGAGGGATCGGTGGAACCAGCGGAATCGGATCAACCGGCGGATTCGCAATTTCCGGAGGCACAATCATCTGATCATTTTTGTCATAGACGAACGTAGCTTCGTCTGACCGCGATGACGGAAGCGTTATCCGGATGATGGGTACGATGCGCTTCGAGGCTTGCTGGTAATCCACTTGGTCACCTTGGGCTCCCTTAAGTCCATTTGCGTGACCTGCAAGATAGAAAAATGCCATGATTGGCAGCTTCTCAGGGATATCTTGATCCCATGTAGCTAAACGCAGCTCATTTTGCTCGTGTATGGATTCTTCGCCGATCAACGCCATTGCCTCAATGCTGGTTTTGAAAATCGCGGCGCTCGCTGGGGCGCCGTGATGTACGTCGAAGCCGCATTGGTGTGCGTGCTTATTACCATTTGTGTTGTTGTAGTGTGACAGCCACTCCGAAGCAGTTGAAATGCCTCGCGCCTGACATGGACCGCTATCAGTCGGAAATGAGTTATCCGCACCGCATCCGTTGCCCACTCGATTTTCAGTATTAGCATCGATGGGGAATGAGCATAGAACTTCAGGCTCCACGACATTCGGCTTTATATTATACCTATAAGGAACGAAAATTAACCCATTACTGTACCCATAAGCCAGTTTGCTGAACTTCGAATCTCTTCGCAGATAGGAGAATGAGACGCCTCCACTCGAAACGGAAGCAGGACTTGGGTTCCATGAGTGGTACTGAGACGAATGCTCGGTCCCGCGAAGCATTACCCCGGAACAGCGAAACGCTGGGTTTGTCGCACTGCCGCAATCTGCAGCCAGATTATTGTAATTGTCCGTGAGTTGTTGCGTGACCTTGTTGCCAGCGACTCCGACAAGCGCGACCGAGCCACCCTCGCCCGAGTATGCATGGGCGAGTGAGATCCCAGCGAGGGAAGACATCATTATCATGAAGATACAAAACGATTTTAATTTCATTTTTCCACTTTTCTTAAAATTGATAAAATTCATGAGATATGCCGATTTTTCATCATCGGCACTCTTGCTTTTAATATGATTGGACAGGCGAGCTCCACCATCTCACCCGGGCGCTAATGGAGTGGACGCTCCTCGACATGGGCATACAAAAATGGAAAATAATCAGAGACGGTGTCGAATAGGCGCCACGGCGCCGTTAGCCCGATGGCGGTACTGCTTACGGGAGTGAATGATGCGTTTCCGCGATTCTCGTTTGCGACGGCTTCGGCGCACGGTAACCGCCCGCGGCCTGTCATGAGCCGCGCGGTACAATTTCCGGGTGGTTGCGGCGGATATCGTCCGTACTCGCAGGCGATCGATCGTTGAAGTCCCAACGCTCGTTCGGCGCCGCCGTCACTTAGCATATTTGCCCAAGGCGGGCGGCTCGTCGGTGGCCTCTATCTCGTCGCTCCATGGCTGCTGGTCCTGCCGCGTATTGCCAACAGGACCAGCGCAGGCAATGAGGTGCGTCCTAAGCGCCACCCGCAACGCAACTCACAGCGTCATTCCGGTTGCTCACCATACGAGACCGGCGCCGACACCACCCGCCACGGTTCCTCGTGTGTTCGTCGAGCCAGAAGCCTTGATGATCCAGCGCCCGGCGTAGGTGGACAAACCCACCGCAAGAGCAGACTGGCCGGCGTACGTGCCGCCGCCCACTGAGACGACGCTCTTTCCGGGCGCCGGCGCTTGCGGCAGCGACGCAATGGCCACGGCTGACGCGGTGCCTCCATTTGCATCCGCACGATCGTGTTCGATCTGCGATCGCAAGCCTCCCACCGATTCGTTGAGCTGTTGGACGTTGACGGCATCCGTCGGTGCGACACCGGCCGACACGTTGGTCAGCGTGCGCGTCATGCCCGTGGCGCTGTTGCCGAACGAGACGGCGTTGTCCGCGTCAGCCAGGGAACCTGTACCAATTGCAACGCTGTTATTGCCCCACGCCGTCGCGCCCTGGCCGACCACGGTGCTGTTCTCGCCATGAGCCGATGCAGCTTGCCCGATCGCAGTGCTATTGACTGCACGTGCATCCGCCCCGGCGCCGATCGCTGTCCCGCCCGACGCTTGCTGGGCCGAATTCGCGCCGATTGCCATGGTGTCGCCGGCATCGCTGTTGATAACGGAGCCTGAGGCGGCCCCGACGTCGCTAACATCCCGGCGCAGATTGGCCATCGTCATGACCTGACTATCATTGCGCAGATCACCGGCATCGGTTTCGATCTTGCTGACGCGATCGTCCATCGCGCCCATTCGGTTTTCGAAGTCGCTTTGCAGCGACGACAACTGGCCATAGTTCACCGCGTCGTATCGGCTCTTGCCATCGGCAACGTTGGTTAGCATCACCGGCGCTGCCGACGGACCGCCCAGCGTCACCGAGCCATAGTTCGGATTGCCGTGCGAGTCGAGATCGTAGCGCAGCGCCAGCGAATCTGTGGCGCCATACGCCGCGGCCGCCTGCACCGCCTCCGATACCGTCGCGTACTTGTGACCGTGCACTTCAATCGAATGAATGGCCACGTGGCCGCTTCCATCGACCGTCGTGTCGCCGCCGATCGCGTTCGCAAGACTCGTAGCTGCGCCGTGCAACTGCGCCACGTTCACCGCGTCGGTACCTTGCGTACCCGCCGCAACGTTCACGATCTGGCGCTCGCTTCCAGCATTGCCCACTGAAATGGTATTGACTCGATTCGCCTGGGAACCCGCCCCCAGCGCCACGGCGCCGTTCGCCCCTTTTTCCACGAAGGCTTTCGCGCCGAGCGCCATCGCGTCGGTCACGTTTCGGGCAACGCTCGCGCCCGTGCCCAGCGCAATGCCATTCGTTGCGCCCACCACGGCCTCGGCGCCATTGCCGATCGCAATCGAACTCTCCCCGATCGCGTGCACATTGTTATTGCCGACAGCGATCGCGTTCTCACCGTTTGCCTTCGCCTGCGAACCGATTGCAACGGCACTGGCTCCATTCGTCGTCACATGCGATCCGATCGCCACCGAGTACGGCTGCTCGGCACCAGTTTGCGCCATATTGCCGATCGCCACGGAGTTGTCCGAGTTCGCGATGGTACGCATGCCAATGGCAATAGTGTCTGCGCCCGACGCAACCGACCCGACCCCGATCGCAGCCGAGGTCGTGCTCGCCGGATCGCCGTCGGCGATACTCGCCGCGTTCGGCAGGCTACCGTCAGCGCCCTGACCGTCGATCAGCACGAAATTCGACAAACGTTGCTCGTCGATGGCAAAGGGATCGGCAACCAGCAAGCTGCGCCGCGACGCCAGATCGGACGAGAGCTTGTCGGTACGGCTCGACACCTTCCCGATCGCATCAGTCAGCTGATTCAAGTTGACTGCGTCGGTACCTTTCGTACCCGCCGCCAGATTCGAAATGCGGCGCTCGCGCCCGACGTCGCCCACCGACACTTGATTTGCTTCCAGTGCGACCGAGTTGATACCGATCGCGACCGAATTGAGTCCGGTCACGCGCGAACCAGCACCCAAAGCGATCGAGCCGTTCGCTATCGCATTTGCACCGGCGCCAACTGCAACGGCATTGGTTCCCGTCGCTATCGCGTCTACACCTTGCGGCTTGATTTGGATGGACTTCATCGCAAGGCTGACGTCAGCCAGCTCATCCCGTATCGGCTGCGTCGCAGCAGTCAATTGCCCCACATTGACCGCATCGGTATCCGCACTGCCTGCCGCGACGTTCTTCAATATCGTGCCATGCTCGCCGCGCAGCGTTATCGTGCTGCCGGCGGCATCGTCGTACGCTACCGCGTCTGGATCCATACCGCCGCCACTGTCCGCGGCTGCCGCGATCGCGTCGCCGACGTTACTGTAGGTTTTGTCACCGACGCGATACTTCGGCGCCGTCACGCCACCTGCTGCGTCCACCGTCGAACCGCCTCCCAGCGCCGTCGCGACACTCTTTGACGCACGGTGCAATTGCGAACCGTTTATCGCTTCCATACTCGTCGCACCGACCGTGCCGGCCGCCACATTCTTCAAAGTCGTACCCTTCACGCCAAGCGTGATCGAACGCTTGGCGGAATCGTCGTAAGCAACCGCATTCGGATCCGTACCGCTATCGGCAGCCGCGGCGATCGCATCACCAACGTTGTCGAATGACTTGCCGCCTACTTGATATGTCGGCGCCGATACGTGGCCGTTGGTGTCGATGTTCACGCCAAGCACGTTCGCCACCCTCGAAAGCTGGTTGACGTTGACTGCATCACCGGCGCGGCCGCCGTTCCTGATGTTGGAGACTCTAGAACCCGAAACGCTGATTCCCTCCTTGGACGACAACACAAGCCGATTGCCGGCAATGGTCGCTCCTTCGGCATCGACGGTTATCCGATTCGCCTTGAACGGATCATCACCATAAAACAGCCCGGCTGATTTACTTCCCGCCCATACACCCGACCACAAATATGTATCAGCCCCATCCCCGGAGGTAAGATAAGAAAAATACCGACCCGCCATCTGGGAAAAATGAGCCCCCCGCACTCCCCTATATTTTAAATTATCCCATCTAGCGCAATTTTCAAATAGCAAACCGCTATTTATGCAGTTGCTGGCCGCGGGAGTTTCATATCCAACATATGGATTATGCGCATACGCAGCAGAAGAAAATAGGACGCCACACCCACCGCCGGCGACCATTGCAAGCGCGACGGGAACCTTGTACAGCCCGCGCGCGCCCACACGCAATACCGTGCTTGAAACAAATTTACATCGCATACCAATCAATTCCAATAATCACAACACGAATTTAATACCAATAAAAAATTATGCAGTTTTGAAACTCGACTGCATCGGCGGCAGAATACCGGCATCCCGGGGCCAGCCTCAATACATAGTCTTCGTACCGTTGTAATTTCGGAAATTTTTCGAGTTCCAGAATTATCTAGCAGCGTTTCGGGGCGAACGCGCTTATTGTTCCGGTCGCGCGGTTACATAAATCCGGTGGGCGTTGACCGCTCTGCGCGGTGTAACGACGGACTCGACGCATAGCATCCTTGGAGCACCGAATCCGGGTGTTTTGGCGGTCGACAACCGAATTAGGTGCGCGTGAGCAATATCACGTTCGCGCTCACTAATGAGGGCCGGCTGTTTCTAGCGGCGATCCGAGGCGTGGCCACCGAGACATAGTCGAAGACCAATACTCACGGACATGAAAACCGTTCTCTCTTTCCAAGTATTGCGCAACGTAAGCCCCCGGTTTGCCGTCGACTCCGGAGGGAAATAGTCGCCGAGCTAAGCCAGCTATTCCGATCCTGTGGCCGGTCTGGCGTGACGCGTCGCCAAGTGGGTGAATGCGATTGCGCTAAACAATGCGCCCATGAAATCCGTTCAAGCTTTCCACCGCAAGCGATTTTTCCTTAAAACATGTCAACCCCTGAAACATCCGAACGACACGGAGAAATCTATCGATCAGAAACGACGATCAAAAACCACAACAAGGTACCACCAGGAAACTTTTACACCAGCAGCATCACCATGAATCATTTTTTTAAACTCTGCTTATCTTCAATAGCATTCTTTTTTATCAGCCAAGCTGCGACTGCACAAAACAGCGCGGCTCCGGCGCAAGCAAAAGTTATCGACTACGTCGGACCTATTGCGATCAGCCAACTTTACGATTGGTATTACAACACCCCAAAAAGCTGTGGCAGCCAGTATCGACCAGCTTTCCTGTGTAGCGGAGTAATGTTGCGCGCCACCGTAGAAAGTCCCGCTTTCCGACCATGGAACCCAAGTCCAGCCTCGCAAGCCAGTGGCGGCGTCTCTTTCTCGTGGATCAGAGCCGATAGTAACTTTTCACGGCTTGTTTTTGGTTACAAAAACGGATTCATACTATATCCCGGATATAGCGCACTTAAAGGCAAAGACAGCATCATGGTTCTTTGCGCTTATTCAATGGACGGCGGCACCGACCAGCGTCCTGGGAATGGTTGCGGCGCGTCGACGAATTACCCCGCCGAAAGCCGCCCCTGCATCGCACAGGGAATCACGGATGCTCAAAAGTGGATAGAACATTTCAATTCCCTAAATATAAAATACAGCGATCAATGCGGCTGGGACGTCACCAAAGGACACGAGGACACTGCAGATCATTTTTATCAAAGCATTCTTGCAAGACAAAAGATGCTTTCTCCATGGTGGGAGATCCAAAACGAATTGCGGATCGCTACATGGAAGCCAAACAACGGCGAAAATCTTCCGATTCATTCGTTTTTCTACATAGCAGGAGACAGCCAGGCCTTAACCAATGCCAAAAACGATCAAAAAACCTTCTATCAAGAATATGGAATTGTAGTTCCGGTTATTGCGATCACTCTTCCAGCATCAAAAGGCAAGAAAGCCTCTTTTTCCTATAAACGCAGCGATCAATCTCCGGAAGTTTTGTAACCGTTATATGAGAACCTGAAATATGGGCCATCTGTCGACGACGTCACGCCCCGTTACCCTTTCCACGCTCCGATAATCCGGGGCTTGGACCAGCCAGGCTCGGCGTGATTCTCGCCCTAATGCAGTCATGATCCAGGGTGTTGTCACCGGGCTTGGCGGGTGGCTTGGGGTTCCTGAAAGGGGTGGCTGGGATATCCCGACGCCGTCCATAACGCGGAGATCTGCGATGGTGACTGGATGGTCGTTCCGTTCACGCTGCTCATACTTCGATACACCGCACACGACAACACGGCGCTATCGATTCTTCATCAACATCAATGTCGCTAATGCGAGCATCGTGCCGTCGCACTCGACAGGGATAGCGAGCGTCGATAGTTAGCGATCAGATGATGAAACAGATGAACAGGCCCCCCACGCGGACGGAGGGGGCGCGGTGGCTGGCCCGCGGGGGCATTGCCCAGAAGTCCGATACTGGCTGGGTCGAGGCAGACGTGCGCATCGGAGCGCACACGCGAGGTTGCTCGCGCCCCCGACGCTTACGCGGGCGGACGGGCCCGTTACTTGATCCACACGGAGGAGGCAAATCTGTAGACGCCGGATCGCACCGCGATCGGTGGATCGCGCAATCATGAGGGAATTTCAGGAAAGACGCCGGTGATGCTCCAGCAGGCAAACGTGACCCGATGCGCCTGAGCCATATCATCCGATGCGTAATCCATGTTTCGACGGAACTCCAGCGTGGTCCACACGATATCGGGCCTGCCCGATTACGTCGGACCGTTTCATTCCTGGAGGTCTCCCATTTCCTGTATGTGAGCAGCAACAAGAGAGGCACTCAACAGTAGGAATTCCGGCACTGTATACCCGAGTTTCAGCGCCGCCGACTCGACATGTCGGTAATCATCGGGACGCACCTCCACGATCACTGTCTTACCCTCCACCCAAGCACTTTTCATTACTCCTCCTTGCATCAAGTCGCGTGGCTCTGCTGCCCATGCTTCGTTTGACGGTGGTTTGTCACGATCAGGGCCACGATCCGCCTCTTTTTCAGACTTCTCGAATCTACTCGGTTTGGTCCTCAAGGCCATTGCCAACGTTGCCCGGAACAGAAATACCCCAAAAAAGGGCCGTAACGACTAGCATTCTAATTACCGCTACACTCACCCAAAACCCGCCAAAAATAGATTAATAGAAAATAAATAAAAGATAAAGCATTCCCGATAAGACTGTACGGCAAATCCTCCATTTCCGACATCAGACAATTCTTATTTTTCACTAAACTTGTAGGCGCATTCTGATTTTATTATTTGATGAACATAAATGATCTATCGCTTGCTAAACTTCGCCGAAGTTAATTTGGGGGATTGTGAAATGGCTTGGCGCGTTGTGCTCGCAGATGACCATCCGATCATGTTGCTCGGTTGCCGCCTTCTGATCGAGCAGAATGGCATGGAGGTTGTGGGAGAGGCTGGCGACCCGAGCGAGTTGATGTCAATCCTGGCCCAGGTTGCTTGTGATGTCGTAATCACGGATTTCTCGATGCCCAACACGGGGCGCGCTGATGGACTCGCAATGCTTTCGACCCTACGGCGGGATCACAGAGCCTTACCCGTCATTGTGCTCACGAATATGGCGAACGCCGGTTTGTTGCGTGCAATGTTGAACGAGGGCGTACTGGGCATCGTGGAAAAGGGAGCGGAAAAAAGCGAACTGTTCGCTGCCGTTCGCACCGCCCTGCGAGGCGCGATCTACATCAGTGCCAGACTGCAGCGCGAATTGACGAAACTTGGGCTGACCGAGATGGAAAGCCAGAGGGCTGCGAATTTGACGCCACGAGAGTTGGAAGTGTTGCGCCTTCTTGCCAGCGGCAAATCGCCAACGGAAGTAGGCCAGATATTGCATCGGACCATCAAGACCGTCAGCTGGGCCAAGACATCGGCAAAGCGCAAGCTCGGCCTCAAAAGCGATGCCGAACTCTACGAGTATGTCGGCAACCTCGGGCTCAATGGCTAATACCGTTTGCCCGGTCGCGGCGACGGTCGGAGGTGCCGTATGGTCTCGGTTCAGAGTCATGTCCACCAGAACGATTCGGCCCACTCCCCAATCAACTGAAATGTGCGTGCCGCATCAGCGGCAACATCGCAATTCAATCGCACGGTAAGTGAATTTTGAAGAACAGCTTCTGGGTCAGCTTCCGGTTGAGCGTTGCCATCGTCGTCGCAGTCCTGAGCACGTGCCCGATCGAGTCCGTGACGGTCGAAAATGTCGAAGAATCGACGCTTCGGTCGGCGGTGCCTTGGCCGAAGGAGCCGGCGGTGCACACTCAAATTCACGGAACGGCCGACCGCTTGCTGCTTACGTCGGACGAGCGAAGCTGGCTGGCCTCGCTTCCCCCGATCAAGCTCGGCGTGGACCCGCAATGGGCACCAATTGCCTACCTTGACACGAAGGATCGCCCGAGCGGCATTGCTGCGGACTACCTGGAACATATTTCGGCATCGCTCGGCATTCGCTTTGCTGTCGTGAAAACGAATTCGTGGGCCGAAACCTTGTCACTCGCACAGTCGGGTGATCTGGATGCAGCCATACCAGTCAATACGCCGGTCACCCGGGACGGGGTCTTGCTCTATAGCGTCCCGTTTATCACTCTCCCCGACGTAGTCGTCACTCGACCTCACGCGTCGCCGCAAGGCATCATCGACCTTGCCGGCCGCCGGGTAGCCATCTCGGATCCCAGCGAGCTTCCCGCCACGGTACGGCAACAGATGCCCGAGACGGAAATTGTCGTGGCTGCGAGCGCCCATCAAGCAATGAACGCAGTGGCGGAAGGACGTGCCGATGCCTATGTCGGAAACGCGGCCATCGTAGATTTCAACATCCGGAACTATTTTCCCGGCATTCTCAAAATCGCGTCGCCGGCCGATCTCGACAGTCGGCTCAGTATTGCAGTCAACCGTCGCTACGAACGACTGATTCCCCTGATCAACCGCGCGATTTCCGCTATCCCGAAACGGGAACAGCAACGCATTCGAAGCCGATGGCTATGGCCTCGATATTCGGCGGGTCTGCCATGGAAAACGTTCGAGCTTGTGTTGCTCGGCACCGCGATCGTATTGGCAACCATCACAACTGCATACGTCCGGCTGCGCCGCGAGATCCGCCGGCGATTAGCAGTTGAACGTGAACTGGCAGATCAGCTCAGCTTCCGCGAAGCGCTGATGGAGTCTCTTCCATACCCGCTGGTCGCGAAAGATAGCGCGAACCGATATATCGCACTCAATCACGCTTATGAAACTGCATTCTCGTTGAAGCGCGACGAGCTGATCGGTAAAACGACGCTCGAGGCGTCCCCGCTGGATCCCCAATGGAATAGGCACATCCATGCGATAAGCGAACAAGTGCAGGGGCAGCAACAACCTCATCATGCCGAGGTCAACCTGATGGACAGCGACCAGAAGCAGCGGTCCTGGCTGTACTGGATGCATCCCTTTCAATTACCTAGTGGGAAGCCGGGCGGACTTCTAGTCACGTTGGTGGATGTCACCACCATTCGCGATGCAGAACAACACGCACGCGCATTGGACCAGCGATTGAGGCGCGTGACCGCCCATCTTCCAGCAGTCGTCTTCGAATTACGTCGCACTCCAAATGGCTTGCATCATTTTCCTTACATCGGAGGCAATACCCGTGCCATGTGGGACCTGGATGCACAAGCGATGGAAGACGATGCGCTGACGGCGCTTTCACGCGTCCACCCCGATGACCGATCTCTCATCAAATCGGCTGTCAAGCATTCCGCGCTGACCATGACGCCCGTCTCCATCGATTTTCGCTGTCTTTCCCATGGATGCGAGCGTTGGATTCACACAGAAGCGACGCCGCAAGCCGAGCATGACGGAACGATATTCTGGAGCGGCGTCTGGTCAGATGTCACTCACATCAAGGCGCAAGCCAGAGAACTGGCTCGTGCGAAAGAAGCAGCCGAGTTGGCCGCGGCGTCAAAAGCAAGATTTCTGGCCACCATGAGCCATGAGATACGCACACCGATGAATGGGATCGTTGGGATGCTCGAGCTGTTGCGACACGAATCGTTGACCATCAAGCAGCAGCGGATGCTTCACATGATCGGGGAATCCGCGATGACTTTGATGCAGATTCTCGACGACGTTCTCGACTTCTCGAAGATCGAGGCAGGACAGTTGGAAATCGTGCCTGAGCCGACCGACCTGCGTGCGCTCCTGGACGGAGTCAGTGCCGTAGCCGCTACGCTCGCCCACGACAAGGGCCTCGTCGTGCGCAATTTCGTCAGCCACCGACTCGCCGCCGAACTGGAAATAGACGGCCTGCGTCTTCGCCAGATTCTATTCAACCTGATGAGCAATGCAATCAAGTTCACGGAAAGCGGCGAGGTCGGCATACGCGTCGAGATTATCGACTGCCGCAACGCGTGCCAACGTGTTCGCTTCACGGTACATGACACGGGTATCGGCATCACCCCGGCGCAACTGCAATGTCTGTTCGCGCCTTTCACCCAGGCCGACACGTCGATATCACGCCGATTCGGCGGCACCGGCCTGGGGCTAGCCATCTGCAAACGACTGGTCGAACTGATGCAGGGCTCCATTCGCATTGAAAGCACCCCGTGTATCGGTACGCACGTGATCGTCGAATTCGACCTGAATGTCCATCTCGTGGTTCGGTCCACACCGGTGGCAGGCAAGCACGCCAGTATCGATCTATCCGACATAGCGCTCGCATCCGCGCTGCGCGAACTGCTGGTGCCGCTCGGCGTCGTCGTGACTAGCGATACCTCGCAGGCAGACATACGCTTTGTGGACGAATGCAAGCCTTTCGAAATCCGCGACGACAGGCTCGTTATCAGCCTAACAGACGAACCCATCCCGACGGGATACGAGATCTCGCCGGACGGCATCTGTCGGCTCAGCCACAATCCGTTGACAAGCGCCGCAATCGAAGCACTGTGCCTTCATGCCGCCGCCGTGCCTCGCTTCACAGAGACCGATACCAGTCTTCCATCCGCTGAATGTCCGTCGTCAGGCGTTCGCATTCTTGTCGTTGATGACCATCCCATCAATCGGTTTGTAATCGAGGCGCAAGTCGCCCGACTCGGTTATACCGTCGTTGCAGTCTCCAACGGAGCGGACGCACTACACGCACTGGATGATTACGATATCGCACTGGTACTTAGCGATTGCGCGATGCCGGACATGGATGGCTACGAGCTGGCAAGACGCATCCGCTCACGGGAACCCCGGTCGCGGCGCATCCCCATTCTTGCGTTGACGGCCAACGCATTGCCCGACGAAGCAATTCGGTGCGCCGAAGCCGGCATGGACGACCTTCTCGTCAAACCCACGACGCTGACCGTACTGCGGGAGCAGCTTGCACGCTGGGTACCGGCGTCGCCTTGTCTGACACTGACGGACGCCATGCGCTGTCTTGCTTCCCCCCTCTCGCCCGAAGACTCCGCGTACTTGCCGACGTTGATCCCGGGATTTCTTGTCGAGACCGCGAAGGATATTGCCCTCCTTCAGGCCGCAGTACGAAGCGGCAACGTAGTGGCAGCGGCCGAGCATATCCACCGCATCGCCGGCGCAAGCAAATTATTCGGTTCGGACGTCCTGGCCGAAGCGGGCGAGCGGTTATCCGCCCGACTTCGAGCGGATGGCGTGATCGGCCAGGAGGCAGCACTGTCGGCGTTTTTCGCACAAGTCGAGCTATTGACTACCAGACTCAACACGTTGATGGCCGCACAGCGTGAATAGTGATAGCGCCGCTGCTCAGCCTGAAAATCCAACCGGAGCGGTAGCCGCCTGGCAAATGAAAGTCGGTCCGTTCATTAGCGGGCCGGGCTATTTCGCTCGGCCGCAGCAGCCGATACCGCAGCTTCCGCAATCAAGTACGCCCCGCCCCGGCGAAATCACTCTGCACGGTCGTGTCTTCGACACAATGGACATAAGACATGCCGTGCGCTTCAAAATGCTCGCGACCTCAGCCGGAGTCAACCAGGGGTTGGTCGTCAACATCAGCGATACCACGCCCGACACCTTGGGCGCTGCGACCCTGGTGCGATGCATATAGCCGTAGGATGCATCGGCCGGAGCTTGCGTACCGGTGTTTGAGAGTGTCCAGATGTCCGTCCCCGGTGCGCTCCGCATCACGTGTGGTTGCGTATTGCTGTCCAACACGCGACGACCGGTCACGTCGCTTCCCCCCAATGAAATCACGCCTCGGCAATTTTCCGGTGCGTCGATCTCGTTGACGCCATCATTACCGGCGGCAGCGACAACGGCTACGCCTTGCTCGACGATAATCAACATAAAAATTGTGAATAGGCGAAGATATCTCCTGAAATTTTCAATCATGTCAAACTCGAAAAATTGATTCAAAGATGACGCGACCCACTCTTTTAATTACGTAAGCATGCGTCGACGTGAAGATCGAACCAGAAGACAAAATGAGTTAACTTCGCCAAAGCATGTCTCGTACAGCGTCTACCAGATCGACATTGGTCTTCACGCCGAACTTCCTCATCGCGCTTGCTTTTTGAGTGCTGATGGTTTTCCGACTCCGACTGAGTTTTTCCGCAATCTCTCCAACTGCCAATCCGCGCTCGAGAAATCGGACCACATCAAGCTCTCGTGGTGACAATAAATTGGTTCTCGCCTGTCGGCCACCACCTCGACTGGAATCGCACAGCATATCCCCCGCAATGTCCGGATCCACATACTTTTTCCCCCGCATGACTTTATCAACGATCTTGGGCAGGAAAAGTGAATCGTCGCTCGATTTCACAACGAACGCGGAAACACCGTTTTTCAGCGCACGCCGGATAGACAAGCCATCCCTCAACTCGGCCAACAGGATAATCTTCACATGAGGATGGTTTCTGCGGATCCTTTCGAGCATTCGCATCCCGTCCGGCGCCGGATCGTCGCCAAATGCATAATCGCAAATCAACACATCGCATGCACAACTGCTCAACAGCGAGGCCATACCAGACAACGTATGCGCCTCGGCAACGATTTGCATACCATCCACACGTGAGAATATGTGGCGCAGACCCTGCACGATCATCGGATAAGGGTCTGCAACGACAATATCTATCTTTCTCGCCGAAATAAAGTCATCCGGATTCGTACCGGACGAAGGCGAAATCGAATAACTCTCTCGGTCAATAAAGCTCATCGATGGAAATTCCGAACATGGCTATCAAAAAATTGCCTCGATGACGCCTCCGACACGACAGAAGGTATCCGGTCACTGCGACAGTGCGCCATCCCAAGCTGGAGACCGCGACACAGACGGTCGCGCGAAATCCATGCCTGAACAATAGCGCTCGACACCACCTCAAGGGACTAGAAAATTCTCATCGTCAGCGCGAAAAAAGCGCATCCGCCGCGCATCATTGGAAGCACGACGACCATGGCGCGCGACCGGCGCCGAGATGGGTCGATGGCCCACATGCCCGCCGTCCGGCAGGTGCGCGTGGCTCATGCCTGCCTTTTTCAGCGCAGATGGCCTGTCACGCCCGACCGAATGGCATTGTCCGATCACACGTTCGGGAGCACACGCTTGTTGAACGGATTCTGGATCGCATGGATTTCGGCTGGATCGAGCACGCGTCGCCCACCGTCAATAGGGAATCAGGCGGGGATGGTCGATGGAGTTGAAATACCACTCGCCGCGTTTGGAGCGGGTCTCTCGATGGAGCTGGCGATCCCGTGTCGCTTCACGCCAGTACGCGAATTCCGCGTTCGTCATGTCGAGCCCTTCGGCTACGTCGTCCATGGGGACTGCATGCCTGGCCTTGGATCGCGCGCTCTTGGGCACCGCGCGTACCGTGGCGTGCCAGTCAGGGTTGTAAGACTTCGTCGCGGTCGTCGGGACGGCAGCGTTGCGCACCGGGTCACCATGCGATGTCTCATATTCCGGCATCGCGAGCGAACCCGCCCGCCTATTTACGTCCTCCGCGGCAGGTATGCGCGCGGGTGCGGATTGCTGCGTCGATGCAACGGAGATCGTGCCGCGATAAACACTGTCGGGAGACGGATGCGCCTCGCCGCTTTCGAGCATATGTGTAGCAACGCAGCACGGCGCCGCGAACGCGAGGCCAACGGCAAGCGTTCGCCGCCACGAGCGGCGCGCAGGACGGTGGCGTCGCCATGGCGCGTTGCCGGATCCGAAGTCCGCGGCGGATGCTTTTGCTTGTTCGCGCGAGACTCCGTGGGGGCACAAGTCGAACACGCGTGGCCCGGGCTGCCGGATTTTCTCGAGCGCGCTGCCGCACCGACCGTACGGCGGCGGCACGTCGGAAAAAGGGGCGACAAGCGGTAGTGCGAAATGACCGGTGATGTCCTGCATATCCGTATACGAGCGACGAATCCGCCGACACATGACGTGTGGCCTCGCCCCTCCATCACTTTGAATGAAAAGGCGAGTATCGCTGTCGATTCCGACCGCCGTAAATCAGCCAAGGACGAATCACCGCAGTCCAGCGTCGGCCGATTCCGATCCGCTCCGAGTTGCACCGGCTGGCGTGCACTCCTGCGGAACACACATAAAAAAGACCCGCGCGAGGCGGGTCCGGAAATACGGGAGCGGGTTTCCCCGCTCCGTCAGTCGGCAGTTACCACTGATACGATGCGCCGAGGCCAACGGTGTTGCCACCGCTCGACAAGCCCACACCGGCCTTCATCTTCAGGTTCTTGTTGATGCGGGCCTCCCCGCCAAACGCGACCGCCTGATAGCCCTTGTAGCTCGCACTGCCGATACCGAACGACAGCGTCTTGCCAGGGTCGACACCCGGAATCATCGTCAACGCCGTTGCCGCCGCGATGCCCGAATAGGCATTGCGCGATACGCCGTTGATCTGACCTTGCAGCCCGCCAACCGCCCGGTCGAGCTGCCCCTTGGTCGCCGCATCCGACGCATTCACGCCATCCGCGATATTGACGATCCGGCGCTTGCCCTGGTCGGAGCCGTCACCGAACGAGACCGTGTTGTCCTCGTTCGCGACGGAACCCGCACCAATCGCAATGCTATTGTCGCCCCGGGCCTTCGAACCCTGGCCGATCACCGTGCTGTTCTCGCCGCGAGCCGACGAGTCCTGGCCGATCGCCGTGCTATTGGCCGCATGCGCATCAGCACCCGCACCAATCGCCGTGCCGCCTGCGGCGCGTACCGTCGCGTTCGCGCCGACTGCCGTGGCGTTGCCAGCATCGTCGTTGATCGTCGAACCCGAACCCATCGCAACGTTGTTGCTGCCGTTGCCGGATTGGGCCGCCGTAACCGCCTGGCCCGCTTCGCCCGAACCGCTGATCAGGTCGTTGCTGACCGTACGGCGCGCGTCACCGCCCGAACCGCCGGTGGTTTCAATCTTGCTGACGCGATCGTCCATCGTGCCGAGGCGGTTTTCGAAGTCGCTCTTCAGCGACGACAGCTGGCCGTAGTTCACTGCGTCGTACTGGCTCTTGCCGTCGGCAATGTTGGTCAGCATCACCGGCGCCGCCGCGGGCCCACCCAGCGTCACCGAACCGTAGTTCGGGTTGCCGTGCGAGTCGACGTCGTAGCGCACCGCCAGCGAATCGGTGGCGCCATACGCCGCAGCCGCCTGCACCGCTTGCGAGACGGTCGCGTACTTGTGACCGCCCACTTCGATCGAATTGACCGCAACATGCCCGTTTTCGTCGACGGTCGTGTCGCCTCCGATCGCATTCGCAACGCTTGTGGCCGTGCCGTGCAGTTGCGAGCCGTTCACCGCATCGGTGCTCGTCGCGCTTACCGCTCCGACTGCCACGTTGTGCAGGCCAACAGCTGTACCGGCATCCCCGAGCGTGACCGACGCACGATTCGCCGAACCGTCTTCGTTGCGATCGTAGCGCACCGCTGCGACCGCGTGCCCGGTTGTCGGATCGATCAGACCGCTGTTCTCGATCGTATCCTTCAGGGTCGAGATATCGCCCGTGTTGGCCGTCACCCGCCCGTCGAGATTGCCGATCGCCGCACCGACGCTGTTCACCGTCGTCGTGCCGCCCGCGAGCGAGTAGCTCGGCGCGGAGATCGTGCCGTCGGCGCCTGCCTGCGAGCCGCCGCCGAGCGCAGTGGCCATGCTCTGCGACGCACCATACAGTTGCGAGCCGTTCACCGCTTCCATGCTCGTCGCATTCACGGCACCGGCAGCAACGTTCTTCAGCGTCGTGCCTTGCTCGCCAGCCAGCGTGACCGTGCTCTTCGCCGCATCGTCGTACGCAACCGCGTTCGGATCCGTACCACCACCGCCGCCGCTTGCCGCTGCAGCCGCGATCGCGTCACCGACGTTACCGTAAGTCTTGTCACCGACGTGATACTTCGGCGCAGTCACGCTGCCGTCGGCACCGATGCCCGCACCGCCGCCCAGCGCGGTCGCGACGCCACTGAGCTGCGCGACGTTCACCGCGTCGGTGCCTTGCGTACCCGCCGCAACGTTCACGATCTGGCGCTCGCTTCCGGCGTTGCCCACCGAAATAGTATTGGCACGCGTCGCCTTGGCGCCTGCGCCCAGCGCCACGGCACCGTTCGCTTTGTCGTCCACGCTGGTATTGGCACCCAGCGCCATCGCATCGGTCACGTTCGGTGCAACGCTCGCACTCGTACCCAGCGCAATGCCGTTGATCGCACCCACCGCGGCTTCTGCTGCATTGCCGATCGCAATCGAGCTTTCACCGATTGCCTTGATGCCGTTATTGCCGACCGCGACCGCGTTCTCGCCGTTTGCCTTCGCATTCGAACCGATCGCCAGCGCCCCCGCGCCATTGGTCGTCACCTTCGAGCCGATGGCCACCGAGTACGATTGGTCCGCGCCTGTTTGCGCCATATTGCCGATCGCAACCGACTCGTCCGATAGCGCCCCAGTGTTCAGCCCGAGCGCGATCGCGTTTGCCCCTGCCGCATGAGCCTCCACGCCGATCGCGGCGGCCGTCGTGCTCTCAGGATCGCCCCCGCTGATACTCGCCGAGTTCGTCCCCCCCATACCGTCGACCGCGACCAGGGAATTCGACTCGTCCGAATCCGCAAGCGCATTGACCCGAGACAACAGGTGCGACTGCTCAGCTGCGACACGGGATTTCAATTTGCCCAGCGCCTCGAACAACTGCGATCCATTGATCGCATCCGTACTCCTGGCTGTAACGTCCCCCGCTTTCACGTGGACGATCTTGCGTTCGGTCCCGTCGTCACCGACGGACACCGTCATCGCCTCATTCGCAACGGAATTGGAACCCAGCGCAACCGATCCGCTCGCGAGCGCACGCGCACCGGTACCCAACGCCAATGTATTCGAACCGCCTGCCAGGGCCTTTGAACCGATCGCGACGGACTGAGCGCCAGTAGCGGTCGCGGGTGCGCCGCTGGCCCGGACCTTGATGTACTTCAGATCGATGTTGCCTTCAGCCAGTTCGCGCTTCATATCGGACAATCCGGTGTTCAGCTGGCCGACGTTCACCGCGTCGGTATCATCCACGCCTGCTGCAACGTTCTTCAACGCCACCGGCGCTGCCGCGCCCGCACCACCTAGCGTCACCGAACCGCGGTCCGCCGTGCCGTCTTCCTTGCGGTCGTACGTCACCGCCGCGATTACCGTGCCCGTGTCCTTGTCCACCAGACCGGATTCGGCAATATCGTCTTGCAGCTTCTCGACGTTCGTCGCAGTCGTCGTCACACGGCCGTCCAGGTTCGACACCGCTTCTCCAACGTTGTGCGCAGTCGTCTTGCCGCCGTCCAGCGTGTACGCCGGGGCCGTCAGCTTGCCTGCTGCGTCGACCGTCGAACCGCCGCCCAACGCGCTTGCCACGCTCTGCGACGTGCCGTACAACTGCGAGCCGTTCACCGCTTCCATGCTCGTCGCGTTCACGGCGCCCGCTGCAACGTTCTTCAGCGTCGTGCCTTTCTCGCCAGCCAGCGTGACCGCACTCTTGGCTTCATCGTCGTATGCAACCGCGTTCGGGTCCGTCCCGCTACCCATTTCCGCTGCGGCGACGATCGCGTCACCCACGTTACCGTAGGTCTTGTCGCCGACGTAGTACTTCGGTGCCGTCACCTTGCCGGTCGCGTCCACCGTCGAACCACCACCCAGTGCGCTCGCCACGCTTTGCGACGTGCCGTACAGCTGCGAGCCGTTCACCGCTTCCATGCTCGTCGCGTTCACCGCGCCGGCTGCGACGTTCTTCAACGCCACCGGCGCTGCCGCGCCCGCACCGCCAAGCGTCACCGAGCCGCGATCCGCCGTGCCGTCTTCCTTACGGTCGTACGTCACCGCTGCAATCACCTTGCCCGTGTCCTTGTCCACTAGACCGGACTCCGCGAGGTTGTCTTGCAGCGTCTCGACGTTCGTCGTCACACGGCCGTCCAGGTTCGACACCGCGTCGCCAACGGTGTGCGCGGTCGTCTTGCCGCCGTCCAGCGTGTACGCCGGGGCCGTCAGCTTGCCGGCTGCGTCCACCGTCGAACCGCCGCCCAGTACGCTTGCCACGCTCTGCGACGCGCCGTACAGCTGCGAGCCGTTCACCGCTTCCGTGCTCGTCGCGTTTACCGCTCCGGCTGCGACGTTCTTCAACGCCACCGGGTCTGTTGCACCCGCACCGCCAAGCGTCACCGAGCCGCGATCCGCCGTGCCGTCTGCCTTGCGGTCGTACGTCACCGCCGCGATCACCTTGCCCGTGTCCTTGTCCACCAGACCGGATTCGGCAATATCGCCTTTCAGTTTCTCGACGTTCGTCGCGTTCGTCGTCACTCGGCCGTCCAGGTTCGACACCGCGTCGCCAACGTTTTTCACCGTGGTCTTGCCGCCGTCCAGCGTGTACGCCGGTGCCGTCAGCTTGCCTGCTACATCCACCGTCGAACCACCGCCCAGCGCACTTGCCACGCTCTGCGACGTGCCGTACAGCTGCGAGCCGTTCATCGCCTCCATGCTCGTCGCATTCACGGCGCCGGCCGCAACGTTCTTCAGCGTCGTGCCTTTCTCGCCAGCCAGCGTGACCGTGCTCTTCGCCGCATCGTCGTACGCAACAGCATTCGGATCCTTGCTGCTACCAATCTCCACCGCGGCCGTAATCGCGTCACCCACGTTACCGTAGGTCTTGTCACCGACGTGATACTTCGGTGCCGTCACGCTGCCATCGGCACCGATGCCCGCGCCGCCGCCCAGCACAGTCGTTACGCCACTGAGCTGCGCCACGTTCACCGCGTCGGTGCCTTGCGTACCCGCCGCGACGTTCACGATCTGGCGCTCGCTTCCGACGTCACCGACCGAAACGGTATTGGCGCGCGTCGCCTTGGCGCCTGCGCCCAGCGCCACGGCACCGTTCGCCGCGCCTTCCACGCTCGTATTGGCACCCAGCGCCATCGCATTGGTCACGTTCGGTGCAACGCTCGCACTCGTGCCCATCGCAATGCCATTGGTCGCGCCTACCGCGGCTTCAGCGGCATTGCCGATCGCGATCGAACTTGCTCCGATTGCCTTGATGCCGTTACTGCCGAGCGCGACCGCATTCTCGCCGTTCGCCTTCGCATTCGAGCCGATCGCCAGCGCTCCCGCGCCATTGGTCGTCACCCATGAACCGATGGCCACCGAGTACGATTGATCCGAGCCTGTTTGTGCCATATTGCCGATCGCAACCGATTCGTTCGACAGCGCCCCGGTGTTCAGGCCGAGCGCAATCGCGTTCGCCCCGGCCGCATGAGCGTCCACACCGATCGCGGCGGCTGTCGTACTCTCCGGATCGCCCGTCGCGATGCTTGCGGTGTTGAACCGACTACCGTCCGAACCCATGCCGTCGATCGTGACGAAGCTCGAGCCTTTACCACCACCGCCGCCGCTGGCTGCCGCGGCCGCAATCGCGTCACTGACGTTACCGTAGGTCTTGCTGCCGACGCGGATCGTCGGCGCCGTCACCTTGCCGGCCCCGTCCACCGTCGAGCCACCGCCCAGCGCACTCGCCACACTTTGCGATGTACCGTACAGCTGCGAACCGTTCATCGCTTCCATGCTCGTCGCATTCACAGCGCCGGCTGCAACGTTCTTCAACGTCGTGCCTTTCTCGCCGGACAGCGTGACCGCAGTCTTGGCTGCATCGTCGTACAAGACCGCATTCGAATCCGTACCACCGCCTCCGCTCGCTGCCGCAGCTGCGAGCGCGTCGCCAACGTTACCGTAGGTTTTGTCGCCAATGTGATACTTCGGTGCCGTCACGCTGCCATCGGCGCCGATGCCCGCACCACCGCCCAGCGCCGTGGTAATGCCTTTCACCTGGCCCACGTTCGCCGCATCGGTGTCACTAATGCCCATCGCAACATTCTTCAACGCCACCGGGTCCTTTGCGTCTGCGCCGCCAAGCGTCACCGAGCCGCGATCCGCCGTGCCGTCTGCCTTACGGTCGTACGTCAGCGCCGCAATCGCCTTGCCCGTGTCCTTGTCCACCAGACCGGATTCGGCAATATCGCCTTGCAGTTTCCCGACGTTCGTTGCGTTCGTCGTCACACGGCCGTCCAGGTTCGACACCGCTTCGCCAACGTTGTGCGCAGTCGTCGTGGCGCCGTCCAGCGTGTACGCCGGGGCCGTCAGCTTGCCACCTGCATCCAGCGTCGCGCCGCCACCCAGCGCGCTCGCCACGCTCTGCGACGTGCCGTACAGCTGCGAGCCGTTCACCGCCTCCATGCTGATCGCGTTCACCGCGCCCGCTGCAACATTCTTCAGCGTCGTGCCCTGCTCGCCAGCCAGCGTGATCGTGCTCTTCGTCGCATCGTCGTATGCAACCGCATTCGGATTCGTACCGCCACCGCCGCCGGTTTCCGCCGCAGCCGTGATCGCGTCACCGACGTTACCGTAGGTCTTGTCACCGACGTGATACTTCGGTGCCGTCACGCTGCCATCGGCACCAATACCTGCACCGCCGCCCAGCGCCGTGGTAACGCCTTTCAACTGGCCCACGTTCACTGCGTCAGTGTCAGCCATACCGACTGCAACGTTCTTCAACGCCACCGGCGCTGCCGCGCCCGCACCGCCAAGCGTCACCGAGCCACGATCGACCGTACCGTCTTCCTTGCGGTCGTATGTCACTGCCGCGATCACCTTGCCCGTGTCCTTGTCCACCAGACCGGATTCGGCAATATCGCCTTGCAGTTTCTCGACGCTCGTCGCAACCGTCGTCACGCGGCCGTCCAAGTTCGACACCGCTTCGCCAACGTTGTGCGCAGTCAGCTTGCCGCCGTCCAGCGTATACGTCGGTGCCGCCACCTTACCGCCTGCGTCCACAGTCGAATCACCGCCCAGCGCACTCGCCACACTCTGCGACGCGCCGTACAGCTGCGAGCCGTTCAGCGCATCCGTGCTCGTCTTGGTCACCGCGCCATCTGCAACGTTCTTCAACGCCACCGGCGCTACCGCGCCCGCGCCGCCCAGCGTCACCGAACTGCCATGCGCCGTGCCGTCCTTCCGGTCGTACGTCACCGCCGCAATCACCTTGCCCGTGTCCTTGTCCACCAGACCGGATTCGGCAATATCGCCTTGCAGTTTCTCGACGTTCGTCGCGTTCGTCGTCACTCGGCCGTCCAGGTTCGACACCGCTTCGCCAACGTTGTGCGCGGTGGTCTTGCCGCCGTCCAGCGTGTACGCCGGCGCCGTCAGCTTGCCCGCTGCGTCCACCGTCGAACCGCCGCCCAGCGCGCTCGCCACGCTCTGCGACGTGCCGTACAGTTGCGAGCCGTTCATCACCTCCATGCTCGTCGCATTCACGGCGCCGGCCGCAACGTTCTTTAGCGTCGTGCCTTTCTCGCCAGCCAGCGTGACCGTGCTCTTCGTCGCATCGTCGTATGCAACCGCATTCGGATTCGTACCGCCACCGCCGCCGGTTTCTGCTGCGGCCGTAATCGCGTCACCCACGTTACCGTAGGTCTTGTCACCGACGTGATACTTCGGTGCCGTCACACTGCCATCGGCGCCGATGCCCGCCCCGCCGCCAAGCGCGGTCGTTACGCCGCTCAGCTGTGCCACGTTCACCGCGTCGGTGCCTTGCGTACCCGCCGCAACGTTCACGATCTGGCGCTCACTTCCGGCGTTACCCACCGAAACGGTATTGGCGCGCGTCGCCTTGGAACCGGTACCCAGTGCGACCGCACTATTCGCGCCCTTTTCGACGCTGGCATTTGTGCCCAGCGCCATCGAGTCGGCCACATTGCGTGCAACACTCGCGGACGCGCCCAGCGCAATACCATTAGTCGCACCTGCTGCGGAGCTGGCCTTGTTACCGATCGCAATGGAATTCGCACCGATTGCCGCCACGCCGTTATTACCGAGCGCGACCGCGTTGTCACCGTTTGCCCGCGCCTGCGAACCAACAGCAAGCGCGCTTTCCCCGTTGGTCGTCACATTCGACCCGATGGCCACCGAGTTGGCTTGGCCGGCACCCGTTTGGGCCATGTTACCGATGGCCACTGCGCCATCCGAGTACGCGTAGCTACGCACACCGAGGGCGACCGCATTTGCGCCCGAGGCAATGGAACCTACACCGATCGCGGCGGCGGTATCGCTCGCCGGATCGCCACCGACGATGTTCGCGGTATTCTCCTGACTACCATCCGCTCCCGCACCGGCAACTTGCAAGAATTTCGATGGGTCGGCCGATGCCAAGTCTGCTTTGGCTGCGAGGACGTTAGCCGTCAGCGAGCTATGCCGCGACCTGAGTTCCGACGACAGCTTGTCGGTCCGGTCGGTCATCTTTTCGACCGCTTCAGTCAGTTGATTCACGTTGACTGCGTCGGTATCTTCCGTACCATCGGCCACATTCGAAATGCGACGTTCGCGGCCGACGTCGCCAACCGATACCTGGTTCGCCTCCGTAGCAACCGAATTGAGGCCGATCGCCACCGAGTTGAGCCCATTCGCGCGCGAACCCGCACCCAAGGCCAGCGAGCCATTTCCGGTCGCGTTTGCGCCCGCGCCGATCGCGACGGTATTGGTTCCCATGGCGTTTGCCGCTTGCCCCGTAGCCTTGACCTTGATGTAGCGCATCGACAGGCTGCCGTCCGAGAGCGAATCGCGAATCGACTTCGTTGCATCCGACAATTGGCCGACGTTCACTGCGTCGGTCGCGTCCACGCCGGCTGCGACGTTCTTCAACGTCGTGCCTTTCTCGCCAGCCAGCGTGATCGCCTCTTTGGCCTTGTCGTCGTAGGAGACAGCGTTCGGATTCGTACCGCCACCGCCGCCGGTTTCCGCCGCGGCCGTGATCGCGTCACCGACGTTGCCGTAGGTCTTGTCACCAACGTGGTACTTCGGTGCCGTCACGCTGCCATCGGCGCCGATGCCCGCGCCAGCGCCCAGCGCCGTAGTAATGCCTTTCACCTGGCCCACGTTCGCCGCATCGGTGTCACCAATGCCCATCGCAACGTTCTTCAACGCCACCGGGTCCTTTGCACCCGCGCCGCCAAGCGTCACCGAGCCGCGATCGGCCGTACCGTCTGCCTTACGGTCATACGTCAGCGCCGCAATCGACTGGTTCTTGTCTTTGTCGAACAGACCGGACTCGGCAAGATTGCCTTGCAGATCGGTGACCTTCTTCGCGTCCGTCGTCACACGGTCGTCCAGAATCGACACCGCGTCGCCAACGTTGTGCGCAGTCGTCTTGCCGCTGTCCAGCGTGTACGCCGGTACCGTCAGCTTGCCTGCTGCGTCCACCGTCGAACCGCCGCCCAGCGCACTTGCCACGCTCTGCGAGGCGCCATACAGCTGCGAGCCGTTCACCGCTTCCATGCTCGTGACGCTCACCGCGCCGGCTGCGACGTTCTTCAGCGTCGTGCCTTGCTCGCCAGCCAGCGTGATCGCGCTCTTCGTCGCATCGTCGTATGCAACTGCATTCGGATTCGTACCGCCACCGCCGCCGGTTTCCGCCGCGGCCGTAATCGCATCACCAACGTTACCGTAGGTCTTGTCGCCAACATGATATTTCGGTGCGGTCACGCTGCCATCGGCGCCAATACCTGCACCACCGCCCAGCGCCGTCGCTACGCCCTTCAACTGTGTCACGTTCACGACGTCGGTGTCCTGTGTACCCGCCGCAACGTTCACAATCTGACGCTGGCGTCCGGCGTTCCCCACCGAGACCGTATCGGCCCGCTCGGCTGCCGAGCCGGTGCCAAGCGCGACCGCCCACGTGGCATTCGCGCCTACACTGGCTTGGTGCCCTAACGCGACCCCATTACCTGGGCTGGACTGAGCATCGGGTCCGATGGCAACAGAAACCCCTTGCGCCTGCGCGCGTGCTCCGACTGCGATTGCACGCATAAGGCCGCCTTGCGAGCCATCGACCGCGCGTGCTTCCTGGCCAATCGCAATAGCACCTGAATACCCCTGCCGACCGGCTGCTGCGTTATCGCCAACAGCAATCACGCCCGTTCCTGCTCCCGCAGTATCAGCCTTCGCGCCCACGCCTAGCGCGACATTGTTACTGGTTGCGTACGCGTCCTTCCCGATCGTGACCCGACCTGCATCGAGCCGGTCACTACTGGCCTTCGCAACTGCGGCATTCATCTGATCTGACGTCACCGCCGCAATCACTTTGCCCGTTTTCGCGTCCAGCAGACCGGTATCAGCAAAGTTGCCTTGCAGTTTCGCGACGTTCGTCGCGTTCGTCGTCACGCGGCCGTCCACGTTCGACACCGCTTCGCCTACGTTGTGTGCAGTCGTCTTGCCGCTGTCCAGCGTGTACGTCGGTGCCTTTACGCTGCCATCTGCAGCGATGCTTGCGCCGCCTCCTAGCGCAGTCGCTACGCCATTTAGTTGCTTCACGTTAACGACATCGGTGTCTTGCGTTCCTGCTGCAACGTTCACTATCTGGCGCTGAAGCGGCCCGTACTTTCCACCCCCAACTGAAACGGTATCGACACGGTCTGCCTTCGCGTCACCGCCGATAGCCACCGAACCGCTCACTGCCTTTGCTCGGGCCCCGATAGCTACACCCTCGTCCTGAGCCTCCGCTCCAGACCCGATAGACACAGCAGATTCTTGTGCGCTTGCCCGAGGCCCGACCGCTACCCCGTATTGACCCGCACCGTTTGCATTTAAGCCGATTGCGACAGCGTAGTCTTCCGAAGCACTCGCCTCATTGCCGATTACGACTTGGTCAAATCTACCGGCGATCGCTTTCGGTCCTATCGCAACACTGCCAACCTCCCAACCATTGTACTTGTCAGCACGTGCGCCGTTACCAATCACGACACTCACATCGCCCGCCGAATACAACTGTTTGACGTTCGCCGCATCGGCTCCTGCCCCCTCTGCTGCGGAGGATGTAATCTTCGAGTTAGCGACGTCAACGCCTCTCGCCAACAACGACGCTACTTTTTTTCTAGAAATATTTTCGCCACTGTCACATTCCATTGACTTACCACTTTCCGATTCGCAATGCTGGCCGCCCTCAGCATTGGACGCATAAGCGTGCCCTGCCCCCCCGGCCATCCCAACCCCTATAGCAGCTGCCAACACAACAGGAGTTTTTCGCAAGACATCTTTCGACGATGCCCCGCGAGCACGAGATTTCGCAGTTTCAGAAACCGCTGTCCATGTGCCACTGGATGCGTTCCAAACCACCTTGTACGACTTATTCATAGAACTCTCGATCTCAACAAAAAATAGCATTCATCCATCAGCACAGACGATCACTGTTATCAAACGAACAGCCGACCAAAATCCCGCCCCACATCGATTCGGGTAATGGTCACGAGATCCGCTGGGCTTCATGCGCACGTCCACTGCTTTACGCTCATGGACGTAATGACGGTCCGACTCAAAAGTCCCTCGAATTATCGGCCCCTCCGAATGCAATTAAATATAGGAAGTGACGCAAAAAAGCCGTCCGATGTCCTATTTTTTGGCGAAAACATAAGCCATTTCCTATTCGATCGCCGGGGTTCTCCTAAAGACAATGCTATTCAATCAAAAATTCTAATTTTTATTGGAGATGATTATCTGCTGGCGAAAAATAACAGGCCAATTAACGAACCGATTTTAAAATTTCGAATCAGGCATATTTAATTTCCAAGACATAGTTAATTGTTCGACTTATATCGCCTACCGGGAATAGATTCCCAAGAGCTGATGGAAGTGTTGACGGGCCCGGAGTGCCGACGGCGCTGGCCGGCGGAGCAAAATCTGGCGATGGTTCGCGAGAGTTTCGAGCCGGGGAAATCGGTTTCGATGGTCGCACGCCAGCACGGCGTGAATCCGAACAAACTGTTCAACTGGCGCAAGCTGTACGAGAACGGGAGTTGTCAGCGGTCAAGGCTAGCGAGGAAGTGGTTCCTGCCTCCGAGCTGGCCGCCGCGCTCAAGCAGATTCATGATCTGCAACGGGTGCGCGGCAAGAAGACCATGGAGAACGAGATTCTCCGGCAAGCAGTCGAGTATGACCGGGCAAAAAAATGGATAGCGTACTCGTCCCTCGCTGCCGGAGGACGACCAGTGAAACTGGTTTGTGAAGTTCTCGGCGTGTCGCGATCGAACGTATCGGCACGACTGTCGCGTCCGGCGACGTGGCGCGATGGCCGTCAATCGAGGCAGACTGACGACGCGACCGCGGTCGAGGAAATCCGCCGGGTCATCGGCGATTTGCCCAGCTATGGCTATCGCCGGGTTTGGGGCATATTGCGCAACGAGCGTGTCGCGGTTGGGCTGTTGCCGTTCAATGCCAAATCTATCGCGTCATGCGCACGCACGGGTTGCTGATGCAGCGCCGGCCGCTTCCGCCTCGCCCCCAACGTCGACACGACGGCAAGATGGCCGTCGCGCGCAGCAATCAGCGATGGTGCTCGGACGGCTTCGAGTTCCGCTGCGACAATGGCGAGCCGCTGCGCGTAACGTTCGCGCCGGATTGCTGTGACCGTGAGGCGATGAGTTGGGCAGCCACGACGGCAGGCCACAGCAGCGACATCGTGCGAGACGTGATGCTGACTGCAGTGGAAAATCGGTTTGGCAACGAACTGCATACACCGTCCGAAATCGAGTGGCTGAGCGACAACGGTTCGGGCTACACGGCCGACGACACGCGCCGATTCGCAGTGGCCATCGGCCTGAAGCCATTGACCACACCGGTGTGCAGCCCACAAAGTAATGGGATGGCCGAGAGCTTCGTGAAGATGATGAAACGCGACTACGTCGCCTTCATGCCGCAGCCGGACGCAGCGACTGCTGCATGCAACTTGGCCATCGCGTTCGAGCATTACAAAGAGAAGCATCCCCATAGCGCGCTGAAATACCGCTCGCTTCGCGAGTTCCGGCGCGCGATGGATTCAGCAACCTTAGTGTGATGCCGTGTCCGGTATTACAGGGTCAACTCCACCGACGTGGGACACTTGACGGCTGTTCAGCATGTATCTCAACCGCTAGCATCACCGTTCAGGAGCACTTTTTGGCTGTAGCATGCAATGCCAGCCAAGACTCCACCGCATCGACAAACGACTGCAAATCTGCTTCGTCGACACATTTAGATTCCGCTATCTTCGCGGACCAATCTTCCAAGTGACTTACCAGCTCGCCCTTATCAAGAATCATCAGGGCGCCCTGGATCCGGTGCAATCGTTCTAGCACCTCGGACACGTGACCCGCCTGCACCATCAATCGGAGTTCTTCTCTGTCGGAAATCCACGATTCGATGAACAACGACAGAAGTCGGCTGACACCAGGTGTAGCCAGTGTCTGTTGCTGAACGTCGCCAGGTCCGAGCACGTTTTGCAGCACGAGAGAAAGGTCGCTCAAAGTCGACGGTTTTGTGATGAGCGCATCGAACGGGGTGTTTGCCACTCCCGCGAGTGTCGCATCGGCAGTACACAAAACGACCGGCCACGATATCGCCGCTGATCGCAAGTCGGACAACAGCTCCGCCCCGCCCTTGCCCGGCAAATTGGAATCGGTGACGACGAGATCGTAGATTCGGGACTGGCAACGTCGAATGCCATCCTCCGCACTACCGACGACATCTACATGTCCGATCCCGAGCATCCGTAATTGATCGCACATCAACTGTGCACTGACTCGGTCGTCCTCAACCACCAGAACGCTGGCATCACTCCACGCACCACCTGTGATTTCGCCGGAACCATCTGTGCCCTCGCGACCATCATCGTCCGCTCCGAAAAGGACCATTTCGATCGCGTCGAGAAGCAACTGACCACTGTAGGCGCTAATTGTGACGGCATGGCCGGTGGAAATCGGGACAAGCGGCCCGTCCAATCCGATCGTAATGCGGCGGTAAGCACCAGTCCTTTCGGGCGAACCGTCATGTTCGAGCCAGTCGCGCGCGTCGATGAAAACGGTGGATGCATGCGCTTCCTCCCGCCCGTCATCCTGACCACTCGTAACGCGGGCAGCCGGATACCACGCGCTGAGCTGGGCCACCAGTTGCCCACGCCAACTGGGAATATCGCAACTCACGACGAAATCGATGCCTTGGCCGGCATCGCCGTTGATTCGCGCCGTTGAATCGTGACGAAGTGGCAACACCACGGTGAAAATCGATCCGACGCCAACCTCGCTTTCGACGGTGATACTTCCACCCATTCGTTCGGCGATTTTCTGGCAAAGAGACAAGCCGAGCCCGGTACCTGCTCGCGAACCTTTCGGCCCGGCCGAGCCTTGGACGTAAGGCATGAAAATCTTTTCAATCTCGTCTTCGGGAATCCCCCTGCCGGAGTCAGCGACACGGAGCCGAATCTGACCGTCCTCGGTCGAGCCGAGTGAAACCGTGATCGCCCCGTGAGATGTAAACTTGACGGCGTTACCAATGAGATTGGTGACTATTTGCGTGAACCGGTACCCGTCACAAATCCACGTGCCCCGTAGAGCCGGATCGATCAGGCAGAGAAGCCGCACGCCGTTTTTCTGCGCGTCCACCGCAAACGTCCTGCTTGCCTGCTCGACGAGTTGATCAATGTGTTGTGGCTGTTCCTGTAGCAGGAACTCGCCTGCCTCGATTCTGGACAGATCAAGCACACCGTTGATCAGCGAAAGGAGTGAGTCGAACGAGTCCTGCGCGATCAATAAGCGCGACCGCTGCTCCTGGGTCAGTCCCATTCGCGAAAGCAATTCAAGATTCCCTAATGCCCCGTGCAACGGTGTCCTGATTTCATGGCTCATCGTCGCCAAAAACATTCCCTTCTCGTGACTTTCGGCCTGAGCTCGCGCTCGAGACTCTCGCAGCCGCCGTTCGATTTCCTTTCGCTTCGCCAAATCGACCATCCCGATCACGAAAACATCGTCTCCGCGATACTTTGCCTGCGCATAGGCAACCTCGAGGTCAGGCTCCATCTCAAACCGGCTTACCACGCCGGAGCGCTCAGCACTTCCCGCGTGAAACCTAACCAGTGCGCCGGCACGTGCAAGTACGTTGTCGGGGATGGAATCCTTTTCCCCTTGGCTGGCAAAGGCCATCTGAAGGCTTTGCGCTTCCGCATTCTGCAACAGGATGGCACCGCTCCCCCTGGCCACGACGATCAAGCTCACTGGCGCGACCTGGATGATGGACCGACTGAACGCCTCGCCCTCTAAAAGGCTATGCAGCCGCTCCCTGGACGGCCGAATCACCTCACGATTCATCCAGAACGCGCCTCCGATGACCAGACCGCACCCACTCAGCGTCGCTAGTACAACAAGCAGCAGTTGCTGCCTGATTGCGCTCAGAAGATCGCTCCAGGTGTATGCATATACCGCAACCCACTGTGGGCCCGGCACGCGCTGAATAACGAAGAAGCTGCCCTCTCGCCAGATACGTTGGAGCCGTCCGTTCGCCACCCGGTATACCCACGGATTTCTCGATATAATTTCCGCCCAATGCGCCTCTTGCGGATTCGTTTCGTCGATACCCAATAGTCGCTGCACCGCGCACGAGACAACAAAGAAATGTGGATCGCCTTCGTTGTGCAGAAAATACTGATTGAATCGATTACACGGAATTGACAATGCGATCGTTGCCTTGCGTTGCTCACCATCGTAGACGGATGTCGCAAAATATGTCGTCGTCATGTCGTTGAGTGGATCCTTGGACCCGGTCACCCACACAACCTTGCCCCGAACTCCGTTCTGGGCATCGCGCTGCATCTCCTCTTCGATAGCCTCCATGCGTTTCCCAATGAAGTCTTCCGCGGCCTTTTCAGTGTTCAGCCGAGCAATCTGGTCCGGTGCGAGCGGCGGAAGCGTTGCCAGAAATCGCTTATCCGGTGTATAGATAAACCCCTCCGATAGCGCCGGCGAGTGATCCTGATGGGAAAGCGAAAATGTCGACGCATATCTTGCCAGATCGATCAAATTTGTAAGGCGAGCCGCGTCCAAAGGTGAAGTGAGCGTCGAAACGATCGAGAATGCGCGGGTCACCGCAGATCCGGGCACTGTCTGAGCTAACTGGTTCTTTCTGGGCAACAGAGCCTTCCGCGCCTGCGAGTCACCTAACTCTAGGTACTCCTTTGCAATCTGGTACGTCACTACCAGCTGGCGAATGCGGGCCTCGCGCCTGTCGACCTCCTCCTTCAATGCCTCTCTTTGCGCGGAAAATTGCTGCGCAAATTCCTCGTGCTGATGTGATATCAGGAGTTCGGTCACGCCCCCAGCGCACACCAGGATAAGGCACGTCAGCGTTATGGTCGAAACAATTAGCAGGCGCTTTGAAAACGTCAACCTGAGCGGGACGTAAGCTTGGGTTGCCGTCACGATTCCGTCGTCGGTGCCGTCCGAAGCTTCTTCTGCGTTGGCGCGAGACTGGCTCATGAGCCGAAATGTTCCGTGTAGATGCGGTAAAGGTCCGCTTCGGATCTTGCCCCCAGCTTGTGCATGGCCCGCATTTTCTGGTGGCTGATCGTCTTGATGCTGCGATTCGTATGCATCGCGATTTCCGTAACCGACATCCCGCGTCCCAGCATTCGAAATATTTCGAGCTCGCGCTCGCTAAGCGATTCGATCGAAGTCTGCGCAGCATGTCCGGCCTCAAGCAGGTCGACAGCCACGGCCGGATCAACGAACGTTTGCCCGGCATGCACACGGCGCACGATTGCAGCCAAGCGCGCGAAATCTTGGCTTGATTTTCTCAGGAAGCCAGCAACGCCCGTATTCATGACGCGAGAGACGAGCAGCGCGATATCTTGATGTGCGGTCAGCACGACAATCGCAACCTGTGGATGGCTGCGCCTTAGTCGCTTGAACAGCGCCACTCCATCCGGCTGCTGATCGCCGCTGAATGAATAGTCGCAGATCAAGACATCGCAAGGCTGCTGTTGCAACAAATGCAGCAGGTCCGAAATTGTCGATGCAACACCGACCACATTGATATCCATCTCAGCCGACAGGATCGCGGCGACGCCGGTAGAAACTACCGGATGGTCATCGGCCACGACGACATTGATGCGACGACGAGCGTTACCACTTTCAGTGGATGCATTCATCAACATTTTCCCAAAAAACAGCTGTCTATCCTTCCGATACCCAGTTGCAATCCGCGGGCTCGCCCTTCGGTCCTCTGCCAATCTTAATCAACTTTCTATTCGGATACCGACCAAGTCGAGATTTCTCTTCGGACGTCGCGCTTGCATGCCTAGGGATTCATGTTTCCTATGGTGGCTTGCGGGGCAATGGCGCACCTCAATGTGACGTGTGACGGCATTCGCCAGTCCATCTTTCTCGACGTCTCGCCTCGAGCATGGTATTTTTGCAGTGCACCATTTCCATGGGTCGCTTTCACGTAGAATACTTGGCGCCAATTTTTCATGGAAATTTATTCAAAGAGCCGACATCCGGCCTAATCCATTTGGCATGATAGTGTGTCTCCCACCCCATGCCCGAATCAGCGATCGAGATTCTGCGTGCAGTTCAGTTTGCCGCTCCAGAACGTGTTACCGTATGTGCACACACGCCGAAAGCCCATCATGCTGATTGCTGCCTGGGACACCTTGCTCGTCTATTTCAGCTCCACGAAGCATTCGTTGACCGTATTCGAAATCTAGACCGTCCGCGAATTAATCAGGCTGACATCACCGCATCCGGTGGATAATTCGTCGAGGCCCAAGTCCTGACACGCGCCAAAGCCTCCAAAGAATATACGATGTGTCATGCTTCGCGATAGGGCGATGCGATCGCGCGGGAATACACAGCGAGGTTGCCGGGATTGTGGATGCTGGCCGAATTGAGCAGGTGCTTCGAGCGCTCGTCGCACGCGTCGAGAGTTTAGCGCCGTACTCCGTAAATGCCTGCAACAGCACGCGCCGGCCTGGCGTCGAAGTCCGGATAGAAATACCCGGTCTTGTCGGGGAGCGGCGAGCTGTCGATCAGCAAATGGCCTGCCGTACAGCAGCTCGTAGCACAGGTAGCTCGGCGCGTTTTGCTACGTGCGCGACACCACTGCGTTGCCGTAGGCGGCCATGAACCCGTACAGCAGGTAGCGCGGTGCTCTCGACGTGATCCCGTGGTTCAGATTGTCGACGCTCTTCGTGAAGTGCACGACGGCCGGATGCCCCTTCATGTGCATCGCGGTGACGACGAAAAGATGCCGCACGGCGTCCGAATGTGCGCGGTAGAGCGGCCAGCGTGAGCGGTAGCTGCCTTCTGCGATCTCGGCTGGCACACGGTCAAATCGATCGACAAGATGTGCTCATGGGCGCGCGTGAGCGTGCCTGACTGGTCGGCGAGCTGGACGTTGAAATCGATCGGAGCAGGATTTCCCGCATGCGCCGACATCGCACATGCACTCGCAGCGATTGCCAAAGCAAGCTTTTTCACCCGATCACCCCTTACTCGACTTCAGTCTCAAACACCAGCGGCACCGTGCCCGTGTACTTACCCGCCACCGGGGCGGCCTTGATTTTGTCGCTCGCCTCCCCGGGCGTGATCACCAGCTCGATCGACGTGCCGCTCTTCGCCTCGTCCTTCGTCACAACCTCGACAGCATCGGTGCCGACGTCCATGCCGCCGACCTTGGCACCCACCTTGAAGTAGGCTTGCGCGTCGGCTTCGTGGACGAGGCGCGGCTCCGCGGCGTCTGCAAGCTTGACCCGCACCTTGCCCACCCCGCTTTTCGCGGTCACCTTCAGCTTCAGCGACTCGAACTTTTTCTGGTCGTCGCCCCACTTGATCGGCTGCTGCTTGGTAAGGTCCCAACCCTCCGCCTTGATCTCGATGCTGCTCGCCACCGGCACCTCAGCGCTCAGCTTGATCTCCAATTCATGCTGCTCCAGCGGCGCTGCGTGCGCGGCACCGGCGATTGCGAGCGCACCCAGCAGACACGCGCGGATGATAGATTGATGCATACATATTCCAAGAGCGGTTAATAGGGCAGCGCATCAGACTGGCGCTGCCAACCACATTCTCGGTGTCGAGCCCGCCTGCCCCAATCAGACAACTCTTATTTGTTCACTCCCGATTAAGGTAGGAAAACTTATCGAGGTCATCGGGGCCGCTCCTAGTGGAGCGCTCGACGGTTGTCGACCAACTGACCTACCGCTTCGAGTACACCGCTCGAAAATTGGTGGGCCAGGGTCACTGCGGCCTTGCCACCACCTTTGCGACGGAATACTTCAGTGGAGGAAGGTCACCTTTACGTCCCCGACGCGACTTGCCCAGCCTCGACATGCATCCTCGTTCGCTTTTCACCTTCGCGCAGTTCGAACTCGCAACGCGAGCCGGCTTCGCACGGCAGCTCCTTCGTTTTCCCCGGGCGGATGTAGTACGCCGTCGGTTCACCGCATGCACCGCCCTTCTCCTTGCATACGCGATAGGCCTCGAGCGTCAGCATCGAACTTCCCTTGTTCTCGACGATGCTCTTGCCGCCCTCCACTTTGAACTCCGTTTGATAGTGCTCATCGCCCGGACGCACGATCACCATGGCACCGTATCCGGTCAGGACGTTGATGCCCGCGGACAGCGATTCCTTGTATTGCTCGATTTCATCGTTGCTCAGCACAAAGTCGTCTTTCGACTTCGGCACGACAGGTACAAAGCGCACACGATAGTAGTGCTCCGCGTCGCGCTTGCCGCGATAGAGCAGACGCACCGATTGGGCACCCTCGGCCGGCACGATCAGGCGAGAGGGACTCGCGATCAGCCCTTGGCCGTCTCGTTGGGTCAACAGCGCGGGATCGAGCGGCACCTCTTCCTGCTTGCCGTCATCCTTGAACACCACCTCGCTCACCTCGACCCGTACGAATGCAGTCGCATCCCCCTTGTTCCGGATCCGCTTGAGGATCGACGACTGCTTTCCGCCCATGTACTCAAACATGGGGCCAATGTTGATCGACGGCGTGCCCGCGCTGACCGTAAGCGAGCACATGGCCAGTAGGCCAGCAAACATACACTTCGCGAGATTGACTTTCATTCGACACTCCTTTTATCGGCACTGAATGCGATCTCGCCCGATGCTTCTGGGGCCCGTCTTTCGCTCATTGCGTGTGTGCCAGTTCAAAAATATGCAGCGCTTGCGTGGACCGGCTGCATGTCAGAGATTCCATTTTCCGCACCCGAGGTTGCCGCGAATATCGGAATAATCTGAAAGCGGCGGCGGCAGCCGCAGCCCTGCTCGCCGCGTCACTCGGCAATCGCATCAAATACAACGGAAGCCCTTCCTGTATAAGTCGTCCCCGGATGCCGGCCCATCTCTGAGACCCCCTGGCCGTCAATGGCGACATGGGCCGTTGCCACGGCACTGTCCAGATACCGGTCGACATCGAGTGAGGCGGGTGCCCGCGTGGTCAGTGGAATCCGACTAAATGGCGCTTTACGGTCAGTGGTCGCGCCGGCCACCGTCAATGAAAGATCGACCGGTACGACCGAGTCATGGGCGTTGCGCATTACGCAGCGGCCTGCTGCGTCTTCACCGTCCTCGCACCGCAGGCTTACCCGCAGCGGCTCGCCCGTAGACAGTCCGTACGCGACGTCACGCTCGATCCTGGTAGAGGGCTTGCCTTCGGCTATCCAGTTCAACCAGCCCTGAGCAGGGGCGAGCTTGACGTCGTTACCGGCGCCCGAGTCCGTGATCATGAATGTGTGGCGCACCTTCAGGACGAACGCGACATCAATGGTCGATCGCGCCACGTGAGCATGCGCGCCGAAGTCGAAATCCTTTCCTGGCCCCACCGTGAAGGTGTGCACCCCTTGGTAAGTGCCATTGGGCAGCGATACGGGATCCGGCGTGACGAGCTCGTAGGCCACGGCAAGTGAACTTCCATCCAGGACGACTGCTCCTGCGGGAAGCGACTGGCGGGGGGTCCTGAAACAGCCCCCACCGTCGCGAGGCAAACGCCAGCCGAACCGGTAGGCATTTGCCGTGGCCATAGGCTGGACGGAGAGCGCCGTACACCCTGCCGGCGGCTGTAGCCAGCCGCCTCCATTCCAAAGGGCCGCATGTGCCGTTTCAGCGCTTCCTGCGGGCGTACCGGTCAGTTGGTACACATCCGGCCGGAGTGTGTATTGTCCGATCATGCCCGCGACCCGGAAGGTGACCGCAGTGACCCGGTTCGTGCGTTCGTCCCTGAGTTCGACGCGAATCGGATTAGCTGGCGCCCGAAGATATACACCATCCTGCCCGTTCGCACCGCTATCGAGTGCACCGTAACTCACATCGCCCACCGGCAGGTCGACGGTCGTCACACCTGCACAACCACCGGGATCGGCCGCACAAAAGCCTGCCGGCCTCGTGATATTGCGAAAGCCGTTTTCGCCTTGGGTCTGCGCACCGGGCAGGTATTCAGCCTCGATCGACATATCGGCGGCGCGCGCCACGGTTGCGCCGGCTAGCACCAAAACTGAACCGGCCAGCCATCGCATGAGCACGATGAGTACTCGGGCGGTGGATGCGTGCGCGCCTCGATTGGCGCTACCCTTCTGATTACCCCTGTTCATCACGGCTTTCCCCAGAGTCGGCATTGGTCTGCTCCTGTTCACATTCCAACTCCCCGACAATCAGAGAGTCACCTTCCATTTGATGGTCCTGCGGCTTCAGGTGAAGCGTGCAGAGCGGCTTGCCCCCTTTCTCGACCTTTACGACCGGCTTGGCGTGACTCACTTCGAGCGCGAAAAATCCGTCGGCCTCGGTGACCGACCGACCCGCTGGGCTGGACAGGTGAGCTGCTCGCACCGGTTTGCCTGCATGGTCGACCAGTCGACCGATCACCGTCATCGTCTTCATGACGTGTACCTTCTCGTACCCGACGCCGCCCTTGTTCAGGTGGTAATGGGTCGCGGCCGGCTGCAGCGTCGCCGCCGGCGCCTGCGATCGATCGAAGAAATACTGGAGTCGACCCGCGCGATAAGCCGACACGGGAACCAGATTGCGACCCGGGCGCAGTTCAATGCTGCCCCCCGAGGCATCCTGGGCACGCACCTTGACGTCCTCGAAATCGGATGCCAGGTCCACAATCACCGCGGACTCGCCGTTGAAGGCGTTGCCTTTGCCGGATACGGCGGCGGATTTGCCGTTCGCGCCAACGGTACTGGACAGGTTCATCCCGCCGGCAATACCGCCTTCCTTGGACGAGCGCTGGAGGAACGCATCGCCGCGAGCCACCGAATGTTCAAACTGCGTGGTGGCGCCCATGCTCAAGCCATACCGGTCGACGGTTCCGTTCGCCCCCACCGACTTGAAGAAGCCGGCGTCGAGCTCCTGCCGTACGCCCAGCGACGCATAATGATCACGCTGGCCATCCGCGCCGCTTCGCGTTCCGAGGTTCACGTTGTAACTGCGCTTTTCCTTGCCGAGCGCAATACTCAAGCCAACATCGACGCCTCGGTTGCGAGTTCTCGCCAACGTCCCGGTGGGGCGATCGAAGCCGGACACACGCCAGGTGAGATCGTTGCCGAACAAGCTATGTCGATGCGAAACCGACAGGTCGACACCGAGGCCGGTCGTTGCGCCGCTGGCATATGAAGCGCGCGACATGATGCTCGTTTGCGGCGTGAAGCGATGGCTCCACGTAATCGCCGAGTCATGCACCTTGCCACTGCGCACGCTCGAGCGCGCATTCCGATGGCGCCGCTCGTTGCGTTGCCAGCGCTGGCTGTGGCTCAGCGATACGCTCCCGTCCCGGTACGGCATCAGGATCTGCACATCGCCGCCGACTCCGTGCTTCGACGAGTGGTACACATTCCAGTAGGTTCGCGCACGGTCGGTAAACTGCCAGTCAAGCGACGCGCCGAATACGTTGGCGTCGGCCACATGCTGCGCCGACGCACCGAGCACGACCCGCGGATGGGCGAGGTAGTTGATCGCGCCACCCGCGGTGAACGCGTGCGAGCGATCCTCGCCGATCAGGTTGCGTTCCTGTCCAGCAAAAAATGCGTACTTCCACCGTTGTGTGGGATCGCTCCACGCCGCGGGCTTGTAGACGAGCTCGTTCTGCGTGGACGTAACCTGACCATCCTCGACGAGCCGCACCTCCACTTCATAGATGCCGCTGGGCAGCGGGCGCGTATCGACCACCTGCAGCCCCGGTTGCACCGATTGGCTGTGGATCAATGCGCCATTGCGGTAGATTTCCACCATGCCCTGGCGATTGGCGGTCACATAGACGGGATAGAGGCTCGGGCGCGCACCTTCGACCTCGCGCGCCTCGGAGGTGCCAAACATCACCCCAAGCGTCGTCGCCGCGCCTCCGCCCGGCATGCGCGGAGGGCGGATACCCGTTGCCAGGTCCGGCGTAAAGAAGCCCGCGCGCGCGAACTTGCCCTCGAACTCGCGCTGCGCGTACAGGCGGGGCACCGAGTATTCAATCTCGCTGGCTCGCCGCATGCCGCGGTTCTGCGTCGCCTGCAAGCCGCTCGTGATGGACCAGTTTCCCACGCTACCGATGGCGTCAAACGAATACCGTCCGCCGATTTCACGGCCCTGGCCACCCGTGAGATTCAGGTAGTTGTACGTAATCAGGCCGGTGCTTCCACCGGCCGGCAGCGGGTGATATTTCTTCTGCTCACCATCCTGTTCCGCACGGCGCGTCACGATCGATAAAACGGAGTCCTGGAGGTTGTAGTGAAGCGCGAGCACGCCGCCGCAGTCGGTCTCGCAGGCGCCGAGCGCACGCGGCTCACGAAGAAATTTTTCGATCAGCTCGCGATCGCCCTGTTCGATGCCGCTGCGCCGCTCATCCGAGAGCGCCACCAACTGGACTTTTCCGTCGCGACTCAACGTGATCGTGCCCTCGCCTGCCGAATGGCCATCGAAATCGATACGCACAACCAACGGCGAATCGAACAGTTGCTCGAGAAAATCCGCCGGAAGCTGCTCCGCTTGCTCGAATAGGTCCGTGCCCGAGCCGGCAACCTCCGCACGCGCGAACGCATCCTGTTGGCACAGCGCGCCAATGGCAAGGAAAATAGCAACGCTGATCTTGCTCATTTTTGGCATAACTGCTCCAACATTCGTTAAATTCCGTTAAATGGATAACCCGGTAGATACGCGGAACAATCGAAACCGGACAGCCCATATTGGCGAAGCGCGCCACAAAGCCACGCGAGCACAACCACCTGCGGACGCGGCGATTTATTGGTGTGGACGGCATGGAAGCGCAACGCCGACGGGATGCGGTCGGTGTCGACAGATGGAATTATGGAAAATTGAATGACCGAAACGAATCAGAGAACTCTGATTTAGGAAGTCAGGACACCGCTGAGGCGGCTTGAGAAAGCAGCAGATTATTAAATAATGAAAAGTGGCGCAGTTTGTTTGGATAGGCCAGCGCCATGCTGGCACGCAATGGCCATTGAACCGGCGCCTGCGGAAAGACGGATTCGCCCCTGCTTACAGGGGGAATCCGTCGTCGCGTGCTGGCGGAGAGGACCGCACATGCACGTACACAGTACGGTCTTAACCCTCGACCCCGGTCTCGAAGATCGCAGTCATCGTGCCGGTGTAGGTACCGCTACGCGGGATGCCGTTCGGAGCCATCAGGCGCAATCGGACACCGACCCAGTCGCCTCTAGCGGCCTGGTCGGCGCCCAAGACCACTTGCCCCTCGTCATGATTCAAAACTCCCCAATCACCCCAACTCCCGCTCGATCTGGTTGCGGCCGCGAGAAGCTCAACAAAATCACCACTCTTGTGTACGAGCACCCCGCGGTTTTTTTGCGACACTTCTTTCTCCTGCAGCGGGGACTGGAGTTTAATCCGGACAGACCCATAGGTGCTCTTCACATCCCACTGGACTTCCGCCATTGCGGTGCCCAGCCCAGTCGTCGGGCACGGCGAGCGACGCTGCCGCACCATCCCAGCCCTTGGGCGTCACTTCAAAGACACTCGGCAGCGGGACTTCACCGGCAAACTGGACGTTGAGATCAATCGGTCCCGGATTTGCCGCATGCGCCGACATTGCACATGCGCTCGCGGCGATTGCCAAAATCAGCTTTTTCACCCCACTTCTCCTTATTCAACCTCAGTGTCAAACATCAGCGGCACCGTGCCAACATAGTTGCCCGCCAGCACTTCCTTCTTGATCTTGTCGCTCGCAACCCCGGGCG
>NZ_CADFDY010000018.1:0-65969 GCF_902833095.1 Burkholderia sp. BCC1208 | reverse complement strand
TGCGCCTTGATTTCCATTTTTTCTGGTTCCCACTACATTCTGATGGGAACCAGATTGCCGCCTATGAACCTTCATGAACAGACGGTGCTGGCGAAGCGCTTACGGTTCGCCTGAGGCCCGTCTGGCTGAATCCGTCCGGGCATCTGCTGAGTCCTGGGCTTTGCTGATCGATGGCCAGATTGAGGCCGTGTTTGGCCTCGTGCGCTATCCGATGGTCAACGTGCCGTGGATGCGCTGTTCCGCTGCTGTTGCAGACCATGCCCGCGAGCTTCTGTCACATGCGCGCGCTTGGCTCGATAGCGTTCGCGCTGCTGATGTGCCCCTGGCCAACACGGTGGCTTCGAACAACGTGGAGGCAATGACGATGCTGGAACACCTGGGCTTTGTCATTGGCGATGTAGCACCGAACCAGGGACCTCCGGGCAGCTTCCGATTCTTCTATGAGGCACCGCGCCATGTGTGAGCCCGCAAGCCTCAGCCTCTCCACCATGACCATCGCGAGTATGGCAATGAGCGCAGCCACAGCGGTGGCCAGCTACGTGGGCCAGAGCCAAGCGGCTAAGCGCCAGGGAGACGCAGCACAAGCAGCCTACGATGCTCAGGTAACTGACACGAAGAACCAGATGACCCAGCAGAGCCAAGCGGCAGCCGAGCAGATGTCTGAACGGGCTCGCCAAGCGATGATCGAAACGGGCCACCTCCAAGCACTCGCGGCTGACTCCGGGACCAACGGCGGGGGCAGTAACGACCGCGTGACGAACGAAGCCAACTTCAACGCTGGGCAGGACATCGCAGCCATGCAGGCCAATGCGTCATCAGTTCAGCGTCAGATGGTCGGCCAGCTTGACGGCAGCTACGCGCAAGCAGTCTCACGAACAGCCAGCATCCAACAGCCGAGCCTCATCGGTACAGGCCTCCAGATTGCCGGTGGCGCACTCAACGCATACACCAACCAGGAGTCCATCAAGAACCGCGTTACGGGCGGGGTCCCTGGCGCAAACGCATTCGGTTTCAAGATGCCTGGGTCATCCACCTAACAACCTCACACCACCATGCCACAATCCCCTAACTCCCCGCAGTCCATCACCAGCCGCCCTGAGGTTCCCGTTACGGGCCGTCAGGTGTTCTCCCAGCCGCAAGAGCGACCGGTCGATACCTACGCAGCACCACAGCAGGATGCAACCCTTCACGGGCTCCTTACGGGGCTCCAGACGTTCAATCCCGCACTCCAGGAGTACGTCAACCTGGAGAACCAGAAGGATGCCACGCAGGCCTTCAAGGCAGGCACCTCAGCGGGCCAGCTCAGTGACGCTGGGCTCATCGACGCGCAGACCGGAGGCATCAAGGTTCCCCCTCCGTCCGCTGACTCCCGCGTGGACCCAGCGTTCACCGATACGTTCGCTCAGGGCTATCGCAACGCGGTGGGCCTGAAGATTGGCAATCAGGTTCAGACGGACATCCTGAGTGCCTACCAGGAGAGTAAGAACCAGGACGGGTTTGACCCGGAGAAGTTCCTCCACGAGCAGGTTGCGCAGCACACGACTGGCCTCACGGACCCGGCGATTGTCGACCAGGTATCCAAGAGCGTCGCTACGACAGCCGATAGTGTCCGCAAGGACTTCGCTCAGGTGCAATTCCAGCGCCTGAAGGAGACCGCATTCGGCAACTTCTCCGCTGTCGCTGATGGCGTCCTGGACCCGACCAAGAGTCTTCAGCAGATGTGGGATGGCGTTCAGCAGACGCTGGAGCCGATGCGCGGCCAGATGGGCATGATGACCCGCCCTGAGATGGCTGACATGCTCCTGGACAAGATCAACAATCTTTCCTCGCAAGCTGGCGGTCGGCCGGAGCTGTTCGACCTGTTCACGCAGTTCAAGGACCCGCACACTGGCCTGACGCTCCAGCAGATGAACCCTAAGATTCAATCTGAGGCCACCCGCCTCCAGCATCGGGCTCTCGAAGAGCAGAACCAGCGCATCGAGCAGGCGCAGCAGACGGACTTCTTCAAGAGGACCGTAGCGGATGAAGAGGCCGCGAGTCAGGGCAAACAGCCGGACATCAATGACTTCGTGAATCGCATCGGCCCGCTCAATCAGTTCAAGAGCGCAAGCGCGGCACTGGGCGAGTATCGACGGCTACAGAGCATGGCTGACGCTGCGCAGCAGAACGTACAGGCGGTACAGTCGGTTGGCTCTGGTACGGCCTGGGCGCTCGACAAGAAAGATGCTCAGGCAGCTCTGGATACCGTCCAGCAGCCTGACGTGGGTGTTCTCATGCAAGTTGCCTCTGGGAAGGTTGGAGGTGACCCCTCGCAGCTCCCTCAGGTGCAGCAGGCTATCAAGTCCATCGTGGACATCACGGGCCGCTCAGGACGCAGCGACATCGCGAACAGCAAACTGAAGGCCCTCATCGACGGAACAGTAAATGCAGTACCGCCAGCAGGAGAACAGCCGTCAAGTCAGTTCCGTTTGGCTGCGGCGATGTATGGCGGTCTGCCGGATCAAATCCGCTCGTTGTATTTCGATGAGAAAGCGGCGGCGCTCTATGACTCGTACCAGCGGGACAGGCAAGCGGGCGTGAGTGATGAAGCCGCCTATCAGAGTGCATATCGCACAATCTCACCGGAGGCAATCAAAGCCGCAAAGGAAATCACCAGTGACCAGCAATGGAAGCAGCACGTAGCCAGCACGGTGTCGAATCTGACCACCGGCCGCTTGCAGCATTGGCCTGTTGTGGGATGGATTGCCAGCGCGGCTGGGTACGGAGCTGCTGTTAACGAGCACGCGGTAGACACGTGGGCTCAGCTTGACCTCCAGCGTTATTACCAGCGGAACCCGAGCGCGACGCAGGAGCAAGCGGACCAGTACATCACAGGGCGAGTGCGGTCTAACTTCGTGTACGACCAGGCGAATCGAATCAACGTGCAGGTGCCCGACGGGCAGGCTAGTGATGCCGCGAAGGATGCAATCGACAGCTACATCTCGAAGGCTCGCCAGAAGTACGACATCCAGGACGGGCCAGGAATCGTGTCACGCGCGGTGGCTGGGGTTCTGGGTATTCCGGCTGATCCCTTGCAGTCAGTGGGCCTGATTTACAGCAAGGATGGGAAGTACACAGAACCTATCCGAATGTTTGTGTGTGAGGCATAAACTGATGGCCAAGGAGCCACTTTATGCCACGCAAACGCAAGGAAGAAGTGACGATTGAACCGGGCAAGGGCTTGAACCTGGACCCGGAACTGATCAAGCAACTGGTACCCGGCACGCTGGATCGGGCGACGATCAACGAGCAGCTTGCGGCGCTCAAGAAGGCAATCTTCGAACGCGCGCTGGGCGGTGAACTGACCCACCACCTCGGCTACGAGAAGGGCGATGCCAAGCCGGCAGGCCGCACGAACCATCGCAACGGCACCAGCCGCAAGCGCATCGCGACCGACGATGACCTGCTCGACGTCGAGATTCCGCGCGACCGAGAAGGTACCTTCGATCCGGTGCTGATCGCCAAGGGCGAGCGACGCTTCACCGGCTTCGACGACAAGATCATCGCGATGTACGCACGCGGCATGAGCGTGCGGGAGATTCAGGGTTTCCTGCTGGAGATGTACGGCATCGAGGTGTCGCCGGACTTCATCAGTACGGTGACCGATGCCGTGATCGACGAAGTGCGCGAATGGCAGCAGCGGCCGCTCGAGCCGATGTACCCGGTCGTGTTCTTCGACGCCTTGCGAGTCAAGATCCGCGACGAAGGCGTCGTGCGCAACAAGGCGATCTACCTGGCGCTGGGCGTGCGGCGCGACGGCACACGCGACGTGCTGGGCCTTTGGATCGAGCAGACCGAGGGGGCCAAGTTCTGGCTGCGGGTAGTGAACGACCTGAAGCTGCGCGGCGTGCAGGATATCCTGATCGCCGTGGTCGACGGCCTGAAGGGCTTCCCGGAAGCGATCAACACGGTGTTCCCGGAAACGACGGTCCAGACCTGCATCGTGCATCTGATCCGGAACTCACTGGACTTCGCCAGCTGGAAAGACAGGAAATCGGTCGCAGCGGCGCTCAAGGAGATCTATCGGGCACCGTCGGCCGAAGCCGCCGCCGTGGCGCTGGACGCGTTCGATACGAGCCCGTGGGGTACGAAATACCCTCCGATTGCCGCGCTCTGGCGCCGAGCCTGGGATCAGGTGATTCCGTTCTACGCCTTCGCGCCTGACATCCGGAAAATTGTATATACGACCAACGCGATCGAGTCGCTGCACATGCAGCTTCGGAAGATCATCAAGGCGCGCGGCCACTTCCCGTCGGACGAGGCCGCGCTCAAACTGATATGGCTGGCGCTGCGCAACGTCGTTGCCAAGTGGACCGGCTCCCGGCACGATTGGAAGAGCGCGATGACGCAGTTCGCACTGCTTTACCCGGAACGATTCAACATTGGAGTCTGAATCTCAACCCGCCTCACACACGGAATTCCGGATACCTCCAGTACACACTGGCCGCGTTCATCAACGGCGCTCCGGTTCACAAGCTGGAAGATGTCACGTTCAGTCAGATCATGGCTCAGGCTGCGAATGAAAAGCTGCTCTCGCAAAACGAACGTGCATCCATGTCAGCACTGAAGCAGAAGCTGGGCAACGGCACAGCCACTACTCAGGACCTGGTGGACAATGCTGAGCTTCTCGCAAAGGCCACGAACCTAAAGCAAATCAGCGACATCACGCGCGCTCAGATTGACAAGGTTCGCGATGGAGCCTTTGAATCGGGCGTCAGGAATCTGGTTCAATTCCCCACGGCCCCGGCTTCGTTCGCTGGGCTATCAGGCTCCCGCTTGACCGGTCAAGGGTCCAAGATTCAGGTGAACCAGGCGGGCTCCTTCCTGGGTGGTGGCAACTTCTCCGCAGCCCTCACCGCGATGGGCGAAGGTCTCGTACTCAAGGCTACGCCCGACCCGAACCCGAAGGCCGGTAACAACATCGGCTATGGCTACAACCTGAACGCCAACGCTGGGACCATCGCTGAGGACTTCCGGCGCGCTGGTATCCCCGCTACGTCCATTGATGGCATCAAGAACGGCTCCGTTCAGATCACCCCCGAGCAAGCTGCACGGCTCCTGGAGGTGTCTTTGCCGCGCTATGAAGCCCGAGCAAAGCAGGCGGTGGATGCCGTAGACCCGAACCTTTGGCCAGCACTCTCGATGCCGCAAAAGGCTGCCCTCACGGATGTGAGCTACCAAGTGGGTGATGTGGGTCAGTTCCACAAAGCCCTTGGCGCTCTCGCTCGCAAGGACGTGGCGGGATTCCAGGATGCTCTCAAAGTCACCTACCTGGACAAGGACGGGAACCGCCGTGAGGACGTTCGACGGAACAACCTTCGAGCCCTCATGGTGAGCGGTCCCATTGCCTTTTACAACGGCATCAAAGAGGCCGCGCGTTCGTCCCGCTAGTACCTCATCCGTTCCAACCCACGCCGCCCCGCCAGTGATGGTGAGGGCGGCTTTTCTTTTTCTACCTCAGGAAACCTATGAACCAACGTAACGAAACCCTCATGGCTCTCGATGGAGCCCTTGCGCCGCTGCTGGCGGTAGTCGCTACGGCCACCGATGGGGCCGCAGTGTTCAACGATGACGGCACAACCATCCGAGCTCAGAGCCCCTTCGAGCTCGCATCAATCATCCGCAGCAATCCGCCCGTGGCCATCGCGAAACGTGAAGGGGCAGGGCGGTGGGCGTGGGGCTTCCCTGGCTGGGAGAAGCATCGGGATGAGCTTCAGGTGGCCGGGTTCGGAGAGCTTGCGGGAATCTCTGACGAGTTCCTGGCGCTGGCTGGGTTTGATCGGCAGGAGCTGGCCAAGGAGCTGGCGGTGCTGGAGGGCCTGGGTCACGTTGCATTCGTGCAGCCTCAAGTCTGATTCAGTCCATCCAGCGGAGCCCTTAGCGGGGCTGTGGTGGCGTCCTAGCGGCATCCGCTGGATGTCTCTGTCTGTATTTCTGCGCGTTCGCTTGTCTCCGTGCCTACGGGCACTACTTTTCATCAAATTCAATCGACCATGAAGTTATGTTCTGTATCGGGCTGTGGCCTAAAGGCGGGCGGCTATTCGCCGTTCTGCAATACACATAGGCGCGCTCAGCAGCGCCACGGACACCCGCGCATGCAGGGTGTGGAGGTCAGTGAGCTGAAGCCGTACCGCCAGCGCATCTCTAACCGCATCAAACGGAATCCGGACAGCCCGGCGTGGGGGATGCTCCGGGCCAACTGGGCGGCCTTTGCTGACCACAGCAGAGCATCGCAAGCACGCATGTTCCGGGGAGAGCCGTATAACCGGACCGAAGCGCGCGCCCACCAAGAGGTCATCAAGCTGGCTGACAACGTGAAGGCTGATGAAGTCGCGAGCGTGGTCCTGGCGCTGTATCTGCTTCAGCATGAGCGCCCCGCGCGGTTCCCATCGGACGAAGCATTCATGTTCCAGCTCGTGCGTCGAGTGATGCGCCTTACGGATGTTAACGTGGGCGTCTCCCACAACTCGCGGACTGGTCGGGCAGTGCGCGTCTATCGCGATTTGCCTCCCCGAGTAACCCGGCTGCTGGGTGGATGGCTGGTGGAAGTGTATGGCCGCGCTGGTCTGTACATTGCAACGCTGGAAACCGCAGAGATGGACCAGTCGGCAGCGCGTACCGCGAAGCTGGATGCTGCACTGGAGGCACTGGCATGACCACTGACATCAAAGACATCCCGCCTTGGGAAGGGCCTGACTTGCTGGCGGAGGCGCGAGAGGCCGCACGCAAGGCAGGCGAGGCCGCTGAACTTACCAGCAATCTCGCTCATGCAAAGCAACTGGCTCCCCGCAAGGAACCTACGTGGGCCGATGTAGAGGCCAGCTCCACCCTGCCTGAACCCAAGACGGCGGACAGCATCCAGACACCCGCGCGGGAGCTACCAGCGTGGCTTCAGAAGGCCAAAGAGGAAAACGCAAAGATCAGCGCCCGTATCCACGCGGAGCGGGCGGCTACAGGCAAACAGAAACCCGCATCTGCGAGCCATGCCGGAAAGTCCAAGCTGACGGAGATTCAGGTGACGGAAATCTGGAGGTCTACAGATACGGGCTCAGCGCTCGCAGCTCGCTACGGTGTGTCAGCCATGACCATCAGCAGCATCCGGCACGGCAAGCTTTGGGGCGGATTGACGGCCACGTTGGGAGAACCGGGTGTGACACCGCGAAAGCGGAAAGGTGTCGAGATTGGGGCTGCTACTCGGTAGCCTGCTATCGGCAGGCTAGTCAAGATTCGACCGAAGTTCAAGGAAAGATGCGCGCGCAACGAATGGCATCAATGCAATTTGAGCCCTCACTCAGGCGGGGGCTTTCGTTTTTCTAGAGAGGATGGATATGGAGGCGACCGTGGGCGAGTTACGTGATACGCATTTGAACAGCCATCGCGTGGCCCGTAATCCGCTGCTTAAGGACTTTGTGCTGTCCATCGCGAAAGAAGCTGAAGATCACGAAGCGGCATTGGACTTGAGGCAACGGAGGCGTAGGCCCGATGACCAACGCGTGTTTGCGCGACAGGTGGAATGCCTGATCTGCGAAGCGTTGCTTCAAGACGTTCGCGGGCGGGGCGGGTTGGTCACCGTTACGCGTTCCAAGCGGATTCTCGGCTATAGGAGCCGCTACCAATCAGAGGTGATGGGAAAGACCTTGCCTGATGTTATGGACCTGCTGGCTGGCCCGCAAATCGACCTACTTGAGATTTCCTTGGGGATGGTCAACCCGTTTGGCAACACGAACCCTCAGACGACGTTCCGGGCATCCGACCGGCTCATCGAGCGAGCCTCAGGATTGAACCTGACCTACGCAGATTTTGGGCGAGACGACGCCGAAGAGGTCATCGTTCTCAAGGCGTCGAAAAAGGCTGGGGCGAGTAGCTGGATGCAGTATGCCGATGACGAGGTAACGCACGATTTGCGCCGGCAAGTGCAAACCATCAATGCATGGCTGAGCGTGGCTGACATTTGCCTGACCGGGGCTATTCCTGGTGTTTCAGTCGATGACCGGAAGATGACCCGCAGTTTCAATAACGGGACCTTCGCGCACGGCGGGAGGCTCAGCGGCGGATTCTGGCAGAAGATGACCAAGGAGCAGCGCAAGGACATCTACATTGACGGAGAGGCTACGGTTACGCTGGACTACAAGCAGATGGGGCCATCTATTCACTATGGACTGGAGGGGATTCCATTCGTGGATGATGCCTATGCTATCCCTGGGTATGAACTTCATCGGACAGGAATCAAGAAAGTCTTTGGAGCAATGACCCACGCCGGGGGTAGGTTCAATCGGCTTGATGACCTGGAAGCGGGCGCGCTACCTGCGGGAGCAAAGCTATCGAAGGTATGCGGGGACATCGAGACATACCACGCGCCGATTGCTCATCGTTTCTATTGTCGATCAGGGATGGAGGCCATGAGGACGGAGAGCGATATTATCGTGGACGTGATGCTGGAGCTGAAGGCGAGGGGACTTGTAGGTCTTCCCATCCATGACGCAGTGCTTGTCAGCGAAGATGAGGCAGACTTAGTAGAAAATGTCATGCGCTCGGTATTCACCCAGCACACGGGTAACAGGGTGGCAATCAGCAGAGAGGAATGAGGTGGATAGGCAGGACGGCACTCACCACCGGCCCATCGCTACCCAGCCACCCATATATCATAAGTATATTGATCCGGGGCTCCATAAGAGGGGCCCGTAAGGCGAATCATGGAGTTAGGACAAATCGTACTTTGCCGAAGCCTCTACATGGAGGCTGAAGCTCATCTGTCTCGCAACGGTGCTGTTCATGCGGGGCTCGCCGTATCGATTGCACAGGACGCCGTTGAGTTGTTTCTACGCGCCATCATCAAGAGCAATCCTCAACCGAATTCGAAGGTGCCGGAAGAGTTCGCCAAGTGCATGGATTACATCGATACCCTGGCCGGGAGCGATGATGGCCGACGCGTGCCGTTTAGAGCTCGTATGAATGAGCTGAACAAGGCCCGTGTTAGTTTCAAGCATTACGGTCTGGTGCCGGACAGGGCGGATGCCCGTAGGCTGTTGAACTACACGCAGGACTTCTTCGAAAAAGCAACTCCGCGTTTTTTTGCGAAAGAGTTTGGCGCTGTATCTATGGCAGACCTGGTTGTACTTCCAGAGGCCCACAAGAGACTCAAGAAGGCTGAGGAGTGTCTGATGACAGACGGATGGGGCCGCGCGTTGGGCTATAGCGCGGAGGCCGTTGATTTGGTCACGGGCCAACTTCTTTTCTCGGCGTCACAGAGGGTTCTGCTGGCTCCCCCTTCTCTCGGTTCTCTGACCAATGAATTTACCGGAATGTTGAAAGAGATTGAGAACTACGTCCATCACGTCAACGCTGGCAGCAGACGGCTGAGCTTAATGCTGGCTCTTTCGGTCAACATTGACGAGCTCGTGAGGTTTGAATCGATTGTCCCACTTGTGAAGCGCCGGACCTCCGGAGAGTATATGTGGGAGAGCTCTCACATCAGCGAGCCGGGTAGCCGCGAGGATGCCGAGTTTGCCGTGAGCTTTGCCACACGATTCGCGATAGAGGTTCAGGGTCGTATGTCGGGAGCAGATCAACGCAGGCGATAATGCTTGATGCGGTTAGCCGAGCCTCCCCAGCAGGTTCCTAGGGTCCAGATGCGTGTATCGCTTGAGCATCTGAAGAGTCTTGTGACCACTGATGGCCGCGACCTCCATCATGTTGAATCCCTTCTCGAATAGACGGGAGATGCCCTCATGCCGGAGGTCGTGGAATTTGAGGTCTTCCAAGTCGCACGCAATACGGACCTTCTTGAAGCGCCGCGCGATGCTGCCCTTTCGAATATCGAAGACGGGCCGGCCAGGTCGCATGGGAAGAGTCCGAAGGGCTGCCACTGCTGCACGTGACAGGGGGACTATGCGAGGCGAGCCGTTCTTTGTATCAGGGAGATACGCGAGCTGCCCATCAAGGTCCAGGTTTGGCCAGGTGAGCGACGCTATTTCACCGCTTCTCATCGCTGTTTCAACTGCGACGATAACGGAAGCTTTGAGCCAGTAATCTCCGACACGTTCGCACCATCCGATGATTTTGTCGAACTCCCCCGGTCGGAGTCGGCGGTCTCTAACGTTTCCCTGCTGGATTCTCCGCATGGCCTTCCTGGGGTTCAGGACATCTTCATAGCCCCAGTCGGTGCGCGCAACTTCGTATAGGTGGGAAATCAGCGCAATCTCGGTGCGTATGGTGGCGATGGCTATTCCTCGGGCCAAACGCTGATTCATGTACGCGGTCAAATCAGCACCACGGATTCCGTAGATGGGCAGGTCGACCAATGGATTCTTGAGCCATCGGCTGATAACGCCCAACTCTGTACGGAAGCTTTTCTTGCGCGGCGTTACCTCACTGGCATACCTCTCAAGGGCCTCCCTTAGCGTTGGGCCAAGGCGGGAAGCAAGCTGCCTCCCGTGCGTAGGTTTCCGTCCCAGTTCCAGCTCACGCGCCGTGGCCCAGGAAGTAGCATCCTGGATGCCATCAAAGGTGCGAGATTCAGGGGCAGCATTCTTGAGCCGAATCATCACCTGAATGCGGCCATTCCCTCTCTTTCTGTAGGTCGGCATATGGGCTGTACCCGTGCGATTGCTCAGATGGCTGGACGGGCGCGCACGAACTTCAGGGAGTCACTAAGGCGTTCCACCTCTGGAAGCTCGTTTGCCTGGAGCAGACCCAGCATGGCAGCATGTGGTGAGCCGCTACACGCAGCCTTGAGGAGGTCGATTGCGGCATTCACGAGATGCTTAACGGCATCTGCATCCAGGCCGGCAGATATATCTAGCTCGGCAAGACTGGCCGCGAACCTCAAGAGCTCGTCAAGTTCCGGCCAGGCCGGCAATCGCTCGCTAGGGAGTTTGATGATGTGCTCCATTGCAGCCCCTCTGATGGATTGTCAGGGATGCACGATAGCAACGGGATAGGGGCTTGCGTAAGCCCCTGGGGTATAGTGGAAAACCGCTTGAGTTGATGCGGCAATCCACTAGGGGTTGTGATTCCCTAGCGAATCGCAGACGGATCAGGCGGTGAAGCCGTGCTAGTTACTTCCCTGTCAGCAGGCCAGCGACGTTGGCTTTCGAGATGAGGTAGTTCATAAATGCCGAGCAAGCCACAATCATGTACTTGGCTTCATCGAAACCCACGTTTGTTGCTTCATCGCCTAGTGAGTGCCTCACCCCTTCCTCGTTGCTCGCGTATCCATAGAGCTTGACGAACGCATTGCGCAACGATGGATGAATTTCTACCTTCTTATTCAGGTCAGCGAGTGCGCCTGAAAGCCCCTGTGCCGATGACTCGCCAAGAACCTTGGTTACCGATTCGATGGCACTGATAGCCTCCTTGGTTGCGTTCCGATAGTCCGGCTCGGGCTTCTGAGCAAGCAAAGCGAGGGCGGTTCGAAGGTGCTCATTCGCGCCTGCTAACGCGGCTCTTTCAGTTGATCGGACAGCATCCTCAACTGACTCTAACTCTTCTCTGTTTGTAATGGGAGAAAGCACACCAGCGACAAAGCGGTAACCCGAGCGTTCGCGTTCCAGCACATGGTTGAACGCATCCATCAGACGCGTGTTTTGACCGCTTACACCACGGAGAATCTGGTTGGCATTGTCAACCAGGAACTCAATGAAGTTGTACACCTCGTGCCATTCCTGGCTGTCATACCACGCTCTAACCCACTGCTTCTTTTGGATTCCATAAATAGGGAGGTCATCTATCGGCGTCTTGGTCACGTGGGTGGACATCGCGCGCGCCAAGAGTACCCACTTGTCGTTGTTGCCCTGTGTCTCACACAGTGAATGGATGATGTTCCACAGGGATGCTCTAAGCGGGGCGTCTATGCTATCAATCTGAAGCATCTCCGGCGTCTGGGTTGCGCCGATACGGTCAGAAAATCGTGGTCTCACTGGTCTCGTTGCCCTTTATCAATAAGCTGAAGGCCTAGCCAACAGCCTTACCTGGCTACTCGCGCTTGATGGGAAGACTGCGCCCCTCGTCGTACCCCGCAGCTTGGCGCTTGGTTGGCCATCCGCCAATCGAAAGGCGAACCCCTGTGGGGTATCCAACATCGCGTAGGTGGTCAGCTATCGTATGGCGGAATTCGTGCGCCGTGTGTTCCCATTTGTTCGCCCGTAGCCAGCCTGCAACGGTGGCTGATGCGCTGTCAGCGTCGCAGTTTCGGATATTTTAAGTGTAGCGCGGGAAGAGAAAAGGCGGGCAAATAGCCCGCCATCCGTTAGCCCAGTTTGAGCGCCAGGTCTTCAGCGCGAAGGTGTGTATAGCGCTGAAGGTGCTTGAGATTCTTATGGCCAGTGATGGCCGCCACCTCCATCACATTCAACCCTTTCTCAAACAGACGGCTTGCTGCTTCGTGCCGCAGGTCGTGGAAATGAAGTGTGCCCAGCCCACATTCATCGCGGACACGGCAGAAAGCGTACTTCATGGCGGACTGAGTCAGCTTGAAGACTCGGCCTTTGTGAGGTGGTGGGCACCACGTCAGCGCCTCGATAGCTCGACTGGATAACGGGACCTTTCGGGGAGTTCCATTCTTTGTCATGGGAAGAAGGGCGGTGCGCGCTTCAAGGTCGATGTGTTCCCACCGCAGCTTTGCTATCTCACCTTGGCGCATGGCTGTCTCAATGGCAAGGATGATTGCCGGGGCAATCTCGCGGTTGAAGTCAAGAGCCTTCTCTATCAGCCGCTCGTCGTCACCGGCCATTAGCCGCACGTCACGCGGAGGGGGGAGCTTGGGTCGCCGGAAGCCACGCACAGGATTGACCGTGAGCCCCATCTCCCATTCGTCTATCGCGATTCGGTAGACGGCTGAGATGGCGTCCAGCTCGCGACCTACGGAGCTACCGAGCACTTCCGTTATGCGCCGGTCGCGCCACTCGGCAAGATGGGACTTGTTGAGCTGGGCAGCAGGAACGGAGCAAAGTTTCTTTTCCTTCTTGAGCAGACGTTGCAGCGTGCGGCGGTCCCACTCACTTGACCGCTTTCCAGGTATGGGATGCTCGATGTACTTCCGGAACAGGTCTCCGACAGTGGGGCCGGTATCAACGGGCTTGGCCGTGTGTCCGGGCTCGTGTTCCGCAGCCCAGCGCGTAGCGGCTTCCTCGCTGGCGAAGGTTGCGGACAGGCTAGGCTGCCCCTTACGGCGGATTTTGACCTGCCATTTTGTCCCACGCAGGGTGATTGTGGCCATTCACGTTCTCCAAGTGATTGATTAAGAACATGAAAGTGGTCTCGTGTCGCACGACCGCGAGTTCGTGAGCGGGCTGGCGAACCGGATCATCGAAGTGCGCACGGACGGCACGCTGTTCGACTTCGGCGGGAATTACGAGGAGTTCCTGACGAGTCAGGGGCAGGAGTAAGTGTCCTGAGGTTTTGTCCGGTCGTGGGTCCAGGTTAGCCATCACCGCCCCGGGGCGAACAGCCGGAAGCGCTACAGGCCCGCATCGACAGCCATGTCGATGCGGGCTTTTTCATATCTGCCGCGGCAAAACCCGGCCACGCGCCCATTCCAGTTTCCTCTGCTCAATCGACTTCGGGTAAATTACCCATCCAACGCCACCCATCATTCCCCATTTCGCCCCGGAGCCGCCCTCGATGCAGGATCATCCTCTCCCGCTCGACCTGTCCGGCCTCGCGCCCAGCCTGTACGCGCAGGGCACCGAGGAGGGCATCCTGTCGCGCCTGATGGAGCGGATCGCGCCGACCAACCGCTTCTGCGTCGATATCGGCGCGAGCGACGGCCTGCGCAACAGCAATACCGCGCGGTTGCTGCGCGAGCAGGATTGGGCCGGCGTACTCGTGGAAGGCAGCGCATACCGGTTCGGCAAGCTTGCCGCGCACTACGCGGGCGTGGAGCGCGTCCGCCTGCATCACGATCGCGTGCAGCCCGACACGGTTGACCAGTTGCTCGCCGACGCGAACGTACCGACCGACTTCGACCTGCTGTCGATCGACATCGACGGCAACGATTACTGGGTGTGGCGCGGCCTGCAAGCGTTTGAGCCGCGCATCGTCGTGATCGAATACAACCCGTACTACACGCCGCCCGAGCGCTGGGTCATGTGCTTCAATCCCGACCACGAATGGGACGGCTCGACCTATTACGGCGCGAGCCTCGAATCGCTCGTTCATCTCGGCCGGCAGAAGGGCTATGAGCTCGTCTGCTGCGACGACATGGGCAACAACGCATTCTTCGTGCGGCGCGACCTGTACCCGCTGCTCGGCATCGCGAACAACGATCCGTCGGTGTTGTTCCGGCCTGCGATGTACAAGCTGCGCTACGTCGGACACAACACGTTCCTGACCGGTCATCCGTATCGGCACGGGCCGGCCGAGCACATCTGAATGGATTCGCTCGCCGTCACCTTCGACGAGATTCGCGACGCCTATGGGCTCCATCGCAGCGGCCCGCCGACGCAGGTCAGCGAACGGGTGTGGCATCTGCCGGCTGCCGGCGGTACAGATGTGGCGGTCAAGCTCTATGCGTTCGAACACCACGCGCGCGCAGTCAAGGAAACCGCCGTCCTCGCGCATCTGGAAACGCATGGCGACAGCCGTTTCCATGTGCAGACGCTCGAGCGTACGGCGTCCGGCGAATCGCTGTGGTCGGGGCAGCATTCGCACGCGATGCTGACGCGGTGGGAAGCCGGGCAATTCAGAACCTACGATACGTTCTCGCCAACCGAATGGGAGGCGCTCGGCGCGAGTCTGGCCGCGTTGCACCTGAGCCTCGAACCCCTGCATCTGCCGTCGCTCGATACGATCCGCGCGCGGCTGGCCTCGATCGACGCGGATGCGGTACGCGCCAGTCTGCTGGATGCACTCGATCGAGCCGATGCGAACGCCACCGCCGCCGCGAACCTGCGCCGCTATGTCGATCTCGCGCTGCGCATGCTCGATCGCTACTATCCGGGCAGTATCGAGGCGTTTCCGGCCGACGATCCGCAGCACCCGATCCACAACGACTACAACCAGTTCAACTATCTGTTCACGGGCACGCTGCCGCCGCTGATCCTCGACTGGGAAGCGTCGATCGGCGCGCCTCGCGAATACGAGCTGGTGCGATGCCTGAATCATTTGCCGCTGGAAGCGCCGCACCTCGCGCAAGCGTTCGTGCGCGCCTACCGGCGCGTGCGGCCGGTGAACCTGGCCAACATCGCATGGGCGGTCGATGCCGCATGCTTGCAGCACGCGCTCAAGCTGTGGATCGTGCAAGGCTGGCTCGACGATCCATCGCGCTTCGCGTCGCACCTGAACGGCGCGGTGACGATGGCGTCCGCGATGGTGGACGCGCGTGGCCATCTGGTCGATTTCTTTTCCCGTTGCATGGAAGCAGGAAGCTGATGTGAGTGCGAATCCGAACAAGATCCCGAATCCGCCGCGACCCGGCGAGCGGCAGCACGTGTTTCCGCCGCCGCTGGATCGCGATTACCGCGTCGAGGACGGGCGCATCCAGACGCGCTCGCTGGAAGCGCATATCGTCGATCACTGCAACCTGACCTGCGCGGAATGCTGCTCGCTGTCGCCGCTTTTGCCCGAGTGGCATGCCAGCCCCGAATCGATCGAAGCCGATCTGCGCAAGGCCGCGAAGGTGTTGCGCCCGCGCATGTTCAAGCTGGTCGGCGGCGAACCGCTGCTGCATCCGTCACTCGTCGAACTGGTCGAACGCGTGCGCGGCACCGGCATCGCGCCCGTGATCTCGGTCACGACGAACGGCCTGAAACTCGGCGAGATGCCCGACGCGTTCTGGCAAGCGGTGGATGCGCTGACGATCTCGCGCTATCCCAAGCCGGCGCTTTCCGCCGACCTGGTCGCGCATGTCGAGCATCAGGCCGCGCGCTTCGACGTGCGTCTGAACTGGAAGGTGCAGGACGTATTCACGACGATGAACCGCGCCCAGCCGGGCACGGATCGCGACGAAGCCCGACGCATCTATCACGATTGCTGGATTCGCGAGCGCTGCCATATGATTCGCGACGGCATGTTCTACACGTGCACGCGTCCCGCGCATTTCCATACGCTGTACCGAGGCGAGAAGGATTTCCAGGCCGACGGCCTGCCGTTGCGCGACGACGCGGGCATGCTCGACGCGATGCTCGCCTATCTGCAACGCGAGACGCCGCTCGAAGCGTGCCTGCATTGCCAGGGCGGCAGCGCGCCGGTGGCGCCGCATCGCATCCTCAAACGCATTGAAGTGGACACCTTGAAGGCTCGTTATCCATGATCGCCGGCACGCGCGACCCGTTCGGTTTCGATCGTCTGCACTACCATTCGCCCAGCGGCGTGTCGGCGTCCGGCATCCGCGCCGTATTGCGGGCGTCGGGGCAACCGGCCGGCGCGCCGGACGCGGCCGCCATCGCGGGCTACCTGAGCGGCGAGCGCCTCGTCGGCCGCACCGTGCTGCGCGACGTGCTCGCGGTGCCGCCCGGTCATGCACTGATCCGGTCGCCGCAAGGGCTGACGGTGCAGCCGGCGCTTAATCGCCCGCAGCAAGCCGACCTCGACACCGTGCTGCGCGCGTCGCTGCAGTGCGCGCTCGACAGCGGCAAGCGCGTCGCGCTGGCGCTGAGCGGCGGGCTCGATTCGGCGCTGCTGCTCGCGTTGCTGCGCGAGCTCGGCGCATTGCGGCACGTGACGGCCTACATCCTCGCGACCGACATGCCCGATTACTGCGAACTCGACGCGGCGCTCGAACTCGCCACGCTGATGCAGGCGAACGTGAAGATCGTGCGCGCGAACGAGGCGGATTTCATCGCGGCGCTGCCGAGGACGACCCATGCGGTCGAGGAGCCGATGTTCAACCTGCATCCGGTCGCGAAGCTGCTGCTTGCCGACGCGATGGCGGCGGACGGCGTCGAGGTGGCGATCACCGGCGACGGCGCGGATCAGGTGTTGCGCCGCGACCGGTCGGCCAACTATCTGCCGCTGTGCCACGCGTTGTTCGACGCCGCATCGGTCGAGCTGCATCCGCCGTTCGTCGATACCGCCGTCGTCGCGCATCTGACGAGCCTCGCGCCCGACCCGGACAAGCAGTGCCTGCGCGATCTCGGTGCGCGCCTGAACCTGCCGGACCGTCTCGTGCACGGCCCCAAGCGCGGGCGACTCGCGCCGGCGATGGATCTCGCGACGCTGCTCGATCGCGACCGCACGCATGCGCTGGCCGACATGCTCGGCCTGGCCGCGCCCGCTTTGCAGACGGATACCGAACGCGTGCTGTGGACGACGCTGACACTGATTCTCGATCATCTCGATCGCCTTCATCCCGATGCCGCGCATCGCCCAACCTGAGCCGCTCATGAAACGCATCCTGTTCTGCGTGGTGCCCGAGAAGGGCCACGTCAATCCTTGCATCGGCCCGGCCCAGCATCTGCGCGCCGCCGGTTGCGACGTCGCGTTCTATGCGCCGGCCGACATCAGCGAACAGCTCGACGGCGCCGGCGGCTTCACGTTCGTCGGGCCGCGCGAGACGCCCGAGCGCCACGACCTGTCGCGCGGCGCGAGCTTCGCCGCGAACATTCGCGACGCCGACTGGCTGCGGCACTGGATCCGCACGCTGCTGATCGACCTCGCGCCGGCGCAGGTGGACGGCGTCCGCGCGGTGCTGCGCGAATGGCAGCCCGACGTCGTCGTGATCGATCCGCTGCTCTATGCCGCGGCGATCGCCGCCGAACTGGAAGGGCTGCCGTGGGTTTCGATGTCCAATTCGCTGAATCCGGTGTTGCCGGACGATCTCGATTCGGAACTGCTGCGCACGGTGCGATGGCTCGAACCGGAACGCACGCGGCTGTTCGCGCGCTACGGCCTCGACGCACGCTTTCGCGGTTGCGACGTGCTGTCGCCGCACCTGACGCTCGCGTTTACGACCGACGCGCTGGTCGGCGCGCCGCCGCCCGGTGTCGAACTGGTCGGCCCCGCGATGCCGTCGGGCCCGCGCGGCGACGAGACGGCGTTCCCGTGGGAACGCCTCGATGCGGATCGCCCGCTCGTCTATATGTCGCTCGGCAGCCAGCTTTACTACCATCCGGAGGTGTTCGCGAAGGTGATCGACGCGACGCGCGCGACGTCCGCGCAACTGGTGCTGTCGGTCGGCGAACTGCTCGATTCGGATCTGCTGCCGGCCGGCGACGAACGCGTGATCGCGGTACGGTACGCGCCGCAACTGGCGCTGCTGCGGCGCACGCACGCGTTCGTCAGCCACGGCGGCGCGAATTCGGTGATGGAGTCGCTCGCGTGCGGCGTGCCGATGCTGCTGTCGCCGTTCTGCAACGACCAGTTCCATTCGGCGCACTTCGTCGAGCGGGCCGGCGCGGGCTGCGTGCTCGATCTGCAGCAGGCCGGCGTCGCGGACATCGCCGACGCGCTCGAACGCCTGCTGCGTGCCGGACCGTTGCGCGAGCAGGCGGCACGGATTCGCGACAGCTATGCCGCGCGCGACGGCTCCGCGCAAGCCGGCCGCCTGATCAGCGCACTCGCTTCAGGAAACCGCCTGGCGACAGCGTCATGAGTACGCGGTCCTCGATGTCGTGGTCGACTTCGAATCGATCGTCGCGGGCAAGAAATTCGCGTGCTGCCGTGGCCGGGTTGTTGCCTCGACCGTACGGCTTGCCGTCGAACATCGACTCGGGCAGGTGCTCCATGATGGTGTCCATCACGATCGCGTAGCTGCCGGGCGTCACGAAGGGCGCATAGCATTCGAGTTCGCGCAGCACGTGCGCGTGCGTATGCGTGAGATCGAGGATCGCCATCACGCGTGCGCCGTCGCCGATCTGCGCGCGCACCGATGCGAGTGTGTCGGCCGCGCACGATTCGCCTTCGATCAGCACCATGCGATGCGCGAGCCGGTGCGCGTGCAGGCGCTGCCTGACCTCGTCGCGCAGGCGCGGTTCGATCGCGACGACGCGGCCGGGGTTGCCCGCCAGCTCGAGCATCGACGCGGTGAACACCACGCCGCCGCCCGCCGCGATGCCGGTCTGGACGATGCAGTCGGGGCGCTCGCGCCAGATCAGTTCCTGCAGCGCGAGCATGTCGCCGGGCAAATGGAAGAAGCGCTCGCCGAGCCAGCGCGTCTGGAACAGATGGCCGAATTCGGCGGCTTGCGTCAGCCATTCGATGTTGATGTCCCGCATGCGGGCCGAAGGACGCTCTGACATGGTCAATGGAACGAGTAGGAGTGACGTGAAAACGCTGGAACCGTGGCTGCACCGGTACTGGAACATCGGGCCGGCGCGCCTGCAGGCGCTGGCGTCGGGCCATACTAACAAAACGTATCTCGTCGAGTGTGATGCGGGGCGCACGGTGCTGCGTGTGTCGTGGGCCGGCAAGCCGCTCGGGCAAATGCGGCGCGAGGCGTTGATCCTCGGCCGTCTCGGGGATGCGCGCACAGCGTCGACGCTGCCCGCGCTGCCTCGGCTGAGGCTGACCGTCGATGCGCAAACCGGCGTGCAGACGTCCGACGGAAGCTGGCTGCATCTGTTCGAGCATATCGACGGCCATCCCGGCTTGCCGGACGACGCACACAAGGGGGCGACCGATGCGATGCGCACGCTCGCGCATCTGCATGCGGCACTGGCCGCGATACCCGCAAGCGAAGCGGCGCCGCTGGCGTGGTTGTCCGCACGCCATGCGCGCGTCGCGGCGCGCGCGATGCCGTCGCTGCCGGGCGACCTGCGCGGCGCTTACGACACGGTGATCCGACGGATCGGCGCGCATCTCGACGCGGCGTCGGCGTGGCTCACGGGGCAGGCGCATTGGCTGCACGGCGACTATCACGCGGGCAACCTGCTGTATGTCGGCAACGCGGTGAACGGCGTGCTGGATTTCGACGATGTGGGGCAGGGGGCGCAATGGCTCGAGGCGGCCTTTGCGTCGTTCGCGCTGTCGCGCGATGCGGGCCGGGACGACTGCTTCGTCTTCGACCGTGGGCGATGGGCGGCCTGCCTGCACGCTTATGCGGCGACGCGGCCCGATGCGGCGCCCGAATGGCTGCGCGACAAGCACGAGCCGTTGATGGCGCTGTTCTGCGCGGACCAGACGCTGATCCATCTCGAAGCCGCGCAGCGCGGACTGTGGATGCCGGGGCCCGGCATCGGCTTCCTCGGCGGCTGGCGTCAGTTGCTGGACGGGGCGCTGCCCGCGGGTTAGCCGGCCGTCGCGTCAGCGCTGCCGGTTCAGGAACAGCCGCACGGCTTCGACCGTGTTGGGCCGCGCGTCGCCGTGCCGCGATCCGTCGTGCAGGCAGAACAGCGCGTCGCGATGCTGCGCCGCGCAGGCATCGGCGTGCGCGCACATCGCGTCGAACAGCGCCTGCGGCGATGGCGCCGGCCGCTGCCAGTCGTCCAGTATCGCGGTCCAGCCCGTGTGTTCGCGTTGCAGGCGCGCGAGCACGGCAGCGCGATCGTCCTGCGGCATCAATCCGTACGGAAGACGCAGCGGGATCGCGTCCGGCGCGGCAAGGCCGGCGCGGCGGTAGATGTCGCGAATCAGCGTATCGGTCGTGTGGATTTCGTCGATCAGTGCGACGTCCGCGAGCGCACCCGGCCTCGCATGCGAATGGGTGTGATTGCCGAGCCGATGGCCTTCGCGCGCGATTCTCGTTGCGACGTCGAGCGCGCCCGCCAGGTGCTTGCCGAGCACGAAGAAGGTCGCCGTGCACGATGCATCGCGCAGCACGTCGAGCAGCGCGGGCGTGGACGGGCCGGGACCGTCGTCGAAACTGAGGTGGATGGATGTCATGAGTCGTCCGGGCCGCTCACTGAACCGGCTCGATGGCCAGCGGGCACGTGCCGACCGGACGCAGCCGGGTGCCCGTCCATTCGTAGAAGAACCGTGCCGCTTTCGCGTTGCCGTCGCCGCAATCGTCGTTGAAGCAGCCGGCGACGATCAGCAGCTTGCTGCCGGCACGGAAGTCGACGCGCTCGTCGTCGTTGCCCATCACGCCCGAGACGGATTTCACGCCGGGCATCGTGTACGTCGCGCCCGTGTCCTTGTCGACGATCGCGAAATTTCGGCAATCCGTTCCGCAACCCCAGATCGCGACGCGGTAGTGACCGGCAAAATTGGCCGGTTGCGCGAATTCGCCACGAATGACGGTGCGATACAGGCGCGCTTCGCTGCTGGTGAGCCGAGGCGACGCGGCCGGTTTGCGCGGCGCGCGGGCGGCGGCCGGTGCCGGATAGCGGTCGAACGAAGGCGACGCGCAGGCCGCGGCCGCCGTGGCTGCGGGCGCGGCACCGGCGGCACCAGCGGCACCGGCGGTACCGGCGCCGGCCATCAGCGCGGTCGATGCGCCGGCGATCAGCAGAAGTCGATGGGCAAGCGCCACGCGAGTGTCCTTCATGTTCGAGATTGATGTCGGGCCGCAGCGGCCGAACGGCCGGCGACGACGATTCTATGACGCTTCGCGCGGGCCGGCGATACGGAATGGCGGTCGCCCGCGTGTCGCGCCGGCGATGCCGCGCGGAATCGCCGGTCAAGCATTGTCAAATCGCCGCGATATCACGATGCCTGACGTTTCATGCGGCTCCGAAGGCTGTCACGCGCCGGTCGATTGAGTATCCTTGGATGCGATTCGCGGTATTCACGCAGTCACAACCGGGAGGCTTTACATGAATGCACGTCTTTATCGCGCGACCGTTGCCGGCGCGCTGATCGGATTGCTCGCGCCGTTTTCGGTCGCCCATGCGCAACTGGGCGACGTCCTGAAGCAAGTCGGCGGTGGCGGCGATTCAGGCGGCAGCGCGGGCGGAGCGCTGGGCAACCTCGGCGGACTCGGCGGCGCGCTGACGGGCGGCGGCGGTGCGTCGCTGACGCCGGGTAGCACCGGCAACGTCGCGGGCCTGCTGCAGTTCTGCATCCAGAACAACTATCTCGGCGGCGCAACCGGCGGCGGCGCGTCGTCGGTGAAGGATGCGCTGATGGGTAAGCTCGGCGGCAACGCGTCGTCCGACAGCGGCTATACGAGCGGCGCGAGCGGGATCCTCGACGCAGGCAACGGCAGCAAGCTCGACCTGAGCGGCGGCGGCCTGAAGCAGCAGGTGACCAAACAGGTTTGCGACAAGGTGCTGACGCAGGCCAAGTCGCTGCTGTAAACGCATCGGCACGCATCGCGCGTGCTGTTGCTGGGGGCGGTGCATACGCACCGTACCCCGTCGATCATTCCGGCCGTTACGTTCGTCACGGCGAAAAGCGCGTCGCGCTCGGCGATGCCGCGACCCGTGCACAGGCGGGCCCCGGACGGCTCAATCGGCCAGCCGCTTGTCCGCGAGCGCCTTGCAGCAGTCTTCGTACACCCATTGCACGAGTTTGGCCCGGTAGTCGAGATCGTCGGTATCGACGATTTCCTCGACCGCGTCGCGTGCCCACGACGCGTCGACGAACCCCGCATGCCGCTTCGCGATGTCCTGCGCAAGCGCCGCGAGCCTGGCGACTGCGAGCCAGTCGGCCTGGCGGTGATGACGGTCGAGCCAGCGGTGCGCGGCCTGGACCTGGAACGCGGCGTCCGGCCATGATTCGTTGAGATAAAACGCGCCGAGGTTGCCGCAGGTGAGCCAGCAAAGCAGCTCCAGGCGGTCTTGCGAGCCGAGGGTATGGGATGCGTCGGACATGGCAGCGCTCACGAAGTGCGTCGATTCCGGGCGGCGCCGGCCGCAACGGGCCGGTGCCGATAATAAAAACATAGCACGATGCAGGCCCGGCCGCGCAACCGGGTCGATGCCGACGTGGCGGCGGCCCGACGAATGTATTGCCGGCCATGCGCGGCGGCCGGCGGAGCACCGGCGCGAGGGCGCTCCGGTTCTTTCGAATGGCTGTCATTCGTCACACCAGCCACCGAAACGCTCGCTAGAATGTCGGCTTCCCTGGAGGCGGAAAACGATGAAAATCTACGACCAGTTCTACATCGACGGCGCATGGCGCAAACCGGCCGGCACCGGCACGATCGACGTGATCGATTCGGGCACCGAAGCCGTGATCGGCCGGATTCCCGAGGGCGTCGCGTCCGACGCGCAGGACGCGATCCGTGCGGCCCGCGCGGCCTTCGACGCATGGGCGGCCACGCCGGCCGCGACGCGCGCGGGTTACCTGCGCAAGATCGTCGAGCATCTGCAGGCGCGCAGCGAGGAACTCGCGCAGTCGATCACCGGCGAAGTCGGCATGCCGATCAAGCTGTCGCGCGCGATCCAGGTCGGCGGCCCGATCTACAACTGGAAGGCGTACGCAAAGCTCGCCGAATCGTTCGAATTCGAGGCGCGCGTCGGTAATTCGCTGGTGGTGCGCGAGCCGGTCGGCGTCGTCGCGGCGATCACGCCGTGGAACTACCCGCTCAACCAGATCACGCTGAAGGTTGCGCCGGCGCTCGCGGCCGGCTGCACGGTCGTGCTGAAGCCGTCCGAGGTCGCCCCGCTCAACGCGTTCATGCTCGCCGAAGCGATCCACGCGGCCGGGCTGCCGGCCGGCGTGTTCAACCTCGTGTGCGGGTATGGTCCGGTCGTCGGCGAGGTGCTGGCGACCGACCCGGACGTCGACATGGTGTCGTTCACCGGCTCGACGCGTGCGGGCAAGCGCGTGGCCGAGCTGGCGGCCGCGGGCGTCAAGCGCGTCGCGCTGGAGCTGGGCGGCAAGTCGGCGTCGGTGATTCTCGACGATGCCGATTTCGCGACGGCGGTGAAGGGCACGGTCAACGCGTGCTACCTGAACGCCGGCCAGACCTGCTCGGCGCATACGCGGATGCTGGTACCGGAAGCCCGCTACGACGAAGCGCGCGAAATCGCGAAGGCCACGGCCGAAACGTACGTCGCGGGCGACCCGCGGCAGGACGCGACGCGCCTCGGCGCGCTTGCGTCGGCCGCGCAGCAGCAGCGCGTGCAGGCGTACATCCAGCGCGGGATCGACGAAGGCGCCGAACTCGTGACGGGCGGCATCGGTTTGCCGAAAGGGCTCGCGAAGGGCTTCTTCGTGAAGCCGACCGTGTTCGGCCGCGTCGATCCGAAATCGACGATCGCGCAGGAAGAGATCTTCGGGCCGGTGCTGTCGATCATCACGTATCGCGATGAAGACGAGGCCGTGCGGATCGCGAACGATTCGCCGTACGGGCTCGGCGGCGCGGTGTGGGCCGGCAGCGACGAACGTGCGATGCGCGTCGCGCGCCGCATCCGCACGGGGCAGGTCGACATCAACGGCGGTACGTGGAACGGCGCGGCGCCGTTCGGCGGCTTCAAGCAGTCGGGACACGGCCGCGAGAATGGCGTGTACGGGCTCGAAGAGTATCTCGAATACAAGTCGATGCAGCTGAAGCCGGCGAAGCCGGCCTGAACGCCGCTCGCGGCCCGAACCGGAAACGGCACGTTCGCGTGCCGTTTTTTTATTGACGGCCGTCAAGGTGCGCGGCGCTGGATCGTCGATCATCGCGGTTCCGATGTTCCGACGAGGTTTCAGATGACCGTACGCACTTCCTTTCCGCCGCTGACGATTCGCGGCCGCACCTTGCTGCCCGTCGTGCAGGGCGGCATGGGCGTCGGCATCTCCGCGCACCGGCTGGCGGGCAGCGTCGCGCGCGAGGGCGCGGTCGGTACGATCGCGAGCATCGACCTGCGCCACCATCATGCGGATCTGCTCGCGCGTTGCCGCGCGCAACCCGATCGCGCGACGCTCGAAGCGGCGAACCTCGACGCGCTCGCGCGCGAGATCCGTCTCGCGAAGACCTACAGCGAAGGGCGCGGGATGATCGCGGTCAACGTGATGAAGGCGGTGAGCGCGCATGCGGACTACGTGCGGGTCGCGTGCGACGAGGGCGCGGACGCGATCGTGATGGGCGCGGGCCTGCCGCTCGATCTGCCCGACCTCACGCAAGGGGACGACATCGCGCTGATCCCGATCCTGTCGGACAGCCGCGGGATCGCGCTGGTGCTGAAGAAATGGATGAAGAAGGGGCGCCTGCCCGATGCGATCGTGATCGAGCATCCGGCGCACGCGGGCGGGCACCTCGGCGTCACGCAGATCGACGACATGCACGACGGCCGTTTCGATTTCGCGCGCGTGCTCGACGAAACCGCGCAGGTGATGGCGTCGCTCGGTCTCGCCCGCGAAACGATCCCGCTGATCGTGGCCGGCGGGATCAACAGTCACGATACGGTGCGCGCGGCGTTCGCGGCCGGCGCGAACGGCGTGCAGGTCGGGACGCCGTTCGCGGTGACGGAAGAAGGCGATGCGCATCCGCAATTCAAGCGCGTGCTCGCCGAGGCGACGCCCGACGACATCGTCGAATTCGTCAGCGTGACGGGGCTGCCGGCACGCGCGGTGAAGACGCCCTGGCTCGATCGTTACCTGCGCAACGAGACGCGCATTCGCAACAAGCTCGGCGCGCTGAAGCAGCGCTGTCCGACCGCGCTCGAATGCCTGAGCGTATGCGGGCTGCGCGACGGCATCGAGAAATTCGGCCACTTCTGCATCGATACGCGGCTCGCGGCCGCGCTGCGCGGCGACGTCGCGAACGGACTGTTCTTCCGCGGCCGCGAAGCGTTGCCGTTCGGCCGCGCGATCCGCAGCGTGCGCGATCTGCTCGACCTGTTGCTGACGGGCAGTGCGACCGAGCCTGCGACAAACCGTCCTGCGTTTACGCTGGCTTGACGGATATCAAGATGACGAAAAGACCCTACAGGGAGAATGGAAACCATTCTTTGGGGGTCCGTACCATGCATGAAACGATTCGAACTTGTGTCACCGCAGCCGCCGTCGCGGCCGGCATCGTCGCGATGCCGTCGCTGTCGCATGCGGCGTCGCCGGGCGACGGCATCAACCAGGGCGACGTCCTGGTCCGGCTGCGCGCGATCAGCATCCAGCCGAACGAGCGCGCGAGCGATACGCTCGGCGCCATCAACACGGGCGTGAACAACGCGATCGTGCCCGAGCTCGACTTCACGTACATGATCCGCGACTACCTCGGCGTCGAGCTGATCCTCGGCACGTCGCGGCATCAACTGACGTCGAGCCTCGGCAATCTCGGCGGCGTGGGCGTGCTGCCGCCGACGCTGCTGCTGCAGTATCACTTCAACCATGCGGGCAAGGTGCGGCCGTACGTCGGCGCCGGGTTGAACTACACGTACTTCTACAACAACGGGCTCAACGTCGGCGGGCAGGGCGTATCGATCGACAAGAGCAGCTTCGGCCCCGCGTTGCAGTTCGGCGTGGACGTGCAGTTGACGAAGAAGGTGTTCATGAACGTCGACGTGAAGAAGATCTGGATGAGCACCGATGCGACGCTCGGCGACAAGGGCATCGGCACGCTGCACATCGATCCGCTGATCGTCGGCGTGGGCGTCGGGATGAAGTTCTAGACGCGACGGAAAAAGAACAGAGTTGGGGTTGGCGGCATGGCGGTCGGCATGCCGCTCTTTTTTTGCGCGGCCGATTTACAGCTTGTCGTACTGGAAGCGCATCGCGGTGCCTTCGCGCGTGATGCGCTCCCACACCGCGCGCTTTTCGTCGTCGCTCAGGAACACCCAGTTCGAGACTTCGCCGGCCGTGCGGCCGCAGCCCTTGCAGACTTCGTCGAAGAGCGTCGAGCACACGCCGATGCAGGGGCTGTCGGGGAGGTCGTGAAGATTGGAGGCCATCGGGAAGGTTCGCGCAGTTGAATCGTCAGCCGCCATTTTAATGCATCGCGGCGGCCCGGCCGGCCGCCGGCACCGGCGTGTTGTCCCGGCGCGGGAGCGGGACGGTTCGGGCGGGCGTCGGGCTCGCTCGCCGAGCGGGCGCACCCGGCATGCGAACGCAGGTTCGTCACCGTCCGTTTTTCCCGGTGGACAGCCGCCGATTACCCGATAGAATTCCCCCGGAACGCCCCGCCGCACGGGCGGCCCGAGCGGCCGGCAGCGGGAATCTGTTCCGTTTGCGCGACACCGGCATGATTTTTTTGTGACGGGGCGCGAATGATGGTAGTTTTCGGGGTTTTCGAGGGGCGGCGCGCCAGAATGCGCCGCCATGACGAAGCAGACGGCAGCCGGGCAATGCGTCCGGCCGGAGGGAGAACGGGATGAAAGCAAAGGTAGTGGGCCGGTTCGCGGCGCTCGCGCTGTGCGTGGGTGCATCGGCGGCAGCAGCGAAGGATACGCAGCTCAATGTCTACAACTGGTCGGACTACCTTGCGAAGGACACGATCCCGAACTTCGAGAAGCAGGCGGGTGTCAAGGTCCGCTACGACAACTACGACAGCGACGACACGCTGCAGGCGAAGCTGCTGACGGGCAGCTCGGGCTACGACATCGTCGTGCCGACCAGCAACTACGCGGGCAAGCAGATCGCCGCCGGCATCTTCGCGCCGCTCGACAAGTCGAAGCTGCCGAACCTCAAGTACCTCGATCCGCAACTGATGGCGCTCGTCGCCGGCGCGGATCCGGGCAACAAGTACTCGGTGCCCTGGGCGTACGGCACGACCGGTCTCGCGTACAACCTGACGAAGGCGCAGCAGGCGCTCGGCAAGGTGCCGCTGGACAACTGGGACATCCTGTTCAAGCCGGAAAACCTCTCGAAGCTGAAGGCCTGCGGCGTGTCGGTGCTCGATGCGCCCGACCAGATGTTCGCGGCCACGCTGCACTACATCGGCAAGGATCCGATGAGCACGAACCCGGCCGACTACAAGGCCGCGATGGAAGTGCTGAAGAAGATCCGTCCGTACATCACGCAATTCAACTCGTCGGGTTACATCAACGACCTGGTCGGCGGCGACATCTGCTTCGCGTACGGCTGGTCGGGCGACGTCGTGATCGCGAAGCATCGCGCGATCGAGGCGAAGAAGCCGTACAAGATCGAGTACTACATTCCGAAGGGCGGCGCGCCGGTGTGGTTCGACGTGATGGCGATCCCGAAGGATGCGAAGAACAAGGAAGCCGCGCTGCAGTGGATCAACTACATCGAGGATCCGAAGGTGCACGCGGCGATCACCAACGCGGTGTACTACCCGAGCGCCAACGCCGAGGCACGCAAGTACGTGCGCCCCGACGTCGCGAACGACCCGGCGGTCTACCCGCCGGCCGACGTCGTGAAGACGCTGTTCCTGCTCAAGCCGCTGCCGCCTGAAATCCAGCGTCTGCAGACGCGTCTGTGGACCGAGCTGAAGTCGGGCCGCTGACACGAGCCGAAGTGAACCCGCAGTCATGAAGCCCCTGGTGCCCCCGGGGGCTTTGTTCGTCTAACGCAGGAGAGAAGCAGCACATCATGAATAGCCAGTCGGGCGCGCCGGTCGCGGGCGCGCCGTTCTCCGTTTCCTCCTCCGGCGCCGATGCGCGCGCCGAGAACTTTGTCCAGATCGTCGACGTCGTCAAGAAATTCGGCGACACCGAAGCCGTGCGCAGCGTCAATCTGACCGTGCGCCAGGGCGAGCTGTTCGCGCTGCTCGGCAGCTCGGGCTGCGGCAAGTCGACGTTGCTGCGGATGCTCGCGGGCCTCGAGACGGTCACGTCGGGCAAGATCCTGATCGACGGCGAGGACCTCGCGCAGATGCCGCCGTACAAGCGGCCCGTGAACATGATGTTCCAGTCGTATGCGCTGTTCCCGCACATGTCGGTCGAGTCGAACGTCGCGTTCGGGCTGAAGCAGGAAGGCACGCCGAAGGCCGAGCTGAAGGCGCGCGTCGCTTCCGCGCTCGAACTCGTGCAGATGGGCAAGTACGCGAAGCGCAAGCCGCACCAGCTGTCCGGCGGCCAGCAGCAGCGCGTCGCGCTCGCGCGTTCGCTGGTCAAGCGTCCGAAACTGCTGCTGCTCGACGAGCCGATGTCCGCGCTCGACAAGCAGATTCGCCAGCGCACGCAGATCGAGCTCGTCAACATCCTGAACAAGGTCGGCGTCACCTGCATCATGGTCACGCACGACCAGGAAGAGGCGATGACGATGGCGAACCGCATCGCGGTGATGAGCGAAGGCCAGATCGTGCAGATCGGCTCGCCGAACGAGGTGTACGAATACCCGAACAGCCGCTTCTCGGCCGAATTCATCGGCTCGACGAACCTGTTCGACGGCGTGACCGTCGAGGACGAACCCGATCACGTGTACATCGAATCGCCGGAACTGCCGAGCCGGCTGTACGTGAGCCACGGAATCTCGGGCCCGCTCGGGATGCCGGTCACGGTGTCGGTGCGCCCCGAGCGGATCGCGCTCACGCGCAAGCCGCCCGAAGGCGCGTTCAACTGGGCGCGCGGCAGGATCAGCAACGTCGCGTACATGGGCGGCTATTCGCTGTATCACGTCAAGCTCGACGCGGGCAAGACGGTGATCGCGAACGTGTCGAGCCTCGCGATTTCCGAGCTCGACACGCCGTCGCTCGGCGACGAGATCTACGTGCGCTGGAGCGCGACCGCCGGCGTGGTGCTGACGTCATGAATGCGTTCAAGTCCCTGCTGGAGTGGCCGGTGCGGCGCTTCAACCTGACGGGCGCCACGGCGGTCGTCGCCGGGCCGTTCACGTGGCTCGTGCTGTTCTTCCTCGTGCCGTTCGTGCTGGTCGTGAAGATCAGTTTCGCGGAGCTGCAGCTCGGCATCCCGCCGTATACGGAGCTCGCGTCGTACGCGGACGGCGTCGTGCACATCGCGCTGAACCTGTCGCACTACGCGTTCCTGTTCACGGACAGCCTGTATTTCGCGACCTACGTGAACTCGGTATGGGTCGCCGCGATCACGACGTTGCTGTGTCTGCTGCTCGGTTATCCGATGGCGTACTACATCGCGCGTTCGAACCCGGCCACCCGCAACCTGCTGATGATGGGCGTGATGCTGCCGTTCTGGACGTCGTTCCTGATCCGCGTGTACGCATGGATCGGGATCCTGAAGAACAACGGGCTGCTGAACAACTTCCTGATGTGGATCGGGCTCACCCATACGCCGATCGAGCTGTACCGGACGAACTACGCGGTGTACATCGGGATGGTGTATTCGTACCTGCCGTTCCTCGTGATGCCGCTCTACGCGCACCTCGTGAAGATGGACCTGCGCCTGCTCGAGGCTGCGTACGACCTCGGCGCGAAGCCGTGGAAGGCATTCGTGCAGATCACGCTGCCGCTGTCGAAGAACGGGATCATCGCGGGCTGCCTGCTGGTGTTCATCCCGGCGGTCGGCGAATACGTGATTCCGGAGCTGCTCGGCGGCGCGAATACGCTGATGATCGGCCGCGTGATGTGGAACGAGTTCTTCAACAACGCGGACTGGCCGATGGCATCGGCCGTGACGTGTGCGATGGTGTTGCTGCTGCTCGTGCCGATGGCGATGTTCCAGCACTTCCAGGCGAAGGAACAGGGAGGCCGCCGATGAAGCCGAACCGCTATCTGCAGTTCGCGGCGCTGTTCGTCGGCTTCGCGTTCCTGTACATCCCGATCATCAGCCTGATCGTCTATTCGTTCAACGAGTCGAAGCTCGTCACCGTGTGGTCGGGTTTTTCGTTCCGCTGGTACGCGGCGCTCGTCGAGGACGACGAACTGCTGACGGCCGCGTGGCTGTCGCTGAAGATCGGCGTGCTGACCGCGTTCGCGTCGGTGTTCATCGGCACGTGGGCCGGCTTCGTGCTCGCGCGGATGGGGCGCTTTCGCGGCTTCGCGCTGTTCAGCGGGATGATCAACGCACCGCTCGTGATTCCCGAGGTGATCCAGGGGATCTCGTTGCTGCTGCTGTTCATCGAACTGGCGAAGTGGATCGGCTGGCCGGCCGAGCGCGGCGTGTTCACGATCTGGCTCGGCCACGTGATGCTGTGCATCTCGTACGTCGCGATCATCGTGCAGTCGCGCGTGCGCGAGTTGAATCCGTCGCTGGAAGAAGCCGCGCTCGATCTCGGCGCGACGCCGCTGAAGGTGTTCTTCACGATCACGCTGCCGCTGATCTCGCAGGCGCTGATCGCGGGCTGGCTGCTGTCGTTCACGCTGTCGATCGACGATCTCGTGCTGTCGGCGTTCCTGTCGGGCCCCGGCTCGACGACGCTGCCGCTCGTCGTGTTCTCGCGTGTGCGTCTCGGCCTGAATCCGGAAATGAACGCGCTCGCGACGCTGTTCATCGTCGCGGTGACGGCCGGCGTCGTGATCGCGAACTTCGTGATGCTGCGTCAGGAACGCAAGCGGCTGGCGGGGTTCGCGGCCTGACACGCCGGTTGCGGCCGTCATGAAAAACGCCCGGTGCCGACGACGAGTCGGGCCGGGCGTTTCGTTTTGGCGGTGCGTGACGATCGCCGGCCCGTCGCCGGCGTTCACGCGCCGAACGCCGCCTTCGCCAGCAGCCCCAGCGCGACGCACACGAGCACGGCCGCGAAGCCGGCCTGCACGTGCCGCGCGGCGAGATGGCGCGACGCGCCGCGGCCGGCGGCCATGCCGAGCGCGGTCGCGACGGTGAACCACAGCGTCACGTCGAGCGGCGCGCGCGTGCCCGACACGAGCGTCGCGAGCACGCCGCCGGTGCCGACCAGCGCGATCACCATCAGCGACGTCGCGACCACCCCATGCATCGACACGTTCGTGAACTTGCGCAGCATCGGCACGATCACGAAGCCGCCGCCGACGCCGAGCAATCCCGTCATCAGGCCCGTGACCGCGCCGGTCGACGCCAACGCGATGCCGACGGGCCACGACCACACGAGCCGGCCCGTATCGGGATTCACGCGGCCGACGCACAGCGGCGACGCGTCCGCATCGGCCGCCTGCCGCCGCAGCGCCTGTCGCAGCAGGCGGCCGGCGACGACCAGCATCGTCAGCGCGAACAGCGTGAGCAGCAGGCGCTGCGGCAGCACGTGCGCGAGCCGCACGCCGAGCGTGGTCAGCGGCACGCCGGCCACGGCCATCAGCAGCGCCGCGCGATAGCGCACGAGCCCGCGGCGGAAGCCTTCGAGCGCGCCGAGCGCGGCGCTGCCCGCTACCGCGACGAGTGCGACGGGGGTGGCCTGCTGCATCGGCCAGCTCATCCCGACGACGAGCGCGGGCACCGCGAGAATGCCGCCGCCGGCGCCGGTCAGGCCGAGCACGGCGCCGACGAAGCCGCCCAGTACGAGGGAAATCAGCATGGCGTCATCGCGCTCCAGTCAACGTGCGATCGCGGGCTTCGCGAGCCATTCGCGGCCCTTGAGCATCGCCTTCCAGTAGAGCGGCGGCAGCACGCGCTCCTTGAGCAGCCACGCGAGCCGCGACGGCCGCTTGCCGTCGATCAGCCAGGCGGGGAAGGTCGGGGCGACCTTGCCGCCGTACAGGAATTCGGCGAGCACGATCTTGCCGCGCTCGACGGTGAGCGGGCACGAGCCGTAGCCGTCGTACGAGGCGTCGCCCTGTGCGCGGCCGAGCGACGCGAGCAGGTTGTGCGCCACGACGGGCGCCTGCTTGCGGGCGGCCGCGGCCGTTTTCGCATTGGTCGTGTTGGTGACGTCGCCGAGCGCGTAGATGTCCGGAAACTGCTTGTGCCGCAGCGTCGCCGGATCGACGTCGATCCAGCCGGCCGCGTCGGCGAGCGGGCTCGCGCGCACGAAGTCGGGCGCCGTCTGCGGCGGCACGACGTGGATCATGTCGAACGAACGCTCGACGGTTTCCTTGCCGCCGTCCGGCAGCGCGCGCGAGAACGTCGCACGGCGCGCGGGCCCGTCGATCGCGACGAGGTTGTGGCCGAACGACAGCGCGATGTCGTAGCTTTTCACGTACTCCATCAGCGCGGGCACGTAATCGGGGACGCCGAACAGCGCGCCGCCCGCATTCAGGAATTCGACGTTCGCGGCGTCGAGGCGCCCCGTGCGCCGCCAGTGGTCGCACGACAGGTACATCGCCTTTTGCGGCGCGCCCGCGCACTTGATCGGCATCGGCGGCTGCGTGAAGAGCGCGCGGCCGCCGCGGAACGCGCGCACGAGTTCCCACGTGTACGGCGCGAGATCGTAGCGGTAGTTCGACGTGACGCCGTTGCGGCCGAGCGTGCCGGCGAGGCCGTCGATCGCGTGCCAGTCGAGCTTGAGCCCCGGGCACACGACGAGCTTGCGATAACCGATGCGTCGGCAGCCGTCGAGCACGATCGCGTGCGCGTCGGGCTCGAAGCCCGCGACGGCGGCCCGGATCCGCTGCACGCCGTGCGGCAGCACGTCGGTCATCGGCCGCGCGGTGGTGCCGGGCTGGAACACGCCCGCGCCGACCATCGTCCAGCCGGGCTGGTAATAATGGACGTCGGCGGGATCGATCACCGCGATGTCGAGCGATGCGTCGCGCGCGAGCAGGCTCGACGCGACCGCGATGCCGGCCGCACCGGCGCCGACGATCACGATGTCGTGCCGCGCGTCCACGGCGGGCGCCGCCTGGCGGTCGCCCTGCGCGATACGCGATGCGAGCGCGCTCAGGTCGTAGCCGGCCGCGCCGGCGGTGGCGACGAGGTCGTCCAGCGGGCGCAGCCGCGCCTGCGACAGCGCCCACAGCGCGGCCGAACGCGTGCCGCTGCGGCAGTAGGCGAGCACGGGGCCTTCGAGCGACGCGACGAGCGCGCCGAATTGCGCGGCCTGGTCGTCGGTGACCTTGCCGGTATCGACCGGCAGGTAATGCACGTCGATGCCGAGCGGCGCGGCGGCCGCGCGGATCTCGGTGACGGTCGGCTGGTCGGCGCCTTCTCCGTCGGGCCGGTTGCAGATGATCGCGCGGATGCCCGCCGCGTGAAGCGCGGGCAGGTCGGCCGCCGCGATCTGCGGCGAGACCGACAGCGCGTCGGTCAGCTTGCGGATGGTCATGTCGGGTTCTCCGGATGGGGCGGGGCGCGCGGCTCAGATCGCGTCGAGCGGGATCTTCAGGTAGCGCACGCCGTTGTTCTCGGGTTCGGGCAGGTGGCCGGCGCGCATGTTGACCTGCACGGACGGCAGCATCAGCACGGGCATGTCGAGCGTCGCGTCGCGCGCGGTGCGCATCGCGACGAAATCGTCCTCGCTCACGCCGTCCTTCACGTGCACGTTCGCGCGGCGCTGCTCGGCGACGGTCGTCACGAACTGCACGTCGCGGCCGCCCGGCTGGTAGTCGTGGCACAGGTACAGGCGCGTGTCGGCAGGCAGCGCGAGCACGCGCGCGATCGAGCGGTACAGCGTGCGCGCGTCGCCGCCCGGGAAATCACAGCGGGCCGTGCCGTAGTCGGGCATGAACAGCGTGTCGCCGACGAACGCCGCGCGCTGCGTCGCGTCGGCCACGCAGTAGGTCATGCACGCGGGCGTGTGGCCCGGCGTGTGCAGCGCGCGGATCGTCAATGCGCCGAGCGCGAGCGTGTCGCCGTCGTCGACGAGCCGGTCGAACTGACGGCCGTCTTCCGCGAAGCCGGGGCCCGCGTTGAACAGCGTGCCGAACACGTGCTGCACGCGGCGCACGTGCGAGCCGATCGCGATCCGGCCGCCGACCTGCGTTTTCAGGTACGGTGCGGCCGACAGGTGGTCGGCGTGCACGTGCGTCTCCAGCAGCCAGTGCACGGTCGCGCCGAGTTCGGCGACGCGCGCGATCAGCCGGTCGGCGCTGGCGGTGCGCGTGCGGCCGGATTTCGGGTCGTAGTCGAGCACGCTGTCGATCAGCGCGCACGCGCGGCTCGCCGTCTCGAGCAGGAGATAGCTCACGGTGTGGGTCGCCGGGTCGAAAAAGCCTTCGACCGACAGGGCGGGGGCATTGCTCACGGGGTGTCCTCGATCGGGTTCTTCATCTGCAATCGCGATCTTTATTTCAAGAAGCGTGCCAGCCTGCGGCGCGGCACCGACCGATACGCCAGGGACTTGATTCGGCTCGGGTTTTCGGTGCGCGGGCGGCCCCATGAGGACGGCGGCGACATCCGGTGGCGAACGAGAACTGCCACGACTGGCAGTGTCGTGGCAGAATTGGCAGTCAGCCTGGCAGTCCGTCCGGGCGCCCCTTCGCCGAGCGAGCCTCCGCATGAATCCGCACGACACCATTCCGATCGTCCCCGCACCGCGCCGCGACGCGATGCCCGACGTACGCGCGCTCGTCGCGTATCTCGAGCAGGACCCGCAGCCGATGATCGTGGTCGACCCCGACTACCGCATCCTCGCGGCGAACGATGCGTACCGGCGCCAGTTCGGTGTGGCCGGCGTCGAGCATGTGGGCCGGCACTGTTTCCAGGTCTCGCATCACTACGACGTGCCGTGCGACCAGGCCGGCGAGCATTGCCCGATGAAGCAGGCGCTCGAATCGCGCGGGCTGAACCGCGTGCTGCACATCCACCACACGCCGCGCGGCCCCGAGCATGTCGACGTCGAGCTGCGGCCGATCTTCGATGCGGACGGCAACGTGATCGCGTATGTCGAGCGGCTGACGACGGTGCGCAGTGCGTCCGCGCAGCCGAGCGCGGAAGGGCTCGTCGGCGGCGCCGACGCGTTCAACGCGGCGCTCGGCGCGCTGCAGCGCGTCGCGCCGTCGACGTTGCCGGTGCTGCTGCTCGGCGAATCGGGCACCGGCAAGGAGCTGTTCGCCCGCGCGCTGCACGAAGCGAGCGATCGCGCGATGGGGCCGTTCGTCGTCGTCGATTGCTCGGGGATCGCCGAGACGCTGTTCGAGAGCGAACTGTTCGGCTACGAGAAGGGCGCGTTCACGGGCGCGAACCAGCGCAAGCCGGGCCTCGTCGAAACCGCGCAGGGCGGCACGCTGTTTCTCGACGAGATCGGCGACGTGCCGCTGCCGATGCAGGTGAAGCTGCTGCGGTTGATCGAATCGGGCACGTTCCGGCGTGTCGGCGGCGTCGAGGCGCTGCGCGCCGATTTTCGGCTCGTCGCGGCCACGCACAAGCCGCTGCGCGAGATGATCGACGACGGCCGGTTCCGGCAGGACCTTTACTACCGGATCAACGCGTTCCCGATTCCGCTGCCGGCGTTGCGCGAGCGGCGCGGCGACATCGCGCTGCTGGCCGAATCGATCCTGCGGCGGATCGCGAACGCGCGCGGCAACGCGGGCGACGCGAATGCCCGACCGTTCGCGGCCCGACCGTTCGTGCTGACCGAGCGCGCGCGGGCGTGCCTCGACGCGTATGCGTGGCCCGGCAACATCCGCGAGCTGCGCAACGTGCTCGAACGCGCGTGCCTGTTCGCGGACGACGGGACGATTCGCGTCGAACATCTGCCGGCCGAGCTCGTCGCGGCAGCGGCGGCGCCGCACGCGCAGGCGGTGGCCGCGCGCGGCGTGTCCGATGCGGAGCTGGTCCGTATCGCGCGCGCGTTCGACGGCACGCGCAAGGCGCTGGCCGAGCAGCTCGGATTGAGCGAACGGACGCTGTACCGGCGGATGAAGGCGCTCGGCCTCGGCTCGCGCGAGCGCTGAACGGGCATGTCGCGCGCGGCTGGCGGCGGCACGTGGCTTTGCCGATAATGGCGCTTCCGATTCCAGCGCGCCCGCCATCGCCGATGAAAAAACCTGCCCTCTCGCGTTGCCTGTTGCTCACCTTCGCGGCGCTGGCCAGCCCGGCGCACGCCGCCGACTACACGTGGACCGATGCGGCCGGCGCACACGCGGTGACGCTCGCCAGAACCGCGTCCGGCGACGACGTCGAACTCAAGGTGTCCGCGACGCTCGACGGCCACCCCGACTGGACGGTGCGCGACTATGTGAAAGCCTGCCCGGTCGACGTGATCCTCGACGTCGTACCGAAGTCGATCGAAATGCGCGATCTGATCGGCAACGGCCGCAAGCAGTTCCTGTTCGCGTACAAGATCGGTTGCCGCGGCGACGTGAGCGCCGATCAGGTCAAGTACTTCCTGATCGACGCCGGCACGAAATACGTGCTGCGCGGCGAGGAAACCGTCACGGTCAACGGCAAGTTCGTCGACGGCGGCGCGGCGCCCGTACCGAATGCGGACCTGAAGGCGCAGCCCGCGTTTCTGCGCTACATGACGAAGCGCTGGCGCGGGATCAGCGGGCGCAACGACTAGGCCGGCGCCCGGGCGGCGCGTGCGAGAAGGGCCGATCGATGCTGGATACCGGCTGCCGATGGTGAAACTGGCGGCACGCGGGAAACCCGCTTGCCGCCCGCCCGTCATGCGATCAGCGCACGGGCGCCAGTTGCGCCATCGCCTCGCGCACGAAACCGATCAGCGTCTCGTCGGTCCACGAATCCTTCGTCAGCGCCGGCTCGTTCATCAGCGCCGCGCGGAATTTCGCGTGCGTGGCCGGATCATGGCCCGCGTAGCTGCAGAACAGCTCGAGCCAGCGCTGCGCGAGCACGCGGCCTTGCGGCGAATCGGGCTGGATGCCCGAATCGATCGCGTCGCGCACGTCGGCCATCAGTTGCGGCCATTCCATCGCGCGTTCGCCGTAGTGCGCCCGCATGAAGCGGATCTCGTCCGGCGCGAGGTACTGCTCGAACAGCCGCATCTTCGTTTCCGATGAAGCACGCAGCACATAGTCGCGCAACGCGGTCGAAATGCCGATCTTCGACTGCATCGACGGTTCGTGCTCGTGCATCAGGTTCAGCTTCGCCAGCAAGCGCGGATCGTTGTTCGTGTCGCGTACCAGCAGCGCCATCCAGCGCGCGGCGAGCGCACGGACGCGCTCGTCTTCGGCGGGCACGCCCGCGTCGTGCAGCGCGCGGACCTCGTCGACGAGCGTGGTCCATTCCGCGTCGCCGGCCTGGCTCTTCTGGTACATCGGCAGGCGAGCGAGTTCTTCCTCGGAGAAATATTTGTCGTACACGGTCATCAACTCCAGTGTGGTGAGCCAATCGGCCAGTTCCGGCTCGGTGCCCGCCGCGAGCTGCGCATGCAGGCTCGCGAGCCGCTCGCGCAGCTGCGCGGTTTGCGCGAGCTGGCGGTCGAGCGACGCGATCTGTCTGGCGACGAGATCGACGAGCGGGGTACCGGGCTGGTTCAGGTATTCGCCGATTTCGGCGAGCGACAGTCCGAAGCGACGCAGGGCCTGGATCTGGTGAAGCCGGGCGATATCGTCGCGGTCGTACAGCCGGTAGCCGTTGTCGGCGCGCGCCGAAGGCGTCAGCAGACCGATTGCGTGATAGTGATGAAGCGTGCGGACGGTCAGCCCGGTGCGTTTCGCCAGTTCTCCCACTTTCAGCCGCATTCGTTCCTCCGTTCGGTGCGCACACTGGAGTCTCGAACGTTACGCTACGTGAGGGTCAAGCGGAAGATCGGCGATCGGACGGGCGTTGCGGGAGGCCGCACGCGCGTCCGATCGAAGGAGGCTTATTGCGTCGAAGGGGCGGACTCGGGCGTGGCGGCGGCGCGCGCGTCCTTGCCGGCAGCGCCGGCGGTTTTACCGGACTTGTCGCCGTTGTCGGCCGGCGGTGTGCCCATCGCCTGGTAAAGCCGTGCGGTATCCGCGAACCGTGCGCCGGTCGCGCGAATCTCGTCGAGCCGCGCATTGCGGTACTGCAACTCGCTCGCGCGCGCGGCCGACGGCGGCAGCGCGCCGAGCCGCACGCGGGCGGCCGCGTCGTCGTATGCGCCACGCGCGGACAGCGCGGCGCGCGACGACGCATCGAGCGCCTCTGCGTCGTGCTCGAGCGCCGCGAGCGAATCGGCGACGTTCTGGAACGCGCCGAGTACCGCCTGCTTGTACTGGTCGACCGCGGCCTCGTAGGTCGCCTTCGCCGCGCGGCGCTGGGCGAGCAGCGCGCCGCCGTGGAAGATCGGCTGGCTCAGCGACGCGCCGACGTTCCAGATCGCGCCGGCGCCCGACAGCATCGTCGGCCAGCTGAAGCCGCCTTTGCCCATCGCCGCCGACAGCGACAGTTGCGGAAACATCTGCGCGGTCGCGAGGCCCACTTCGGCGGCGGCGGCCTTCAGCCCCGCGTCGGCGGCCTGGATGTCCGGGCGGCTTTGCAGCAGGTCCGACGGCACGACGACGGGCACCTGCTCGGGCAGGTGCAGATCGGTGAGCGCGAGATCGGCCGGCGGCCGGTCGGGCGTGCGGCCGACCAGCACCGCGAGCGCATGGCGCGCCGAGTCGCGCTGCTGGCGCAGCGCGGGCAGGCTCGCCGCGAACGTGTCGGCGCTTTGCCGCGCATTCAGCGCGTCGCCGCGCGATGCCGAACCGAGCGCATGGCGGCGCTCGGCGTCGTGCGCCTGGTCGTTCGCGAGCGCGACGAGCCGCTCGGTCGTCTCGATCTGCGCATTGAGCACCGACACGGTGATCGACGCGGTCACGATGTTCGCGGCCAGCGCGCGCCGCGCGGATTCGAGCTGGAATGCGCTGACGTCGACGCGTTTCGCGAGCGCGCGGTTCGCGAAGCGCGACACGCCGAACAGGTCGACCGTGTAGCTCGCCTGCAGTTGCCCGACGAACGTGTCGTACAGCAGCGTCGGCGCGCCGAGCGCGGGAATCGGTACGCCGAGCGCGCGCTGGCGCGTGGCCTGACCGACCGCGTCGATCGACGGCAGCATCGAACTGCCGATCTGCCCGCGCAGCTGTTCGCGCGCGGCATCCAGCGAATGCGACGCCGCACTCAGCGTCGGGCTGTTGTGCAGCCCTTCGTCGACGAGCGCGTTCAGCGCATCGGACCGGTACTGCTTCCACCAGTCCGGCACCGGCTGCGCGCCGACCTCGAACTGCTGCGCGACGCCTTGCGCGGACACGGTCTGCTCGACTTGCGGCGCGGCGCCGTAATGCGCGGGCGACGGCATCGCGGGCGGCTCGCCGCTCGGCGCGAACCATGCGCAGCCCGCGAGCGGGCCGGCGACGCTCGCGATCGCGAGCGCCCGCACGGCTTTCGTTTTCAGGGTCATCGATCGATCCATGGTCAGGCTCCCGACGCCGCGGCCGGCGTGCTGCCGCCTGGCGGCGGACCGTCCTGCGGGTCGCGTTCGTCGCGCTTCACGCGGAACCACGTCGCGTACAGCGCAGGCAGATAGAACAGCGTCAGCACGGTTGCGCTCGTGATGCCGCCCATCAGCGCGGTCGCCATCGGCCCGAAGAAGTTCGAGCGCAACAGCGGGATCAGCGCGAGCACGGCGGCCGCGGCCGTCAGCGTGATCGGCCGGAAACGCCGCACGGTCGCGCCGATGATCGCGTCGATGCGGCCGTGACCGACCGCGATGTCCTGCTCGATCTGATCGACCAGGATCACCGAGTTGCGCATGATGATCCCGAACATCGCGATCACGCCGAGCGTCGCGACGAAGCCGAACGGCTGGCCGAACAGCAGCAGCGTCGCGACCACGCCGATCAGCCCGAGCGGTGCGGTCAGCACGACCATCAGCACGCGCGAGAAGCTCTGCAGCTGGATCATCAGCAGCGTGAACACGGCGATCGCCATCAGCGGCATCTGCGCGTTGATCGACGTCTGCGCCTTCGCGCTTTCCTCGACCGAACCGCCGATGTTGATCTGATAGCCGACCGGCAACTGCGCGCGCAGCGCGTTCAGCTTCGCGTCGACCGCATGCGTGACGTCGATGCCCTGTGCGCCGGCGCGCACGTCCGACTGCACGGTGATGGTCGGCTGGCGGTCGCGTTCCCACACGACGCCGTATTCGAGCGTCGGCGTGAAGCGGCCGAGCGAGCCGAGCGGCACGGGGCCGTTCGGCGTCGGCAGCGCGAGGCCCGCGAGTTTCGCCGGATCGACGCGGTCGGCCTGCGGCGCGCGCAGGTCGACGGCGATCAGCTTGTCGCGTTCGCGATACTGCGTGACGGTCGTGCCGGACAGCGTCATCGCGAGGAAGCTCGACACGTCCTGCGACGTGACGTTCAGCTCGCGTGCCTTCTTCTGGTCGAGCTCGAAGCGCACCGAGCGTTCCGCCGGCTCGTCCCAGTCGAACTGTACGTTGACCGTGCGCGCATCGCCGCGCATCGTCGCCGCGACCTTCTCGGCGATCGAGCGGACCGTCGCGATACTGTCGCCGCTCACGCGGAACTGCACCGGATAGCCGACCGGCGGCCCGTTCTCGAGCCGCGACAGCCGCCAGCGCACGGCAGGAAACTTGTCGCGCAGCGTGGTTTCGAGCCAGATCGCGAGCTTCTCGCGATCCTCGACCGATTTCGCGGTGATCACGAACTGCGCGAAGTTCGGCAGTTGCAGCTGCTGGTCGAGCGGCAGGTAGAAGCGCGGCGCGCCGCTGCCGACGAAGTTCACCGAATGATCGATCTCGGGACGCTTGTCGATCGCTTTCTCGAGACGCTCGGTCTCGCGCAGCGTCGCCGCGAACGACGCGCCTTCGGGCAACCGCAGGTCGACCAGCAGCTCGGGCCGGTCGGAGCTCGGGAAGAACTGCTGCGGCACCAGCGAGAAGCCCATCATCGCCACGACGAAGAGGACGCCCGTGATCAGCAGCACGACGAAGCGCCGCTCGATGCACCAGTCGATCCAGCCGCGCAGCCGCCGGTAGAAGCGGGTGTCGTAGATGTCGTGCTCGTGATCGTCGGGCAGATGCGCTTCGTGTGCGTGCCGCTTGCGCTCGGGCAGCATGTGGAAGCCCAGCAGCGGGATCAGCACGACGGCGGCGAACCACGACGCGATCAGCGCGATCGCCGACACCTCGAAGATCGAGCGCGTGTATTCGCCGGTACTCGATTTCGCGAGTGCGATCGGCAGGAAGCCCGATACCGTGACGAGCGTGCCCGTCAGCATCGGGAATGCGGTGCTGGTGTACGCGAACGCGGCGGCGCGCGCGCGGCTGTAGCCCTGTTCGAGCTTCACGGCCATCATCTCGACCGCGATGATCGCGTCGTCGACGAGCAGCCCGAGCGCGAGCACGAGCGTGCCGAGCGACACCTTGTGCAACCCGATGTCGAACATGTACATGAAGAGCGCGGTGACCGCGAGCACGACCGGAATCGAGATCACGACGACCATCCCGGTGCGCAGGCCAAGCGACACGAGGCTCACGACCAGCACGATCGCGATGGCTTCGGCGACGGCTTCGAGGAAGTCGTCGACCGAATGCGAGACCGCGTGCGGCATGCTCGACACCAGCGTCAGCTTGAGGCCGGCCGGCAGTTGCGCCTGCAGATCCTTCGATTCGGCGTCGAGCGCCTTGCCGAGCCGGATCACGTCGCCGCCCGGCTGCATCGTGACGCCGATGCCGAGCACGGCCTTCCCGTTGCTCCGCATTTGCGTGACGGCCGGATCGTCGTAGCCGCGCCTGACCGTGGCGAGATCGCCGAGCCGGAACGTGCGGCCGTTGATGCGCAGCAGCGTATCGGCGATCGCGCCGACGTTGTCGAACTGGCCGCTCGGCCGCACGAACACGCGATCGTCGGCGGTCGTCAGCACGCCGGCCGACGAAATGTCGTTCTGCGCGTTGATCGCCTGCCCGAGCTGCTGCGGCGAGATGCCGAGGCGCGTGAGCTGCGCATTGTTGACCTCGATGAAGATCCGCTGGTCGGGGTCGCCGAAATAGTCGACCTTGCCGACGCCCGGTACGCGCAGCAGCACGGTGCGCAATTGATCCGCGTAGTCGTGCAGTTGCGCGGGCGTGAAGCCGTCGCCCTCTAGCGTCCAGATGTTGGTGTAGACGTCGCCGAATTCGTCGTTGAAGAACGGGCCCTGCACGCCGGGCGGCAGCGTATAGCCGATGTCGCCCACTTTCTTGCGGATCTGGTACCAGGTCTCGGGCACGTCCTTCACCGGCGCCGAATCCTTCATCGTGAAGAAGATCAGCGATTCGCCGGGGCGCGAATAGCTGCGCAGGAAGTCGATGGCGGGAGTTTCCTGCAGCTTGCGGCCGATCCGGTCGGTCACCTGTTCCTGTACCTGCCGCGCGCTCGCGCCGGGCCAGAAGGTACGGATCACCATCACGCGGAACGTGAACGGCGGGTCTTCGGATTGCGCGAGCCGCGTGTACGCGAGGATGCCCGCGAGCGTCGCGAGCGCGATCAGGTAGACGACCAGCGCCTGGTGGCGCAGCGCCCATGCGGATAGGTTGAACCGGCCTTCTTCGTGGGAGACGCTCACGATGCGAAGTCCTCCGGATGCAGCGGCGCGATCGCGCGCACCTTCTCGCCCGCGCTGACCGTATGCACGCCCTGCAGCACGACGCGCTCGCCCGGCTGCAGCCCGTGCGACACCGTCACGGTGCGCTCGTTGAAGCGCGCGACGTCGACGCGGCGCAGTTCGAGCGTGTCGTCCTTCGTGCGCACGACCCATACGGCCGGTTGCGCGCCGTCGTGGAACAGCGCGGTCGCAGGCAGCGTGATCGGCTGCGTGTCGCCGGCGGCCGGCGCGCCGTCGAACGCGACGTCCGCGGTCATCCCGAGCCGGATCGCCGGATCGGGCGCGCCGAGCGTGAGCTTCACGCGGTAGGTGCGGCTTTGCGGATCGGCGGCCGGCGCGATTTCGCGCACCTTCGCGGCGAACCGGCGGCCCGGCAGCGACGGCAGCGTGACGGTGGCCGCATGACCGGGCGCGAGCGATGCGAGCGCGGCCTCGGGCACGTCGCTGACCACGTCGACGTCGCCCGACCACGCGAGCTGGTAGACCGGCTGGCCGGCCGACACGTTCTGGCCCGTATCGGCCTGCTCGGCGGTGATGGTGCCCGCATGATCGGCGACGAGCGTCGCGTAGCGGAGCTGGTTCTTCGCGAGCGCGAGTTGCTGCTGCGCCTGGTCGCGCTGCGCGAGCGCCGACGTGTAGCTGTTCTGGGTCTGTTCGAGCTGCGCGGTCGCGATCAGGTTTTCGCGGGCCTGCGCGCGATCGCGGTCGAGCTGCTGTTTCGCGAACGCGAGGCTGTGCGTCGCGGCATCGAGTTGCGCCTGCGCGCTCGCGGCGTTCTTCTCGACGTCGGACGGATCGAGCAGCGCGACGACCTGGCCGACCTTCACCGTATCGCCGAGCCGCACCCGGCGCTCGATGATCTTGCCGGCGATGCGGAACGACAGCGGGGTGGCGTAGCGCGGCTGGATGTCGCCGGGCAGCGTGCGCGCGGCCGCGAGGCTGTCGGCCCGTGCGGGCAGCGCGACGACGGGGCGCGGGGCGGGCGGCGCGGATTCTTTCGGATGACAGGCGGCAAGGACGAGCGCGGCGCCGATCAGCAGCGCGGCGCGGGAACCGGAGCGATTCACGAAACCCCCAGGTGAGGTGGAGCGGAACGAAGCCGGCAAGCGCGGCGGGCGCTTGCCCCAAGCGGCGCCGGTACCGGCGCACACGGACAGACGGACGACATCTTCGGAAACTGTGGCGAATTCTAATACACACCTGTATCTGAATGCAAAGATGAATCCGAAGGGGAGGGGATGCTAGACTGCGCGTCATGAAACCACAGCGCTTAACTCGCGAGCAGAGCAGGGACCAGACGCGCGAACGTCTGCTGAAAGCCGCGCATCGAATTTTTCTGAAGAAAGGCTATGTGGCCGCGAGCGTCGAGGACATCGCGGCGGCGGCCGGCTATACGCGCGGTGCGTTCTACTCGAATTTCCGCAGTAAGTCCGATCTGCTGCTGGCATTGCTGGAGCGCGATCACGCAGAGGTGGAGGCCGACCTCGAGGCGATTTTCGAAGGCGGCGGCACGCGCGAGCAGATGGAATCGATGGCGCTCGCGTATTACCGGACGCTGTTTCGCGACGACGAATACTCGCTGCTGTGGGGCGAGGCGAAACTGCAGGCCGCGCGCGACGCGAAGTTCCGCGTGCGCTTCAACCAGTTCCTGCACGGCAAGCGCGTGCAGATGGCCGAATTCATCGAGCGCTTCTCCGAGCGGGCCGGCACGCCGCTGCTGTTGCCGGCCGATACGCTCGCGTTCGGGCTGATGTGCCTGTGCGACGGCGTGCAGTCGTACTACACGGCCGATCCGCAGCACGTGTCGGCCGACTCGGCCGAAGCGGTGCTCGGGGGGTTCTTCGCGCGGGTCGTGCTGGGGCGTGCGCCGGACTGACGGCCGGCGCACGCGTTTCCTTCGTCGCTGCGCTGCGTTCAGCGTGCATCGCCGGGCGGTACGCGCAGCATGCGGGCCAGCGACGCCGCATAGTCGTGCGCCCGGTCCGAGATCGGCGACCGGACGACCGGGTGCGGATGCCCGAATGCTTCGACGAAGGTGTCGACGTGCGGAACGAGGCGCGCGCACAACGCGTCGGTTGCCGCATCGAGTTGCCGGTAGCCTGACGGGTCCAGCACGCCTTCGCTGATCAGCCAGCCGCCGTGCCGCTGCGCACGATCGAGCGCGAACAGCGCAGCGAGATCCCGCAGCAAGGCGCGCGCCGGCTCGCTCGCGACCGCATCGGCCGCGGCCAGCGCGGCATCCAGCGCGAGATTCAATCCGTATGCCTCCGCCGCATCGCGCGCACTCGGCAACAGCGGATTCCAGACGTCCAGCGAATCGACACCGCTTGCCGTCCGGTCGTCGACCTGATCGGCGAGCGAGCGGATCAGTCGGCGTTCGCGCGCCCGCAGTGCGGCGATTGCATCGCGCGCTGCCTCGGGCCAGTTGCTTCCGGCTTCATCCGGTCCGGCCGACGCGGCAGGCGCCGCTGCGAGCGTGCGCGCCGTGTCGAGCAGAATCAGGAAGTTGTTGCCGCCCGCATCGTTGAACACGTGGCCGAGCCCCTGATAGTCGAGATACCGGTTGACGAGAAGATCGCCGGCCACCCCGCAACGCAGCCGGCATTCGGCTGCCACTTCCTCAGCGGCCCACGCGGTCAGAGCCTTGACGAGCGCGAGCTTGCGATTGGTGGAACTCCAAGGCGCCCACATCATGAACGACGAGACCGTACGGTCCGGCTGTGCGCGACCATGCAGCGCCTGCGCCCATTCGCGCGCGGCTTCGTTCGCGAAGCAGGTCATCACGTACGACGTCGCGAGCGCGCGTAACAGCGCACGCTGCTGCGTGCTGTAGCGCATGAGCGACGTTTCGGGCGCGATGCGGGCCATGCTCGAGCGATGCGTCGAGTAGTGCAGCGCCTGGGCGACGCAGGTGCGCGATACGGCGGCCAGCCCGATCGCGCCCATCGCCCACACGTTTTCCGGCGCGGTCAGCGTGCGTACCAGGCGGCCGTTCGGGTCGCCGAGCGGATCGTGGAACCGTCCGTCGGTGTCGATCGACGCGCCGTCGGACAGCCACGCATCGAACGGGACCGTCACGCGATCGAAGCCGGCGAGGCCGTAATCGAACGGCACCAGCGGGATTTCGGCGGGCGCGGACAGGCGCACGCCCGGCAGCGGGCCCTCGCGGGTGGACAAGTCGACGGCGAACGCGAAAACGCCGCAGTCGCGTTCGTCGACGATGACGCGCGCGCAGACGATGCCGAGCTTGTCGAGATCGTTGACGCCGACGTTGGTGAACTTCAGCGCGCCATCATCCGGCGTATGCAGCACGAAGGTCTTGCTGGCCGCGTCGAAGCGCGCTTCGGTGCGGGTCGCGAGCTGGCTGTTGCCGCCGCCGATTTCGGTGATCATGAACGCGCCGACCTTGCGGCCCGCAGCCAGTTAGCCCGCGTATTCCTGCGCGCGGGCGTTGTCCTTGCCGAGTTCGACGAGCGAACCGATGCAGAGCCCGTAGTGGATCAGCGCGGCGATGCATAGCGACGGATCGTTGACGGCGGTCCATTCGGCGATCGCCGACAGCAGCGACGGGTCGGACAGGTTGCCGGCCGCGGCCGGCAACCGGCCGGCGAGTTTGACGAGGCGATCGTAGGTCGAGCGATGCAGGTCGACCGAATGCCGATCGAGCGGCTTGTCGAAGTCCGCGCTCGACAGCAACTGGATCAGCAGACGGCGATGGTCCGGTTTCGCGAGGCCGGAAAGCGTATCGCGGATTTCATCGATTTCGGGGGCAATAGTCGGTCGGGCCGGCGATGATCCGGATATTCCGCCATTTTCCATCTGGTATGCATTCATTGCAGGGCCCCCGTAAGATTTAAATTGAATGGAAAGGAATCCGTTTCGCGAGTCGGCGAATAAGTTCGTGCATCCGGCAGCACTGCTTTAATGCTGCGATTCATGATGCCTGTCATGCTCAGGTCGATATAGATCGAATCCTGCCCGACCTGGCTGTGCTTGAGAACGGTCGGCATGTAATACGGTTTGGTGAAACAATCCGCCAACGAGCGGGCGATATCGTCGGTATCCGTGTAGCGCCGGCACGAGACGGCCGAATAGACGGGTATGCGGAAACGGTTGCGCGGCAATCGCGCGATCGCATCGTGGAACCGATCCGCGGCCGTCCACAGCGCGGGATGGTGAGCCGGATACGGAATCGGCAGCGCGTGCAGCTTGATACCGCGGCGGCTCGCGAATGCGGCCAAGGTGTCGAGCGCCGTATGCGGGCCGCTGACGACCGTCTGTCGCGGCGCGTTGACGCACGCAAGCACCAGCCGCTCATGGGCAATTTCGTCGAGGAGCGCCAGCGTGTCGGTTTCCGACGCCGCGATCGCCGTCATGCCGCCGCGTCCCGCGAACGGCCGGAACGCATCGTTGAGCGCGAGGACGGCACGCACGCCGTCGGCTACGGACCACACGCCCGAGCAGACGAGCGATGCGATTTCGCCGAGGCTCTGGCCGACGATCGCGACAGGCCGCACCTGCTGGCGTTCGAGGAAGCGGTGCACGCAGACCGCGGTGGCGAATGCCGACAGTTGCGGGATGCCGACGGGAACGGCGGCCGGGGCATTTCCGAGCAGCACGTCGCGCAGCAACCGCGGCTCGTGATCGTAGGGCTCCTCGCGCAGCGTGGCTTCGATGTCGTCGAGCGTCCCGTCGATGCATTCGCGGGCCGGCGGACTTCGCTCGTAAAGCGATTTCAACGCGGCGGACGGACTATCTCCCTGGCCCGGAATCACATAGATTGCGGGCATGCTTGAATAGCTGGAACCGATTTCCATTTTTCCCTCGTAGCGGTTTTGAAGCGATTGTTTTGCAGCGGAAGTTTGGTTTTTGTAATTTTTAAATGTCTGACTGGTTTTCAAACGCTGCAACGACGAAGGGTAGGTAATTTATTTTTTATTTTCTAGGCAATCGACTCTATTGATTTCGATGAAATGAAATAATGGAGTGTTGATTTTCCATGCGGGGATTTTCCGGACGAGAAAACGGAAATTCCGCTTGTGCAAATATTTTGAAACACGTGCAGCGGGAGAGGCGGCGCGACGTCGGTGCGCGCCGGCCGAAGCGAACGGGAAGAGGCGGGAAGCGTTGCGCGGGATGAAGGAGCGGGGCGCGGCCGCGCGCGTCAGCGCTCGCCGGTCATCCGCCGATAGGCGTCGAGCAGCGACGTCTTGTAGACGACGCCCGCGAGCGTCGGCTCGGCTTCGCTCTCGATCACCGGCAATCGTTCGCCCTGGAACGCCATGAAGCGTTCGAGCGCGGTCGCGAGCGGCATGTCGGGCGTGAGCAGCGGAAACGGCGTATGCGCGTAATGCGCGGCCGTCTTGTCGGTCGTGTCACGCTTGTCGAGCAGGTCCGACGTGATGTCCTTCAGCGCGACCGCGCCGCGAAAGCGCCCGGCGTCGTCGGTCACGTACAGGTACTTCACCGGATATTCGAGAAACACGCGCGTCATGTCGGCGACGCTCGCGGTGAGCGGCACGACTGTCTGCGCGGGCTGGATCAGCTCGCGCATCTGCGTGGTGCGCAACCGCTGCCGCTCCTGCGCGTCCTGGTAGTGGTGCAGCGTGATCTCGTACATCGACGTCGTGCCCGTCGCGCGCGCGACGAAATACGCGAACACGCACGACACCAGCAGCGGCAGCACGACCTGATAGCTCAGCGTCATCTCGAAGATCATCAGGATCGCCATCAGCGGCGCCTGCGTGGCGCCCGCCATGAACGCGCCCATCCCGACGATCGCGTACGCGAAATACGCGGACGTATGGCCCGGCCACAGCGCGTCCATCGCGAGCCCGAACAGCGAGCCGAACACGGCGCCGACGAACAGCGTCGGCGTGAACACGCCGCCGATCGCGCCCGAGCCGGCCGTCGCGGCGGTCGCGATCACCTTGAACACGAGTACCGCGACGAGCGCCTGCCACGTCCACGGCGAATGGAGGATGTGGTTCACGACGCTGTAGCCGTTGCCCCACACGTCCGGAATCCACACCGAGATCACGCCGACGACGAGGCCGCCGAGCGCGAGCCGCACGGGCAGCGGTACAGGCAGCCGCTTGAACTGCGCCTTCGACGCGTCGAGCAGATGCAGGAACTGGGGGGCGAGCACGCCGCACAGCGCGCCGAGCACGACGAACAGCAGCACTTCGGGGCCCGTCACGGCCGGAAACACCGGCATCTCGTACGGCGGCCGGTAACCGGCGAATTCGCGCATCACGATGTTCGCGACGACCGACGCGACGACCATCGGCCCGAAGCTCTCCATCGCGATCGTGCCGAGCACGATCTCCGACACGAAAAAGGCGCCGGCGATCGGCGCGTTGTACGCGGACGTGATACCGGCCGCCGCCCCGCAGGCGACCAGCAGGCGCAGGCGCGGCGGGTCGAAGTGCACGAAGCGGCCGACGAGCGACGCCGCGAGCGCCGCGAGCTGCACCATCGGGCCTTCGCGGCCGATCGAGCCGCCGCTGCCGATCGTCAGCAGCGACGACACGCTGCGCCACAGGCTCTGCCGCACCGGTACGATACCGTTGCCGAGCGCGACCGATTCCATGTAGTCGGTCTTGGCGGCCTGCTGGTCCCCGCGCGTCGCGAGCAGCAGCACGCAACCGGCGAGGAAGCCGCCCGCGGCCGGCATCCAGAACCGCAGGTACCACGGCAGGCTCTTCGCCATCTGCACGAAGCTGCCGCTGTGCCCCGAGATCAGCCGCTGCATCAGATCGATGCCCTCGCGGAACGCCATCGTGGCAAAGGCGCCGCCGACGCCGACGATGGCCGACCAGATCAGCATCGTGTGGGCGTCCGACAGGCGGAACAGCGTTTGGGCGCGAGTGCGCAGCTTCAGCAGGAACGAGAGCACGGCTGAAAGGGGGCGATGGAAAACGACGCGAAGCATAGCACTGCGCCGCGCCCGCGGGACCTTCCCGTCGGGCGCGGCGCGAGAACCGCCACGGACATGCGGCTCAGCCAAGACAGTGCTGCACGGCCCAGGTGATTCCGTAGCCGCCGGCGATCAGCCATACGTACAGGATCAGGCCGGTCATCAGCGCACGCGGGCCGGCTGCGCGGATCTGCGCGACACGCGTTTCGATGCCGAGTGCGGTCATGGCCATCGTCAGCGCGAAGGTGTCGAGCACGTTCAGCGTATGCGTGACGTCCGCGGGCAGCACGTTCAGCGAATTGACGATCACGAAGGCGAGGAAGCCGAGCGCGAACCAGGGAACCGCCACCTTGCGCTTGCCTTGCGCGCCGCCGGCCGCGTCGTGAGCCGTGCGCGCCGAACGGGCGAGCCACCAGCCGAGCACGAGCAGCACCGGCACCAGCAGCATCACGCGCGTCATCTTCACGATCGTCGCGACGTGCGCGACCTGCGGGCTGATGTCGCTCGCCGCGCCGACCACCTGCGCGACTTCGTGGATCGTGCCGCCGAAGAACAGGCCGAGGCCGGCCGGGTCGAGGTTCAGCAGCCCGGCGTGATAGGCGACCGGATACAGGAACATCGACAGCGTGCCGAACAGCACGACGCTGCCCACCGCCATCGCGCTCTGGTGCGGCTTCGACTGCAGCGTCGACTCGAACGCGAGCACGGCGGCCGCGCCGCAGATCGCGCTGCCGGCGGCGGTCAGCAGCGCGGCGTCGCGGTCGAGCTTCATCAGCTTCATGCCGACCCAGGTGCCGATCGCGAGCGTGCTGACGACGACCAGCACCGACACCGCGAGGCCCGGCAGCCCGACCTGCGCGATTTCCTGCAGGCTCACGCGCAACCCGAAGAACGCGACCGCGATGCGCAGCAGCCTGCGTGCGGAGAAATTGACACCGGCCGCCCAGCTGGCCGGCATGCCGTCGCGCAGGCCGTTGCCGTACAACGCCCCGGCGACGATGCCGACGATCAGCGGCGACAGGCCGAGCCCCGCGATTGCGGGAAGCTCGGACAGGCTCGTGACGGCGGCGGCGAACAGCGCGACGAACAGCACGCCGTTCAACTGGCCGCGCATCGACGGCGCGGCATGGCTGAGATGGGGAGTCGGAGCAGTGGACATGGAAGCACCGTGATGGAGCGTGTGGCGATGCTGTAATCCTAATTTCGTTATATCGATATGAAAAATTGTGATTTGTGATGTAAGCTATCCGGAAATCCGATAATTCATCCTCATGACCCCGGATCAACTGATAACTTTCGCCGCCGTCGCCGAGCATCTGAACATCAGCCGCGCCGCCGTGGCGCTGCATCTGTCGCAGCCGGCCGTGTCGGGCCAGTTGCGGCTGCTGCAGGACGAGTTCGGCGAGCCGCTGTACCAGCGCGACGGCCGCGGCATTCGCCTCACGCCGGTCGGCGAACAACTTGCGCGGTACGCGAAGGCGCAGCGCGACACGTTCGCGCAGGCGCGAGCGTTTCGCGACGCGGTACGCGGGCTGGAAGCCGGCACGCTGCGCATCGGCGCGAGCACGACGCCGGCGAGCTACCTGCTGCCGTATCTGATCGCGGCGTTCCAGCCGCACGCCCCGCGCGTGTCGATCCAGACGATGAGCGGTAATACGGCCGACGTGGTCGCGGCGCTCCCGTCGCTCGACATCGCGCTGATCGAAGGGCCGCCCGGCGAGGCGTTGCCGCCGGGCACGGCCGTCCACGCGTGGCACGACGACGAGATCGTCGCGATCGTGCCGGCCGGCCATCCGCTCGCGGCACCCGGCTACGACGCGGGCCTGACGCTCGACGCGCTCGCCGCGCATCCGCTCGTGCTGCGCGAGGAGGGCTCCGCCGTGCGGCAACTCGTCGAGCGCGCGTTCGCGCATGGCGGCGCGCCGATGCGCGTCGCGTTCGAGATCGCGGGGGTCGAGGCGGTGAAGGAAGCCGTGCGCGCAGGGATGGGCGTCGGGTTCGTCTCCGCGATGTCGCTGCGTCACGAGGATGCCGCGCTCGTGCCGCGCTCGCTGGCGCCCGAGCCGCTCACGCGGCATTTCTCCATTCTCGTACCGCACGGCGGCGCACCGTCGCGGGTCGCCGCGCAATTCCTCGAAATGAGTCTCGCGCAGGATCTCGCGTAGGCGCTAGCAGCCGCGCCGGGAACACGAATTGCATGCGATTGGGCGCGTATTCGTGCGACAAATCGGCCTTAGGGATTTCCTCTATGGCGTGGGTCTGAAGCGAGGCGCACCATCCGTCTCAAGCAAATGGAACCGGTTCCATTCCGGTTGAAAAGGGCAACATGGCAGACATCGTGATCGTGGCGAGCGCATTCGGGATGGACCGGGTGCGCCAGGAGGGCCACAGTGCATTCATCACCACCGTGGCGGAATCCGGCGCGGCCGGTTTCGAGGTACGGCGCGAGTTGTTCGCGTCGGACGACGACACGGCGCCCGGCGCGCTGGCTGCGCTCGGGGTGCAGATCAGCGGCCACGGACTGTGGTCGGTCTATTCGACCCCGGACTCGCTGTACATGGAAGCGGGTGCGCTCGATGCCGACGCACTGCGCGACGCGCTCGCGCAAGCCGACGCGCTCGGCGCGCGCTTCGTGAAATTCCAGCTCGGCGGCTTCGCCGGCGACGCGCACGCGGCCGAGATCGTCGCGCTGTCGCGCGGCGCGCGGGCCCGGGTGGTGGTCGAGAACGGTCAGCTCGAGGCGGGCGGCGCGTTCGCGCAGTTCCGCGGGCTGTTCGACGCGCTGTCCGACGCCGGCATGCCCGATGCACTCGGCATGACGTTCGACATCGGCAACTGGCAGTGGCGCGGCGAAGCGCCGCTCGACTGCGCGCAGGTGCTCGCGCCGCATGTGGAATACATTCATTGCAAGATCATCGAAGGCGAGGGCGCGCGTCGTTTCACCGCCGCGCCGGCGCCGAACGATCCGCTCGTGACCGGCGTACTCGCCGCGCTGCCGCGGCATGCGCCGCGCGGCATCGAGTTCCCGTTCGACGCGGCCGACCTGGCCGGCGATGCCTGCCGGCGCGTCGCGTGGCTTGCGACCGCGTGATCGCAGAAGGATCCTGAGGAGTTCAGTCATGAAAGCAGCACTCGATGTCGTGACCTATGGCGAAGCGATGGCGATGTTCGTCGCGACGGAGCCGGGCCATCTCGCCCACGCCGGGCAATTCGCGAAGCGGATTGCGGGTGCCGATCTCAATGTCGCGATCGGCCTGTCGCGGCTCGGCTTCCGGGTCGGCTGGATGAGCCGCGTCGGCCGCGATTCGTTCGGCCGCTACGTGCTCGACACGCTGGCGCGCGAGGGAATCGACGCGTCGTGCGTGACCGTCGATCCGCGCTACCCGACCGGCTTCCAGCTGAAGTCGCGCAACGACGACGGCAGCGACCCGACCGTCGAATATTTCCGCAAGGGCTCGGCGGCGAGCCACCTGTCATGTGACGACTACGTGGCCGACTACGTGCTCGGCGCGCGCCACCTGCACCTGACGGGCGTCGCGCCGGCGATTTCGGCGACGTCGTGCGAACTCGCGTTCCGGCTCGCGCGCGAGATGCGTGCGGCCGGCAAGACGATCTCGTTCGACCCGAACCTGCGCCCGACGCTGTGGCCGTCCGCCGAGGCGATGGCGAAGACCCTGAATGCACTCGCGGCGCTCGCCGACTGGGTGCTGCCGGGCCTCGCCGAAGGTCGGCAACTCACCGGGCACGACACGCCGGCCGACATCGCGGGCTTCTATCTTGCGCAGGGCGCGCGCGGCGTCGTGATCAAGCTCGGCGAGCAAGGTGCGTATTTCCGCACGGCCGACGGCCGCGAAGGCACGGTCGCCGGCGAGCGCGTCGAGCGCGTCGTCGATACGGTCGGCGCCGGCGACGGCTTCGCGGTCGGCGTGGTCAGCGCGCTGCTCGAAGGCCGGAGCGTCGAGCAGGCGGTCGCGCGCGGCAACCGGATCGGTGCGCTCGCGATCCAAGTGATCGGCGATTCGGAAGGGCTGCCGACGCGCGACGCGCTCGACCGGCTCGAAAGTGTCAGCAATCGCGCCGATCGCTTAGAGGAAACCGTCACCGCGCAATGAGAGGCCGGACACGGCACAATCCGCGGATCCATTTCGTGCGCGACGCACGGTAGTTTTGTTCGAGGCCGGCCAGGCGCTAGCGCGCCCCCTCCGGTCCATATACGGAGACACTCTCATGGCAGCCAATCTCGCAGCCCGTCGCTGGTGGACGATCATGCCGATCGTCTTCATCACGTACAGCCTCGCTTACCTCGATCGCGCGAACTACGGGTTCGCGGCGGCGGCCGGCATCAACCAGGATCTCGGGATCAGCAAGGGCCTGTCGTCGCTGATCGGCGCGCTGTTCTTCCTCGGCTACTTCTTCTTCCAGATCCCCGGCGCGATCTACGCGGAACGCCGCAGCGTGAAGAAGCTCGTGTTCGTCAGCCTCGTGCTGTGGGGCGGCTGCGCGGCACTGACCGGCGTGGTCAGCAACATCCCCTCGCTGATGGCGATCCGCTTCGTGCTGGGCATCGTCGAGGCGGCCGTGATGCCGGCGATGCTGATCTACATCAGCAACTGGTTCACGAAGAACGAGCGCTCGCGCGCGAATACGTTCCTGATCCTCGGCAACCCGGTCACCGTGCTGTGGATGTCGATCGTGTCCGGTTATCTCGTGCATGAATTCGGCTGGCGCCACATGTTCATCGCCGAAGGCGTCCCGGCCGTCGTCTGGGCCGTGTGCTGGTGGTTCCTCGTGCAGGACAAGCCGGCCGATTCGCCGTGGCTCAGCGCGCAGGAAAAGCGCGACCTCGACGCCGCGCTCGCGGCCGAGCAGGCGGCGATCAAGCCGGTACGCAACTATGGCGAGGCGTTCCGCTCGCCGGCCGTGATCAAGCTGTGCGCGCAGTATTTCTGCTGGAGCATCGGCGTGTACGGCTTCGTGCTGTGGCTGCCGTCGATCGTGAAGAACGGTTCCGAGCTCGGGATGGTCGCCACCGGCTGGCTGTCCGCGCTGCCGTACCTCGCGGCGACGATCGCGATGCTCGCCGCGTCGTGGGCGTCCGACAAGGTCGGTTCGCGCCGCGGCTTCGTGTGGCCGTTCCTGCTGGTCGGCGCGGCCGCGTTCGCCGCGTCGTACGCGCTCGGCTCGTCGCACTTCTGGATCTCGTATGCGCTGCTGGTCGTCGCGGGCGCCGCGATGTACGCACCGTACGGCCCGTTCTTCGCGATCGTGCCGGAGCTGCTGCCGAAGAACGTCGCCGGCGGCGCGATGGCGCTGATCAACAGCATGGGCGCGCTCGGCTCGTTCGTCGGCTCGTATTTCGTCGGCTATCTGAACGGTGCGACCGGGTCGCCCGTCGCGTCGTACGCATTCATGAGCGCCGCGCTGGTCGCCGCGGTGATCCTCACGCTGTCCGTCAAACCCCAGGCGCGCGATGCGCATCCGCTCGCCGCGCCGCTGCAAGGAAAATGAAACGATGAAGCCCCGTATCGTCGCGTACAAGCCGCTGCCCGATGACGTTCTCGCGTACCTGCGCGAGCATGCGGAGGTCGTGCGGGCCGACGGCGCCGACGCGCTCGCCGCTGCGCTCGGCGACGCGGACGGCGCGATCGGCGCGAGCCTGAAGGTCACGCCGCAGATGCTCGACCGCGCCCCGCGGCTGAAGGCGTGGTCGACGATCTCGGTCGGCTACGACAACTTCGACGTCGCCGATCTCACGCGGCGCGGCATCGTGCTCGCGCATACGCCGGACGTGCTGACCGAGTCGACGGCCGATACGGTGTTCTCGCTGATCCTGGCGTCCGCACGGCGCGTGGTCGAACTGGCCGAATGGGTGAAGGCCGGCCACTGGGATCGCAGCATCGGCCCGGACCTGTACGGCACCGACGTGCAGGGCAAGACGCTCGGCATCGTCGGGCTCGGGCGGATCGGCGGCGCGGTCGCGCGGCGCGCGGCGCTCGGCTTCCGGATGCAGGTGCTGTACGCGAACCGGTCCGCGCATGCCGAGGCCGAGACGCAGTACGGCGCCCGGCGCGTGACGCTCGACGCGCTGCTCGCGCAGTCGGATTTCGTGTGTCTGCAGGTGCCGCTATCGCCCGACACGCGCCACCTGATCGGCGCGCCCGAATTCGCGAAGATGAAGCGCAGCGCGATCCTGATCAATGCGTCGCGCGGGCCCGTCGTCGACGAAGCCGCGCTGGTCGACGCGCTGCGCGCGGGGACGATCCGGGGCGCGGGGCTTGACGTGTTCGAGAAGGAGCCGCTGCCGGCGGATTCGCCGCTGCTGCAGATGAAGAACGTCGTCGCGCTGCCGCATATCGGCTCGGCGACGCACGAGACGCGCCATGCGATGGCGCGCTGCGCCGCGGAAAACCTGGTCGGCGCGCTGGCCGGCACGCTGCGCACGAATCTCGTCAATCCGGATGCGCTGGCGCACGCCTGAGCCGCCTGCGGCAACCGGCTGGCGCGGCGCCGGCGCCGTTAGAGTCGATGGTCTTGGTGCCGGCGGGCCGGCTGCGTTATGATCGCCCGCTCTCGTCGCATCGACGGCCGGCCACTCAGCCGGCGGCGTCGGGCGAAGGGCATCCGCGCCGGCTCCGGTGCGGCCGACTGCCGTAGCACGCGACTGGCGGGCGCTGCTCGAGCGCGCAGCACCGGGCCAGCGCAGGCGCCGACGCGCCAGGACAGGGGAGGCCGCCGGTTGGCTTACGTTTCCAACAACAATGGTCCGTCTGCTCACGAAGCGGCGCGGATCGTACGTCGCGAGGCACGACAGTGACCGATTCGCAACCTTCCACGACGCGTCCGGCGACGATCAGCGATGTCGCGCGCGAGGCCGGCACGGGCAAGACCAGCGTTTCGCGCTATCTGAACGGCGAGACGCACGTGCTGTCCGTCGATCTGCGCCAGCGGATCGAAGCGGCCATCGCGCGGCTCAACTACCGGCCGAACCAGATGGCGCGCGGGCTCAAGCGCGGCCGCAACCGGCTGCTCGGCATGCTCGCGGCCGACCTGACCAATCCTTACACCGTCGAAGTGCTGCAGGGCGTCGAGGCCGCGTGCCATGCGCTCGGCTACATGCCGCTCATCTGTCACGCGGCGAACGAAGTCGAGATGGAGCGCCGCTTCCTGCAACTGCTCACGACCTACCGCGTCGAAGGGCTGATCGTCAACGCGCTCGGCGCCGACGAAGACGTGCTGCGCCCGCTGCGCGGCGCGGGCATTCCGGCCGTGCTCGTCGACCGCACGGTCGAGGGCTTCGAGGCCGACCTGATCGGCCTCGACAACGACGACGCGATCGAGACGGCGCTCGCGCACCTGGTCGAACACGGTTTCGACGCGATCCATTTCGTCGTGCAGCCGTTCGAGCGCGTCAGCTCGCGGCGCGTGCGCGAGGCCGCGTTCCGCGCGGCGCTGGCGGCGCGCGGGCTGGCGGTGCCGTCGACGGTCGTGCTCGACCTGAACGAACCCGATGCCGCCGCGGCGGCGCTCGCCGACGTCGATGCCCGCATCGACGACGCGGCCCGGCGCGGCGTGCGCGCGGCGCTGTTCGCCGCGAATGCGCCGGTCGCGCTGGCGATCGCGCGCCACTTGCGCGCGCGTTTCGGCGCCGCATGGCAGCAACAGGCGGCGCTGCTGTCGATCGACGATCCGGAGTGGGCCGAGCTGATCGGCATCACGACGATCCGTCAGCCCACCTACGAAATCGGCTACAAGGCCGTCGAATTCGTGCACGAGCGGATCGACGGCGCGGCGGGCGACGTGCGCGTCGCGATGCTGCCCGGCGAGTTGATTGCGCGCGCGTCGACCGCAAGCTGAGTATCATTCGGGGCACGCAGCGCGCCACGTGCGTTGCCTCGAACCAAGGAAATACATGACTGTCGCTCCCGTCACGCTGGCGGCGCTGATCGCCGCCACGCTGATCATCGCGCTGCTGCCGCTCGTCCTCTATCGCATCCTGCGCAAGCCGCTTGCGCTCAATCGCCGCGACACGATCGTCGGCGTCGCCGTCTTCACGCTGTTCGCGATGATCCTCGAGCGCGCGTTCCACGGGCTCGTGCTGAGCCACACGCCCGAAGACGGCTGGCTGACGCAGCCGCTCGCCTTCGTCGCGTACGGCGCGCTCGCGACCGCCGTGTTCGAGGAAGTCGGCCGCTATCTCGGGATGCGTGTCCTGAACCGCCGCTATGGCGCATCGGCCGGTGACGATCGCGGGATCGGCTACGGAATCGGCCACGCAGGCGCCGAAGCGTGGTTCGTCGGCGTGCTCGTGTGGGGCCAGTGGTCGTATCTCGCGTGGCTCGCGAGCCGCGGCCAGCTCGAGACGCAGTTGTCCGGCCTGCCGGTCGATACCGTCGTGCGGCTGCACATGATGCTCGCGACGCTGTCGCCCCAGTCGATCCTGCTGTTGCTGCTCGAACGCTGCGCGGCGTTCGCGGTGCAACTGGCGCTGTCGGTGCTGGTGTGGCGCGGCGTGCGGGCCGGCCGAATGGCCGTGCTGCCGCTCGCGATCGTGCTGCACGCGCTCGCGGCGACGCCGACGCTGTTGTACCAGGTGCGCGTGCTGCCGGCCGCGTGGGTCGAGGTCGCGTATTTCGTGCTGGCCGCGATCCTGGTGGCCGTGCTGGTGAAGACGTGCCGGCCGTCGCGTGCGGCGGCCTGACGGGAGAGACGGAATGGACGACTATCTGATCGAATGCCAGAGCGCGGAATTCGACGCGCTCGCGCGCGTGATCTGCGATCTGTTTCCGGAGCAGACGCGCTTCGCAGAAAGCAGCGACACGCGCGGGCGCTTCCTGTCCGTGCACTGGCTGGCGATGCGTTTCGGCGCGACGCCGAAGCGGATGACGCTCGACATCCGGATCGTGCCGGCCGCGCTCGCGCGCTACCTGGCGCTCAAGCCGATGCAGCGCGCGCGCAGCCACGCGGTGCTGCATGCGTATACGGAAGCGATGCTCGGGTCGCTCGAGGAGCGGCACGCGGCCGGCGAGGCCGTCGAGCGCGACGCGGAACTCGAACTCGACGAAGACTTTGCGTGAGCAGCGGCGCCGGCTTTGGGCCGGCGTGGTCGCGGTGCGTTACGCGTCGCGATAGACCTGCGCGAAGCGCTGCGCCTGCACGACGCCGTAGTCGCCGGGCGCGTATTGCATCACCCAGTCGCCGGCGACGCCGCGCAGCGTGTCGCCGTTTTCCGAGCGGGCGATCGTAAACGGTTCGTCCATCCGGCGCGCGAGCACGACGGCCGGCCGGTTGCGGTAAGCGCCCGGCGCGCCGTGCGCGAGCGCGGGATCGGCGGGCAGGTATTTGGCGTCGAAACGCGCGCGCGACACGACCCAGCGGTCGCCGGTCGAGCCGGTGATCAGCGCGTCGCCCGCACCATAACGGTTCGGGCCTTCGAGGCTCATCAGTTCGCCGTCGGCCTCCGCGAAGGAGACGGTGACGGTTTCGTCCTTGACGACGCGACGGGCCTGCGGATCGGTACGCAGATCGAGTTGCTTGAGTTCGAGCATGGCGGGGAAGGGCGGGAAAGCGGGAAAAGCCGGGAGCTTATCCCGAATTCGGCGCGCCGTGTGACGCGCCGGTCGCCGCTCGCGGCGCGGCGCCGTTCGGCCCGACGGGCAGCACGGCGCCGGCGGGGAAGGCGTCAGGGCTGCGCGGGTGCGCTCGCGGCCGGCGCGGCTGCTGCCGTGCCTTCCTTGCTCTTCGTCTTGCCCTTGCCGCGGTGCTCGCCGCCGTGGTGCAGCCAGCTGCGGAAGGTCGTGTCGGCCAAGGTCTTCTGTTCGGCCGGGAAGCTCTCGTAGAGCGGCGCGAAGGCGTCGGCGAGTTTCTTCGCGCCGTCGGCGTTCGCCTGCGACAGTTCCGCGTACTGCTTCATGTCGTCGAGAGCGGACACGTCGTGCTTGGCCATCCGTTCGCTGTAGAGGCGGCCCATCGTCGCGCCATTGTCGCGCATCGTATCGGCGAACGTCTTCCATTGCGGCTCCTGCGCCGACGTGATCTTCAACTGGTCGTGCAGGTACTTGATGCGCTGCTCGATGCGCGCTTCGTGGCGTGCCGCGCGCTGCTCGGCGCTCGGGGCCGATGCCCCGGCCGTCGTGGCCGGCGCCTGGGAGGGCGCTTGCGGCTGTGCCGGGGTTTGCGCGAATGCGCTGGCTGCAACGACGAGCGTAGCGAGGGTGAGCGAGATTTTCTTCATGATTGGCTCTCCGGGGTGGTGTCTTGCGAGCGGGCGCGGCGGCCATTGCCGCCAGTGCGCATCTCGCGTCGCACGCTATTAGTAGCACGTCGCATGCGGCGCGGCAGTGAATGCGACACTTGCTTACATCCGATACGAATCGAAATCGAAAGGTTCGAATCCGGGCCATGCCGGTTGGGCGCGCCGGCGTTCGGCGCTATCATCGCGTCACTTTCCACTCCGCCGGCACGTGCGTACCGGCCCAGCGTCATGCGTCCACCCCGCCTCGACCAACTCGACGATCTCGACCGGCAACTCGTCGCGCTGCTGCAAGCCGATGCGCGCGCCAGCGTCGCGGATCTCGCGCGCCAGCTCGACGTGGCGCGCACGACGGTCGTCGCACGCATCGCGCGGCTCGAGCGCACCAACGTGATCGCCGGGTACAGCGTGCGACTCGGACAGGACGTGCTCGACGCCAGCATCTATGCGTACGTCGGCATCATCCTCACGCCGAAGTTCGGCAAGGACGTCTTGCGCAAGCTCGACCGGATGCCGGAAGTCCAGCTGCTGTGCGCGGTGAGCGGCGAGTACGACTACGTCGCGTGGCTGCGCGCCGATTCGCCCGAACGGCTCAACGATCTGCTCGACCAGATCGGCACGCTCGAAGGCGTCGAGCGCACGACGACGTCGATCATCTTGTCGCGCAAGATCGATCGCGGGACGATCGGCGGCTGACCTTTGCACGCTGCGCCGCGCATGACGGCGCATGCGCATGCGCGGCGCGGACTTCGGTGCGTCACCGGCGCCCGGATTGGCGCCGCGTGCATGCCCGCACGCATTCGTATTGGCCTTCGTCGTACATCGTGATCGGCACGGGGCATTCGCCATCGTCCTCCCGCGCACTTCGCGCATCTCTCCCGAATCTCCTTTCCTATTCCGTTTCGACCGGCGTGCCGCACCTGATGCATGGGCAGTTCGTGCGTCCGGCGACGCGCCGTGCGTCCTCGTTTTCGTCGTTGCGATGCGCGACCGCCAACGACCGCTTTGCGACAGCTTCTCTACGCGATTTTTAGACGAATAGGTCATTTCGGCGAAATGTAACGTCAGAACGTCGAAATTATTGGTCGTTTCGCATCATTCTTCGTCTTGGAACTGATTTTGAGCGTCCCTACACTGTGTTCATGGCTCAACGCCGTCCACAACACCAACCCATCATCAGGAGATAAGCGCATGAAAATCGCCATCGTCGGCGCAGGTCTGATCGGCCACACCATTGCTCACATGCTGCGCGAAACGGGCGACTACGAAGTCGTCGCGTTCGACCGCGACGCGGATGCGCTCGCGAAGCTGTCGCGCGAAGGCATCGTGACGCAGCGGGTCGATTCGGCCGACGCGAATGCGATTCGCGAAGCAGTGAAGGGCTTCGATGCGCTCGTCAACGCGCTGCCTTACTACCTCGCGGTCAACGTGGCCGCCGCCGCGAAGGCTGCCGGCGTTCACTACTTCGACCTGACCGAAGACGTGCGCGCCACGCACGCGATCCGCGAACTGGCCGATGGCTCCGATCGCGCGTTCATGCCGCAGTGCGGCCTCGCGCCGGGCTTCATCGGCATCGCCGCGCACGAACTCGTGAACGGCTTCAGCGAAGTGCGCGACGTGAAGATGCGCGTCGGTGCGCTGCCCGAATATCCGACCAACGCGCTGAAATACAACCTGACGTGGAGCGTCGACGGCCTGATCAACGAATACTGCCAGCCGTGCGAAGCGATCCGCGACGGCCGCAAGCAGTGGGTGCAGCCGCTCGAAGGCCTCGAACACTTCTCGCTCGACGGCACCGAATACGAAGCGTTCAACACGTCGGGCGGCCTCGGCACGCTGTGCGAAACGCTGTCGGGCAAGGTCGAGACGCTCGACTACAAGTCGGTGCGCTACCCGGGCCACCGCGAGCTCGTCCAGTTCCTGCTGGAAGACCTGCGCCTGTCGAGCGACCGCGATACGCTGAAGTCGATCATGCGCCGTGCGGTGCCGTCGACGAAGCAGGACGTCGTGCTCGTGTTCGTCACGGTGACGGGCGTGAAGGACGGCCAACTGGTGCAGGACGTGTTCACGCGCAAGATCTTCGCGAAGGACGTGTGCGGGATGCACATGAGCGCAATCCAGATCACGACGGCCGGCGCGATGTGCGCGGTGCTGGATCTGTTCCGCGAAAAGAAGCTGCCGCAGAGCGGTTTCATCCCGCAGGAAAAGGTGTCGCTGAAGGCGTTCCTGTCAAACCGTTTCGGCAAGCTGTACGACGGCGGCACGATGGAGCGCATGCACGCGGTTGCCTGAGCGCGGTTGTCAGCATTCGCCAGCCTCTGGCACGAGGGGCACGAGGGCCGTACGACGCCGGAAGCGCAGCAGCGCTTCCGGCGTTGTCTTTTGTCGAGTCGAGGAAGCGGGAAGGGCGCCCGGCGCCGCGATCAGGCCGGCAGCGGCGGGACGATCGTCGCTGGTTGCGGCGGCGGCACGATGCGGTACAGCAGCGCGTCGATGTCCGCATCGGACGGTGCGGTGTTGTCGAACATCACGATGCCGTCGCATTCGCGGCCGGTCGGCACGAAGCGGCGCTGCCGGTATTCGTCCCAGTGCGCGAGCTTGTATGCATCGTTCGGGTTGGCGCGCGCGACGATCCGCTGGTGCGCGACGTCTTCCGACGTGTGGACCCAGACGACCGTCAGCGTGACGTCGGGCGCGATGCCGAGCCACACGCGGTCGAGGATGCGCCGGTCGCGCACTTCACGCGACAGCGGGCCGACGACGAGCGCGCCGATGCCGAGCGAGAGATTCTCACGGGCCGTGTCGAGTAGGCCCTGGTATTCGGGATCGCGAAGATGTTTGAGGTAGAGCGGGCTGTCGCGGTCGTTCGGATCGTCCGTGAGCGCGCCCATCGCGGCGGCGCTGTAGCGGCCGTACAGCGTGTCCTTGTCGAGCAGGCAGAACGCTTCGCCGGTCGCGCGCATCAGCGGCCCGATGAGCCGCTTCGCGAGCGTGGTCTTGCCGGTGCCGGCGTGACCGCAGAAGAACACGAGATGCGTCACGAATACCGGCTCCCCGCCTTCTGGCGCGACGTGTCGCCGCGCGAGAACACTTCCGCTTCCAGCCACATCGCGTTGATGATGCCGAAGCCGAGTGCCACGCCGATGCCGAGTATCCACGAGAAATACCACATAGGTCCGTCTCCTTGACGATGGGGCCGCACGGCCGTTGCGCGGCGCGCAACGCAGGCCCGGCGGGCTTGTCGACGTGCCCCGAGGCTGCGTGCTGCGGCGCACTCAGCCCGATCATGACCAATATCGACGTACCGCGCAAGCCGGGCCGTCCGTGCAGCAAACCGGTAAACTGATGCGCAAACCGCAACATCGTGGGACAACATGCTGATCAACTGTGCTGCTTACCAAGACGGCCGCAAGCTGGCCGATATCGACATCGACGCCATCAGCGATTACGTGTCGAAGCCCGAATGCTTCGTGTGGGTCGCGCTGAAGGATCCGACGCCCGAGGAAATCGATCTGATGGGCGAGGAGTTCGGATTGCACGAGCTGGCGCTCGAGGATGCCCGCAAGGGCCATCAGCGGCCGAAGATCGAGGAATACGGCGATTCGCTGTTCGCGGTGCTGCATACGGTCGAACTCGACGAGGACGGCGAATTCAAGGTCGGCGAACTGAACGTGTTCGTCGGCCCGAATTACGTGCTCTCGATCCGCAACCATACCGAGCAGGATTTTCGCGATGTGCGCAAGCGTTGCGAGCGCGAGCCGCATCTGCTGCGAGAGGGTTCGGCGTTCGTGTTCTACGCGTTGATGGACCAGGTCGTCGACCGGTATTTCCCGATCCTCGAAACGCTCGGCACCGAGCTCGAGGAACTCGAGGATCGCATCTTCGCGAAGGCGACGCCCGCGTCGTCGCGCGCGATCATCGAGGATCTCTATTCGCTGAAACGCCGGCTCGTGCTGCTGTACCAGCACACGGCGCCGTTGATGGAGCCGCTCGCGAAGCTCACCGGCGGACGCGTTCCGCAGGTCTGCAGCGGGATGGCCGCCTACTTCCGCGATGTGTACGACCATCTGCAGCGGATCGTGAAGACGATCGAAGGGCGCCGCGAGATGGTCGTCACGGCGATCCAGGTCAATCTCGGGATGATTTCGCTCGCGGAGAACGAGGTGACCAAGCGGCTCGGCTCGTTCGCCGCGCTGTTCGCGATACCGACGATGATCGCCGGCATCTACGGGATGAACTTCGCGAACATGCCCGAGCTGCACCTGAAATACGGGTTCTACGGCTGCATCGCGGTGATGGCCATCGCCGATCTCGCGCTGTGGTGGCGTTTCAAGCGGGCAGGGTGGCTGTAGCCCGATTTCACGCGGGACGCGGCGCGTGCTTGCCGACCACGACGCGCCAAGGCCGCACGCGCCATGATTTCACGAGGCCGTTCTGCACGTACGGATCGGCGCGCGCGAACGATTCGGCCGCTTCCGGCGAATCGCCTTCGAACACGAGCACGGCCTGGTCGGCCGGGTCCGCCAGCGCGCCGGCGAGCATGAGTTCGCCGCGCTCGGTCGCGGCCTGCGCGAGTGCGAGATGTTGCGCACGGAACGGCTCGCGCCGCGACAGGTAATCGTCGACGAGTTCGTAGATCAACTGGTAATGCATGATCGCTCCGGGAGTCGGTTTCCGCCGCGTGATGGTGGGCGGCCGGCTCAGTATAGGGCACCGGGAAAGGCTTTGGCGGCGGGGTTTGCCCGCGTGACGGCGGGCATTCGAGGGTTCGCTTTTTTGAATAACTCATCCTCGAGGGAGTCCTGCCGTTTTCCTAAAAATGCAACTAACGGTCTAGTTTCTCTACATCGGCAAATTGGAAGCTCATTCGCTTCTACGTAGGCACTTCCTGAAATTCGTCTACAGAAATGAGGGGCTTTTCAAGCATATTGCGGGGCTGGATCCCGCACGCCAGCGAGAGCAGGCGGCCGAATGAAAAATGCCGGGAGCCGGTTGCCGGCGCATCTGGATCGGCGTCGCGCGAGGGCGTTTCCATTGGGCCGGAATGCGACCTATGCTGAACGAATCCGGAGCGAACTCCGTTCGCCCGATTCGCCCAGACGAGGTGCGCCATGCCAGTCTCAGCCACCCTGCAGGATTGCCTGCGCCAGAAGTCATCGCGGTACGAAGTCGTGTACCACCCCTATAGCCATACGAGCATGGAGACGGCCGCCGCCGCGCACATTCCCGGCGATCGGCTCGCGAAAACGGTGCTCCTCGAGGACGCTGAAGGTTACGTCGCCGCCGTATTACCGACGACGCACGCCGTGCGCCTGTCGGATCTCTGGGTGAAGACGGGACGCCATCTCGTGCTCGCCCGGGAGGTCGAATTGCGCGAGCTGTTCAAGGATTGCGACATGGGCGCGCTGCCGCCGGTCTGCATGGCGTACGGGATGAAGACGTTCCTCGAGGAACGCCTCGCGCAGCAGCCGGAAGTCTATTTCGAGGCCGGCGATCACGAAGCGCTGATTCACATGACGCAGGACGAATTCCTGATGCTGATGGAGACCGCCGAGCGCGCGCATTTCTCGCACAGGATGCAGGGGATGATGTTGTCCTGATGCGGGCCGGTTGCCCGGGGAAATGGATGGTCGCGGGCGGCTGGTGAGGCGGCGAGTAGGTGTTGTATGGCGACGATTCGAGGACGGCTGCTCGGTAAATTTCTAATTTGACATAATCAACATTATCGATGGTTTTGGTTGTAGCAGCCATATCCTAATGTCGTGTTCTGGCTATTTACAGATGTCGTGTTTTTGACTGCTGGCATGCTGGACGGCTCGTTGAGCAAGCACGGGAGCCGACCATG
>NZ_CADFDY010000017.1:0-66969 GCF_902833095.1 Burkholderia sp. BCC1208 | reverse complement strand
CCGCCCACCGCCCGCCGCCTGCCGCCCGCCGTCGGCTGCCCGCCGCCCGCCGCCGGCTGCTCACCGCCCGCCGCTCGCCGCACGACGCACGACGCACGACGCCGTTGCGTCGGGCCGATTTCCCGCGTCTTCCGCGCCCGTCGTTTCGCCGTTCCCCCGCATGACGCCGCTGCCGTCCTGCTTGCCGCCGCCGCTTCGCGCATGCGCCGCCCGGACCGTTTTTTCGCCGCGCCGTGCATCGTTCCGCCCCCCGATCCGGCTTGGTTTGCGGCGCTCGCCCGATTCCCCGAAATACCCCCCTTTCCCGGCTTTGCTCGACCGATCGGCGTTTGATGCCTCCATGAATAATCGGTGTCACTGGAAAGCGGCATTCCGCCGTACCCGACCGGAGGCCCCGTGGCAGACGAGAGCGATCTCGACAAGACCGAAGCCGCCACTCCCAGGCGCCGCGAGAAGGCGCGCGAGGAGGGGCAGGTCGCGCGTTCGCGCGAACTGGCTTCGTTCGCACTGCTCGCGGCGGGGTTCTACGGCGCATGGCTGCTCGCGGGCCCGTCGGGCGGGCATCTGCAAGCGATGCTGCGCGGCGCGTTCACGTTCGATCGCGCGACCGCGTTCGACACCAACCGGATGCTGTCGGCGGCCGGCAGCGCGAGCCTCGAAGGCTTCGCCGCGCTGCTGCCGCTGCTCGCGCTCACCGGCGTCGCCGCGCTGCTCGCGCCGATGGCGCTCGGCGGCTGGCTGATTTCGCAAAAGACGTTCGAGCTGAAGTTCGACCGCCTGAACCCGATCTCGGGCCTCGGCCGGATCTTCTCGATCCAGGGGCCGATCCAGCTCGGGATGTCGGTCGCGAAGACGCTGGTCGTCGGCGGGATCGGCGGCATCGCGATCTGGCGCAGCAAGGACGAACTGCTCGGTCTCGCGACGCAGCCGCTCGGCGCCGCGCTGCCCGATGCGCTGCATCTGGTCGCCGTGTGCTGCGGCACGACGGTCGCCGGGATGTTGGTGGTCGCCGGGCTCGACGTGCCTTACCAACTCTGGCAGTACAACAAGAAGTTGCGCATGACGAAGGAAGAAGTGAAGCGCGAGCATCGCGAGAACGAAGGCGATCCGCACGTGAAGGGACGAATCCGCCAGCAGCAGCGCGCGATCGCGCGCCGCCGGATGATGGCGGCCGTGCCGAAGGCCGACGTGGTCGTCACGAACCCGACGCACTTCGCGGTCGCGCTGCAATACACGGACGGCGAGATGCGGGCGCCGAAGGTCGTCGCCAAGGGCGTGAACCTCGTCGCCGCGCGCATCCGCGAACTCGCGGCCGAGCACAACGTGCCGCTGCTCGAGGCGCCGCCGCTCGCGCGTGTGCTGTATCACAACGTCGAAATCGAACGCGAGATTCCCGGCTCGCTGTACTCGGCCGTCGCCGAAGTGCTCGCATGGGTGTACCAGCTCAAGCGCTTCCGTTCGGAAGGCGGCGCGTTCCCCGCGGTGCCGGTCGATCTCGACGTGCCGGCCGATCTCGACAAGGGCACGTCGGTGGCCGCCGACGATGAACGCGAGGAAGCCGAGGACACGCTCGGCACGCAAGGCACGCAAGGAGCTTCCGCATGAGCACCCCGACCGGCCTGTTCGCGAAGCGCCCGAACCCGTTCGCGGGCACGAATCTGCGCGCGCTCGCGGGCCCGATCCTCATCTGCATGATCCTGGGGATGATGATCCTGCCGCTGCCGCCGATGCTGCTGGATCTGCTGTTCACGTTCAACATCGCGCTGTCCGTGATGGTGCTGCTCGTCAGCATGTACACGATGAAGCCGCTCGATTTCGCGGCGTTCCCGAGCGTGCTGCTGTTCTCGACGCTGTTGCGCCTGTCGCTGAACGTCGCGTCGACGCGCGTCGTGCTGCTCGAAGGGCACACCGGCCCGGACGCGGCCGGCCAGGTGATCGAGGCGTTCGGCCACTTCCTCGTCGGCGGCAACTTCGCGGTCGGCATCGTGGTGTTCGTGATCCTGATGATCATCAACTTCATGGTGATCACGAAGGGCGCGGGGCGGATCGCCGAAGTATCCGCGCGCTTCACGCTCGACGCGATGCCCGGCAAACAGATGGCGATCGACGCCGACCTGAACGCGGGCCTCATCAACGAGGAACAGGCGCGCAAGCGGCGCCTTGCGGTATCGCAGGAAGCCGAGTTCTACGGGTCGATGGACGGCGCGTCGAAGTTCGTGCGCGGCGACGCGATCGCCGGCCTGATCATCATGGCGATCAACGTGATCGGCGGGCTGATCGTCGGGATGGTCCAGCACGACATGAGCTTCGCGGCGGCCGGCACCAACTACACGTTGCTGACGATCGGCGACGGCCTGGTCGCGCAGATCCCGTCGCTCGTGATCTCGACCGCGGCCGGCGTGATCGTGTCGCGCGTCGCGACCGACGAGGACATCGGCACGCAGATCACCGGCCAGTTGTTCACGAACCCGCGCGTGCTGAACATCACCGGCGCGATCATCGTGCTGATGGGGCTGATCCCCGGGATGCCGCACTTCGCGTTCCTCGCGCTCGGCGGCGGCGCGATCTGGCTGGCGCGCACGCTGACCCAGCGCGCGGCGGCCCGCAAGGCGGCCGGCGACGTGACCGACATCGCCCCGCCCGCCGTGCTGCCGGCCGACAGCCACGAAGCGACCTGGGACGACGTGCAGCTGATCGATCCGCTCGGCCTGGAAGTCGGCTACCGGCTGATTCCGCTCGTCGACAAGAACAGCGACGGCGAGCTGCTCAAGCGCATCAAGAGCATCCGCAAGAAATTCGCGCAGGAAATCGGCTTCCTGCCGCCGGTGATCCATATCCGCGACAACCTCGAACTGCGTCCGAACGCGTACCGGATCGCGCTGAAGGGCGTCGAGATCGGCGTCGGCGAAGTGTTCCCGGGCCAGTGGCTCGCGATCAACCCGGGCCAGGTCACGGCCGCGCTGCCGGGCGCCGTCACGCAGGATCCCGCGTTCGGGCTGCCGGCCGTGTGGATCGACGTCGCGATGCGCGAGCAGGCGCAGGTGTACGGCTACACGGTGGTCGACGCGAGCACGGTCGTCGCGACGCACCTGAACCATCTGGTCGTCCAGCACGCGGCCGAGCTGCTCGGCCGCCAGGAAGTGCAGGCGCTCGTCGAGCGCACCGGCAAGGATGCGCCGTCGCTCGTCGAGGACCTCGTGCCGAAGACGATCTCGCTCACCACGCTGCAGAAGGTGCTGCAGAACCTGCTCGAGGAAGGCGTGCCGATCCGCGACATGCGCACGATCCTCGAGGCCGTGTCCGAGCATGCGGGCCGCGGCGACGCGTACGAGATCACGGCCGCGGTGCGGCTCTCGCTCGGCCGCGCGATCACGCAGCAGTGGTATCCGGGCGCCGGCGAAATGCAGGTGATGGGCCTCGACGCGAATCTGGAGCGCGTGCTGTCGCAGGCGCTCGCCACCGGCGCGAACCCGGGCCTCGAGCCTGGCCTCGCGCACAACCTTCTGACCGGCACGCAGCAAGCGATGCTGCGTCAACAGAATCTCGGGCTGCCGCCCGTGCTGCTCGTGCAGCACGCGCTGCGCGCGATGCTCGCGCGTTTCCTGCGCCGCAGCCTGCCGCAATTGAAAGTGCTGTCGTATGCCGAAGTGCCGGACACACGCACGATCAAAGTCGTTAACGTCATCGGGGGTTCCGCTTGAACATTCGCAAATTCACCGGCGCAACGAGCCGCGACGCACTTCGTCTCGTGCGCGAGGCGCTCGGCGCCGACGCGGTCGTGCTGTCGAACCGCACGCTCGATGACGGCAGTGTGGAAATCGTTGCACTCGCCGATTCGGATCTCGCCGCGGTGGCGCCGCCGGCCGCGCGTCCGCGCCTCGCGACGTCGCGTCTGCCGGAGTCCGTGCCGGCCGCCGCCGTGCAGGGCATCGTGTCGCGCCCGGGCAGTGCGCCGCGCCCGGCCGTCAATCCGTATGCGGCGGGCGCGGGCGGCCTGCCGGACGTGTTCTCGTCCGTGTTCGGCGCGAGCGCCGACGCGCAAGAGCTCGACGTGCATGCTTCGTCGATCGATGCGGACGAGCCGGCAGCAGCGTCGTCGATCGCCGCGCCTGCCGCTGGTACGCCGGCCGCCGGGGCGCCGGCCGCCCCTTCCGAACCCGCGCCGTGGCTGGTCGAGCACGCGAAGCGCCTGATGCAGCAGCGCGACGCGCTGATGGCCCGTGCGCAGGCATCTGCCGAGCCGCGGGCGAGCGCGCCCGCGCCGCAAGCGGCGGCCGGCGCGACGCCGCTCGACTGGGCGCGCGACATCGTGCGCGACGCCGAACGCCGGATGCCGGCCGCCGGAGCGCCAGCCGCCGGAGCGCCGGCCGCCGCCGCTAACCGCGCCCCCGACACGGGCGCCGCGTACGCCGCCAAGGCGACGGAGCGCACGCGCCTGTCCGCCGACACGGCCGCCGCAGTGGCCGATGCGGTGAAGTCGCGCATCGAGCGGATCGTCAACGACACCGTGATGCAGGAGCTCGGCGAGCTGCGCGGGATGATGGAAGAGCAGTTCGACAGCCTGATGTGGCACGATCGCCAGCGTCGCAGCGCCGTCCACGGTGCGCTGACGAAGCACCTGTTCTCGGCCGGCTTCTCCGCGCAGCTCGTGCGGATGCTGGTCGACAACCTGCCGTCCGGCGACGGCGCGCAGACCTTCGAGCAGGCCGCCGAATGGGCGCAGTCGGTGCTCGCGTCGAACCTGCCGGTGCTCGACAGCGAGGACGCGCTGATGGAGCGCGGCGGCGTGTTCGCGCTGATGGGGCCGACGGGAGTCGGCAAGACGACCACCACCGCGAAGCTGGCGGCGCGCTGCGTGATGCGCTTCGGCGCGAGCAAGGTCGCGCTGCTGACCACCGACAGCTACCGGATCGGCGGCCACGAGCAACTGCGCATCTTCGGCAAGATTCTCGGCGTGCCGGTTCACGCGGTGAAGGATGCGGGCGACCTCGCGCTCGCGCTGTCCGAGCTGCGCAACAAGCACATCGTGCTGATCGACACGATCGGCATGAGCCAGCGCGACCGCGCGGTGTCCGACCAGATCGCGATGCTGCACGGCGCGAACGCGCCGGTGCAGCGCCTGCTGCTGCTCAACGCGACGAGCCACGGCGACACGCTGAACGAAGTCGTGCAGGCGTACCGCAGCGCGGGCGAGCATCCTGATCTGGCCGGCTGCATCCTCACCAAGCTCGACGAGGCAACTCACCTCGGCGGCGTGCTCGACACGGTGATCCGCTACAAGCTGCCGGTCCACTACGTGTCGACCGGCCAGAAGGTGCCGGAGAACCTGTACGTCGCGTCGACCAAATTCCTGCTGAAGAGCGCGTTCTGTGTGCCGCGCGACGGCTCGCCCTTCGTGCCGCAAGACGAGGACATGCCGACGCTGCTTTCCGCCCTGACCGCACGTTCCACCGCCGAGCTGCACGAGGTGCGATTTGGATAAACGGATCATCGACCAGGCCGAAGGGCTGCGACGCCTGCTGGCCGGGCGCGCGTCGCGCATCGTCGCGGTGACGGGCGGCCCGGTGGGCGTCGGCTGCACGTCCACCGTGGTGAACCTCGCGGCGGCGCTCGCGTCGCTCGGCAAGGACGTGCTCGTCGTCGACGAACGCGCCGACGTGCATTCGGCCAGCGCGACGCTCGCCGGCGCGTGGCTGCGCGACGGCGAACGCACGCGGGTGGCGGCCGGCTTCGGCCTGTGCGGCGCCGCGCGGCTCGCGCGTGCCGGCTACAGCGACGCGCAACTGAGCGACTTCATCGACGGCCCGGCCGACATCGTGCTCGTCGACGCGCAGCTCGGCGCCGACGGATCGTTCTCGGCGCTCGCGCGCGAAGCCCACGACGTGCTGATCGTCACGCGGGTCGCCGCGCAGGCGATCACCGAGGCGTATGCGTGCATGAAGCGGCTGCATTTCGCGCACGCGCTCGCACAATTCCGCGTGCTGACCAATCAGGTCGGCAGCCACGCGGACGCGAAGACGGCCTTCGACAACCTCGCAGGCGTCGCGAGCCGCTACCTGACCGTGTCGATCGCCGACGCGGGCTGCGTGAGCGCCGATCCGCTCGTCGAGCACGCCCGAGAACTGATGCATGCGGTGGTCGATGCGTTTCCGTCGTCGGCTGCCGCGCGCGATTACCGGCAGATTGCCGCCGACCTGTTGTACTGGCCGATGCGCCCGCGTTCGGGTGCGGGCCGCGCAGTCCACGCCGGCGGCAAGCCGTCGTATGAGGCGGGCGCGGCACACGCCGCGTGAGCGCCACCCGAAGGAGGGAGCCATGATGTACAACGCTCAAGGAAAGATGTCCCAGGCCGACGTGCTCGCGCAATACGCGCCGCTCGTGCGTCGCCTCGGGCTGCAGCTCGTCGCGAAGATGCCGGCGAGCGTCGATCTCGACGACCTGATCCAGGCCGGCATGATCGGACTGATGGACGCGGCCGGCCGCTACAAGGAAGACCAGGGCGCGCAGTTCGAGACCTACGCGACGCAGCGCATCCGCGGCGCGATGCTCGACGAGCTGCGCAGCAACGACTGGCTGCCGCGCAGCCTGCGCAAGACGTCGCGCGAGGTCGAGCACGCGGTGCACCAGGTCGAGCAGCACCTCGGCCGCTCGGCGAGCGAGACCGAGATCGCGCAGCACCTGAACATGCCGCTCGACGAATACCAGGGGATGCTGCAGGACCTGCACGGCAGCCAGCTCATCTACTACGAGGATTTCGACCGCGCGGCCGACGACGAGCCGTTCCTCGACCGTTATCGCGTCGATCATGCCGATCCGCTGTCGGCGCTGCTCGACGACCATCTGCGCGAGGCGCTCGTCGAGGCGATCGAGCGGCTGCCGGAGCGCGAGAAGCTGCTGATGTCGCTGTACTACGAACGGGGTCTGAATCTGCGCGAGATCGGCGCGGTGCTCGAGGTGAGCGAATCGCGCGTGTGCCAGTTGCACAGCCAGGCCGTTGCGCGCCTGCGTGCGCGGCTGCGCGAACAGGCGTGGGTCGGCGCCGAGTCCTGACCCTTTACCGCGGCCGCGCGCGCCGACGCCGCGCGCCTGTGCCGCGGTTGCGCGGCGCTTGCGCATTTCGCGCGCCGATTTGCTACAATCCCCTCCGTTTTCCGAGGAGCGTTGCGACGGACCATCCAGCGTCCGCCAGGCTCGGAAGGCTTCACCAAGCAGCCGTGCAGCGGTTTTTTCGCGCCGGCCCCGCTTCCTGAACGGCGCTCACGTCACCAATCTAGAAACTTTTTAGAAAGGAGGGCGTGATGAACGCCATTATCGATTCCAAGGCTTCCCACGATTACGTCGTCGCCGACATGGCGCTGGCCGGCTGGGGCCGCAAGGAACTGAACATCGCCGAGACCGAAATGCCGGGCCTCGTGCAGATCCGCGACGAATACAAGGCGCAGCAGCCGCTGAAGGGCGCGCGCATCGCCGGTTCGCTGCACATGACGATCCAGACGGGCGTGCTGATCGAGACGCTGAAGGCGCTCGGCGCGGACGTCCGCTGGGCGTCGTGCAACATCTTCTCGACCCAGGATCACGCCGCGGCCGCGATCGTCGAAGCCGGCACGCCGGTGTTCGCGTTCAAGGGCGAATCGCTCGACGAATACTGGGAGTTCTCGCACCGCATCTTCGAATGGCCGAACGGCGAATTCGCGAACATGATCCTCGACGACGGCGGCGACGCAACGCTGCTGCTGATCCTCGGCTCGAAGGCCGAGCAGGACCGTTCGGTGATCGCGAAGCCGACCAACGAGGAAGAAGTCGCGCTGTACAAGTCGATCGCGGCGCACCTCGACGTCGACGCGAACTGGTACTCGAAGCGCCTCGCGCACATCAAGGGCGTGACCGAAGAAACCACGACCGGCGTGCACCGCCTGTACCAGATGGAAAAGGACGGCCGCCTGCCGTTCCCGGCGTTCAACGTGAACGATTCGGTCACGAAGTCGAAGTTCGACAACCTGTACGGCTGCCGCGAGTCGCTCGTCGACGGCATCAAGCGCGCGACCGACGTGATGATCGCGGGCAAGGTCGCGGTCGTCGCGGGCTACGGCGACGTGGGCAAGGGTTGCGCGCAGTCGCTGCGCGGCCTGGGCGCGACCGTGTGGGTCACCGAAATCGATCCGATCTGCGCGCTGCAGGCGGCGATGGAAGGCTACCGCGTCGTGACGATGGAATACGCGGCGGACAAGGCCGACATCTTCGTGACGGCGACCGGCAACTACCACGTGATCAACCACGATCACATGAAGGCGATGCGTCACAACGCGATCGTCTGCAACATCGGCCACTTCGACTCGGAAATCGACGTCGCGTCGACCCGCCAGTACCAGTGGGAAAACATCAAGCCGCAGGTCGACCACATCATCTTCCCGGACGGCAAGCGCGTGATCCTGCTGGCGGAAGGCCGCCTCGTGAACCTCGGCTGCGCGACCGGCCATCCGTCGTTCGTGATGTCGAACTCGTTCGCGAACCAGACGCTCGCGCAGATCGAGCTGTTCGTGCGCGGCAACGAGTACGAGAACAAGGTGTACGTGCTGCCGAAGCATCTCGATGAAAAGGTCGCGCGCCTGCACCTCGCGCGCATCGGCGCGAACCTGTCGGTGCTGTCGGACGAGCAGGCTTCGTACATCGGCGTGCAGAAGGACGGCCCGTTCAAGCCGAACCACTACCGCTACTGATGCGCGGCCGCCGCCGTGTCGTGCGCGCCCGTGGCGGGCGCACGGCGCGGCGGCGCTCCCCGATCGTACCGATCGACAACCGAACCGGAGCCCTCCATGAGCCTCATCCTCACCTGGGTCATCAACGCGCTCGCGTTGCTGATCATCACGTACCTCGTGCCGTCGATCCACATCAAGAGCTTCGGCACCGCGCTGATCATCGCGGTCGTGCTCGGGCTGATCAACACGGTGATCCGGCCGGTGCTGATCCTGCTGACGCTGCCCGTCACGATCGTCACGCTCGGGGTGTTCATCCTCGTCGTGAACGCGCTGTGCTTCTGGTTCGCGTCGTCGCTGCTGAAGGGCTTCGAGGTGTCGGGGTTCTGGTCCGCGTTCTTCGGTTCGATCCTGTACAGCATCGTGTCGTGGCTGCTGTCCGCCCTGATCTTCGGCCAGCGCGACATCGGCTGAGGGCGGGCGGGTTGAGGCCCAACCCCATCGAATCATGAAACCGATCGAACTCTCGTTTGAATTCTTCCCGCCGAAGACGGCGGACGGCGTCGAAAAGCTGCGCGCCACGCGCGCGCAGCTGCTGCCGCTGAAGCCGAAATTCGTCTCCGTGACGTTCGGCGCCGGCGGATCGACGCAGCAGGGCACGCTCGACACCGTGCTCGACATGCAGAAGGACGGCCTCGAGGCCGCCCCGCACCTGTCGTGCATCGGCTCGTCGCGCGACAGCCTGCGCGCGATTCTCGACCAGTACCGCTCGCACGGCATCCGGCACATCGTCGCGCTGCGCGGCGACCTGCCGTCGGGGATGGGCGCGGTCGGCGAGCTGCGCTATGCGTCCGAGCTCGTCAGCTTCATCCGCGCCGAGCATGGCGACTGGTTCCACATCGAGGTCGCGGGCTATCCGGAGTACCACCCGCAATCGCGCTCGCCGAAAGCCGATCTCGAGAATTTCGCGCGCAAGGTGAAAGCCGGCGCGAATTCCGCGATCACGCAGTACTTCTTCAACGCGGACGCGTATTTCCGCTTCGTCGACGATGCGCGCAAGCTGGGTGTGGACGTGCCGATCGTGCCGGGCATCATGCCGATCACGAACTTCTCGCAGCTGATGCGCTTCTCCGAGATGTGCGGCGCCGAAGTGCCGCGCTGGGTCGCGCGCCGGCTCGAGAGCTTCGGCGACGATCGCGAGTCGATCCGTGCGTTCGGCGCGGACGTCGTCACGAGCCTGTGCCAGCGCCTGATCGACGCGGGCGTGCCGGGGCTGCACTTCTACACGCTGAACGCGGCGGTCGCGACGCGCACGATCTGCGAACGGCTCGCGGTGTAAGCGCCGTCACGCGGTTGTATGCTTAAAAGCCCTGCCGGTTCGTGCCGGCGGGGCTTTTTTATCGTGAAGCGTGACGCGCGGCGAAAACGTGCGCGCGTCAGCGCTGCGCCTGCATCAGCGGCGGGCGGCGGTCGAACCACGGCCGCGCCTGTTCGAGCTGCCGCGCGAGCCGGAGCAGCAACGCTTCGTCGGCGTGGCGCGCGGCGAACTGCACGCCGATCGGCAGCCCGCGCGCATTCCAGTACAGCGGCACCGACATCGCCGGCTGGCCGGTCAGGTTGAACAGCTCGGTGCAGCCGGCCCAGGCGAACGCCTTCTCCGACGACTTCGCGAGCATTTCCTTCAGCAGCGGCTTCACCGGCAGCGCGGCGAGCAGCTTCATCTGCGCGGATTCGAACGGCGTCGGCTGCAATTCGCCGATCTTCACCGGCGGCCCGGCGAGCGACGCGCACAGGATCGCGTCGTAGCGCGACACGAGACCGGCGACCTGCACGGTGAGCTGGCGCTGCCATTCGAGCACGTCGGGCAGCCGCGTGCGCGCAAGGCGGCGGCCGACCACGGCCATCGCCCACGTCGCGGCCTCGAATTCGCCGCGCCGCGGCGTGCGGCCGGTCAGTTCGCGCGCGCCCAGCACCATTTCCTCGGCGATCGTCGCCCACAGCGTCAGGAAGGTTTCGGCCGCGCGCGCGTAGTCGATTTGCAGCGTCGCCGGCTCGACGTGGTGGCCGAGCGATTCGAGCAGCGCGGCTGCGTCGTCGAGCGCCGCGCGCGTGTCGTCGGCGAGCGCCGGCGCGAGCATCGGATCGACGACGAGGCCGATCCGCAGCGGGCCGGGCGGCGTATCGAGCGCGCCGAGGAAGGTGCCGGGCGCGCCGGGCGGCAGGGTCTGGCCGGTCGTCACGTCGAGCAGCAGCGCACTGTCGCGCACGCTGCGCGACACCGCGTGCTGGACGACGAGTTCGCCGTTCGACGGCAGGTCGACGAGCACCGGGTTGCGGCTCGGCTTCAGGCCGAACAGCCCGCAGCACGACGCCGGAATGCGGATCGAGCCGCCGCCGTCGGACGCATGCGCGAGCGGCACGATGCCGGCCGCGACGGCGGCCGCCGCGCCCCCGCTCGAACCGCCGGGCGTGTGATCGAGGTTCCACGGGTTGCGGCACGCACCGAACAGTTCCGGTTCCGTGTACGGCATCTGGCCGATCTCGGACGTGTTGGTTTTGCCGAACACGTTGAGGCCCGCCGCGCGGCTGCGCGCGATCACCGGAGAATCGTCGGCCGGCACGAAGTAACGGTAGTGCCGGCTGCCCATCGACAGCGGCAGCCCGGCGACCGCCGCGCCGAGATCCTTGACGAGATACGGTACGCCCGCGAACGGCGCGTCGGCGCCCGGCTCGGGCGCGGCCGCCGCACGCGCGCGCGCGGCTTCGTAGTCCTGCAGCACGATCGCGTTGATCGCGCCGTTGACCGCTTCGGCCTGACCGATCGCGGCGTCGAGCAGTTCGCGCGGGCTGGCGTGGCGGTCGCGCACGAGCGCGGCGAGGCCGATTGCGTCGTGCGCGAGATAGTCCGAGTGCATCGCGGTTACCCCCGTGTGACTCGTGGCGATGATGCGAGCATAACGCGGGCCCGGCGTGGCGGGCCCGCGTTATGCCTTTTTAAAGGTGCTCGGCGAGGAAGGTCAACGTGCGGCCGTGCGCGAGCGCCGCCGCGCGCTGGTTGTACGAGGCGCGGTCCGTGCAGTTGAAGCCGTGCTCGGCGCCCGGGTAGACGTGAAACGACGCATCGCCGTGGCCGGCGAACGCGGCCTTCACCTGGTCGACGGCGGTGAGTGGAATGCCGTGGTCGTTTTCCGCGTAGTGGAACAGGATCGGCTGCGTGATCTGGGCGGCGAGATCGAGTGCGTTCTGGATGCCGCCGCCGTAATAGGCGACCGCCGCGTCGAGCTTGCCGGTCGCCGCCGCGCGGTACGCGATCTGGCCGCCGAAGCAGTAGCCGATCGCGGCGAGCTTGCCGCTCACTTCGGGGCGTGCGCGCAACGCGTCGGCCGCCGCGCCGATGTCCGCGACCGCGAGACCCACGTCGGTCTTCTTCATCAGCTCGATGCCCTTGTCGCGATCCGCGCCCTCGTAGGTCAGCTCGACGCGCGGCTGCGTGCGCCAGAACACGTCGGGCGCGAGCGCGACGAAGCCGTCGGCCGCGTACTGGTCGGCGACCGCACGGATGTGCGAGTTCACGCCGAAGATCTCCTGGATGATGATGACGGCAGGGCCCTTGCCGCGCTTGGGCAGTGCGAGATAGCCGCCGAAGCTGTCGTTACCGGTCGGGATGTCGATCCATTGGGCAGTCACGTTCTGAACTCCTGGCGTGCGGGGTGCGCGAGGCGCCCCGCGGGTAAAAAGAGGGCGGCCTAGTGTGCCACCAATCGTGCTGTGGTGCAGCGCGCGCGACCGCTTCTCGCGCAGCGATCGTTTCGATCTCGATTATTCATTTTTCGGCGCCGCGCCGCTTCGATAGAGTCGATGTGTCGGCCTTTACAAAGCGCTTTCGCGCATCGTCATCGAAGGATTCGCCATGTCTTCCCGCTCGTTTTCCACGCCCTTTTCCGAACGCTTCGGTTTGCGCCTGCCGCTCGTGCAGGCGCCGATGGTCGGCGCGACCACGACCGCGATGGTCACGGCCGCGTCGAATGCCGGTGCGCTCGGCAGCCTCGGTGCCGGCGCGCTCGCGCCCGAGCGCCTCGCGGCCGAAGTCGCCGCAATTCGCGCGGCGACCGATCGCCCGTTCGCGATCAACCTGTTCGTGCTGCCCGACGTCGCGCCCGATGCGGCGACGCTCGCGCGCGCACTGGCGGCGATCGACCCGCTGAACGCGACGCTCGGCTTGCCGCCGGGCACGGCGCCGGCGCGCTACGCGCCCGATTTCCGCGCGCAGCTCGATGCGCTCGTCGCGCTGCGCGTGCCGGTCGCGAGCTTCACGTTCGGCGTGCTCGACGCGGCCGACGTCGCGCGCCTGAAAGCCGTCGGCACTTATGTGATCGGCACCGCGACGCACGTGGCCGAAGGGCTCGCGTGGCAGGCGGCCGGCGCCGACGCGCTGTCCGCGCAGGGCGCCGAGGCGGGCGGCCATCGCGGCACCTTCATCGGTTGCGCTGACGATGCGCTGATCGGCACGTTCGCGCTCGTCCCCCAGCTCGCCGACGCGACGGGCTTGCCCGTGCTCGCCGCGGGGGGGATCATGGACGGCCGTGGCATCGCGGCCGCGCTCGCGCTCGGCGCGCAGGGCGCGCAACTCGGCACCGCGTTCCTCACGTGCGCGGAAAGCGCGATCGCGGCAGACTGGAAGGCGCGGCTGCTCGCGAGCGCCGATACGTCGACGCAGGTCACGCGCGCGATCACCGGCCGTCATGCACGCGGGCTGCGCAACACGCTGATGGCGCGGCTCGGCGAGCACGTGGCCGACGCCGCACCGTATCCGGTGCAGAATGCGCTGACCCAGCCGCTGCGCCAGGCCGCCGCGCGCGCGAACGACGGCGACTATCTGTCGCTGTGGGCCGGACAGGGCGCGCCGCTCGCGCGGCGGCGCGGCGATGCGCTGACGACGTCGCAGCTGGTCGCCGCGCTCGACGCGGAATGGCGTGCATCGGCCGCCTGAACGCTGCTTCATCCGCCGCAACCATCGATATCGGGCGGCGAAACGCGCGTGGTGTCACGCGCGTTTCATTCAATGATCACGGGCATAAAATACCGAATCGAAATGCCCCGTGAATAGGTCGAAACGACCTTTCGAAAGTATGCCGGGAATTAGCGGAAACCCTTATCCGCCGGGGCTTGCAGCGTTATTCGAGTCATCCTTCCAAAGCGCGCATATCGGTAGTGTTACCACTACCCCAAAAAAGTCCCACAAATTAATTTGATCACCTACACTTGCGCGCAAGTACGGGCGGGCAGCTGCTAAAAGCGGCGGTTTTCACGTACTTGAGGCCAAGTGCATGAACGATGCAACCGGCGAATCGTCCAGTGATGGCAAACACGGGGATGGCAGCGGGGCACCGGGCGATGGCGTTTTTTGGGACCGAACTGGAGACTTACATGAATATCAAGATGCAAAAGCTGTTGCCGATCACCGCAGCGGCGATGCTGTGTGCTGCAGCTGCAAGCAACGCGTCCGCCGATCAAGTCGTCAAGATCGGCCACGTCGCGCCGTTGACGGGCGGCATTGCACACCTGGGCAAGGACAACGAAAACGGCGCACGTCTCGCGGTCGAGGAAATCAACGCGAAGGGTCTCACGATCGGCGGCCAGAAGATCACGCTGCAACTCGACCCGCAGGATGACGCCGCCGACCCGCGGCAGGCGACGCAGGTTGCGCAGAAGCTCGTCGACGACAAGGTCGTCGCGGTGGTCGGCCACCTGAACTCGGGCACGTCGATCCCGGCCTCGAAGATCTACAGCGATGCCGGCATCGTGCAGATCTCGCCGTCGGCGACCAACCCGGTGTACACGCAGCAAGGCTTCAAGACCACGTACCGCGTGGTGGCGACCGATGCGCAGCAGGGCCCGGCACTGGCGAACTATGCGCACTCGAAGGGCATCAAGAGCGTGGCGGTGGTCGACGATTCGACCGCTTACGGCCAGGGTCTCGCGAACGAATTCGAGAAGAAGGCGAAGGCGCTCGGCCTGAAGGTGATGTCGCATGACGCGACGAACGACAAGGCGGTCGACTTCCGCGCGATTCTGACGAAGATCAAGGGCGAGAACCCGGACGCGATCATGTACGGCGGCATGGACGCCACCGGCGGCCCGTTCGCGAAGCAGGCGAAGCAGCTCGGCCTGCGCGCGAAGATCTTCGCGGGCGACGGCGTGTGCACAGAGAAACTGGCCGACCTGGCCGGCGACGCGACCGACAACATCGTGTGCTCGGAAGCCGGTGCTTCGCTCGAGAAGATGCCGGGCGGCAGCGCGTTCAAGGCGAAGTACGAGAAGCGCTTCGGCCAGCCGATCCAGATCTACGCGCCGTTCACGTATGACGCCGTGTACATCATCGCCGACGCGATGAAGCGCGCGAACTCGACGGACCCGGCGAAGATCCTGGCGGCGATGCCGGCGACGAAATACACGGGCGTGATCGGCACGACGACCTTCGATTCGAAGGGCGACCTGCAGCACGGCGTGATTTCGCTGTACAACTACAAGAGCGGCAAGAAGTCCCTGCTCGACGAAGTGAAGATGTAACGCAACGAGCGGTCGACAGGAGGGTGAAAGCGCGCATGCGGCAACGCATGCGCGCTTTCTTTTTGGGCCGGCGTGCGCCGCCGCGCCGTCAGATCTTCAGGTGCGCGAGCACCTTCGGTGCGACGAGCGCGACGAGCGCCGCGCACAGGGCGACGACCGACAGGCCGATCGTCAGGTTCGCGGCCTGCGCGACCGCGCCGATCACGACCGGACCGAACAGCAGTCCGAAATACGCGAGCCCGGCCACGTGCGCGAGCCCTTCGGCCGCATGGATGCCTTTCACGCGCGCGGCGGCCGCGAACAGCACGGGCATCATGTTGGCCAGCCCGAGGCCCATCAGCGTGAAACCGGTCAGCACCGCGACCGGATTCGGCAGCAGCAGCGCGCCGATCATCCCCGCGCAGGCGAGCGACGCGCTCGCGAACACGAGCTGCGGCGCGCCGAAGCGGGCGCGCACGGCGTCGCCCGCGAAGCGCGCGATGGCCATCCCGCCCGAGAACGCCGCGTACGCGGCGCTCGCGAGCGCCGGGCTCGCCGCGACCACGTCGCGCATGTAGACCGTCGCCCAGTCGTACATCGCGCCTTCGGCGATCAGCGCGACGAGCGCGATGCCGCCGAGCATCCACAGCGCGGGCGAGCGCCAGCGATTGCCGCCGCCGTGCGCCTGTTCGTGATGCGGCACGTGCGGCAGCACGGCCGGGCTCGCGACCACGAGCACCGTGGCGCACACCGCCGCCGCGAGCGCGAGATGCGCGACCGGCGCCATGCCGGCCGACAGCAGTGCGCCGCCGGCCGCCGCGCCGGCCATCCCGCCGATGCTGAACATCCCGTGCAGCGACGACATGATCGGCTTGCCGAGCGCGATTTCGACCGCGCTGGCCTCGGCGTTCATCGCGACGTCGAGCGTCGCCATCGAGAAGCCGAACAGCGCGAGCACCGCGAGCAGCATCCAGTAGTCGGGCACGACGAGGATCAGCGCCGCGCACGCGGACATCACGAGCCCGCCGGCGAGGCAAGCGGTGCGCGAGCCGACGCGCGCGATCCAGCGCGCGATGGTCAGCATCGCGGCGATCGACCCGCCGGCGACCGCGAACAGCGCGATCGACAGCAGCCCGGGGCTCAGCGCGAACTTGTCGCGCACGGTCGGCACGTGCACGCCCCACGACGCGTACATCATGCCGGCGACGAAGAACAGCGCCATCGACGCCGTGCGCGCACGCTGGCGGGCCGGCAGCGGCAGCACGCGATGCGCGTCGGGCGGCGCGGCGAACGGGGACGACGATTCGGGGGAGGAGGATTCGGACACGGGAAGGCTCGTCGGGAAAATGCGCGGGCGCACATGGCGCCCGGCGGATTTGTCCGATTCTATCGAACCGCTTACGTTTCTGCCGGGCGATGGCCGTTCGGTCGATGCTCGGGCGGTCGAGCCATCCCGCGGCGGCGGCCCGGTGTCGCATTGGCCGTTCGGCCGATGCGACGCGTGCGGCGAGCGCGGGTAACATCGAAGCCATGCCCGAGGCACCGCCTTTCGACCGCAGGAGTTCCTCTTGAACATCGATCCCGCCTTCGCCCTGCATCTGCTGCACCGCTGCGCGCTCGGCACGCTCGCCACCCATGCGCGCGAACCGCAGGGGTTCCCGTATCCGACGGTCGTGCCGTTTGCACCGGATGCAAGCCATCGGCCCGTGATCCTGGTGAGCGGCCTGGCCGAGCACACGCGCAATCTCGCCGCCGATCCGCGTGCGGGTTTCCTCGTCGTCGATGCCAATGACGGCGATGTCCTGAACGCCGAGCGCGCGACGCTGCTGGGCCGGTTCGTGCCGCTCGGCGACGATCCGCACGTTACCGCGCGTTACCTGCGCTACGAACCGGACGCCGCGCGCTATCTCGCGCTCGGCGATTTCGCGTTCTGGGCGCTCGAGATCGAGCGGCTGCGCTATATCGGCGGGTTCGGACGGATGGGCTGGGTCGACGGCACGCATCTCGATGCGCTGCCGCCGCTCGCGTTCGACGACGAACAGGCGCTATGGCGTGCCTACGAAGCGGGCGACGCGCACCGCGACGGGCTCGACCTGCTCGGCGTCGATCGCCATGGCGCGGACTGGCGATGCGACGGGCGCCGCGTGCGCACGCCGTTCGAGTCGCCGTCGGCCGATATCGGTGTGCTGCGCGAGCGGCTGATCGCCTGCGCGAAGAATGTGACGTGACGTCGCGGGTCAGTGATTTGTCCGTTTAGCAAACCGCGTCATGTGGTTTTCGCAAAACTGTCGTCCGATGAAAGCTTTGATTTTTTGAATGCAGGGTAATTGCGTATATTGATAGACCTAATAGCCAATCGCTAATGTCCTAATCTCTATGCAGGAGCGTAAAAATTTGAGAAAAGGCCGCGGCCGGTCAAAATGACATGTGCGAATTACAATTGGTCTCGGGATTTTCGTGAATCTCGCTTCTATCAAATCTTTTTTGTGCTAATCTCTGCCTTCGAAAATCCGAGGCACATATATTTCATGAATGGTGAGCTGGCTCAGACCGGCGCCATTGGTCAGATAGATAGAAAGGGAAACTATGTCTTCTTACAAGGACCTGCTGGCCCAGCGGGAGAAGCTGGAGAAGCAAATCGAAGAAGCGAAGTCGCGTGAATACGCTGAAGTGCTGAATGACGTGAAGCAGAAAATTGCCGACTACGGCTTTTCGCTCGCCGAACTCGGTCTCAGCCGCGCGAAGGCCGGCAAGGTCGGTCGCCCGCGCGCAGGCGTGGCGGCAAAATACCGCGATCCGGAAACGGGCGCGACGTGGTCGGGTCGTGGCAAGCCGCCGCGCTGGATCGCCGGCAAGAACCGCGAACAGTTTGCGATTTAAACGTTCGTTTAGGTTGTCCGCTCTTCAGAAGAGCCGCGTGTCCGTCGAGGAGCGCGGCTTTTTTGTTTTCCGGACGCCGGCAAGGTCGCTGTGCCGTCATGAAAATGTAAGTGTGTCATGTGAATGAAAATGCGACACGTTCGCATAAGCGATTGATTTAAATGAGAAATTTGTGGGTACTGGAAGGGCTCGCGGGGCGCCTTTGATAGAATTACGTCCCGCACACCGATATCTCATATTTCATGTCCACGTTTTCCGGCGACGCGCAGAGCGCAGATAAGCACGCAGTTGCGCGCAAGAGCACGCTCGTCAGTATTGTCCTGAATGTCGTGCTTGCGACATTTCAGATCGCCGTCGGCGTGATTGCGCATTCGCAGGCATTGATTGCTGACGGTGTGCATTCGATTTCCGATTTGATCTCGGATTTTGTCGTGCTGGTTGCGAATCGGCATAGCGGCGCATCGCCGGATGCCGACCACAATTACGGCCATAGCCGCTACGAGACGGTCGCGTCGCTGTTTCTCGGCGCGATCCTGATTGCGGTCGGTATCGGCATGCTCTGGCGCGCCGGCGACCGCCTCGTTAATCTCGAAAATATTCCGGCCGTGCATTTTTCCGCGCTGATCGTTGCGCTGACGGTGCTCGTGTCGAAGGAAGCGCTGTTTCGCTACATGCTGCGCGAAGCGCGGCGCGTGCGCTCGGCGATGCTCGTCGCCAACGCATGGCATGCGCGTTCGGATGCCGCGTCGTCGCTCGTCGTCGCGATCGGCATCGTCGGCAGCCTGGCCGGTGTGCGGCTGCTCGACCCGATCGCCGCGGCGATCGTCGGCTTCATGGTCGCGCGCATGGGCTGGACGTTCGGCTATGACGCGTTGCAGGACCTCTCCGACCGCGCGCTCGATACGGCCGACACGGCCGAGATCCGCGCGCTGCTCGCCGCGACGCCCGGCGTACGCGACGTGCACGACCTGCGCACGCGCAAGATGGGCGATGCCGCGCTCGTCGATGCGCACATCCTCGTCGATCCGAAGATCTCCGTCTCCGAAGGGCATTACATCGCCGAGACCGCGCGGGCACGCGTGCTGTCCGACCCGCGCGTGCTCGATGCGCTGATCCATGTCGACCCGGAGAACGACGCGGCGCGCCGTCCGGCGCTCGCGCTGCCGCCGCGCGACGAACTCGTGGCCCGGCTCGAGGCCGCGCTCGCGCAGCGCGGGCTGCGCGCCGCGGCGATCAATCTGCATTACCTGAGTACGGGCCTCGAGGTCGACGTGACGCTCGACAGCGACCCGCGCGACACCGATGCGGCGCTGGCCGGCCGGCTCGACGTCGAGACGCTGAAGCGCGAGTTCGGCGCGCGCCGGATCGGCTTCACGCGCACGTTGCCCGTGCAGACGTGACCGGCGGCCGGTAGCCGGCAGCCGCGAGCGCGGCCGGCCTCAGGCGGCAGGCCCGCGCGTTACAGCGGCAGTTGCGTGTCGAACTTGATTTCGCGCAGCACGACGCTCGTGCGTACCTGCGACACGGCCGGGATCTTGAAGATGCGTTCGTGCAGGAACACGTCGTAGGCCTTGATGTCCGGCGCGACGATCTTGAGGATGTAATCGGCTTCGCCGGTCGTGCTGTAGCACTCGGTGACTTCCGGGCAGGTCGCGATCTCGCGCTCGAACTGCTCGACGCCGCCTTCGTTGTGACGCGTCAGGTGCACGTGCGCGAGCGCGCAGACGTGCAGGCCGAGCTTCTCGCGATCGAGCAGCGCCGTGTAGCGCTGGATCACGCCCGACTGTTCCATGTCCTTGATGCGGCGCCAGCACGGTGTGCTCGACAGCCCGACCTGGTCGGAGATTTCCTGAACGGAACGGCGCGCGTCGAGCTGCAACAGGCGAAGGATTTTTTGCGAAAAGGAATCGAGCGTCACCTGCGCCTCCATGCGGCAGCTACAACACGCTGAATGTTAGAGGCCCGGGGAAGGAAAGGCAATCTGGCGACGCGCTGGTGAGCGGGATTCGCTAATTTGCTCGCGGATCCGTGGGATTTTGTCCCGCCCCCGCGCTTTCCGACCGATCGGTATCCGACACGGCCAGGCCCGCGAGCGCGGCCTGCTGACGGCGCAGGTCGGCGAGCATGTTGCAGAACAGCGCGCCTTGCTCGATCGCATCGTCGAGCGCGACGTGCGTGTGCGGATGGTCGTCGAACCAATGCTTCGGAAAGCGCGGCTTGATCGCCTTGCGGTACGGCAGGCCCGTCATCGCGAACGCGAGCGTCTTGATGTCGAGCGCCGACCACGAGAACGGGCAGCGCCCCGCGAAATGCATCATGTACCAGAACATGAAGGTGAAATCGAAGCCGGCCGGCATCGCGACGAACACCGGCTTGCCGGGCAGCGCCTCGACCCATTCGACGTAGGCGACCAGCGCCGCCTCGGGCGTCTGCAGGTCGCGCCGGCATGCGGCCCAGGCTTCGGGTTCGGTCTTCCACCAGGCTTCCTGCACCGGGTGCGCGTGCGCGCCGGGCAGGGTCTCGAGGTTTGCCGAAAACGTCGCGATCAGTTGCTTGTCCTCGGTATAGGCGGCTGACGCGAAGCTCAGCATCGAGTGCGGGCCGGGAATCGGGCCATCGGCCTCGACGTCGGTGCTGACGTAGATTTCGGGGATGGCGGTCTGGTTCATCCAAATACCTTGTCGGACACGAACGGGTTCGTGCGGCGCTCGTCGCCGAACGTCGACACCGGGCCGTGACCGGGCACGAACGTGACGTCGTCACCGAGCGGCCACAGCTTTTCCTTGATCGAACGGACGAGATCCTCGTGATTGCCGCGCGGGAAATCGGTCCGGCCGATGGAGCCCGCGAACAGGACGTCGCCGACGATCGCGACGCGATGTGCACGGCTGAAGAACACGACGTGGCCGGGCGTGTGGCCCGGGCAGTGATAGACCTCGAGCGTCTCGTCGCCGAACTGCACGGTGTCGCCGTCGTTCAGCCACTGGTCGGGCTCGAAGATGTCGGCGGCCGGAAAGCCGAAGCGTTCGCTCTGCGTCGGCAGCTTCTCGATCCAGAAGCGTTCCTCTTCCTGAGGCCCCTCGATCGGCACGCCGTAGCGCGTCGCGAGCGTCTTCGCGCCCGCGCAGTGATCGATGTGCCCATGCGTGAGCAGCACCTTCTCGACCTGCACGTTCTGCCGCGCGACTTCCTGTTCGATCCGGTCGAGATCGCCGCCCGGATCGACGACGGCGGCGCGGCCCGTCTTTTCGCAGACGAGCAGCGAGCAGTTCTGCTGGAATGGCGTGACCGGAATGAGCGTGACTTTCATGGGAGCACCGGCGGCTAAAAGGAGCGATTGTACCGGTCGCGCGCGCGGCCTGCCGTGCGTGCGATGCATGGCGCGGCGCGCCGATGAGGGCTTTCCCCGAGCATGCCGATTGTTACAGCCATAGTGAGAATCAATGGTCCGCCGGGGGCGCTTTTCGAGACAAGGTTTTGATTTATGTATAATGCGCCCCATTGCGCGTGAATTTCACGCAATTCGCTGGTGTTTCGGCCCCGTTAAACGAGGCATTCGATTCACCGTCAAGCATCGGCCGCCGGGAAGTCCGGCGGTGTATCCAGCACCGAGCATTCGGTGCTCACGTCTTGTCCGGCCGGGCGCTGCGCGCCCGCCTGCGGCCCTGCTGCCGCGCCGCCGGATGAGGCCTGTGCCGCCGTTCCTGTGCGTTGGTCGTATCGACGCGCGCGAACGTGAAGCCATGTTCGATGGCGGCATGTGGGGTCTGGTCAGGCTGTTGGGGACAGGTTGCGCCAGACGTGAAAGCTAATCAGGACGGTTGCGGCCTAGACGAATGCCGCGCCCATGCTAGCCGCCTGCTCGCACTCGAGCCGGGCGTGCACGCATTTGCCGTCCGGGGCGCATCTCTGCGTTGTGAAGCAGCGTTGTATCGATGCGGCCCGAACCAGAAGGCGACACGTCGATGAATTTACGTTTTCCGAGCCGATTCGGAACCATTGCATTGTTTTTTGCGCTGACGGGCTGTGCGGTGCCACCCAGCCAGACCACCGGCAGCGTGAGCCAGAAGAAGGCGGTCGACAAGACGGCCGCTGCCGCGAAGGCGGACGACGACAAGCAGCCGCTCAGCTTCGATTCCGCGCTGGCATCGATGCCGGCTGCCGACAGCAAGGACGCGAAGAAGTCGTCGCTGGCGGACGCCGAGCCGATCGACGGCAAGGATGTGTCCGATTTCCGCCAGACCGGCCGCGCATCGTGGTACGGGCGGGATTTCCACGGCCGCCGCACCGCGAACGGCGAGCGCTTCAACATGAACGCGTTCACCGCCGCGCACCGCACGCTGCCGCTGTCGTCGTACATCAAGGTGACGAACGCATCGACCGGCAAGTGGGTCGTCGTGAAGGTCAACGATCGCGGGCCGTTCAAGCGCGGCCGCGTGCTCGACCTGTCGTATGCGGCGGCCAAGGTGATCGGCCTCGTGCACGCCGGCACGGGCCGCGTGAAGATCGAAGGGTTGTCGCCGCAGGAAGCGCGCGAGGCGCGCGACGAAATGTTCGCGTCGATCTCGGCGAAGTAACGCGGCGGATCGTCCGCTCATGCACAAAGGGCTGCCTTCCGGCAGCCCTTTGTCGTTTCCGCGTGCCGGCGGCGCGCGTCAGCCTTCCTTCAGCGCGAGCGCACGTGCATACAGCGTGTTGCGCGACGCGCCCGTCAGCGCGGCCGCCAGCTTGGCCGCGCTCTTCACCGGCACTTCCTCCAGCAGCAGCCTGAGCAGCGCGTCGTGTGCGGTGTCGTCGGCTTCGCCGCTTGCCGCCGGCGCGCCTTCGACGACCAGCACGAACTCGCCGCGCTGCCGGTTCGCGTCGCCGGCGAGCCAGCTCTGTCCTTCGGCCAGGGTGCCCTGGAACAACTGCTCGTGTAGCTTGGTGAGCTCGCGCGCGATCAGCAGCCGGCGCGCGGGGCCGAACGCGTCGGCGAGTGCGGCGACGGTTTCGGTGATCCGGTGCGGCGCTTCGTAGAACACCAGCGCGTACGGGTGCGACGCCAGCGCCTGCAGCGCGGTCGCGCGCTGCTTCGCCTTCGGCGGCAGGAAGCCCGCGAACGTGAACGCGCCGGCCCAGTCGCCGGCCACGCTCAGCGCGGTCACGGCCGCGCTCGGGCCGGGCAGCGGAACCACCGTGAAGCCGGCGGCACGCACGGCGTCGACGAGCCGTGCGCCGGGGTCCGAGATGCCGGGCGTGCCGGCGTCCGACACGTAGGCCACGCGTTCGCCTCCGCGCAGCAGTTCGATCACGCGCTGCGCGGCTTCGCGTTCGTTGTGCTCGTGCACGGCGACGAGCGGTTTCGAGATCCCGTAGCGGGCGAGCAGCTGGCCCGTGTTGCGGGTGTCTTCGGCCGCGATGCGGTCGGCGAGGCCGAGCACATGCAGCGCGCGCAGCGTGATGTCGGCCGTATTGCCGATCGGCGTGGCGACCACGTAGAGCGCGGCGTCCGGGTAGTGCTGCGTATGCGCGAGTTCGAGGAGGGCAGTCATGGCAGGCAATGCACGCAATCGCGGCACGAACGGAACAAGGACGGCATTGTGCCACGCGGCGCCGGCCCGGCCGGATGGCGCGCGCGGCCGGCTGCGTTCGGGCGACAACTTTTCCGGCGCGGCGCGATCCAAACCGGTCGGCGCGGCGTTCGAGCAGCGCGCGCGGCAGTTTCTCGAGCGCCGTGGTCTCGGGTTCGTCGCCGCGAACGTGACGATGCGCGGCGGCGAGCTCGATCTCGTGATGCGCGAGCCCGACGGCATGCTCGTCTTCGTCGAGGTGCGCGCACGGCGCAGCACCCGGCATGGCGGCGCGGCCGCGAGCGTCGGCTGGCGCAAGCGGCGCCGTCTGGTCGCGGCCGCGTTGCAGTTCTGGGCGCGACACGGCGCCGGCGCCGCGTGCCGTTTCGACGTCGTCGCGTTCGAGGCCGGGCGGCTTGCGTGGCTGCGTGACGCATTTCGTACCGACGATGCGTAGCCGCGAGCTGTGACGAGATGTAAAGAGTTCTTGCCGGACCCCCGGAGAGGGCGCCGGAGTACGGTAAACTCGCCGCACCCACGATGTCGCGCGAGTTGTGCCGCGCGCCCAGTTCACCAGGAATCGATGTCAGTCGAACGTATTCAGCAACAATTCCGCGACAGCGCCGCGCTTCATGCCGAAGCGGCCGACGCGCTGTCGCTGCCGATCGCAGCCGCGGTCGATGCGATGTTCGCCGCACTGGCGAACGGCAACAAGATCATCGCGTGCGGTGACGGCCCATCGGCCGCCGCCGCGCAGTATCTCGCCGCGTCGCTGGTCGGCGGTTTCGAGCGCGAGCGTCCGGGCCTGCCCGCGATCGCGCTGGCCACCGACGCGTCGCAGGCCGGCCTCGCGGGCGCGGCAGCCGTCGAGCAGTTGTTCGCGCAGCAGGTGCGCGTGCTGGGCCAGACGGGCGACATCCTGCTGGTGCTCGACGCGGGCGGCGCGTCGCCGCGCGTGCTCGCCGCGATCGACGAGGCGCACGAGCGCGAGATGACCGTCGTCGCCTTGACGGGCGGCAGCGACCACACGGTCGCGGCCGCGCTGTCCGACACCGATATTCCGATCAGCGTGCCCGCCGTTCGCGCGGCGCGCATCCACGAAGTCCATCTGCTGACCATCCACTGCCTGTGCGACGGCATCGACGCGATGCTGCTGGGTGAGGATTGAACGAAGGAGAGCCGTCGATGAATCAAAGCCGCGTCAAACAGACGCTCGTCAGAACCACGCTGCTCGCCGCGCTGACGGCGGGCCTCGCCGTGTCGCTGCAGGGTTGTGTGCTCGGGGTCGTGGGCGCAGCGGCCGGCGGCGGCGCGCTGATCGCGACCGATCGCCGTACGCTCGGCGCGCAGACCGAAGATCGCGAGATCCAGGTCAAGTCGCTCACGCAGATCAACAACGGGCTGCCGGACCAGTCGCACGTGAACGTGACGGTGTTCAACCGTCGCGTGCTGCTGACGGGCGAAGTGCCGAACGATGCGTCGAAGCAGCGCGCCGAGGAAATCGTGCGCGGCATCAACAACGTGAACGGCATCGTCAACGAACTGTCGGTCGAGCCGGCGTCGTCGCTGTCGTCGCGTGCGAACGATTCGTACCTCGAAGGGCGCGTGAAGTCGGAGCTGATCGCGACGAAGGGCATCTCGGCGAACTACTACAAGGTCGTCAGCGAACGCGGCAATCTTTATCTGATGGGCCTCGTGACCGTGGATGAAGGCAATCGCGGTGCGGAAGCCGCGAGCCAGGTGCCGGGCGTCGAGAAGGTCGTGAAGGTGTTCCAGTACGTGAAGCCGCAGGACGCGCAGGCGCTGCAGGACGCGTCGCCCGCGAGCGGCGCATCCGCCGCGCAGGCGGCCGCCGCACCGTCGGACAGCGCGACGGTCGGCGCGGTGCCTGACGCGTCGGTGCAGTCCGCGCCGCTGCAGCCGCCCGCGCCGATCTCGAATTCGTCGAACGTGCATCCGGGCAATCCGAAGGCGAAGGCGCAATGACGGGCATGCGGATGAAGCGGATGAAACGATGGATGGTGCGGGGCGCCGCGGCTGCGGCGCTCGTGGCCGGCACGCTGGGCGTCGCGCATGCGGACGTCGGCGACGGCCTGAAGGTGGCCCGCAGCAACGCGTGCATGGGCTGCCACGCGGTCGACCGCAAGCTCGTCGGCCCGTCGTTCAAGGATATCGCCGCGCGCTACAAGTCGGATCCGCAGGCCGTCGCGAAGCTGTCGAAGAAGGTGAAGGACGGCGGCTCGGGTGTCTGGGGCGCGATTCCGATGCCTGCGCATCCGCGCATGAGCGACGCCGATGTCCGTTCGGTGGTCGAATGGGTGCTGGCGGGGGCGCCGTCGAAGTGATGCGTGAGCTAGGGGGAACCCTATTGCCAGGCGTGGAAATGCGTGTGTATGATGGTCGACTGTTGGGGCGGTAGCTCAGCTGGGAGAGCGTCGCGTTCGCAATGCGAAGGTCGGGAGTTCGATCCTCCTCCGCTCCACCAACGGAATTTGAAGGGCTCGGTCGCAAGATCGAGCCCTTTTGTTTTTTGCGGAATCTGTGACGACAGGCAGCGCCTGCACACTGCGCTCGGCGCGGCACGGCGCGGCGCGGCGCGACGACCGACGGTGACTACGTCACCAGCCCCTGCACAAACCTGAACGTCGGCACCGACAGCGCGGCGAACGCCACCGTGATGGCCGCGAGAACCGCCGTTCTCCTCCGCAGCAGCGTGCAGACGACGATCGACAGCGCGCAAAACGCGCCGGTCAGCAGGATCAGCCACGGAGCGTCGCATAACCCGCACCGCCTTCGAAATTCGATACGTTCCGCGCGATCCGGGTCGCGACATAGCCGGCGACGGCCATGCTCGCAGGCAGACAGAGCACCGAATACAGCACGAAGACGATGATTTGCCGCGGTGTCGGATCGGATGATGTCATGGAGAGCGTTCTTTGCGGGTGGACGACGGCGCCCGACCGTCCGCCGCGCGGACCGATCCGGGCAGCCGGCAGGATGCGGCCGTTTTCCGCGTTTGGCAAACGCTACCCGTCGGCCGCCTCCCGTCACCCCGCCCTAAACCCTCCCGAAACTCGGCCGCTTCGGATCGTACGTCCACCCCGGCACCAGATAGCGCATCGCGACCGCGTCATCGCGCGCCGTGCCGCCCACCTCTTTGTACAGCGCATGCGCGGCCTCGATCTGCGCCATGTCCAGCTCGATCCCGAGCCCCGGCCGTTCCGGCACGGCCACCTTGCCGCCGACGATCCTGAGCGGCTCGCGCGTAAGCCGCGCATCGCCTTCCTGCCAGATCCAGTGCGTATCGATCGCGGTGATCGTGCCGGGGGCGGCCGCTGCCGCATGCGTGAACATCGCGAGCGACACGTCGAAGTGGTTGTTCGAGTGCGAACCCCACGTGAGTCCCCAGTCGCGGCACAGCTGCGCGAGCCGCACCGAGCCCTGCATCGTCCAGAAATGCGGATCGGCGAGCGGGATGTCGACCGCCTGCAGCCGCACCGCATGATCCATCTGCCGCCAGTCGGTCGCGATCATGTTGGTCGCGGTCGGGATCCCCGTCGCGCGGCGGAATTCGGCCATCGTCTCGCGGCCCGAATAGCCGCCTTCCGGCCCGCACGGATCTTCCGCATACGCGAGCAGGTGGCCTTGCCCGCGGCACAGCGCGACGGCTTCGTCGAGCGACCACGCACCGTTCGGGTCGAGCGTCGCGCGCGCGTCGGGAAAGCGCGCCTTGATTGCCGCGATCGCTTCCATCTCGTCGGCGCCGGCCATCACGCCGCCCTTCAGCTTGAAATCGGCGAAACCGTAGCGCTCGACCGCGGCTTCGGCCTGCCGCGCGATCGCGGCCGGCGTCATCGCCGCTTCGTTGCGCAGCCGGAACCAGGCGTCCGACGCAGAGGCTTCGTCGCGATACGGCAGATCGGTGCGGCGCCGTTCGCCGATATAGAACAAATACGCGAGCATCGGCACCGCGTCGCGCTGCTGGCCTTCGCCGAGCAGCGCCGCGACCGGCACGTCGAGGTGCTGGCCGAGCAGATCGAGCAGCGCGGCCTCGATCGCGGTGATCACGTTGTCGAGCCGCAGGTTGATCTCGTGCGGCTGGCGCAGCACGGCCGCCTCGCCGGCCGACGTCACTTCGTGGCGGATCGTGCGTCCGGCGCCCGCGCCGGACAGTGCCGCGCGCACCGCGTTGAGCGTTGCCTGGTAGCGTCCGATCGACTGCCCGACCACGAGATCCGTCATGCGCTCGAGCGCGTGGCGGATGCCTTCGCCGCCCGGCACTTCGCCGACGCCCGTATGCCCGCTGCTGTCGTCGAGGATCACGAGGTTGCGCGTGAAGTACGGCGCGTGCGCGCCGCACAGGTTGAGCAGCATGCTGTCGCGGCCGGCGACGGGAATCACCTGCATGCGCGTGACGCGCGGGGTGCCGGCACGGCTGGGTTCGGACATCGGTTCGCTCCTGGTTCCGGTGGCGTGCGGGCCGCCGGACGCGCCGGCGCGGCCCGCGCCGTTCATTGAAGCTCGACGCGGCGGATCTCGCCGACGACGAACAGGTAGCAGATCACGGCGACGAGCGCATGCGCGACGACATAGACGAGTGCGCCGTTGAACGAGCCGCTGCGGTCGACGATATAGCCGATCGCGATCGGCGTCGTGATGCTGGAAAGATTGCCGCACGTGTTGAGCAGCGCGCCGCTCAGGCCCGCGATCTGGCGCGGCGCGGTATCGGCGTTGACGGCCCAGCCGAGCGCGCCGAGCCCCTTGCCGAAGAACGACAGCGCCATGAACACCACGACGAGCACGTGCGAATCGGTGTAATTGCAGACGATCATCGACATCGACAGCAGCATGCCGATCACGATCGGCACCTTGCGCGCGACCGACAGCGACCGCCCCTGCTTGAGCAGCGCATCGGACACGACGCCGCCGAGAATCCCGCCGAGGAACCCGCATACGGCGGGGATCGACGCGACGAGTCCCGCGTTGAGGATCGACATCCCGCGCGCCTGCACGAGATAGACGGGGAACCACGTGATGAAGAAGTAGGTGAGCGCGTTGATGCAGTACTGGGCGACGTACACGCCGACCAGCATCCGGTTTCTCAGCAGCGCCTTCACGTGGCGCATCGACGGGCCGCCGTCGCGCGCGCCCGTCGCCTGGTCGATGTTGACGAGCGCACCGCCTTCGGCGAGGTAGTCGAGTTCCGCGCGGTTGATGTTCGGGTGGTCCTTCGGGTCGTACATCGTGCGGTTCCACACCAGCACGAACGCGAAGCCGAGCACGCCCATCACCGCGAACACCGACTGCCAGCCGAACGCGTGCACGAGCCAGCCCATCAGCGGCGCGAACACGACGGTCGCCGCGTACTGCGCGGCGTTGAAGATCGCCGACGCGGTGCCGCGCTCGGGCGCCGGGAACCACGCGGACACGATCCGGCTGTTGGCGGGGAACGACGGCGCCTCGGCCGCGCCGACCAGGAAACGCAGCCCGAACAGCAGCGCGAACGCGGCCGCGCCGCCGAAGAAGCCGATCCCGCCTTGCAGCAGCGTGAACAGCGACCAGAAGAAGATGCTGAATGCGTAGACGATACGCGAGCCGTAGCGGTCGAGCAGCCAGCCGCCCGGCAATTGCGCGATCACGTACGACCAGCCGAACGCGGAAAAGATGAAGCCCATCTGCACGTGGCTCAAGTGCATCGAGCGGGCGAGGGCCGGGCCCGCGATTGCGATGGCGGCGCGATCCGCGTAGTTGATCGTCGTGATCGCGAACAGGACGGCCAGCACCAGCCAGCGCACGCGGGTGCGCCGGGCCGTTGCCGAGGCGGACGCCGGCAGCGCGTGAAGCGGATTCATGACTTGTCTCCTCCGAAGGGCGGAAGGTGCCGTCGTGCGGCAGGCGCGTCGGGTGCGCGCGTTGTGTGTGTAGATGCCGCCGGCGGGAGGCCGGGCACCGGACGCCGATTCAGACAGAGCGTCCCGGCCCATTCTGTCATGTCGAAATTTGCGCTTTCATGCCAATTGCTGACTTGATCGATTCAGTATTTGAATCGATCGAACGGGTGCATGGTCACGCGCGCGTCGTCCGTGTCGCTGCCGGGGGGCGCCACGTGCTGCGCGAGAAACGCGATGGCGGAGCGTCCCGCATGCCGCCGCGCTGTGCGCGGCTCGCCGACGATGCCGGCGTGCAGTTCGCGCACGCGATCGAGGAGAAGCTGCCGCAGCGGGCGTCGTCGGCGTTCGAAGGGCGAGTGTCGCACGCCGGCTCGCTGGCCGGCGCGAACGATCTCATCGGCGCACGCCGGTCGCCCGACAGAGTGGAGTCCATCCGCAACATTTTTACCCGGATAATATTGACATCCAATTAATACCCGGATAAAAATAGCGTCATTCCGATTCCAGCCTGTGGGCGGCTCCCATGACGACTTCCACGCTCCTTCCTTCGTACACGGCCTTCGACGGTCACCGGCGGCTCGCATCGGGCCCGCTCGCGACGGTCGCGCTGGCGGTCCGGCAGGCGGCCGGCGACGCGATGCCCGGTTCGATCCTGGTCTTCGACGACGCGACGGGCCGCTCGATCGGCCTCGACCTGCGCGGCACGGCGGACGACATTCGCGCGCGCTATGCGGTGCCGTCGGGCGATGCATCCGGCGGCGGCGGCGAGCCGGCAGGCGCGGGCGAACAGCGCGGCCGCGGCCGGCCGAAGCTCGGCGTCGTGTCGCGCGAGGTCACGCTGCTGCCGCGTCACTGGGAGTGGCTCGGCGCGCAGCCGGGCGGCGCGTCGGTCGCGCTGCGCAAGCTCGTCGAGGACGCGCGGCGCACGCATGCGGCGGCCGACCGGCACCGCGACGCTCAGGCCCGCGCCTACCACTTCATGTCGGCGATGGCGGGCGACCTGCCCGGTTTCGAGGAAGCCGCGCGGGCGCTGTATGCGAACGATCCGGCGCGGCTGGCCGAACGGGTCGCCGGCTGGCCGGCCGACGTGCGCGACCATGCGCTCGCGCTGGCGCGCGGCGACCTGCCGCCGTCCGCCGAAGGCTGCTGACGGAGCGCCGACGCGATGACCGTATTCGACCTGAACCGCGGCGCGATCGCGCCGGTCGCCGACGAAGTCGACATCGTCGACCTGCGCGTGACGGGCGCCATTCCGCACGAACTGGACGGCACGTTGCTGCGCAACGGCCCGAACCCGCCGGGCGGCCGCTTCGACGGCAACGACATGCTGTCGTGGTGGCCGGAGGCCGCGATGCTGCACGCGATCGCGTTCGACGACGGCCGCGCGGCCGGCTACCGGAACCGCTGGGCGCGCACGCAGCGCTGGGCCGCCGTGCATGCGCCCGGGCAAGTGCCGCATCTGCCCGACACCAATCCGAACGTGAACGTGTTGCAGCATGCGGGCGAATTGCTCGCGCTGGCCGAGGGCGGCGCGCCGCTCGCGATCACGGCCGCGCTCGATTCGTTCGGCATGCCGGCGCGGCACGCGGGCTTCGACGGCGGGATGACCGCGCATCCGAAAGTCGATCCGGTGACCGGCGAGCTGATCATGTTCCGCGCGGACTGGCGTGCGCCGTGGCTGCGCTACGGCGTCGCGGATGCGCAAGGCGTGCCGCGCGTCGATCTCGAGATCGAGCTGAACGCGCCGTCGATGATGCACGACTTCGCGATCACCGAAACCCGCAGCCTGCTGCTCGACCTGAACGTCGGTTACGACTTCTCGCTGCTGAAGCAGGGCCACCGGATGCCGCTGCGCTGGCACGACGACCGGCCCGCGCGCATCGGCGTGATCGCGCGCCACGGCGGCGCCGTGCGCTGGTTCGACGTCGAGCCGTGCTTCATCCAGCACGTCGTGAACGCGTACGACTGCGACGCGTCGTGCATCGTGCTCGACGCGGTGCGCTATCCGTCGTTCCTGCGGCTCGACGCGCGCACGGGCCGCTTCGCCGACAACCCGGTCGGCGAGCTGTGGCGCTACGTGATCGATACGGCGAACGGGCTGATCGACGAAGGGCCGCTCGCCGACGGCGGCATCGAGTTGCCGCGCATCAACGAAAGCCGGACCAGGCGCCGCTACCGCTACCTGTATGCGGCCGAGCAGCCGAACCCCGCGGAAATGCGCGGCGTGATGCGTTTCGATCACGTGCGCGGCACGACGATGCACTACGCGGTGCCGCCCGGCGACCAGAACGGCGAGCCGGTGTTCGTGCCGCGTCCGGGCGGCACCGACGAGGACGACGGCTGGCTGCTGGTGATGGTCTACCGCGCGGCGACAGATACGACCGACGTCGTGATCCTCGATGCGCGCGCGATCGACGCGGGGCCGGTCGCGACCGTGCATCTGCCGCGCCGCGTGCCGGCCGGGTTCCACGGCGCGTGGGTGCCGCGCGAGCGCTGAGCGGCGGCGGCGCGCGTCACTGCGCGCGCAGCGCGTCGACGATCTTCAGCCGCGCGGCGCGCATCGCCGGCAGGAATCCGCCGACGAGCCCCATCACGAGCGAGAACACGAGCGTCTTCACGACGATCGCGGGCGTCAGCAGGAAGCGGAACGACAGGTCCGAGAAGGTCTGGAAGTTGGTCGTCGAGAACGACGCGAACTGCATCAGCGACGCACACGCGAGCCCCATCACGCCGCCGACGAAGCCGAGCAGCAGCGCCTCCAGCAGGAACGCGGCGAGCACGTTGGTGCGCTTGAAGCCGAGCGCGCGCAGCGTGCCGATCTCGGCCACGCGGTTCGCGACCGATGCATACATCGTGATCATCGCGCCGATCATCGCGGCGATCGAGAAGATCGTCGACAGCGTGATACCGAGGATATTGATGAACGTCGACAGCGCCTTCGACTGGTCGCCGTAGAAGGTCTGTTCGCGCTTCGCCTCGTCGGTCAGCCGCGGGTCGACGTCGATGTCGGCCCTGAAGCGCGCGAAGCCGTCGGCGCTCGGGATGCGCAGCACCATCGACGAATAGCTGGTGCGCCGGAACGACTGCATCAACTGGTCGACGTCGCCCCAGATCTCCGAGTCGAAGCCGCTGCCGCCCGCATCGAAGATGCCGACGATGGTCCAGTCGCGCTGCGCGAAATGCAGGCTGTCGCCGAGCTGCGTGCCGCTGAAGCCTTTCGCGATCGCGCTGCCGACGACGATCTCCGACGAGCCGGGCGCGAACGGGCGGCCGGCCACGAGCTTCACGTGCGGCCGCAGCGCGAGGCCGGCCGGCGACACGCCGCGGATCACGACGTTCGACGGCTTGCCGGTCGACGTCTTGACGAGCGAGATCAGCACGACGGCTTCCTTCGACACGAGCGGCCGGCCGTCGGGGCCGAGCGCGACGGCCGGGTGCATCTCGAGCGCGTTGGCCTGCTGATGGTCGATCGAACTCTGGATCTCGGTCTCGGCGCCCTTGCGGATCACCACCGCGTTGTCCGGTTCGCCGGTCGACACGAGCGTTTTCGTGAGCCCCGCGTCGAGCATCTGCACCGTCGCGAACACGAAGATCACGAGCGCCATCCCGCCTGCGGTGAGCGCGGTGGTGAGGCGCCGGGTCCACAGGTTGCGCGCGATGTAGGTGAGCGGGATCGCCATGCGCGTCTCTAACCGATCGCCCGCAGGCCTTCGACGACGCGCACGCGCGCCGCCTGCCACGCCGGCACGAGCGCGGCCGCGAGGCCGACCGCGACCGAGCACGCGGCCTGCAGCACGACCGTCTCGGTCGAGACCTTGAACACCGGGAAGATGCCGCCGGCCGCCTGCTTGAACAGGCTTGCGGCGGGCGGCGTCGCGAGGATGCCGAGCCCGCCGCCGGCCACCGCGATCACGACCGATTCGCCGAACACGATCAGCGCGAGGAAGCCGGGGCCGAAGCCGAGCGCCTTCAGCGTCGCGTATTCGGCCGTGCGCTCGCGCGCGCTCATCGCCATCGCGTTGGCCATCACGGCCATGATGATCAGGATCACCACGTACGACACGAGGCGGATCGCCGCGATGATCTGGTTCGACATCGCGACGAAGCCGAGCTGGAACGCCTGTTCGGTCTCGGTCAGCGTTTCGGCGAGCGAGTTCTTGAACACCGCGTCGACGTTGCGCGCGATCGACGCGCCGTCATCGGGGTTCGCGACGCCGAGCACGAACACGCCGACCTGGTCGGCCTGCTTCGGCGTGCGCTTGCGCACCGTCTCGTTCAGGTATTCCCAGTGGAACACCAACTGGCGCGTGATCGTCGAATCGTCGCGGCCGTCGAGAATCCCGCGCACGACGAAATCCCACGTGCCCGGATAGATCGTGCCCTTCAGCGGGATCACGTCGCCGACCTTGAAGCCGAACTGCGTCGCGAGCTGGCGGCCCACGAGGCAGCCGCGGCGGTCGCGGGCGTAGTCGGCGCGCTGCTGCGCCGACAGGATGTATTCGGGATACAGGTCGAGATAGTTGTCCGACACCGCGAAGCTCGCGAAGAAATTCTTCGGGTCGCGATAGATGCCGCCGAACCAGTTCGAGCGGACCACGGCCGTCACGCCGTCGACGCCGCGGATGCGGTTCTCGTAGCTCACCGGCAAAGGAAACACCAGCGAGATCGCGTTGCGCGTGACGAGCCGGCCGCTGGACGCGGCCGCCGCGCCCGCGTACCACGCGTCGACCACCGTGTGCAGCAGCCCGAACGCGAGCACGGCGATCGTGAGCCCCAACACGGTCAGGAGCGTGCGCAGCCGGTGCCGCAGCGCGTTGCGCGCGATCAGCTTCAGCACGTACATCGCGCGCGCTCCCGCTGCCGCTGCCGGTCAGCCGGCGTGCCCATCGATCAGCTCCCCTTTTTCCAGATGGACGAGCGAGCGCGCGGCGCCGGCCGCGTGCGCGTCGTGCGTCACCATGATGATCGTCTTGCCGAGTTCGGCGTTCATCCGCTGCAGCATCGCGAGCACGTCGGTCGCCGACGCGCGGTCGAGGTCGCCGGTCGGCTCGTCGGCGACGATCAGCACGGGATCGGTGATCAGCGCGCGCGCGATCGCGACGCGCTGCTGCTGGCCGCCCGACAGCTCGGACGGGTAATGGCTCGTGCGATCGCCGAGATTCACCATGTCGAGCACGAGCTCGACGCGCTCGCGCCGCTCGCGGCGCGACAGGTGCGTGAGCATCAGCGGCAGCTCGACGTTCTCGAACGCGGTGAGCACGGGCATCAGGTTGTAGAACTGGAAGATGAAGCCGACGTTCGCGGCGCGCCATTCGGCCAGTTGCGCCTCGGCGAGTTGCGAAATGTCGAGGCCGCCGACGCGCAGCTCGCCGCTGTCGGGCCGGTCGATGCCGGCCACGAGGTTCAGCAGCGTGCTCTTGCCGGAGCCGGACGGCCCCATCAGCGCGACGAAGTCGCCTTCGCCGATGTCGAGCGTGATGTCGGTCAGCACGGGCACGATCTGGTTGCCGCGCCGGTACGACTTCGCGACGTGGCTGATCTCGACGAGGGGCGGCGGGGCGTCGTTCACGCGCGCTACTTCTTCGCGACGGTCACTTTCGCGCCGTCCTTGAGCTTCGCGCCCGGCGCGAGCACGACCGTGTCGCCGGGTTTCACGCCACGGATCGCCACCAGCTCGCCGATCCGCATGCCGCGCGTCACGGCCACCGCATGCACGGCGTCGTCCTTCACGACGAACACGACCGGCCTGCCGTCGCGCTCGACCACGGCGCTCGCCTGCACGGCGGTCACGGGCTGCCGGTCCTGCGGCGACGCCGGCTTCGACAGGAACGCGATCTTCGCGCTCATGTCGGGCAGCACGCGCTCGTCGCGGTCGACGAAGCGCACCTTCACGAGCACGGTGGCCTTCGAGCGGTCGACGGTCGGCACGATCCGCGACACGCGGCCGGCGAAGCGCATGTCGGGCAGCGCGTCGAGCTGGATCTCGCACGGCTGCTCGGCGCGGATCTTCGCGATGTTCGATTCGGCGACGTCGGCTTCGACCTCGAGCGTCTCCATGTCGGCGATCGTCACGACCGCGCCCTTGCTGTCCGACGCGGACGAGAACGGCGTGATGTTGTCGCCGACGTTCGCATGCTTGGCGAGCACGATGCCGTCGAACGGCGCGCGGATCACCGTCTGGTCGACCGCGACCTGCGCGGCTTGCGCGTTCGCTTCGGCGGACGTGATCGCTGCCTGGTCGCTGGCGAGCGTCGCGCGCGCCTTGTTCACGCGGGCCGTGTCGGTGTCGAGCTGCGCGGCCGGCACGGCGCCGCGCGGCGCGAGCGCGGCGGTGCGGCGCAACGCGATCTCCGCATCCTTGAGTTCCGCCTGCGCGACGCCGAGGTTCGCGCGGGAGACCTGCACCTGCGCGCGCGCCTGGGCGAGCGACGCCCGCACGTCGCTGCTTTCGAGCCGCGCGATGATCTCGTCCTGCTTCACGCGCGTGCCCTCGAGCACGCCGAGCCATTCGACGCGCCCCTGAGCCTTCGACGCGACCGCGGCCTTGCGCTGTGGCACGACGTAGCCGGTCGCATTGAGCTGCGTGTCGTTCTGGTACGGGTAGGCGGACGTGACGGAGGTGGTGTCGACGGTCGGCCGACCGGTGAGGGCGAGGCCGGCGACGATCGCGATGACGATCAGCGCGGCGGCGACCGCATAGCGGGCCCACCGGCGCCGGCGCGGCACCGGTGCGATCGGACGCCGGTCGATTTTCAGTTTATCCAGATTGTGATCGGGCAATTTGAGCGCCTCGAGACGGCGGCGGTCGTGCGACCGGCGCGATCCGGTTTCCGGGGAAAGGGACGGATGGACGCCAGTATAAGCGTCGCCCCGGTGCCGCGCGAGCCGGTTTGCGGCGCCGCCTCGGCGGCCGGCTGGCCGGTCGCCGGCGCCGGGTGACGCACCCGCCCCCGGGGAAACCCGAGGACGCAAGCAACGTGTCAACTTGCCGCGAACGCGATGCGTTATGGAACCAGTGCGTCAGGTTTTGTCGCGACGGAACGGCGCAAGCCGGCCTCGCGGCCTGGGGCTCCGGTGCGAATGCCTCGCATCTTTGATTACCGGTACGTTTGATTTTTTCTCCGCTAAAGGAAGAACAATGAAGAAGACGCTCGCTTCGATCATCGCCGCAGCATTCGCTCTCGCATCGGTTTCGGCATTCGCCCAGGAGGCGGCGTCGGCGCCGGCAGGCGCGATGGCTCCCGCTTCCGCGCCGATGAAGAAGGATCACAGCAAGCCGAAGCACCAGCTGAAGCACCACGGTTCGAAGAAGGGCCAGGCGAAGGCTTCGGCCGCTTCGGCCGCCGGCACGAACGACGCAGGCACGCAGAACTAAGCGGTTCGCCGCCACGGCCGGCGTTGCCGGTCATCGGTCGGCCAACCCCGCATGCTCCGGCATGCGGGGTTTTGTTTTTTTCAGGCGTCGGATTTGCCCGGTTCGTCGAGCCGGGCGGGCGGCGGCATGCGCATCGCGTCGACCACCGCGCGCATGCGCCGCCAGTGCGAGCCTTCCCAGAACACGCGCCGGCACACGTCGCATGCGGCGAAGCGCCGGTGCCGCTGCCGGACGCCGGCCGGCACGCGCGGCGCGGCGGCTGCCGCATCGAGCGGATGCAGCGGCGCGTTGCAGCGCAGGCACAGCCGGAACGGCCGCATGTGCGGCGCGAGATCGAGCCGCTCGAACAGTTCGCGCAACTGGTCGGCCGGCTGCAGCGCATGGAGATAGCAGCCGCGCACCACCGCGCGCCGCTTGAGCAGCTCGCGGTCGCGCGTCAGCACGATCCGGTTCTCCCGCCCGGCGAGCGCCGCGAGTTCGTCGTCGCGGTAGTGGTTGTCGTAGCAGGTGTCGAAGCCGGCGAGGCGCAGCAGTTGCGCGAGACCGCCGAGATGCGCGTCGGCGACGAAGCGCCATGACGTCGGCTGCAGCGCGGGTGCGCCGTCGGCCGCCGGCCCTGCGCGCTCGGGAAAGACGTCGACGCGGTCGCCGTCGTCGAGCGGCCGGTCGAGCGCGGCTGGCGCGTCGTTCACGGACAGCCGGCCGATTTCGGTATGCGGGACGCCGAGCGCTTCGATCGCATGCTTGACCGTCGCATCGCGGGCGCACGCGTGCGCGAACGCCCGGTCGCGCTGCGGGCGCGCGAGAAAGGCGTTCAGTTCGCCGTGAAAGCGGAAGGTCGCGGTCGCCATCCGTGCAGTATCGCACCGCGCCCGGCCGGCGGCAGGCGCTGCAGAGCGCCGGCATCTGTGTTTAACTCGCGGCTTCACGGAGCGAAGGAGCGGGCAATGGATCTCGGGTTTATCGGGCTGGGCGAAATGGGGCAGGCGATCGCGACGAACCTGCTGAAGGCGGGCCACACGGTGCGGGTCTGGAACCGGTCGCGCGAGCGGGCCGAGCCGCTGGCGGCATTCGGCGCGCGGGTCGTCGACACGCCGGCCGACGCGTTTCGCGGCGACGCCGTGTTCTCGATGCTCGGCGACGATGCGGCCGCGCGCGCGGTATTCGACGACGCGCTGCTGGCCCAGGCGCCGCGCGGGCTGATCCACGTGAACATGGCGACGGTATCGGTCGCGCTCGCCGAATCGCTCGCGCACGCGCATGCGTCGCGCGGCATCGACTATGTCGCCGCGCCGGTGATGGGGCGCCCCGACGTCGCGGCCGCTGCGCGCCTGACGATCATGGCGGGCGGCCCGGCCGAGGCGATCGACCGCGTGCAGCCGCTGTTCGACGCGATCGGCCAGAAGACCTGGCGCTTCGGCTCGCTGCCGCAGCACGCGAACGTCGCGAAGATCGCCGCGAATTTCACGCTCGCGTCGGCGATCGAGACGCTCGGCGAGGCGTCCGCGCTGCTGGGCGCGCACGGCGTCGCGATGCGCGATTTCCTCGACGTGATCACCAGCAGCGTGTTTCCGGGGCCCGTCTACGAAGGCTACGGCGCGATGATCGCGGAGCGGCGCTACGAGCCCGCGCGTTTCAAGGCGCGGCTCGGGCTGAAGGACGTCCGGCTCGCGCTGGAGGCCGGCGACGCGACGTCGGTGCCGCTGCCGGTGGCGAGCGTCGTGCGCGACAGCCTGCTCGACGCGCTCGCGCACGGCGGCGGCGACCAGGATTTCGCGGTGCTCGGCGAGGCCGCGCTGCGCCGCGCCGGCCGCTGACACGCGACAGAAGCACCGTGCGCACGGCATAATCGGCAGTCCGTTTTCCCTACATTTATTTCAGGCAGAGGCAGTCATGAACTTGCATACGTGGTGGCTTTTCGTGGCGACGGTGTTCGTCGTGTCGGCGATTCCGGGCCCGAACATGCTGCTCGTGATGACCCACGGCGCGCGGCACGGGCTGCGGCGCTCGTCCGCGACGATGGCCGGCTGCCTGAGCGCGCTGGTGCTGATGCTCGCGGTATCCGCGGCGGGGCTCGGCGCGGTGCTCGAGGCATGGCCGGCGATGTTCAATGCGTTGCGCTTCGCGGGCGCCGCCTACCTGATCTATCTCGGCGTGAAGGCGTGGCGCGCACGCGTGGACGACACGTCGGCGGCCGACGTCGAGGCCGTGTCGCAAGCGGCGTCGGCATCGCGCGTGGCGCTGTTCCGTAATGGCTTCCTGGTCGCGGGCAGCAACCCGAAGGCGATCCTGTTCGCGGCCGCGCTGCTGCCGCAGTTCATCAACGCGGCCGAGCCTACGCTGCCGCAGTTCGGCATCCTCGTCGTCACGTTCGCGGTGATCGAGGTGAGCTGGTATCTCGTCTACGCGGCGTTCGGCACGCGCATCGGCGCCACGCTGAAGAGCCAGAGCGTCGCGAAGGTGTTCAACCGGCTGACCGGCGGGCTGTTCGTCGGCTTCGGCGCGATGATGGCGCTGGTTCGTCACTGATTCCCGACCGACACCGGCGTACCGAACGCCCCGTCTCTCGCAAGAGGGCGGGGCGTTCGGCTTTTGGGCGCCGCGTCGCTGCTGTGCGCTTATGCCCGCTTACGCCCCCGGGGATCCAGCGCCGCCGCGCCGGCTCCGCGTCCAGCCGCCAGCCCGAACACGGCCGCCGCGCCGGCGAACGCGAACCCGACACCGCACACCGCGCTCCATCCGCCCCACGCCCATGCGCTGCCAGCGAGCACCGCGCCGAGCGCGCCGCCGACGAAGAACAGCCCGACGAACAGCCCGTTCAGGCGTCCGCGCGCGGCCGGATTCAGCAGATTGATCTCGCGGCGGCCGATCGTCTGGTCGACGATGACGCCCGCATCGAGCAGCGCCGCGCCGCCGGCCAGCAGCGCGAGCGCGAGGCCGCGATGCGCATGCGCGTCGAAGCCGAACCAGCCGGCGCCGGCGATCCCGAGCACGGCGAGCGCCGCGAGCATCGTGCCGTGCGCGAGCCGCTGCGCGGCCGGGCCGTGGCCGCGGTCGCCCGCGCGGCCGGCGAGCGGCGTGACGATCGCGCCGCTGGCGCCGGCGAACGCGAACAGCGCGATCCCGTGCAGGTCGAGCGCGAACGGCGGCTGCGCGAGCCGCAACCCGATGGCGGTCCAGAACGCGCTGAACGCGGCCATCGCGAGCGCGGCCGACAGCGCATGCCGGCGCAACACCGGCTCGTCGGCGAGCAGGCGTCCCATCGACGCGAGCAACGCGCGGTAGCCGGCCGTGATCGACGGCGTACGCACCGGCAGGCGCAGCGCGAGCACGACGGCGATCACGGCGTTCGCGAGCGCGGCCAGCAGATAGAACGTGCGCCAGCCGGCCGACCCCGCGATCAGGCTCGCGAGCGGCCGCGACAGCAGGATCCCGAGCATCAGCCCGCTCATCACGTTGCCGACCGCGCGGCCGCGTTGCGCTTCGGGCGCCATCGACGCGGCCATCGGCACGAGCATCTGGATCACGCTCGACGCGGCGCCGGCCGCGAGCGTCGCGAGCAGGAACACGGTGCCCGACTGCGTGAAGGCGGGCAGCGCGAGCGCCGCCGCGCAGACGGCGAGCGTCGCGACGATCAGGCGGCGGTTCTCGAGCAGGTCGACCAGCGGCACGAGCAATGCGAGCCCGGCCGCGTAGCCGAGCTGCGGCAGCATCGCGACGAGGCCGGTGAGACCGGGCGGCAGATGCAGGTCAGCGCTGATAGGGCCGGTCAACGGTTGCGCGGCGAACAGATCCATCACGATCACGCCGACCGTCGCGGCGAAGAACAGCGTCATGCCCGTGCTCAACGCGGGCGGCGCCGCGACGGACGGGGAAACGGGGGCGGAGCAACGATTGGCAGGGCAGTTCATCGGAAGCCTGGCGTGGAGATCGAAGGAATTCCCATCGTAGGTGTCCGATGTTTATGCGACAATTGAAATATGTCTAATATGATTATGCGAGTTTGTTTTGAATACGCGTGATCTCCAGGCGTTCGTCGCGGTCGTCGACAGCGGGTCGATGGTCGCCGCGGCCGCGAAGCTCCACCTGACGCAGCCGGGCCTGACGCGGCGCGTGCAGAACCTCGAAACGCTGCTCGGCGTGCCGCTCCTCGAACGGCAGAGCAAGCCGCTGAAGCCGACCGCGGCCGGGCGCGACGTCTACGCGCTCGCGCGCAACGTCCTCGGCGCGGTCGACGAGCTGATGGCGGCGGGCGCACCGGACAGCGAGCCGTCGGGCGAGCTGCGCATCGGCGTGCCGCCGTTTCTGTCCGAGCTCGCGCTGGAGCGGCCGATCGACCGGCTGCGCGACGCGTTCCCGCGCCTCACGCTGCGCGTGACGGCCGGCTGGTCGCCGGCGCTGATGCAGGGCATGGAGCGCGGCGCGCTCGACGTCGCAGCCGTGATGGTGCCGGCGAGCGCCGTGCTACCGGACACGTTGACGGCGACGCTGCTCGCCATGCAGCCGACGGTGCTCGTCGCCGCGCGCGATTTCCCGCTGCCGGACGGTCCGCTGTCGCTCGACACGCTGTCGGGTTTTCCGTGGGTGCTGAGCCAGGACGGCTGCGGGATGCGTTCGGCGCTGAGCCGAGCGCTCGGCGCGGCCGGGCTGCCGTTCGACGTCGCGGTCGAGGCATTCGGCTCGGAGCTGCAGTTGTCGCTCGTCGCGCGCGGCGCCGGCATCGGGATCGCGCCGCCGAACGCGCTGGCGCGCAGCGCGCATCGCGATGCGCTGAGGATCGTGGAAACGGTGGGGCTGGAAACGCGGATCAACGTATGGATCGTGCACGGCACGCTGCCGGGCCGGCTGGTGCGGCCGGTCGCGCTGCTGCGCGACGCGCTGGGCGAGGTGCTCGAACGGGAGAATGGAAAGGGGGCGGGTGCCGTAACAACGAACTAGAGGCCGCATTCGAGGGAAAGTCCTTATTTTCTCTACGGAAATGTTGCATTGCGGAAACCGATTCGCTATAGTTGCACCTGTCTCCTCCATGTCTCCTCTGATATGGATTCAGCCCGCCACTTAGGCGGGCTTTTTTTTGCCTGCGATTTTGTCGCGGCGCTCCATTTGCCGGCGGTCGCCGCGCTCAGAACTTGTACGTCATCCCGACGTAGCTGATGATCGGATCCGCCTTCAGGTCCGATTTCGACTCGGCGAGCACCGAGCCGTCGGCCGCCTTGATCGTCACCGTCGACGTCGTCTTCAGCGGGATGTAGGTCACCGACGCGACCAGCCCGAAGTGTTCCGTCAGGTTGTACTGCAGGCCCGCGTTGAACACCGGCTGCCACGACGACGACGCCTTCGCCTCCACCGAGGTCGTCCCCGGCTTGCCCGCGCCCGCCGCGAGGATCGCACCGAGGTTGTCCTGCGTCTGCTTGATGAAGTTCGTGTTGAGCTGCAGGTCGCTGAACCAGTTGTACGACACGCCGAGGCCGAGGAACGGCCGGAACTTCGCGGTGGCCTGCCCGAAGTAGTACTGCAGGATCACCGCCGGGCTCCACTGCCGCACGCTCTTCACGATCGGATTGACCGATCCCAGCCCGATGTTCTGCGTGCCGAGCGCGCCGGCAGGGCCGGGCGGCTTGATCGTGCCCTGGCCCGATACCTTGAACACAGGCGGCACGCCCGCCACCGAGGTGACCGCGATGTGATCGGTCAGGAAGTGGCTGACCGTCAGGCCGACGGTGTCGGCGCCGTTCGTACGCAGCCCGGTGCCCGGCGACGTGAACGACGGCGGCAGCCGCAGCGGCGTGTTGATCGGCGTCGGCGCGACGTTGGTCGTCATCGGCGTGCTGCTCTGCTGCGGCATGATGTGGAACCAGCCCAGCGTGACGACGTTGCTGCCGGCGCTCTGCGCGTGCGCCGCGAGCGGCGCCGCGACGGCGGCGGCGCCGGCCGCCGCGCAGAGAAGGGTTTTCTTCATCACGGCTTCTCCCTCCGCTTACTGGACGAATGCGCCGATCGTGAAATACGGCGTCGATCCGGCGTTGTCGAGGAAACCGAACACGCCACCCGTGAAGATGAACTTGCCGGTCGGCGACGTGCTGCCCGAACCCGTGTGGATCGTCGTGACCGTGCCCGGCACCTTCTGCGTGTAGTCGAGGTCGAGCGCGGTCGCGAGCGACGCCTGCGACGGCTGGAACGGGTCGAGCAGCGTGGCCTGCTTGTCGATCAGCGCGGTGGTCCGGTAATCGAACTGGCTGTCGACGCCGATGTACTCCCCGTTCTGCGAGCCGGCCGCCACGGCCGTCTGCGGCGCGAGGATCGAGATGCTCGATTCGTCGTCGGCGGTCAGGCCCGGCACGCCGTTGCTGTCGGGCGTCGGGTTCGGGTTCGCGACCCCCGTGCGCACGAGGATCGGCACGAGCTGGTTGCGCAGCTTGCCGACGATCATGAAGCCCTTGCCCTGCGGCGTGGCCGACAGCGTCGGCTTCAGCTGGCTCGCGTAGTTGTTCGACTGGAACGCGCCGCTGCCGTCGGCCGACGGCACGAAGTTCGTGCCCTGCTGCGTGCACGCGCCGCCGGCGAACTGGCCGGTCGTGTCGCACTTGGTCCACGTGCCGTCCGCGTTGATCGTCACCTTCGCGTCGATCGATGCCGGCGCGAATTTCTGCGACGGCACTTCGCCGAAGCCGACGTGGCTGTACGTGCCCGCGACCTTCGTGATGTCGGTCTCGATCGACGAGAAGCCGATGAACGGGTAGTACGGGAATTTCGTGTCGGGCACCGCGGCCTGGCCGAGCACGCCGTCGAACTGGATCTCCTTGCCCGGAATCGTGCCGCCCGCGACGCCGAAGCCGACGAAGATGCGCGCCGGACGCGACGCGTCGAGGCTCGCGCCGTTCAGGCGGAACGCGCACTGGTTCAGCTTGTTGGTCGGCAGCAGCGTTTCCTGCGTGAGCGTGCCGCTGTCGACGGTGCCCGCACGGGTCGGCGTGACCGTGCCGGTCTTTTGCGGCACCGCCGATTCGACATAGGTGACCTGCCAGGTCATCTTGGTCGTATCGAGCTGGACCTTCGCGAGTTCGCCGCTGCCCGCGCCGCCCGTGAACACGGTGTTGTAGTCGAGCGACGCAGGGCAGAGCCGGTCCTCGACGAGCGGGGGCGGATTGTCGCTGCCGCCGCCGCATGCGGAAAGAAGGGGGGCGGCAAGGGCCGCCGCCAGAATGAGGTTGCGCTTCATGTTGCTCCTCCAGATTTGTCTTGTGCGGCGGCCAGCTCCCTGTCGGCCGCTTCTGTTGTGTGCTCGTCCTGCTTGCGCCGAGCCGAGCGCCTTCGTGCCTTCCCTGCGTCACGCGGCGGCGGGCCGGCCGCCGCGTCCTCGATCGCTACTTGCTGATCTGCGCGCCCACGCCGAAGTACGGGGTCGACGACGTGCCGTCGATCGCCGACGTCGACGTGACGCCGCCGTTCACCGTGCCCTGCACGAGCGCCGCATACAGCCCGCCCGTCGCGATCACCACGCCCGACGCGGACGGGTAGCTCGCGCCGCTCGGCGGGGCGGTCTTCGCGTTCAGCAGGCCCGGCGTCGTCTGGCCGTAGTCGAGCGTGAAGCCGTCTTCCTCGGCCTGCGTGGACGGGTTGATGAACGACGCGTTGCTACCGCGGATCAGCGCGGCCGTGTACTTGAAGTTCGAGTCCGCGCCCGCATAGCCGCCGTCGATCGCGCCCGACGTGATCGCCGTCGCCGCGCCGAGCACCGCGATGCCCGACTCGTCGTCGACCTGCGCGTCGGTGTGCAGCGGTGGCGTGCCGAGGTTCACGTTGCCCGTGCGCACGATCACCGGCACCGTCGCGCCGTTGAGCTGGCCGATCACCATGTGCGCGGTCGCCGACTTGCCGGTCGCGCCGACGATCGGCAGTTGCGTCTGCGGCAGCGTCTGCGGTGCCTTGGCGCTGTCGAAGTAGCCGCCCTTCGCGCTCGTCTTCCACGGATCGCCGGTCGTCTGGCAGCCGCCCGAACCGCTCGACGTGCACGCGCCGTTCGCGTCGAACGTCTCGCTCGAATTCGAGCCCTTCGTCGCGTAGTTGCCCGACGGCACGAGGTGATAGAGCAGCGCGTTGTACGTGCCCGGCAGTTTCGAGATGTCGGTCGTCGTGTTCGCGAAGCCGAGGAACGGATAGAAGTCGAAGTGACGGTTCGGCACCTGGCCGACGTTCTGCACGATGCCCGGGATGATCGTCAGCCCGTCGTACTGGATCGTCGCGCCGGGAATGCCGCCGCCCGCCACGCCCATGCCGACCAGCAGCATCGGCGGGTTCGCCTGGTTGAAGTCGGCGGCCGTCGAATAGGTCGAGCCGTCCGGCGCGGGGCCGGTACCCGGCGTGAGGACGAACGCGCAGCGCGTCTGCTCGGCGGTCGGCAGCGTGCCGGTCGGCGGGTGGATGACCTTGCCGGTGATGGTCGTGCCGACGCGGCTCGGCGTGACGGTGCCCGTCTTCAGCGGAATCGGCGATTCGAGCCACTTGAGCGTGTACGTCATCGCGACCGCGTCGATGTTGACGCTGACGATCTCGCCGCTACCTGCGCCACCGAGATACGTGCTCTTCACGATATCCGCGTCGGCCGGGCAGAGTGCGCCGTTGATGGGCTGCGAAGGCGGCGGCCCTTGCGTGCCGCAGCTCGAGCCGGAACATTGGGGCGCATTGATCGGCGCGGGCGCGCCGCCGGAGTCCCCCCCACCACATGCAACCAGGAAAGGGGCAATGGCAAAGGCCGTTGCCACCCCCTTCGATAAGGCGTGCGACATGCCGCTGTCTCCAATCGTTTAATTGTGCGAGCTAATGTCGCTGCCTGGATTTTTGCTGTCAATTGATGAACCCGTCTAAAAAAGGCGATTGAAACGGGATCGGCGATTTGAATCCTTGCCCGATAAGGCAATTGGTAAGAATTTAAACGCGAGACGGGCTGTCGAAAGCTGCCGCAGTGGGGGATCCGCGACGCCCGGCGCGTTCTCGCAGCGCCTTCTCGCGTATAACGGCAGCGTTTAAATCGACGGTATCCGGTTTATCCCTATTCGGGATTGACTGGATAAGGGAGGGGCGGGATTAATTCACTGGTAATCGCGCAATGGAAAGCTTGTAAATATTTGTAAATGCGCGATCCGGTGTTTTTGTATATTGCCTGATACGGGTAAATAAAAAGCCGGCCAGTGGCCGGCTTTGCATGGCGTGCGATGCTGAATCAGCGTTTGAGGCCCGCGTCCTCGGCCGCGCCGATGCTGAGGTTCATGCACTGGATCGCGGCGCCCGACGCGCCCTTGCCGAGGTTGTCGAGGCGCGCGACCGTGACGAAGCGCTCAGCGTTGCCGAACACGAACAGGTCGACACGGTTCGTGTCGTTGTTCGCCTGCACGTCGAAGAAGCCGCTGTCGAGGTTCGCATCCGCGTCGAACGGTGCGACGCGCACGAACGCTTCGTCCGCGTAGTACTCGGCGAACACGCGCTGCACGTCCTGCGGCGTCGCGCGTTTCGCGAGCTGCTCGGGCGTGAAGTAGGTCGTCACCGCGAGGCCCTTCAGGAACGGGCCGACGATCGGCGTGAAGATCGGCGCGTTCGCGAGGCCGGTATGCGCGGCCATTTCCGGCAGGTGCTTGTGAGCAAGGCCCAGTGCGTACGGGCGCGGGCTCGCGAGCTTGCCGCCCGGCGCGGCGCTTTCGTACTCGGCGATCATCGACTTGCCGCCGCCGCTGTAGCCGGTGATCGAGTAGCTGTGCGCGGCGAACGTCGGCGCGACGATGCCCGCATCGACGAGCGGACGCATCGCGAGCACGAATGCCGATGCGTGGCAACCCGGCACCGCGATGCGCTTCGAGGTACGAATCTTCTCGCGCTGCGCGCGAGTCAGCTCGGGCAGGCCGTAGGCCCAGTCGGCGCTGGTGCGGAACGCGGTGCTCGCGTCGATCAGCGTGGTGTTCGGGTTCTCGACGAGCGATGCGGATTCGCGCGATGCGACATCCGGCAGGCACAGGAACGTGACGTCCGACGCGTTGATCAGGCGGCGGCGCTCGTCGACGTCCTTGCGCTTCGCTTCATCGATGCGCAGGATCTCGATGTCGCTGCGTGCCGACAGGTATTCGAAGATCTTGAGGCCGGTCGTGCCTTCCTGGCCGTCGACAAAAACTTTGGTGCTCATTTCGCTCTCACTGAATGAAACGGGAGCCGCGGCGCCCTGAAACCGCCATTTTAAGACGTCATCCGGCGGCACTGCACCGCGCGGGGCGAAAAAAGACGGCCGGCGGGCCGTCTTGTGTCCCTTTGACGCGCCCGGCGCCGCGTGGCCGCGAACGGCTGCACGCGAGGTCGGGCGCCCGGGTGTGCTCAGCGACCGCCGGCCACCCAGCGCGCCGTCGCGTCGGCAACGCGCCGGCCGAACGCTTTCGCGGTGTCGAGGTCGCCGGGCAGCGGGCCCTCGTCGGGCGTCGCGTCCGCCGGCGACTGCGCGAGCAGGCCCGTGAAGCCGCCGACGTAGTTGATGTCGTTGCGCGTGGCCGCCTTCGAGTTGGCCGGCATCATGCCCGTGCCGACCCACACCATCCCATGTTGCATCGCCAGCGTGACGAAATACTGAATCGTCGAGAACTTGTCGCCGTTCATCGTCGCCGAGTTCGTGAAGCCCGCGGCGATCTTGTCCTTCCATTTCTGCGTAAACCACGGTTTCGACGTGGCGTCGGCGAACTGCTTGAACTGCGCGGACGGTCCGCCCATGTAGGTCGGCGCGCCGAACACGATCGCGTCCGCCGCGTCGAGCGCGGCCCAGCCCGCGTCGTCGAGCTCGCCGACGGCGATGAGGCGTGCGGTGGCGCCGGCATCCTGCGCGCCCGCGTGCACGGCCTCGGCCAGCTTCTGCGTGTGACCGTAGCCGCTGTGATAGACGATGACGATGTTCGACATGAAGCGTTCTCCGGAAAGGAATGGGAGCGGCGGACCGCAGGCTCGCCGCGTCACGCGCCGCACTCGGGCGGCGCGACGGATGGGCGGCGGGTGCCGCGACCGGTGCAGTCGAGTCTAGCAAGCCGAAATGACGGGAAAAAGCACGCGGGCCGCGCTCGGAAATTCGCGGGCGCGGGCAGGCAATCGCGAGCTGCAACGGGCGGCGGCGCGCGAGCGCTTACTGCCCGTAAGTGACCGTGAGTTGCGCGGTGCCGATCGCGAGCGTGCCGATCTCATGCTCGAACATCGGCGCCGGGCGGCCCTGCGAGATGCGCAGGTCGGTGCCCTTCAGCGCATAGACGGTGATCACGTAGCGATGCGGCTTGCCGGGCGGCGGGCACGGGCCGCCGTAGCCGTCGATCCCGAAATCGTTGCGCGCCTCGCTCGCGCCGATGCGGCGCAGGAAGCCGGATGCGCTCGCGTCGGCCGGCAGGCTCGTGACGGTTGCCGGGATGCCCGCGACGGCCCAGTGCCACCAGCCGTGCCCGGGCGCGTCGAGATCGAAGATCGTGACCGCGTAGCCGCGCGTGCCGGGCGGCGGGTTGTGCCACGCGAGTTGCGGCGAGCGGTTCGCGCCCTTGCAGTCGCCGCGGTCGAACACGTTCGCGGCCCGCACGCGGGCGCCGGGCGTCAGGTCGTCGCTCGTCACGGTGAACGGGCCTTCCGCATGCGCGGGCAGCGCCGCGAAAACGGCGGCGCACAGGAGAACGGGGAGGAGGAACGGAGACGGGCGACCCGATGGCGCAGGCGGAGTGATCCGGCGATCCACACGCATATGGCGCTTCTCCCGTCACGTGGGCCGGTGGAGGCTCCCGGCATTGTTGGCGTTGTGCGTTGCCCGCGCCGCCGATGGCGGCGATGGATCAAGTCTAGCATTAGGGTTCGATGAGCGACGCACATCGGCGAGCGCGATTGCGATCGGTCAGGGCGCCGGTCGACGGACGAAAAAAAACCGCCTGCGATGAAGCAGGCGGCTTTCTCGGCCAGCGCGCCGGCATGCGTGCCGGCGTGGCGTCATTCCTTCGGGGCCGTCGCGCCGCCGTGCGCGGCCGACCACTCGGCCGGTGCGTGCAGGAATTTCTCGACTTCGTCGAGCGTCTTCGTCTCGAAGTAGCCCGAGGCCTTCGCGACGCGCAGCACGTCCCACCACGTGGCGAGCGCGTGCAGGTCGACGTCGATGTCCTTCAGGACCGACACGCTTTCCTTGAAGATGTCGTAGTGGAACAGCACGAAGCAGTGGTTCACCGTCGCGCCCGCGGTGCGCAGCGCGTTGACGAAGTTGATCTTGCTGCGGCTGTCGGTCGTCAGGTCTTCCACCAGCAGCACGCGCGAGCCTTCCTCGAGATGGCCTTCGATCTGCGCGTTGCGGCCGAAACCCTTCGGCTTTTTGCGCACGTACTGCATCGGCACCATCATCCGGTCCGCGATCCAGGCCGCGAACGGAATGCCGGCCGTCTCGCCGCCCGCCACCGCGTCGATCTGCTCGAAGCCGATGTCGCGCGTGATCGTCGTTTCAGCCATTTCCATCAGCGCACGGCGCACGCGCGGATACGAGATCAGCTTGCGGCAGTCGATATAGACGGGGCTTGCCCAGCCGGACGTGAAGATGAACGGTTTTTCGGCATTGAAGTGCACCGCCTGCACTTCGAGCAGGATTTTGGCGGTCGTATCCGAGATCGACTGACGATCATAGCCTGTCATGGGCATTCCTTGGGTGATGAGCGAGGATCGGGCGCGGGCCCGGTGGCGCAGCAAGGGAACCCGCCCGGGGGGCCGGGGCGCGATCGGCGAACCAATCGCATCGCTGCGCGCGTAGCCGGCTATTTTACCCGATTCAGGCCGGTTTTCGGCGGAATTCGCGCGGGTTCACGATGCCGCTCACCACCCGCGAAACAAACGGGGCGCGATCAGTTCGATGCTGATGCCGAGGATGCGGCGCTGCACCAACAGAGGTCATTTAGGGGGTGTACACTAGGCGACCCTTGGAAATCGTTCAGTACTTTGTACTTTCTTCTTGCCATCCGCCAAGGTTCGTTGGCGTGCCGATCCGGCGCGTCGCGGGCCGTCTCGCAGTCGACCATCCCCTCGATTCAAGCAGACGCGGCCGAAGGTGCTGTGTACTGAGTCGTCAATATTTCGCATGTCTCTCGCAGGTCAATCATGGACGAACAACTGAAGCAGGCCGCTCTCGCTTATCACCTGAATCCGAAACCCGGCAAGATTTCGGTCACCCCGACCAAGCCGCTGTCGAACCAGCTCGATCTGTCGCTCGCGTATTCGCCCGGCGTCGCCGCCGCGTGCGAGGCGATCCACGCCGATCCGCTCGACGCGCAGAAGTACACGTCGCGCGGCAACCTCGTCGGCGTCATCACGAACGGCACGGCCGTGCTCGGTCTGGGCAACATCGGCCCGCTCGCCGCGAAGCCGGTGATGGAAGGCAAGGGCTGCCTCTTCAAGAAATTCGCGGGCATCGACGTGTTCGACATCGAATTGTCGGAGTCCGACCCCGACAAGCTCGTCGAGGCGATCGCGATGCTCGAGCCGACGCTCGGCGGCATCAACCTCGAGGACATCAAGGCGCCGGAATGCTTCTACATCGAGCAGAAGCTGCGCGAGCGCATGAAGATCCCCGTCTTCCACGACGACCAGCACGGCACCGCGATCATCGCGTCGGCCGCGATCCTGAACGGCCTGAAGGTCGTCGGCAAGAAGCTCGCCGAAGTGAAGCTCGTATGCTCGGGCGCGGGCGCGGCAGCAATCGCGTGTCTGGATCTGCTGGTGAACCTCGGCCTCACGAAGTCGAACATCCTCGTCGCCGATTCGAAGGGCGTGATCTACGAAGGGCGCGGCAACCTCGATCCGTCGAAGCAGCGCTATGCGGCGAACACCGACGCGCGCACGCTCGCCGACGCGATCGTCGGCGCGGACGTGTTCCTCGGCTGCTCGAGCGCGGGCGTGCTGAAGCAGGACATGGTCAAGACGATGGGCGACCGCCCGCTGATCCTGGCGCTCGCGAATCCGGAACCGGAAATCCGCCCGGAAGACGCGAAGGCCGTGCGCCCGGACGCGATCGTCGCGACCGGCCGTTCGGACTATCCGAACCAGGTCAACAACGTCCTGTGCTTCCCGTTCATCTTCCGCGGCGCGCTCGACGTCGGCGCGACGACGATCACCGAAGAAATGAAGCTCGCGTGCGTGCGCGCGATCGCCGAGCTGGCCGAGGAAACCGACCAGAGCGAGGAAGTCGCGAAGGCGTATGAAGGCCATTCGCTCGAATTCGGGCCGGACTACCTGATTCCGAAGCCGTTCGACCCGCGCCTGATCATCAAGATCGCGCCGGCCGTCGCACAGGCCGCGATGGATTCGGGCGTCGCCACGCGCCCGATCCAGGACATGGACGCCTACCGCGAGCAGCTCGGCGCGACCGTCTACCGCACCGGCATGGTGATGCGCCCGGTGTTCGCGACCGCGAAGCAGAAGCAGGCCCGCATCGTGTTCGCCGAAGGTGAAGACGAGCGCGTGCTGCGTGCCGCGCAGTTCGTGCTGCTGGAAAAGATCGCGAAGCCGATCATCATCGGCCGTCCGTCGGTCGTCGACATGCGTCTCGCGAAGATCGGTTCGAAGCTGAAGGCAGGCACCGATTTCGAAATCGTCGATCCGGAAGACGATGCGCGCTACCACCGCTACTGGCAGGCGTATCAGGAGATCGGCGCGCGCGACGGCGTGACGCCGGAAGTCGCGAAGGCCGCGATGCGCAAGTTCAACACGCTGATCGGCGCGATGCTCGTGCACCTGGGCGATGCGGACGGGATGATCTGCGGGATGATCGACACGTTCCACAGCCACCTGAAGTTCATCGAGCAGGTGCTGGGCCGTGCGAAGGGCGCCGAGCACTTCGCCGCGATGAACCTGCTGATGCTGCCGGGCCGCAACCTGTTCGTGTGCGACACGTACGTGAACGAACTGCCGAGCGCCGACCAGCTCGCCGACATGACGATCCAGGCCGCGGCCGAGATCGAGCGCTTCGGCATCGCGCCGAAGGCCGCGCTGCTGTCGAACTCGAACTTCGGCAGCGCGCCGTCGGCGTCGTCGCGCCGGATGGCCGAGGCTCGCAAGCTGATTGTCGAACGCGCGCCGAACCTCGAAGTCGACGGCGAAATGCACGGCGACGCGGCGCTGTCGGAACTGATCCGCAAGCAGGCGTTCCCGGGCACGACGCTGTCGGGCGAAGCGAACCTGCTGATCATGCCGAACGTCGAAGCCGCGAACATCGCGTACAACCTGCTGAAGATGGTCGGCGGCGAAGGCGTGACGGTCGGCCCGTTCCTGCTCGGCGCGGCAAAGCCGGTCCACATCCTGACGCCGGCCGCGACCGTGCGCCGGATCATCAACATGACGGCCGTTGCCGCCGCGAACGTGAACACGAAGTAAGGCCACGCCCGCGTGTGCCGCGCGTCACGCGCGGCGCAATGAAAAACGCCACGGAACCTGCGTTCCGTGGCGTTTTTTTTTTGCGTGAACCGTAAATGAAGACAGCGGCGCGGGCGGGGCGCTCCGAACGCGAACGCCTCGCCCGCCGCGTACCGTTACGCGACCTGCTGGTGCGACTGGCCGCCGGCCGGCGAACGCCACGTCGCCAGCAGCGTTTGCCACTTCTGGCGCACCGCGCGCAGGTTGTTCTCCTTCACGTGACCGTAGCCGCGAATGCCATCCGGCAGCGCCGCGAGTTCGAGCGCGAGCGGGCGGTTGGCCGCGTTCAGCTTGGCCAGCACCTCGTCGATCAGCGCTTCGTACTCGCCGATCAGCGCGCGCTCGGTGCGGCGCTCCGCGGTGCGGCCGAACGGATCGAGCCCCGTGCCGCGCAGGAACTTCGCCTTCGCGAGCAGCCGGAACGCCGACATCATCCACGGGCCGTACGCCTTCTTCACGAGATGGCCGTGCGCATCCGTCTTCGCGAACAGCGGCGGCGCGAGGTGGAATTTCAGCTTCCAGTCGCCTTCGAACTGCGCGGTCAGGCGCGCGAGGAACGCGGGATCGGACTGCAGCCGCGCGACCTCGTATTCGTCCTTGTACGCCATCAGCTTGAACAGGTTGCGCGCGACCGCTTCGGTCAGCGGCTCCTGCACGGTGTCGCCGTCCGCCAGCGCACGCTCGCTGGCACGCACCTTGTCGACGAAGGCCGCATAACGCGACGCGTACGCGGCGTTCTGGTACGCGGTGAGGAATTCCACGCGCTTCGCGATCAGCGCGTCGACCGCCTTCTTCGTATGCAGCGAGATCACCGTGGCGCCTTGCGCGGGGCGGGCGTCGCCGGCCGCGGCCTGCTTCACGCTCGCCAGGTCGTACGCGGCGCGGCGACCCCAGTCGAACGCCGCGCGGTTCTTCTCGACCGACACCGCGTTCAGCTCGATCGCGCGTTCGAGCGACGCGAGCGTCAGCGGCAGCCAGCCTTTCTGCCATGCGTAGCCGAGCACGAACGGGTTCGTGTAGATCGCGTCGCCGAGCAGCGCGACCGCGAAGCGGTTCGCGTCGATGAAGTCGACCGCTTCCCCGGCCGCCGCGCGGATGTCGTTCTCGGCCGACACGCCGGGGAACGCCCAGTTCGGGTTCTTGATGAACTCGGCGGTCGGCGTCTGCGCACTGTTGACGACGACCCGCGTCGTGTCGTGCCGCATCCGCGACGTGCATTCGTCGCCGGCCGTGACGATCGCATCGCAGCCGATCACGAGATCGGCTTCGCCCATCGCGATCCGCGTGGCGTGGATGTCGGTCGGCGCGTGCGAGATCTGCACGTGGCTCATCACGGCGCCGCCTTTCTGCGCGAGGCCGGTGACGTCGAGCACGGTCACCCCCTTGTTTTCCAGGTGCGCGGCCATCCCGAGCAGCGCGCCGATCGTGACGACGCCCGTGCCGCCGACGCCGGTGACGAGCACGCCGTACGCGCGGTCGATGTCGGGCAGCGTCGGCTCGGGGATCGGCGGCAATGCGCTGCCGTCGACCGACACGGCCTTCGGCTTCTTCAACTGGCCGCCCTCGACCGTGACGAAGCTCGGGCAGAAGCCCTTCACGCACGAAAAGTCCTTGTTGCAGCTCGACTGGTTGATCTGGCGCTTCGTACCGAATTCGGTTTCCAGCGGCTCGACCGACAGGCAGTTCGACTGCACCGAGCAGTCGCCGCAGCCTTCGCACACCGCTTCGTTGATCACGACGCGCTTGGCCGGGTCCGGATACGTGCCGCGTTTGCGACGGCGACGCTTCTCGGTCGCGCAGGTCTGGTCGTAGATCAGGATCGTCGTGCCTTCGATCTCGCGCAGCTCGCGCTGCACGTCGTCGAGCTGGTCGCGGTGATGGATCGTCACGCCCGGTGCGAGCAGCGCCTTCTGGCTGTCGTACTTCTCCGGTTCGTCGGTGACGATCACGATCTTCTTCGCGCCTTCGGACGCGAGCTGGTGCGTGATCTGCGGCACCGTCAGCACGCCGTCGACCGGCTGGCCGCCCGTCATCGCCACCGCGTCGTTGTAGAGGATCTTGTAGGTGATGTTCGCCTTCGACGAGATCGCCGCGCGCACCGCGAGCAGGCCCGAATGGAAATACGTGCCGTCGCCGAGGTTCGCGAATACGTGCTTTTCGTCGGTGAACGGCGCCTGGCCGATCCACGGCACGCCTTCCCCGCCCATCTGGCTGAAGGTGCTCGTGCTGCGGTCCATCCACACGGTCATGTAGTGGCAGCCGATCCCGGCGATCGCGCGCGAGCCTTCCGGCACGGTGGTCGACGTGTTGTGCGGGCAGCCCGAGCAGAACCACGGCTTGCGCTCGGTCTGCACGTGCGGCTTCGCGAGCGCCATTTCCTTCGCGTTGATTACCGCGAGCCGCGCGGCGATGCGCGCGCGCACGTCGGACGGCAATTCGAACTTCTCGAGCCGCGTCGCGATCGCCTTCGCGATGATCGCCGGCGACAGCTCGTAGTGCGCGGGCAGCAGCCAGTTGCCCATCGGCACCGACCATTCGCCGCCGGCGCCGTCCTTCTCGTCGAACTTGCCGAATACGCGCGGGCGCTGCGCATCGGGCCAGTTGTATAGCTCTTCCTTGATCGCGTATTCGAGGATCTGGCGCTTTTCCTCGACGACCAGGATTTCGTCGAGGCCGCGCGCGAACGCCTGCGCGCCCTGCGCTTCGAGCGGCCACACGCAGCCGACCTTGTAGAGCCGGATGCCGATCCGCGCGCAGGTTTCGTCGTCGAGACCGAGGTCGACCAGCGCCTGGCGCACGTCGAGGTACGCCTTGCCGCCGGTCATGATCCCGAAGCGCGCATGCGGCGAATCGATCTCGATCCGGTCGAGCTTGTTCGCACGGACGTAGGCGAGCGCCGCGTACCACTTGTAGTCGAGCAGCCGCGCTTCCTGCACGAGCGGCGGATCGGGCCAGCGGATGTTCAGCCCGCCTTCCGGCAGGATGAAATCGGTCGGCAGCACGATCTCGGTGCGATGCGGATCGATGTCGACCGATGCCGACGATTCGACCACGTCCGTCACGCACTTGAGCGCGACCCACAGGCCCGAGTAACGGCTCATCGCCCAGCCGTGCAGGCCGAAATCGAGATATTCCTGCACGTTGGACGGGAACAGCACCGGCAGCCCGCAGGCCTTGAAGATGTGCTCGGACTGATGCGCGAGCGTCGACGATTTCGCCGCGTGGTCGTCGCCGGCCAGCACCAGCACGCCGCCGTGCCGCGACGAGCCGGCCGAATTCGCGTGCTTGAAGACGTCGCCGGTGCGATCGACGCCCGGGCCCTTGCCGTACCACATGCCGAACACGCCGTCGTGCTTCGCGCCGGGGTACAGGTTCACCTGCTGGGAGCCCCACACGGCGGTGGCGGCGAGATCTTCGTTGAGGCCGGGCTGGAAGACGATCTGGTGGGCGGCCAGGTGCTGCTTGGCTTTCCAGAGCGACAGATCGAGGCCGCCGAGCGGCGAGCCGCGGTAGCCGGAAATGAAGCCGGCCGTATTGAGACCGGCGGCGCGGTCGCGTTCCTGCTGGAGCATCGGCAGGCGCACGAGGGCCTGGATGCCGCTCATGTACGCGCGGCCGCGTTCCAGCGTGTATTTGTCGTCAAGCGTGACGGACTTCAGCGCGGCTTCTAGCGACGCGCGTTGGCCTGCGTCTAGCGGGGCATTCATTAACTGTCTCCTCCACCCGGTCTGGGATCACCAAAACTTCGGTTGCGTCGGCATCTTTTGGATGCATCTGCAGTGGCCGGCATGTTCGCCGGTTTTAAGGGATGGTAGCACTGGGGCAAACCCGCCGCCCATCGGCCGCAACGCGGGGGAATGGCCGGCGGCGCGCCACGAAACAGGGCGAGACCATGCGTTACATCATGTAAAAGCATGTAAAGCCGCGTTGATCTGCGGGCAAATGCCGTTAATCTTGTCGGCCTGCCGGAGGTGCCTGGCCGCGTGGGTTCGTTCCGACGCAGTCGGGGAGGCGCCGGCAGTTTTACAGGAGGTGCAATGAACACACGTCATATCCAGAGTTTCCTGATCGTGTCCGCCGCGTTTTTCGCGATGACCGGCCCGGTGCGCGCGCAAGGCGCGAGCGCACTGGCGGCAGCCGGCGCGCAGATGCGTCAGATCGTGCCGGCCCCGGACGCCGCGGCACAGCCGTCGGCCGAGCGCGCCGCCGTATCGAAGGCGAACGTGCGTTGACGCGATCGCGCGGCCTCGCAGGCTGCGCCGGAATACAAAAAGGGCGGGAATCAGAGGATTCCCGCCCTTTTTTTGTGCCGCCGGGTCGCGCGGCCGCCCCGACTGCCCGGGGCTGCCGCCGCGCGGCGCAAGCGTCAGGCCTTGTCCTGCACGACACCGCGGCGAATCTGGTCGAGCTCGATCGATTCGAACAGCGCCTTGAAGTTGCCTTCGCCGAAGCCCTGGTTGCCCTTGCGCTGGATGATTTCGAAGAAGATCGGCCCGATCTGGTTTTCGGTGAAGATCTGCAGCAGCAGGTCGTCGCGCGCGCCGTCGATCAGGATCTTGCGCTTCTTCAGCTCGTCCAGCGATTCACCGTGGTTCGGCACGCGGCGATCGACCAGCTCGTAATACGTGTCGATCGTGTCGAGCAGCTTCACTTCCTTGCTGCGCAGCCCGTCGACCGCCTGGTAGATGTCGCTCGCGCCGAGCGCGATGTGCTGGATGCCTTCGCCGTGATACGCGTCGAGGTATTCCTGGATCTGGCCGGCCGTGTCCGAGCCTTCCTCGTTGATCGGGATGCGGATCTTGCCGCACGGCGACGTCATCGCCTTCGACTTCACGCCCGTCACCTTGCCTTCGATGTCGAAATAGCGCACTTCGCGGAAGTTGAACAGGCGTTCGTAGAACTCGGCCCATTCCTGCATGCGGCCGCGATGCACGTTGTGCGTCAGGTGGTCGATGTAGGTGAGGCCGTGGCCGACCGGGTTCGGGTTCGCGCCGGGAATCGGCTCGAAGTCGACGTCGTAGATGCTGATGTCGCCGATCGCGCCCGGTTGCGCACCATTCTTGCCGCGCCAGCGGTCGACGAAGTAGATCAGCGAATCGCCGATGCCCTTGATCGCCGGGATGTTCAGCTCCATCGGGCCCGTCTTGTTGTCGAAGCCCCATGCGCCGAGTTCCAGCGCGTGCTGGTACGCCTTGGCGGCGTCCTGCACGCGGAACGCGATCGCGCAGATCGACGGGCCGTGCAGCCGCGCGAAGCGTTGCGCGAACGAATCGGGTTCGGCGTTGATGATGAAGTTGATGTCGCCCTGGCGGTACACCGTCACGTCCTTGTGGCGGTGGCGCGCGATCGCGGTGAAACCCATCCGTTCGAACAGTTGTCCCAGTGCTTTCGGGTCCGGTGCCGTGTATTCGATGAATTCGAAGCCGTCGGTGCCGACGGGGTTGTCCCAGTTGGGGATCTGCATGTCGTGTCTCCTGTGCGGGGCGATCGGCCAGGGCGGCGTGCGCGTGCCCGGCGTGGTTCGATGTCGACGGCCGCGCCAGCAACGCGCGTGCGCGGCGAGTCGGGACATGCGACAGAGTGTAGCGGGCAGCCGCGAGCGGAAACTTGCGAACTTAATCGCCGGCGCCTACGATGGCGCAATTTCCAGTCTTAGAATAATCAATGGAGGGCAGAAGATGGCGCAAGCCGAATTGGACGCCATCGATCGGCGAATTCTCGCGATTCTTCAGGAGAACGGTCGCCTGTCGAACCAGGAGATCGCCGAACGCGTGAACCTGTCGCCGAGCCCGTGCCTGCGGCGGATCCGGCGGCTCGAGGAAATCGGCGTGATCACGGGCTACGTCGCGCTGCTGAATCCGCAGAAGCTCGGCCTCGACCTGCTTGCCTACGTGAGCGTGCGGCTCGAAAAGCGCGGCGGCCTCGCGCCGGTCCGGGCCGACGAGACGTCGGCGCGCGCGGGCGCGACCCACGCGGAGCTGTTTCGCGCGGCCGTGCAGACCTGGCCGGAAGTGGTCGCGTGCCATGCGATGACGGGGGACATGGATTACCTGCTGCGCGTGCAGGTCGAGGACATGGCGCATTTCTCCCGCTTCGTGCAGGAGCATCTGCTGCATCACCCGTCGGTGATCGACGTGAAAACGAGCTTCTCGCTCGACTGCTTCAAGGAAACGACGGCGTTGCCGATTCGTTCGGCGCGCTAGCGCCGCGGCAGGGGAAGGGAGGGCGCCGGGCGTGCCGCGGGCACGGCCCGGCTGGCCGACGTCAGGCCGTCAGCGCGGCGGGCATCAGCGATTCGATGAACTTCGTCGTGCGGCGCGCCTGGCGCTTCATCGCGTAGTCGAACACCGCGGCCTGTTCCTGCATCATCTCGGCGATGATCGTCGAGTGGTCGGCCGGCGGCAGCGACAGGTACGCATCGGCTTCGCCGTACGCGTACTCGATCCGCATCCCGGACTTCTTCGCGATGTGCATCATCGTCGCGTTACGCGACAGGCAGTGCATGTACAGCATCGTCACGTGCGTGTTGCGGCTGCGGATCGCCGCGCGCTCGAACAGCTTCGAGCCGACGCCGCGGCCGCGCGCGCTTTCGAGCACCGACACGCCGAATTCCGCCGTACGCGCGTCGCCCTCGGCCGGCAGATAGGCCAGATGGCCGACGCCGATCAGTTCGAGGTCGTGGTCGAACACGCCGAACACGGTATCGCGACCGAAATCGATCGTGCGGACATAGTTCTCGATCACGTGGTCGGGCACCATCTGGCCGAAGCGCAGCAGGCGGTCCTCTTCGTCGAGCGAGAGAAAGTGGGTGAGCATCTGCTCACGGTCTTTGGAAGCCAGTTCCCTGACGAGAACCGGCGCAGTACCGACCTTGCCGACAGCATCGGCACGGCCGTTGAATTGCGTGTTCATCGTGGGTTCCTCAGTGTGGGAGCACAAGCGGGTTGTGCAATGCAACAGCATTTTAGCCGACCGAGGTTGGGGAAAACCCGTATTTGACGTTATTTGTGCTGAGGGGGAATTCTAAATCCGCTTAGTACATTCTCTATCTATTTGATTTTAAACGGATATAAAATTCATCATATGAAATGCGCGACGGCGGTCGCACTGTGCCCGCCGCGCAACGCATGCTGCTGCGCGGCAATCAGGCGGCCGTCGACAGCCCGCGCTCGATCAGGTCGATCACCTGTTCGGCGAAGTCGCGGTAGCCGAGGCGCCCGCCCGGCTTCAGCCACGTGAAGGTCCAGTTGATCATCCCGAACACCATCATCGTTACCGAGGTCTGGTTTTCCTTCGAGATGCGGTCCGGGTACGCGCGCGCGAGCTGCCGCGTGAACGCCGCGACGATATCGCGCTGGCGGTCGAGCACGATTTCGCGCTGCGCGTCCTCGAGATACTTCACGTCGTTGAGCAGCGCGACGTGGCGGCTGTGCGACGTCTCGTATTCGGAGAGGAACGCGCGCACGAGCTCCGCGAACGCGTCGCGCTCGCTGAGGCCGCGCCGCTGGCTCGCGCCCTCCACCTCGGCGATGATCAGCATCAGCCGTTTCGTGTAGCGGTCGAGCAGGTCGAACAGGATCGCTTCCTTGCTCTCGTAATAGTGATAGAGCCGCGCCTTCGACGTGCCGCTCGCGGTCGCGAGATCGGACATCGACGTGCTCGGGTAGCTCGTCTGCGCGAATTTCTCGGCGGCCAGGTCGAGGATCTGCTCGCGCTGGGATTCGTGGTCGGGCGCTCGGGTTCGGGCCATGGTCGAATACGGAAGATTAGCGTTGCTCGGCGGCGCGGGCCGCGCGCACCTGCGTGGAAGAGAGGGCGTCCGGCGCGTCGTCCTGCAGCTCGAGCCGGCCGGCGGCCGCGAGTTCGCGGCAGCGCCACCACGCGATCGAGTCGCTGACGAACAGTCCGCCGCGGTCGGCGGCGGCCATGATGCTGCCGACGAGGCGCCGCCCGGGCTGCCAGTCGGTTTGCGCGCGCGCGACGATCAACGCGTCGAGATCGGCGTAGTGGCCGCTCTTGATCGTGTTGCTGACCCAATAACGCAGTTCGGCGTTCAGGTGCTTCGCTTCCTGCCATTCGAGCGCGAGGCGGCCGATGCGCAGGACCGAGACCGGCGCGGCCGCCGGCCGCTTGCGCGCCAGTTCCGCGGGCGAGAACATCCCGGTCGCGCATGCCTGGTCGGCGCGCGACAGCGAGGCGCGTTGCGCGGCGTCGAGGTCGGCGGCCGACAGCCGCACCTCGTTCAGGCGCTGCGGCACGTTGCGCAGGTGATAGGCGACGCGGCGCAGCAGCAGCTTGTCGCCGACGCTCGGCGCGTGCCACACGACGACCTGGCCGGTCTCCGTCGCCAGTTGGTCGAGGCGGGCGAATTCGCCTTCGATTTCCGCGTTCCAGTCGGGAATCTGGTCGCCGAGCACGTGCTGCCAGAAGGCGGCGCGCGTGTCGGGCGTCTCGTCGGCGCCCTTCAGCGGCCCGACGCCGAGATCGTCGAGCAAACCCACGACGCGCTCGTCGCGTCCGGCTTGCGCAAGGCCCTCGCGCAGCGACGCGGCGGCGGTGCCGCCCTGAATCACATGAATGGTACTCATCGGCCTGTCGTCAACAAAAGAAAGCCGCCGGCGGGCGGACGTTGCGACGTCCAGCCGGCCGGCGGCCCCTAGTGTAAGCGAGATGTGTGACGGCGAGAAACCGTACCGCGCCGCGGCGCGATGCCGCTCAACGTTCGTCGAAGCTCACGACGACCTTGTCGCTGATCGGGTGACACTGGCACGTGAGCACGAAACCGTCCTTCACCTCGTGCTCCTCGAGCGTGTAGTTCTTCTCCATCCGCACTTCGCCTTCGACCACCTTCGCGCGGCACGTGCAGCAGACGCCGCCCTTGCACGCGTACGGCAGCGCGAGGCCCGCGCGCAGGCCGACGTCGAGCAGGCTCACGCCTTCGTACGGCAAACGCAGCTTGCGCTTCTTGCCGTCGAGCACGATTTCGAGGTCGGCGGCCGGCGTCTGGTCGGTGATCTCGACGACCGGTGCGCCGGCCTGCGGCAGCGGCGTGCCGAAGCGCTCGACGTGCACCTTCGCCTGCGGCACGCCGGCGGCTTTCAGGGCGGCTTCGGCGGCGTCCATCATCGGCGCCGGGCCGCAGATGAACGCCTCGTCGATCGCGTCGGCCGGCGTCAGCGTGCCCAGGAATTCCGCGCATTTCGCCTGGTCGAGCACGCCGTTGAACAGCTCGACGTCCTGCAGGTCGTCCGACAGCACGTGATAGAGGACGAAGCGGTTCATGTAGCGGTTCTTCAGGTCCTCCAGCTCCTCCGCGAACATGATCGCGTCGACGCTGCGGTTGCCGTAGATCAGCGTGAACGTGCTGCGCGGCTCGAGTTCGAGCGTCGTCTTCACGATCGCGAGCACCGGCGTGATCCCCGAGCCGCCGGAAAACGCGACGTACTGCTTGCCGTGGTCGGCGTTCAGGTGCGTGAAGAAGCGGCCGTCCGGCGTCATCACGTCGATCGTGTGGCCGGCCTTCAGCGTGTCGAACGCGAAGTTCGAGAAGCGGCCGCCGCGCACGCGCTTGATGCCGATGCGCAGTTCGCCGTCGCGGTCGTAGTCCGTCGTGCCGACGCAGATCGAATACGAGCGGCGCGTCTCCTCGCCGTCGATGTGGGTCTTCAGCGTGACGAACTGGCCCTGCGTGAAGCGGTATGCATCGCGCAGCTCGGGCGGCACGTCGAACGAGACGGTCACGGCGTCGGCGGTCTCGGGCCGCACGTCGCGGATACGCAGCGGATGAAATTGCGGGGTCGCCATATTCAGTAGGGTTTGAAGTAGTCGAAGGGTTCGCGGCAGTCGACGCAGCGATACAGCGCCTTGCAGGCGGTGGACGCGAACTGGGCGAGACGTTCGGTGCGCGTGGAGCCGCAGCGCGGGCAGGTGGGCGCGGCGACCGGCCGCGGCACGAAGCGCACGACGTTCTCCCGCGGCGCGGCGCTGCCGCACTGGCCGACCGGTGGCGCGATGCCGTACGCGCGCAGCTTCTCGCGCGCTTCCTGCGTGATCCAGTCGGTCGTCCACGCGGGAGCGAGCACCGTCTCGATCCGGTGCGGCGGCAGATCGGCGGCCTGCAGCGCGGCGGCGATGTCCTCGGCGATCTGCGACATCGCCGGGCAGCCCGAGTAGGTCGGCGTGATCACGACTTCGAGCCGGCCGTCGTCCGCGCGGCGGACGTCGCGCAGGATGCCGAGTTCGCGGATCGACACGACCGGGATCTCCGGATCGGGCACGGTTTCCAGCACGTCCCACGCACGGGCGAGCAGCGGATCGTCGCGGTGCGCGGCGGGGGCGGGGGCGGCGGTCTGGGCGGACATCATCGGGCTCCGTGGCGTGGGCCGGTTACCAGCTCGCGCCGGGATGCTGGCGCGCGAGGCTCTGCATTTCGGCGAGCAGGTAGCCCATGTGTTCCGAGTGCTCGCCCTGCTTGCCGGTCGTCACATGCTTGACGGGCGCCGGCTGCGTGAGCGTGGCCTCGGCGAGCGCGTCGTCCACGTCCGCGCGCCACGCGGCCTCGATCGCGGCCGGCGCCGGGCCGATGCCCGGTGCGACGATCGCGTCGTCGATCGCATCGGCGGCGAAGAATTCGCGCGTGTACGGCATCAGGTAGTCGAGCGCGGCCTGCGCGCGGCGGTGCGATTCGTCGGTGCCGTCGCCGAGGCGCACGAGCCACTCGCGCGCGTGCTGGACGTGATAGCGGGTTTCCTTCACCGATTTCGCGGCGATCGCGGCCAGTTGCGTGTCGGTCGACGTTTCCAGCGCGCTCCACACGTGCAGCATCAGCGCCGCGTACAGGAAGTTGCGCACGATCGTCACCGCATAGTCCTTGTCGGCGTGCGCGGTGCCGGAGAACGGGCCGTAATGCGGCAGCTCGGCGAGCGTGAAGTTCGCGAATTCGCGCTCGGAGCGGAAGTACGCGTAGTCGTCCTCGGTCTTCGTCGCGCCGGAGAGCTGACGCTCGAGCTCGGCCGCGTGTGTATACAGCATGCGCGCCTGGCCGATGAGGTCGAGGCTCATGTTGGTGAGCGCGATGTCTTCCTCGAGGATCGGGCCGTGGCCGCACCATTCGGCGTTGCGCTGACCGAGGATCAGCGCGTTGTCCGCGAGGCGCAGCACGTAGGAGAGGTGTTCGGGCGTGATCGTCATGGCGCGGGCGTTACATGTGGTTGACTTCGTCGGGCAGCGTGTAGAACGTCGGGTGACGGTAGATCTTGTCGCCCGCCGGCTCGAACAGTTCGGCCTTTTCGCTCGGATCCGACGCGGTGATCGCCGACGACGGCACCACCCAGATGCTCACACCTTCCTGGCGACGCGTGTAGACGTCGCGCGCCATGCGCAGCGCCATCGTCGCGTCGGCGGCGTGCAGGCTGCCGCAATGCTTGTGGTCGAGGCCCTGCTTGCTGCGCACGAACACTTCCCAGATCGGCCATTCCTTGTTCATCGCTTTCTCCTGATTCCTGAATTCGAGGGGTGCCGCTCAGGCGGCGTGCTGTTCGGCGTGGGCGCGGCGCTTCGCTTCGTGCGCGAGCGCGGCTTCGCGCACCCAGGCGCCGTCCTCGTGTGCTTTCACGCGAGTCGCGAGGCGTTCCTTGTTGCACGGGCCGTCGCCGTTGACCACGCGCCAGAATTCGTCCCAGTCGATCGTGCCGTAGTCGTGATGGCCGCGCGCTTCGTTCCATTTCAGGTCGGGATCGGGCAGCGTCACGCCGAGCACCTTCGCCTGGTCGACCGTCGCGTCGACGAATTTCTGGCGCAGATCGTCGTTCGAGATCCGCTTGATGCCCCATTTGGCGGACTGGCTGCTGTGGACCGAATCGGCGTCGCTCGGGCCGAACATCATCAGCACCGGCCACCACCAGCGGTCGACGGCCTGCTGGACCATCGCGCGCTGTGCGTCGCTACCCTTCATCATCGACAGCAGCGCGTCGAAACCCTGGCGCTGGTGGAACGACTCTTCCTTGCACACGCGGATCATCGCGCGCGCGTACGGACCGTACGTGCAGCGGCACAGCGGGATCTGGTTCATGATCGCGGCGCCGTCGACGAGCCAACCGATCACGCCGACGTCGGCCCAGGTCGGCGTCGGGTAGTTGAAGATGCTCGAGTATTTCGCCTTGCCGGCGTGCAGCGCGTCGATCAGCGCATCGCGCGATACGCCGAGCGTTTCGGCCGCGCTGTAAAGATAGAGGCCGTGGCCGGCTTCGTCCTGCACCTTCGCGAGCAGGATCGCCTTGCGCTTCAGGCTCGGCGCGCGCGAGATCCAGTTACCTTCCGGCAGCATGCCGACGACTTCCGAATGCGCGTGCTGCGAGATCTGGCGTACCAGCGTCTTGCGGTACGCATCGGGCATCCAGTCCTGCGGTTCGATCTTGCCGTCCGCGGCCATCACTGCATCGAACCGCGCCTGCTCGGGCGACTCGGCTGCGGCGTCGAGCGGCGCGACGTTGCCGGGGATGTCGAGGGATTGCGTGTACATGGCGAAGGCTCTCGTCCGGTTGAATGTGTGCGAAGTATAAACCAACCGACCGGTCGGTTAATAAATTTCTTGCGGATTTGCAGCGGGACTCGGGTAAACGGGGGAGGTCGGGGCGCGATCAGGTGGCGCGAATTCGGCTTCGCGCATGGGGCCTCGCGTCTTCTTCGCGCCAGCGCAAGCGCGTGGTCCCGCTCGCGCTGCTCGGCGACACGATGATGGACGTTCCAGACCGACACGCCGGTCGCCGCGACCGCGACGCCCGCGGCGCCCCCGAGCGCCTGCCACGGCACTGCGGCACAATGCCCGCTTTCCGATGAGGATTTTGCCGATGTCATTTCGAAGCAGTTTCGCCGCGGTAGTGCTGGGGGCGGCCGTTTTCGTGTCGCCGCTTGCGGCGTCGGCCGCGCAGGGCGGTTGGGTCGCCGCGTGGGCGACCGCGCTGCAGCCCATTCCCGATCTCGCCGCACCGCCGCCGCTCTACCGCGCACCCGACGTGGCCGGCCGGACCGTGCGCCAGATCGTCTACCCGACCGTGTCGGGGCGGGCCGCGCGGATTCGCGTGAGCAACGCATACGGTCGCGCGCCGCTGGTCATCGAGGCCGCGAGCCTCGCGCGCGCCGGCGAAGGGGCGGCACTCGGCGGCGCGGCGGTGCCGGTCCGGTTCGGCGGCAAGGCGTCGGTGACGCTTGCGCCGGGCCAGGAGCTCGAAAGCGATCGGGTGGCGATCGACGTGACGGCCGCGCAGCCGTATGCGATCAATCTTCAGATGGGGCCGAACCAGCGGATGACGGTCTGGCATCGCGTGTCAAACCAGTTCAACTATGTGTCCGCACCAGGCGAGCACGTGAGCGATCCGGGCGCCGCCGCGTTCCGCACCCGTTTCACCCAATATGCGTGGGTAACCGAACTGGCCGTCGAGGCGGGTTCTGCTCACGCCAGCGTCGCCGCGATCGGCGATTCGATCACCGACGGGCTGCGCTCCAGCGTGAACCGGAACCGTCGCTGGCCCGACGCGCTCGCGCGCCGGCTGGCGGCGTCGGGCGCCGATTCGATCGGCGTCGTGAATCTCGGCATTAGCGGCAACCGGCTGCTCAGCGATTCCGCATGCTACGGCACGTCGCTGGCGTCGCGGTTCGAGCGCGATGCGCTGTCGCGCTCGGGCGTGAAGGCGGCGATCGTGCTGATCGGGATCAACGACATCAACTTCGCGGCGATGCCGCCGCGCACGGGGCTCGATTGCGATCACCCGCATACGCAGGTGACGGCCGCGTCGTTGATCGACGGCTATCGCCGGCTGATCGAGGCGGCGCACCGGCAGGGCGTGAAGGTCTTCGGCGCGACGCTCACGCCGGCGGCGTTGCCGGCCGGACGCGAAGCGATCCGGCTCGAGGTGAACCGGTGGATCCGCGGCGGCGGCGGGTTCGACGGCGTGGTGGATTTCGATGCGGTGCTGCGCGATCAAGCGCGCCCAAGCGTGCTGCAGCGCCGATACGATAGCGGCGACGGTATCCATCCGAGCGATGCGGGCTACGCGGCGATGGTCGACGCGGTGCCGGTCGAGCAACTGCAGGCTGCGGTGGGCGGCAAGTGACGCGCTTCTATATAGCTTCTATATATAGAGGGAAAGGTTGCCGACGGCCTGCGGGTCGACAGCGCGACATCGTTCGTCGCGCCCAAAGCCTCCGTGCGCGGCAGCGCACGGAGGCTTTTTCAAATTTTCTTCACAAAGGGCTTGCGCGGATGGGGGTGGGTGCTTAGAATCACGCCTCTTTCGCGCTAACGGAAACGCGGCGCGGGAGGAAGGGAAGCGGTGCTGGTGAGGTTCGGTAGTAACGAGCCTTGGCGGTGCAGGAAGATGGGGCCCCGCAGTCGCAACGATGTAGTGCAGAAAGTTGTTGGCGAGCTGCGAAACACGGTTCATAATCTCGCTTCTCTGCTGCTGAAAACGCAGCGCTGCCGGGAAACCTCAGGTTTCTCGCAGAAATGCTCTTTAAAAATTAACAGCCGATAAGTGTGGGCGCTTGATGGAAGCGAGCTGATCCTCGGATCAGAAAGCGAAAGTATCAAGAGT
>NZ_CADFDY010000016.1:0-67061 GCF_902833095.1 Burkholderia sp. BCC1208 | reverse complement strand
CCACCGACCCCACCGACCCCACCGACCCCACCGACCCCACCGACCACTTCGCGACGATCCGCGTGCGCACGCCGCACCATCGACGAACCTTACAGCGCCGTGCGTGCCAGCCGGTACCCTCGCGCACCGTCCCGCCGCCGTGCGAGCGAGGCCCGGCGCGGGAAACGTTGTTCCCGGACGACAATCGCGCGATTGCCGCGTATTTCAATTTCTTTCAGCGTTCGCACTCGTCTTATGATTCAGCCCATATCGCGCCCGCCATGAACGTCCGCGATCGCCACCCGGCTGCGCACGCGGCCGGTCATGAATGGAGACACCTAATAAAGGAAAGCTCATGAAGCAGACCACCCGACTCGCAGTCATCGCAGGGGGCGCGGCGCTGGCCTTCGCCAGCCAGTACGCAGCAGCACAAAGCTCGGTCACGCTCTGGGGCGTCGCCGACGCCAGCATCCGTTACCTGACCAACGCCAACGCGAAGAACGACGGCCTGCTGTCGATGACCAACGGCGCGATCACCAACAGCCGCTTCGGCATCTACGGCACGGAAGACCTCGGCGGCGGCCTGAAGGCCGTGTTCAACCTCGAGAGCGGCGTGAACCTGCAGAACGGCGCGTTCGCCGACAGCGGCCGCCTGTTCAACCGCGCGGCGTACGTCGGCCTGCAGAGCCCGTACGGCACGGTGACCCTCGGCCGCCAGAAGACGCCGCTGTTCGACCTGCTGTCGGACACCTACGATCCGCTCACCGTCGGCAACTACCTCGAAAACGCGTGGCTGCCGGTCGCACTCGGCGGCGGCCTGTATGCGGACAACCAGATCAAGTACACGGGCAAGTTCGAGGGCCTGACGGCGAAGGCGATGTACTCGACCGGCACCAACTACGAATCGACCGGCGCCGGCGGCTTCTCGGGCCAGATTCCGGGCTCGCTCGGCAAGGGCAATGCCTGGGGCGTGTCGCTGTCGTACGTGATGGGCCCGCTCAGCATCGCGGCCGGCGCGCAGCAGAACAGCGACAACTCGGCGCGCAAGCAGACGATCTACCACGCGAACGTCGTGTACGCCTTCAGCAAGGCGAAGATCTACGCGGGCTACCTGCGCTCGAAGGACGACACGGGCTTCGTCGACAGCCTGCTCGCCCAGCAGACGATTCCGGTCGCGAAGGGCACGGGCCGCATCGACGACGGTCCGTTCGCGGGCGTGAGCTGGCAGGTCAGCACGCCGCTGACGCTGACGGGCGCGTTCTACTACGACCACATGCGCAACGCGATGACCACGAACGGCACGCTCGCGAGCGGCAACCGCTATGCGATCGTCGGCATCGCCGAGTACGCGCTGAGCAAGCGCACCGAGATCTACGGCACGGTCGACTTCAACAAGACGAACGGCGCGGCGAACGTCGAGCTGCCCGGCCGCAGCAACCAGACGGGCATCGCGATCGGCCTGCGCAATATCTTCTGACGAACGTCGGACACCGCATGCGCCGGCTTCGTCCGGCGCGCATCGAAGAGGCTCCGCAAGGAGCCTCTTTTTTTTCGTCACGCGACCTTCATACGCGCGCCCGACTATTCGGCAGGCGCTCCATTGCGCAAGTCCCGCGCCGTAAGCGATCCGTCGGCAATCCAGAACATACTTTTACAGTGCACGCGCCCGCTTTCCGCTACGCTGCGTGCATCGCGCGTTGCATGCCGTCAGGCGTGCGCGTGCGTCGTTCCGGTGGCGCGCGGCGCGCGTGGCCGGCCTGGTGCGTAACTTGTGTATCCGGCGATGACAAACGCGGTCCGCCGGTTTCTTTCGTGGGACGATGCGCTCACGATTTTCTTGAAAGGGGATGACGATGGGTATCCTGAACACCGTGGGTGAAATCGCCGGCGCGGTCGCCGCCGTCGAAGGCGCGGAAAAGCTGGATCCGGATGCGGGCCTGCTGACCAAGGCGGCCGCGGCCGTCGCCGGTTTCAAGGGCGCCGAGGCAATCGAAGGCATGCTCGAGAAGAAGGAAGAGAAGCCCGAACAGGCGGCGGACGATACGCAGGCGACGGACGGCGGCGACACGTCGCAGGCATGAGCATGGCGGCCGGTCCGGCCGCGGGCGCGCCTTTCGCGCGCCCGGGCGGACCGGTGCCGCGCAATCGGCAGGTCGGGCATGCGGTCGATCGGTGACGCATGGCACAACCGCCAGCCGGTTTGACCGGCGAGAGGCCTCGTCTCTCGCCGTTTTTTATTGGGCGCGCGCCATGCGCCGCCACGTGCCATGTGCCGCACGAATTCCCGAATCTTGCTATCGTGCCTCCATTCGAACTGCGATGAGGGGATGCGATGGATTTCGACTACGACCTGTTCGTCATCGGCGCCGGCTCGGGCGGCGTGAGGCTCGCGCGCATGGCCGCGTCATACGGCGCACACGTCGGCATCGCGGAAGAAGAGCAGATCGGCGGCACCTGCGTGCTGCGAGGCTGCATCCCGAAGAAGCTGCTCGTCTACGCATCGCACTACCCCCATGAAGTCGACGACGCGAAGGGCTTCGGCTGGACCTTCGGCGCCGGCACGCTCGACTGGCCCGCGCTGATCGCCGCGAAGGATCGCGAGATCAACCGGCTGAGCGACATCTACATCAATCTGCTGCTGCAATCGGGCGTCGACATGCACGTCGGCCGCGCGACGCTCGTCGATGCGCACACGGTCGCGATCGGCGCGCGCACGATCCGCGCGCGCCACATCGCGATCGCGACCGGCTCGCGGCCATCGCTGCCGCCGCGGCCCGGCATCGAGCATGCGATCACGTCGCGCGAGGCGCTGTCGCTCGCGACGCTGCCCAAACGCATCGCGGTGGTCGGCGGCGGCTATATCGCGGTCGAGTTCGCGGGCATCTTCAACGGCTTCGGCAGCCACGTCGACGTGTTCTACCGCGGCGAAAAAATCCTGCGCGGCTTCGACGACGACGTGCGCCGGTTCCTGACCGACGAGATGACGAAGCAGGGCGTCACGATTCATGCGCGCGCGGTGATCGAATCGATCGAGCGCGCGAGCGACGGCACGCTTTTCGTGCACGTCGGCGACGTGCGGCACGGGCCGTACGATCAGGTGCTCTATGCGACGGGCCGCGTGCCGAACGTCGACGGGATCGGGCTCGAGCAGGCGGGCATCCTGCTCGATGCGCGCGGCGCGATCGCCGTCGATGCGTATTCGGCGACGTCGGTGCCGTCGATCCATGCGATCGGCGACGTCACGTCGCGGCCGCAGCTCACACCGGTCGCGACGCGCGACGCCGGGCTGCTCGCGCGCACGCTGTTCGGCGGCTCGCGCGTCGCGGTCGATCACGCGTACGTGCCGTCGGCCGTGTTCAGCCAGCCGGAGGTCGCGACCGTCGGCCTGAGCGAGGCCGATGCGCGGCATGCGCACGGCGACGTCGATGTCTACCGCACGTCGTTCAAGGCGCTGCGCCACACGCTGTCGGGCCGCGACGAGCGCACGCTGATGAAGCTCGTCGTCGCGCGCGACAGTCAGCGCGTGGTCGGCGCGCACATGGTCGGCCGCGATGCGGGCGAGATCATCCAGGGCATCGCGATCGCGATCCGCGCGGGCGCGACGAAGGCGCAGTTCGACGACACGATCGGCATTCATCCGACCGCGGCCGAGGAATTCGTGACGATGCGGCAGAAGGTGGCCGACTAGCGCGAATCGCACGCGCATTTGCAGCGATGCCGATGCGCGTGCGGCGGAAATGCCGGGGCACGCCGGAATCGACGGCGTGTCTCATGCCTGTCTGAAATTCGTCAATTCTTTTCAAGAAATCCCGTATCGATAACCGGACTTGGTATGATCGCGAAAAATCATATACGGGGCCGATCATGCGCGATCAACAGCGCAATAATCAGAATGATGGGGTAACCGGCGCACGCGAGCCTGTCGCGTATTGCATTGCCCATCCGCTTTGTGCCGCAACCCATCCGTTGCGGATATCCCTCTTTCCCATACCGCTATCGCCGGCCCGGCGATGAACGCGTGCGCGCGCATCGCACCGATGCGCGCGTGCCCGTTCGCGCCGCGGCCATTTCGACCGCCGGATCGTTCGCGAGCCGGCGCGCCCGTCCGGGGCATTCTTTCCATGCAAGGAGACCAGCAGTGAACATTCAGACACGACGCACCGTCCTCGTGGCGGCAGCGGTCGTCGCGGCGCTGTCCGGCTGCGCGACCGAATCGTCGCGCACGCTCGACGTGCCGGCCGTCAGCAGCGCGCAGAAGCCGTACGCGGGCAAGCCCGTCGCGATCGCCGTCGGCAAGTTCGACAACCGCTCGAGCTACATGCGCGGCATCTTCTCCGACGGCATCGACCGCCTCGGCGGACAGGCGAAGACGATCCTCGTCACGCGCCTGCAGCAGAGCCGCCGCTTCAACGTGCTCGATCGCGAGAACCTCGACGAGATCAAGCAGGAAGCCGGCTTCATGAAGAAAGCGCAGGCCGTGAAGGGCGCGAACTACGTGGTGACGGGCGACGTGACCGAGTTCGGTCGCAAGGACGTCGGCGATCACCAGCTGTTCGGCATTCTCGGCCGCGGCAAGACGCAGGTCGCGTACGCGAAGGTCAACCTGAACATCGTCGACACGACCACGTCGGAAGTCGTCGCATCGAGCCAGGGCGCGGGCGAGTTCAGCCTGTCGAACCGCGAGGTGATCGGCTTCGGCGGCACGGCCGGCTACGACTCGACGCTCAACGGCAAGGTGCTGGATCTCGCGATCCAGGAAGCCGTGAACCATCTGGCGGAGCAGGTTGACGCCGGTGCATTGAAAGTGGCGCAGTAAGCGTCGCGCGACACGCCGCAGCGGGCGCCGGGGCCGGCGCCGCGCTCGACCGAATCACCACGATATCGAAAAAGAGAAAAGACCATGAAACGGGGTAACTGGCTGCCGGCGACGGCCGCCGCCTTGCTGCTCGCCGGCTGTGCGAGCTCCACGCCGCCGCTCTATCAGTGGACGGGCTACCAGCCGCAGGTGTATGAATACTTCAAGGGGCAGAAGTCGCCGCAGGAGCAGATCGACGCGCTCGAAAAGGCCCTGCAGGACATTCGCGGCAAGGGGCATACGCCGCCGCCAGGCTTCCATGCGCATCTCGGCATGCTGTACGCGAGCATCGGCAGCGAGCAGCAGGCCGAACAGGAGTTGCAGGCCGAGAAACAGCTGTTTCCGGAGTCCGCGACCTACATGGATTTCCTGCTGAAAAAGAAAACCGGCGCGCCGAAGGCGGCTGACCCGAAGGCGGCAGGCCAGAAGGCCGTCGACCAGACGGTCGCAGGCCAGAAGAACGCCGATCCGACCACCGCCAAACAGTGAGCGACGCGCCAGCCATGTTCAAGACTCTCTCATTCAAGCTGCTGTCCGTGCTGTCGCTCGTCGCGTTGCTGAGCGCGTGCGCGCAGCCGGTGAAACGGCCCGATTACGCGGCGTTCAAGAAGAGCCAGCCGCGCTCGATCCTCGTGCTGCCGCCCCTCAACGAAACCTCAGACGTCGGCGCGACCTACGGGCTGCTGTCGCAGATGACGCTGCCGCTCGCCGAGTCGGGCTATTACGTCGTGCCGGTCGCCGTGATGGACGAGACCTTCAAGCAGAACGGCCTGACCAATGCGGCCGAGATCCAGGGGACGCCGCCCGCGAAGCTGCGCGAGATCTTCGGCGCGGACGCCGCGCTGTATTCGAAGGTGTCGCAGTACGGCACCGTCTACCGGATTCTCGCGAGCGCGACGGTCGTGTCGGCATCGGCGAAGCTCGTCGACCTGCGCACCGGCGACGTGCTGTGGCAGGGCCGCGCGAGCGCGAGCAGCGACGAAGGCGGCAACAACGGCGGCGGCAGCCTGATCGGCATGCTGGTGGTGGCCGCGGTCAAGCAGATCGCGAATACGTTGATGGACCAGAGTCACGACGTCGCCGCGTTCACGAGCGGCCGCCTGTTGTCGGCCGGACCGCCGGCCGGCCTGCTGTACGGCCCGCATTCGCCGAAGTACGGCACGGACTGACCGGCGCATCCGGTGCGCGGCGCGCGGGCCTCGGCAGGTGCCCGTCACGCCGGCGTGCCGCGATCCGATCGAACGGCCGCGCGCGAAGCGCGGCCGTTTTTTTTGTGCGTCGATGTCGTGGCGCGCTCAATGCACGCCGAACGCGTCCAGCAGCCGGTACCAGCTCATCGCGAGCACCAGCGCCGGCGTGCGCAGTGCTTCGCCGCCGGGGAAGTCGCGATGCCGGATCTTGTCGAACAGGTCGAAACGGCTCGCCTGGCCGTCGATCGCTTCGGCGATCAGCTTGCCCGCGAGCGCGGTCGTGTTCACGCCGTGCCCCGAAAACCCTTGCGCGAAGTACGTCGTCGGCCCGATGCGGCCGAAATGCGGCGCGCGGTTCATCGTGATGTCGACGAAGCCGCCCCACGCATAGTCGACCTTCACGTCCGCGAGCTGCGGGAACGTCTTCAGCATGTCGGCGCGCATCGCCGCCGCGAGCTCGCGCGGCTCGCGCGTCGAATAGCTGACCTTGCCGCCCCATACGAGCCGCGTGTCTGGTGCCGGCCGGAAATAGTCGAGCACGAAGCGGCTGTCGCAGATCGCCGCGCGGGCGGGCATCAGCGCGGCGGCGCGCGCTTCGCCGAGCGGCTCGGTCGCGATCACGTAGGTGCCGACCGGCATGATCTTCCTCGACAGCGCGGGCGCGAGCGCGCCGACGTAGGTGTTGCAGGCGAGCACGACGAAGCGCGCACGCACGTTGCCGTCGCTCGTCTCGACGACGTGGCCGCCGGACACGTCGCGCACGCGCGTCACGCAGCTGTCCTCGTGGATGCGCACGCCGGCGTCGATGGCCGCCCGCGCGAGGCCGAGCGTGTAGTTGAGCGGATGGAGGTGGCCGCTGTCGGGGTCGTACAGGCCGCCGCGATAGCGGGCCGACTGCACGTAGTCGCCCAGTTCGTCGGCTTCGACGAAGTGGAAGCGGTCGTAGCCGAAGCGCGTCGCGGCATCGTCGCGCCACCGTTTCAGCGCGTCGGCATCGCGTTCGGTGTTGGCCGCGGTCAGGTAGCCGGGCACCAGCGCGCAGTCGATGCCGTGTTGCGCGATGCGCGACTTCACGAGCGACAGCGTTTCGAGCCCCATGTCCCAGATCCGCTTCACGTCGCCTTCCGGCATGAATTGCGCGAACGTGTCGATGTCGCACGCGAAGCCGCCGATCAACTGGCCGCCGTTGCGGCCGCTCGCCGCCCATCCGACGCGCGACGCTTCGAGCACGATCACCGAATGGCCGCGTTCGGCGAGATTGAGCGCGGCGGACAGGCCCGTGAGGCCCGCGCCGATCACGCACACGTCGGCGTCGGCCGTGCCGGCGAGCGGCGCGTGGCGGGTCGTATCGTTGGCGGTCGCCGCGTAGTACGACGCGACGTGCGGCTGGTTGGCGAATGTCTGCATGGTCGGAAAAACGTATCGGAAGGGTTCAGAACAGCTCGCGCACGCGGTGGTACAGCATCCCGAGCTCGAGCGCGGGTTGCCGCCATGCGTCGCCGCCGGGAAAGCGCCGGTGACGCAGGCGTGCGAACAGGTCGAACGCGCGCGTGTCGCCCGCGATCGCACCGGCGACCGCGCGTCCTGCAATGCCGGTGAGCGCGACGCCGTGTCCGCTGAAACCCTGGACGTAGAAGAAGTTCGGATCGATCGCGCCGAAGTCCGGCGCGCGGTTGCGCGTGACGTCGACGAAGCCGCCCCACGCGTGGTCGACGCGCACGTCGCCGAGCTGCGGGAACACGCCGACCATGCGCTGCCGGATCGCTTCGGCGAGCGCGGCGGGCGACGCGCCGGCCGAATTCGCGCGGCCGCCGAACAGCATCCGGTGGTCGGCCGACAGCCGGAAGTAGTCGAGGAAGAAGTTGTTGTCGCACACGGCTTCGCGCTGCGCGATCAACGCATCGGCGCGCGCCTGGCCGACCGGTTCGGTCGCGATGATGTAGGAGGCGATCGGCGCGATGCGTGCGGCGGTCGCGGCCGGCAGCACGCCGCCGGGCCCTGCGTTGCAGCACGACACGACGAAACGGCAGCGCACTTCGCCCGACGGCGTGCGCACGACGGGCCGCGCGCCGCGCACGACGTCGAGTGCCGGCGTGTGTGCGTACAGCGCGACGCCTTCGCGGCGCGCGGCATCGGCGAGGCCGAGGCAGTACTTGAGCGGATGCAGATGGCCCGACAGCGGATCGTGCACGCCGGCCAGATAGCGCGTCGATGCAATGCGCGCCTGGATCTCGCCGGTATCGAGCCACGCGAGCGACGGATGGCCCCAGCGCGACGTCGCGGCGTTCATCCACGCGCGCAGATCGTCGATGCGGCGCGGCTTCGTCGCGACCGTCAGGTAGCCGCGCGTGAAGTCGCAATCGATCCCGTAGCGCGCGATGCGCTCGGCGATCAGCGCGACGCCGTCGAGCGACAGCGACCACGCGGCGCGCGCGCCGTCGGCGCCGAGCTGCCGCTCGATCACCTCGTCTTTCGCGAAGCCGGTGATCGCCTGGCCGCCGTTGCGGCCCGACGCGCCCCAGCCGGGCCGGTGTGCATCGATCACGGCGACGGACAGCCCGTGCGCACGGCAGTCGAGCGCCGTCGACAGGCCCGCGAAGCCGGCGCCGATCACGCAGACATCGACGTCGATCGCCGCTTCTAGCATCGGATCGTCGGTGGCCGACCGCGTGGCCGTGGCCTCGTAGTACGAGTCGCGCGCGAGCGCATCGGCGCGGCGGGTGAAAGACTGCGTCATGAAACCGACTCCCTCGACAAGGCTGCAACGGCGCGCAGCCATCCGGAAAACGGCGCGGGACGCCGTGCGTGCGGCACGGCGCCCCGCGCGTCCTGCATCAGAACGAATAGATGAACTGCGTCGCGAGCAGATCGTTGGACTTGCCGTACGAGCCGTCGTTGCGCAGGAACACCTTGTTGTTCGCCCAGTCGTGCCGGTATTCGACCTTCACGGTGATCTGCTGGGTCGGATAGAACAGCAGGTCGAGCGCGACGTCCTGGCGCACGGCGCCCTTGCACTCGAAGCCCAGGCCGCCGCCGGCCTTCGACATCGCGAGGCAGTCCGCATCGACGCCGAAGCCGTTGCTCGGGTCCATCCCGTTGCCGTTCAGCGCGATGCCGCCGCCGCCGCCGCCGTTCTTCGAGTTCGCGAGCAGGTCGTAGCGCAGCGTCACGCCCATGCGGCCGACCACCGGCGCGTTGAACTTGCGGTGCGCGAGCAGCGACAGCCCGTACCACTGCGCGAGCCCGCCGTTGAACGCCGCATGCTGCTGGCGGCCGTAGTCGACTTCGGCGTTGTACTGAATATCGGCGAGCGTGTAGGTTGCATCGAGTTCGCCGAAGAAGAACGAACCGTAGCCGCTCGGCGCCGCGCCGCCCGGGCCGTAATGGACGACGCCATCCGCATCGATCGCGCTCGACAGCGTCTGCCGCCCGATGTTGAACGAACCGCCGAGATCGAGCGCGCTCGACCACGTGTAGTCCGCACGCGCGGTGAAGGTCGGCACCTTGTTGCTGGTGGTGATCGGGTCGCCGAGCGCATTGGTGCCCGTCTGCGTGACCGAACCGTACGTGCGGTACTGCTCGTTGCCGAGGAAGAACTTCCACGCCCAGCTGCCCTTCGTGTAGTTCGCGCCGACGCCGACGTAGCTGCCCGGATCGGAGAAATCGTACAGCAGGTTGTGCGTGAGCGTGAGCATCTGGTTCGACTGCTGGACTTCGTAGCCGCCGAAGCTCGGAATCAGGCCTGCGACCAGCGTCGTTTCCGCGGTGATCGGCACGTTGATGACCGCCGTGTTCAGCAGGTTGTCGGTGATCGAGCCGCGCGAGTTCTGCAGCAGCGTGATGCCGTTGCCGCGGTTCGGCATCAACGTGATTTCGGCCGACGGCGCCATCGGGCCGACGCCGAACGTCTTCTTGATGTCGAGGTAGAGATCGCCGAACGTGCTGTTGAAATAGTTGTACGCGTTCTCGTGGTTCGCGAACAGGAACGACGACGTGCCGGCCGCGCGGTTGTAGATGTAGGTCGGATCGATGTAGCCGGTGACCGACAGGCCGGCGAGCGGGCCCGTGGTGGCCGCGTCGGTCAGCGAGTCGACCTTCAGCTGCTGGTTCGCGATCTGCTGCTTCATTTCGCTGACCTCGTCGTTGGTCAGCGTCGCGCGTGCCTTGCCGTAATCCGGCGAGCCCGGGTCGGCGGCGACCGCGACGGCGTTGCCGCCGCCGCCGGCCATGCCGCCGCCCGCGCCGGACGTCGCGACCGCCGCGCCGCCCGGCTTCGCGGCGAGCTGCGCCTGCATCGCCTTCATCTGTTTCTGCAGCGCCGCGACCTGCGCCTGCAGCGCCTTGATTTCGGCGGATGTCGAACCGGCCAGCGCGATGCCCGGCAACGCGCCGGCCACCAGCAGGCAGATCAGTTTCTTCTTCATTGCGGATTCTCCTAGTCGTGCGCCTGTCAAATCGGGATCGAATCGCACGTCCCCCCCCTGGGGCCGCGCGTCATGCTTGTCTGCAGTGCTTGTTGTCTTCGAAGCGGAGGCGGCCCGTCACGCCACCGCGAACGCCGCCTTCAAGTCGGCCATCCGGCGCCGCTCGCGCGCGATCATCATCCGGTTCACGACGATCACGCCGATCGTCACGGCGGTGATGAACAACGTTGCCAGCGCATTCATCTCCGGGTTCAGCCCCAGCCGCACGCGCGAGAACACCACCAGCGGCAGCGTCGTCGACCCCGGCCCGGACAGGAACGCCGACAGCACCAGATCGTCGATCGACAGCGTGAACGACAGCAGCCACCCCGACAGCAGCGCCTGCGAGATCAGCGGCAGCGTCACCACGAAGAACACCTTCAGCGGCGTCGCGCCCAGATCGAGCGCGGCCTCCTCGAGCGACTTGTTCATCTCCTTCACGCGCGACTGCACGATGATCGCCACGTACGACACGCACAACATCACGTGGCCGATCCAGATCGTCGCCATCCCGCGCCCCTTCGGCCAGCCGAACATCTGCTCCAGCGCGACGAACAGCAACAGCAGCGAGATCCCCTGGATCACCTCCGGAATCACCAGCGGCGCGTTGATCATCCCCGTGTATAGCGTGAAGCCCTTGAAGCGGCCGAAGCGCGCGAGCACGAAGCCCGCCCACGTGCCGATCACGACCGACGCGGTGGCCGTCAACAGGCCGATCTTCAGCGACAGCCAGGCGGCGGTCAACAGCTCGTCGTCGTCCAGCAGCGCCGCGTACCACTTCAGCGAGAAGCCCGACCACACCGTCACCAGCTTCGACTCGTTGAACGAGTACACGACGAGGCTGATGATCGGGATGTACAGGAACAGGAAGCCGAAGGCGAGAACGCCCGTCGACAGCGGTTTGCTCGGCTTGATCATTTCGCGTCCTCCAGTTCCTTGACCTGGTAGTACTGGAACAGCGCCATCGGCACCAGCAGCAACAGCACCATTGCGACCGTCACCGCGGACGCCATCGGCCAGTCCATGTTGTTGAAGAATTCATCCCACATCACGCGGCCGATCATCAGCGTGTCGGCGCCGCCGAGCAGCTCCGGGATCACGTACTCGCCCACCGCCGGGATGAACACCAGCAGGCTGCCGGCGATGATCCCGTTCTTCGACAGCGGCAGCGTGATGCGCGTGAACGCGACCCACGGCTTCGCTCCCAGGTCGTACGCGGCTTCGAGCAGCGTCAGGTCCATCTTCACGAGGTGCGCATAGAGCGGCATCACCATGAACGGCAGGTACGAATAGACCATCCCGATGTAGACGCCCGCATCGCTGTGATAGAGCCGCAGCGGCGTGTGGATGATGCCGAGCGCGATCAGCGTGTGGTTCAGCAGGCCGTCATCCTTCAGGATGCCGATCCATGCGTACACGCGGATCAGGAACGACGTCCAGAACGGCAGCATCACGGCCATCATCAGCACGTTGCGGCGGTTCGGCTCCGAGCGCGCGATGTAGTACGCCATCGGATACCCGATCAGCAGGCACAGCACCGTCGACACGGCGGCCATCTTCAGCGAGCTGAGATAGGTCGCGATGTACAGGTCGTCCTGCAGCAGGAACGCGTAGTGCGACAGTTGCAACGCGAAGTGCACGACGCCGTCCTTGATCTCGACGAGCGACGTGTACGGCGGGATGCCCATCACCTGGTCGGCGAAGCTGATCTTCAGCACCAGCACGAACGGCAGCGCGAAGAACACGGCCAGCCACAGGAACGGCACGCCGATCGCGACGTTGCGGCCCGACGGCAGGAAGCGCGACAGCGCGGCGAAGCGGCGGCCGCGCGCGGCGGCCCGTGTGGCGGCGGCAGCGCCGGCCGACACCGGCGCGGAAGGCGTGGAAGGCGTGGAAGCGGAGGTTCTCATCGTGGCGTCCTCATTGCGTCAGCACGACGCCGCTGGCCGGCGACCACGACACGAACACGTCGTCGTTCCAGGCCGGCGCGCCGTCGTTCATCAGGTGCGAGCTCGACAGGTTCGACACCACCGTCTTGCCGCTCGGCAGACGTACGTGGTACAGCGAATAGCTGCCCATGTACGCGATATCGGTGACGACGCCGCGCGCCCAGTTGTGCTTCGAGCCCGGCTTCTCGCGCGACACGTGCACGCGCTCCGGGCGCACCGAGATGCCGACCGGCATCCCGAGCGGGCCGGTCACGCCGTGGCTCACGTACATGCGGGTTTCGAGGTCGTCGCTTTCGACGAAGATGTGATCGGGTTCGTCCTCGACGACGCGGCCTTCGAACAGGTTGGTCGAGCCGATGAATTCGGCCGAGAAGCGGCTGTTCGGGAATTCGTACACTTCGCCGGGTGCGCCGATCTGCACGATCTTGCCTTCGCTCATCACCGCGAGGCGGCTCGCCATCGTCATCGCTTCTTCCTGGTCGTGCGTAACCATCACGCAGGTCACGTCGACCTTCTCGATGATGTTCACGAGTTCGAGCTGGGTTTTCTGACGAATCTTCTTGTCGAGCGCGGACATCGGCTCGTCGAGCAGCAGCAGCTTCGGGCGCTTCACCAGCGAGCGGGCCAGCGCGACGCGCTGCTGCTGGCCGCCCGAGAGCTGGTGCGGCTTGCGCTTCGCGTACTTGCTCATCTGCACGAGCGCGAGCGCGTCGGCCACGCGCTCCTTGATCTCGTTCTTCGGCGTGCCTTCCTGCTTCAGGCCGAATGCGACGTTCGTTTCGACCGTCATGTGGGGGAACAGCGCGTACGACTGGAACATCATGTTGACGGGGCGGCGGTACGGCGGCAGCGACGCGAGGTCCTCGCCGTCGACGAAGATCTTGCCGGAGGTGGCCGTTTCCAGCCCGGCGAGCATGCGCAGCAGCGTTGACTTGCCGCAGCCCGAGCTGCCGAGCAGCGCGAACAGCTCGTTCTTCGCGATCGTCAGGTTCACGTTGTCGACGGCCGTGCTGTCGCCGAATTTCTTCACGACGTTTTCGATGCGCACGAACGCGTCGTTTTGCGTACGGGGCGCGATGGCCGGTTGGGTCTGTCGTGCAGCAGCGGAAGAGGGTATCGATTGCATGGGAGTCACCATTCGTTCTTCACGGATTGCAGGCGTGAGCGTCCCCGCGCGAGGCGCGCAACGCGACTCGCGGACGACGGCTCGTGCCGGATGGAACAGCGCGCGGGGCGCGCGGGCGGACGGAGGTCCGCGAATGTCAGGCGGGCAGGCGTACCGCGATGCCTGCGCCGCCGCGATGCATGGCGATCAGTGCCCCGTCTTCAACTGGGCCCACAGACGGTTCTCGAGGCGCAGGATGTCGGCCGGCATCGGCTTCATCAGCACCATCTTCTTCAGCACGTCTTCGGGCGGGTAGACGGTCGGGTCCTGCGCGACGGCCGGCGTGACGAACGGGTGCGCGGCCTTGTTCGCGGTCGGGTAGAACACGGTGTTGGTGATCGCCGCATTGACCTTCGGATCGGACACGTAGTTGATCCACTTCATCGCGGCTTCCGGGTGCGGCGCATCCTTCGGGATCACCATCACGTCGAACCACAGCAGGCCGCCTTCCTTCGGGTTCGCGAACTTGATGTCGTACGAGCGCTTCGCTTCGGCCGAACGACGGTGTGCGATGCCGACGTCGCCCGACCAGCCGAGCACGACGCACACGTCGTTGTTCGCGAGGTCGTTGATGTAGCCGGACGAGTTGAACTGGGTGATGTACGGGCGGACTTTCTTCAGGACTTCGAATGCAGCCTGGTAATCGCCGGGGTTCTTGCTGTTCGGATCCTTGCCCATGTACTGCAGCGTGGCGGCGAACACGTCGACGGCCTGGTCGAGGAACGACACGCCGCAGCTCTTCAGCTTCTCCATGTTGGCCGGATCGAACACCAGCGCCCAGCTGTCGACGGGCGCCTTGTCGCCGAGCGCCTTCTTCACCGCCTGCGCGTTGTAGCCGATGCCGTCCGTGCCGTACGCCCAGGGCACGCCGTACTGGTTGCCCGGATCGGCGTCGGCGATCATCTTCATCAGCAGCGGGTCGAGGTTCGCGAGGTTCGGAATCTTCGACTTGTCGAGCTTCTGGTACACGCCGGCCTGGATCTGCTTGGCCATGTAGTTCGACGTCGGCACGACGATGTCGTAGCCGGAGCTGCCGGCCAGCAGCTTCGCCTGAAGCGTGTCGTCGCTGTCGTAGTTGTCGTACTTGACGTGAATGCCCGTCTGCTTCTGGAAGTTCGGGATCGTGTCCGGCGCGATGTAGTCGGACCAGTTGTAGACGTTCAGCTCGTCGGCATGCGCCGACGGGCTGGCGACCGACGTGAATGCCGCCGCGGCGGCGAGGGCGGCGACGGAGCAGGCTTGGCGAAGAAAGCAGGCACGCATGGTGGAGTTCCCCTGGTTATGGCGGCGTGCGGCGCCCGCCGCACGCCTGTAGGCAAGGCCGTTACGAAATACCCAGTTGCTGGGCGGTAGCATCGACGGCCTTCTTCGCCTTCGACACGAGTTCATCGATTTCCTGGCGCGAGATCACGAGCGGCGGCGACAGCAGCATCCGGTCGCCGGTCGCACGCATGATCAGGTTGCCGTTGAAGCAGAAGTCGCGGCAGATCGTGCCGACGTCGCCGCCGTTCGCGAAGCGGCGGCGTTCGGCCGGCGCTTCGGCCAGCTGCAGGCTCGCGACCATCCCGTGGCCGTGCACTTCGCCGACGATCGGATGACGTGCGAAGGTTTCGCGCATCAGCGCCTGGAAGTACGGGCCGGTGTCGCTCTTCACGCGCTCGACGATGCCTTCGTCGCGCAGCAGCTTCAGGTTCGCGACCGCGACGGCCGCCGCCACCGGGTGGCCCGAGTACGTGAGGCCGTGATTGAATTCGCCGTTGTCGATGATCGGGCGCGCGATGCGCTCGTGGATGCCCACCGCGCCCATCGGCACGTAGCCCGACGTGAGGCCCTTCGCCATCGTGATCAGGTCCGGCTCGAAGCCGAAGTGCTGGTGCGCGAACCATTCGCCAGTGCGCCCGAAGCCGCCGATCACTTCGTCGGCGACGAGCAGAATGTCGTACTGGCGGCAGATCCGCTGGATTTCCGGCCAGTACGTCGACGGCGGGAAGATCACGCCGCCCGCGCCCTGGAACGGCTCGCCGATGAACGCCGCGACGTTCTCCGCGCCGAGCTCGAGGATCTTCGCTTCGAGCTGCCGCGCACGCGCGAGACCGAATGCTTCCGGCGTCTCGCCCGGCTGCGCCTCGCCGAAGAAATACGGCTGGTCGATGTGCACGATGTGCTCGACCTTCGACGGCATCTGCTCGTGCATGTAGCCCATCCCGCCGAGCGTGCCGCCGGCGATGGTGGAGCCGTGGTAGCCGTTCCTGCGCGAGATCACGTACTTCTTCTGCGGCTTGCCCTGCACGCGCCAGTACTGGTGCACGAGACGCAGCACCGTGTCGTTGCCTTCCGAGCCGCTGTTGCAATAGAAGAAGTGGTTGAAGCCGGCGGGCGTCACTTCCGCGAGCATCGCGGAGAGTTCGATCACCGGCGGATGCGTGGTCTTGAAGAACGTGTTGTAGAACGGCAGCTCCTGCAACTGGCGATACGCGGCGTCGGCCAGTTCCTTGCGGCCGTAGCCGACGTTCACGCACCAGAGGCCGGCCATTCCGTCGATCACCTTGTTGCCGTCCGAGTCCCACAGGTAGACGCCGTCGGCCTTGACGATCACGCGGCTGCCCGCGCGATTGAGCGCGCCCATGTCCGAGAACGGATGGATGTGGTGTGCGGCGTCGAGCGCGCGGTATTCGGCGGTCGAGCGTGCCTGCGTCGCGCGCGGCGCGGCGGCCGTGGCGGTCGGTGCGGCCGGCTGGACCCAGGCCGTTTCATTGCGGTAAGTCATGTTTTCTCCGTGATTCCGTATGCGGTTGGCACGCTTACACGTGCAGCAGCAGATGGCGGCGTTCCCACGAGCTGATCACGCGGAAGAACGCTTCGTATTCGGTTTCTTTCAGCGCGAAATACGCCTTCAGGAACTTGTGCCCGAGGATCTCGCCGAGCGGCTCGCATGCGGCCATCAGCGTCAGTCCTTCCTCGAGGTTGCGCGGCAACTGGTACGGCAGGCTGTAGCCGTCGCTGACGAGCGGCTCGGTCGGCTCCAGGCGCTGCGTCATGCCGAGATAGCCGGCCGCGAGCGTCGCCGCGAGCGCGAGATACGGATTGCAGTCGACGCCCGGGATGCGGTTTTCGATGCGGCGTGCGGCCGGGCCCGAATGCGGGATGCGGAACCCCACCGTGCGGTTGTCGTAACCCCATTGCACGTTGATCGGCGCGGCCATGAAGCGCGACAGGCGGCGATACGAATTGATGTACGGCGCGAAGATCGGCATCAGCGCCGGCGTGTACTTCTGCAGCCCCGCCAGATAGTTGTAGAACATCGACGTCGCGCCGCCGGTCTCCTGCGACGTGAACAGGTTCCGGCCCGTTTCCTCGTCGACGATGCTCTGGTGCACGTGCATCGCCGAGCCTGGTTCGTCTTCCATCGGCTTGGCCATGAACGTCGCGTACATGTTGTGACGCAGCGCGGCCTCGCGCACCGTGCGCTTGAACAGGAACACCTGGTCGGCCAGCGACAGCGCGTCGCCGTGCATGAAGTTGATCTCCATCTGCGCGGCGCCGACTTCGTGGATCAGCGTATCGATGTCGAGGTTCTGCGCGTCGCAGTACTCGTAGATGTCCTCGAACAGCGGATCGAATTCGTTGACGGCCTCGATCGAATACGACTGGCGGCCCGTTTCGGGGCGGCCCGTGCGGCCGACCGGCGGACGCAGCGGCAGATCGGGGTCCTTGTTCATGTCGACCAGATAGAACTCGAGCTCGGGCGCCACGACCGGCTTCCAGCCCTTCGCCTTGTACAGCGCGAGCACGCGGCGCAGCACGTAGCGCGGCGAGATCTCGACCGGCGAGCCGTCGAAGTGCACGCAGTCGTGGATCACCTGCGCGGTCGGGTCGACGGCCCACGGAATCAGGCGGATCGTCGACTCGTCGGGCACGCACACCATGTCGGGATCGGTCACGCCGGTCAGCGAGCCGTCTTCCGGATATTCGCCGGTGACGGTCTGCACCATCACGGCCTGCGGCAGCCGCATCGATTCGCCGGACGTGAACTTGTTGCGCGGCGTGATCTTGCCGCGCGCGATGCCGGCCATGTCGGGAATGATCGCTTCGACTTCGGTGATCCGGTGTTGTTTCAGAAAGTCTTCGATGTCTTGCATGTCTGTTCTCGTTGTCTGGTTGGCGCGCTCAAGCGAGCGCGGCGGCGGCCATCGCGCGGATGCGGGCGGCGCGGCGAGCGCGGCAGGCATCGCCGAAGGCGCGGAAGATCGCGCTCGACAGCGGGTCCTGCGCGTGTCGCCATTCCGGATGCCACTGCACGGCCAATGCGAAGGCCGGTGCATCGACGACGCTCACGGCCTCGATCAGCCCATCCGGCGCGACGGCCTCGACGGCGAGGCCGGAGCCGAGCCGCGCGACGCCTTGCTTGTGCAGCGAGTTCACGTGCACTTCGTCGCGACCGCCGGCGAGCGCATGCAGCTTGCCGCCGGGCGTCAGGCGCACGACGTGCGCGGGGCCGTATTGCGTGTCCATCGGCGCGTCGTCGTCCTCGCGGTGATCGCCGAAGCCGTCGACTTCGTGCACGCGCTGGTGCAGCGTGCCGCCGCAAACGACGTTCAGCTCCTGGAAGCCGCGGCACACGGCGAGCACGGGCACGCCCGCGACGATCGCCGCGCGCAGCAGCGGCAGCGTCGTCGCGTCGCGTGCGGGGTCGTGCTTCGTGCCCGGTGCGCTCGGTTCGCCGCCATACCGGTGCGGCTCGACGTTCGAGTAGCTGCCGGTAAACAGCAGCCCGTCGACCGCGTCGAGTACGTCGGCGCTCGACTGGCGTTCGCCGAGGGCCGGCAGCACCATCGCGAGCGCATGCGCGCCGTCGACGATCGCGGCGACGTATTTGTCGCCGACCGTATGCGACGCGTGGGCGCCTATCTGGGTGAGGTCGGCAGTGATACCGACGAGAGGTTTCCTTTCCATGACGTCAATCAGTAATCCATATGGACGTGACGCGCGTCGAGCCGGATGCGGCAAAACGCAGACGCGACACGACCCCGCAGCCGGGCGCTGGGCGCACGGACGCTGGTGAATGGGCGCAACGGGATGGCGTGGCGATCCGCGCTGCGCGCGACGATCAGGCCGTCGTTCGTTTCGTCGCGATACGCGACGCCGCAACGAATGCGCGAACGCGTTCCGTCACCGCAGGGACGATGCGGTTGGCGAATCGACGAACGAAACGAACGACGTGAAGAAAGGAGAGGCGCTACGGCAGCAGCGACGCCACTTCGTCGGTATCGACGGCGACGAAGGCGCGTGCGGAAACGGCGTTGTGGCGCCGAACGGAACGACGGGACAGGATGGTGTAGATCGACAGGTGAAGCAGGCGAGGACTATGCCAGCCGCAACTGCCGTCGGAAGCGGGAACGGCGCTGCGCAAACTTCGCACATCGCCTCGATCCCACCTCACCAGAGGGCCACGGACTCTCACGATTACACTCGACTGGTTTGTTGAAAGTATTGAACACCTGATCGTTTCGACGCGCGGGGCGTTTAAAATAATCAAGGCGCCGGCCCTGCATCATTTACGTTGACGGGCATCGATTGCTGCGTTGCGATAACGCTTTTCGATGTCTGTGAAAGCCTGATGACGCTGACCTGAGAGCCAGCATATACGAGCCAATAACGGCGTCAAATGTTTTTTAATGGTCCTGTATCAGGGCTTTCCCGAGCAGTGCGAACAAAATATTCGCAAAAGGAATCATCGACGCGCCGTTCATTATTTCGAACGCCTTTCAGGGTTTTCCCCGCTGATGTGCGGCATAAAGTGATTAGAATATTCAACGGCTGTCCCATGCGCCGTTTCACTTTGTCATCGCACTTATCGTGTCCGAAACCGAATCGATGTCCACCGAAGTTGCCGAGCGCCTGCGTTTCGTGCGCAACAAGCATGGCCTGTCGCAGCGCGAACTCGCGAAACGCGCCGGCGTCACCAACGGCACGATCTCGCTGATCGAACAGGGCCGCGTGAGCCCGTCGGTCGGCTCGCTGAAGAAGCTGCTCGAATGCATCCCGATGAGTCTCGCGGAGTTCTTTACGTTCGAGCTCGTCGAATCGCGCGCGGTCGTGTCGCGTCGCGACGAGATGCCGAACCTCGGCAACGAGTCGCTCGCGTTTCACCTGGTCGGCGCGAACGTGAAGGATCGCAACATGTGCATCCTGCGCGAGATCTACCAGCCGCTGGCCGACACGGGGCCCGAGATGCTGGTGCACGCGGGGCACGAGGGCGGCGTCGTCGTGTCGGGCCGGCTCGAGCTGACCGTCGACGGCGCGACGTGGCTGCTCGACCCCGGAGACGGCTACTACTTCGAAAGCCGTTTGCCGCATCGTTTTCGCAATCCCAGCGCGGAACTGCTCTGCGAGATCGTCTCGGCCAATTCGCCGGCGACCTTCTGACCGCGCGTCACCGCATTCGCCGCCGGCCGGCTGCGCGCCAGGCGCGGCGTGCCGCGTCGCGAATGCCAAACCATTGAGGCATCCTGATGAACAAGTTGACTTTGGCTGACTGGCAAAACAAGGCGGCGTCGCTCGAGATCGAAGGGCGCGCATTCATCGATGGCGCGTCGCGCGACGCGCACGGCGGCAGGACGTTCGACTGCGTGAGCCCGATCGACGGCCGCGTGCTGGCGAAGGTCGCCGACTGCGGCGAAGCGGACGTGAACGCCGCGGTCGCGGCCGCGCGCCGCGCGTTCGACGCAGGGGTGTGGGCCGGCCTGAACCCGCGTGCACGCAAGGCCGTGCTGCTGCGCTGGGCCGCACTGATGCGCGAGCACCTCGACGAACTGTCGCTGCTCGAGACGCTCGACGCGGGCAAGCCGATCGGCGACACGACGACGGTCGACGTGCCGGGCGCCGCATACTGCGTCGAATGGTTTGCGGAAGCGATCGACAAGGTCGGCGGCGAGGTCGCGCCGGCCGATCATCATCTTGTCGGCCTCGTCACGCGCGAGCCGGTCGGCGTGGTGGCCGCCGTCGTGCCGTGGAACTTCCCGATCCTGATGGCCGCATGGAAATTCGGCCCCGCGCTCGCGGCCGGCAACAGCGTCGTGCTGAAGCCATCAGAGAAATCGCCGCTGACCGCGATCCGCGTCGCGCAGCTCGCATTCGAAGCCGGCATGCCGGCCGGCGTGTTCAACGTCGTGCCGGGCGCGGGCGAACCGGGCAAGCTGCTCGCGCTGCATCGCGACGTCGACTGCATCGCGTTCACGGGCTCGACGGCGGTCGGCAAGCTGATCATGCAGTACGCGGCGCAGTCGAACCTGAAGCGCGCGTGGCTCGAGCTCGGCGGCAAGTCGCCGAACATCGTGTTGCCCGACTGCCCCGATCTCGACCGTGCGGCACAAACGGCGGCCGGCGCGATCTTCTACAACATGGGCGAGATGTGCACGGCCGGCTCGCGGCTGCTCGTGCATCGCGACATCAAGGACGCGTTCATCGAGAAGCTCGTCGCGGCCGCCCGCGCGTACGTGCCGGGCAATCCGCTCGATCCGTCGGTATCGATGGGCGCGATCGTCGACGGCATCCAGCTCGAACGCGTGCTCGGTTATATCGAAGCGGGGCGGGGCGAAGGCCGGCTCGTCACGGGCGGCGCGCGCGTGAACGCGGAAACGGGCGGCTTCTATGTGGAGCCGACGGTGTTCGAGGTGAAGCCCGATGCGAGGATCGCGCGCGAGGAAATCTTCGGGCCGGTGCTGTCGGTGATCGTGTTCGACGACGTCGACGAGGCCGTGCGGATCGCGAACGACACCGAATACGGGCTGGCCGCGGCCGTGTGGACGTCGAACCTGACGACCGCGCACGACGTGTCGCGCCGGTTGCGTGCGGGCACCGTGTGGGTGAACTGCTATGACGAGGGCGGCGACATGAACTTCCCGTTCGGCGGCTACAAGCAGTCGGGCAACGGCCGCGACAAGTCGCTGCATGCGCTCGAGAAGTATACCGAACTGAAGTCGACGCTGATCCGGCTGCGCTGACATGCCGGCGGGCGCGTCGCCGTCCGGCGCTGCGCCCGCAGCTGCGCCCGCAGCTTTCGTCGCGCGTTACGCGGTGCGCAGCGCGGGATGGAAGCCGGCGGCTTCGATGATCGACTGGACGCGCTCGGCGCCTTGCGCCGAGTCGACCTTGACGATCTTCGCCGCGACGTCGATGTCGAGCTTCGCGGCGGGGTCGGCGGCCGTCACCGCACGCGTGATTGCGTTGGCGCAGCCGCCGCAGGTCATGTCCTGGACTTCGAATTCCATCGTGTTCTCCCGGGTAAATGGTTGACGAATACGTTCAGCATGAAGCTTGCCACGGTTGGAAGGTCAAGCGCTCGCACGCAGTGATGGCATTGCATCAGCCATTTGTAATGCTGAAGTCTGACGAATCGCCATTTGCGTGCGCGCGTCAGTCCGAACTTTTCCCGATTGACGGCTGCACATCGTCGGCGAAATCTGGCGGAGCCTTGCGCGGCAAGGCGCGCACGGGATCGACGGCGCCCGATTCCCTTGATCGGAGTAAGGGTACTCCGAGTTGAAAATGCGAATCGATCTTAGTATCGATTCCCTTCAATATTTCCGCTCATTACGCACATGACCCGTTTCGCTATCGGTTTCGCTCTGGCCCTGCTGGGCGCCTCCGCCGCCTCCGCATTCGCTGCCGACGACGTCGTCAACCTGACGCTGAAGGACCACAAGTTTTCGCCCGATGGCGTGACGATCCCCGCCGGCAAGAAGGTGAAGTTCGTCGTGAAGAACCTCGATGCGACGCCCGCGGAATTCGAAAGCGACGACTTCAAGGCGGAGAAGGTCGTGCCGGCCGGCAAGTCGGTCGAGATTCTCGTCGGGCCGCTGAAGGCCGGGACCTACGAGTTCCACGACGAGTATCACGAAGCGCAGTCGAAGACGCACCTGACCGTCAAGTAAGCCGATACCGACATGCTGTCTACTGCCCTGATCGTCTTTCGTGAAGTGCTCGAGGCCGCGCTGGTGGTCTCGATCGTGATGGCCGCCACGAAGGGCGTGCCGCGGCGCGGCTGGTGGGTGGGCGGCGGGCTGGTCGGCGGCGTGATCGGCGCCGGCCTGATCGCGGCGTTCGCCGACGTGATCTCGCAATGGGCGTCCGGCATGGGCCAGGAAGTCTTCAACGCGGGCGTGATGTTCGTCGCGACGCTGATGCTTGCGTGGCATTGCATCTGGATGAGCCGGCACGGTCGCGAAATGGCGCTGCACATGGGCGAGGTCGGCCGGGCGGTCGCGGCCGGCAGCCGGCCGCTGACCGGGCTCGCGATCGTGGTCGGCGTCGCGGTGCTGCGCGAGGGTTCCGAGGCCGTGCTGTTCCTGTACGGGATCGCGGCGGGCGATCCGGGGCAGACGCCGCAGATGATCGCCGGCGGGCTGCTCGGCGTGCTCGGCGGCGCGGGGCTCGGCTACGCGATGTATGCGGGCCTGCTGCAGATTCCGTTGAAGCGCCTGTTCTCCGTCACCAACGGGCTGATCGTGCTGCTCGCCGCGGGCATGGCGAGCCAGTGCGTCGGCTTCCTGCTGGCCGCCGGCCTCGTGCCGTCGTGGGGCGATGCGGTCTGGGACACGTCGTGGCTGCTCAAGGAGTCGAGCATCGTCGGCAAGGCGCTGCATACGCTGATCGGCTATACCGCGCGTCCGGCGGGCATCCAGATCGCCGCGTACGTCGCGACGCTCGCGGCGATCGTCGTGCTGGCACGGCTCGTCGGCCGGCCGCGGGAAACGGTGAGGCCACCGCACGCCGCGGTGTGAGCGTGCCGGATTCGAATGAAAGAAGGGGCGTCCATGACGCCCCTTCTTTCATTCCAGATGCATGCAGTCGGTGTCGGTCAGCAGTGGTTGTCGATCCACGCGCGCGCCCATTCGAGCCCCGCGTCGCGCGCGTCGTCTTCGGTGTCGAACACGCCGAGCACGCCCGACGCCTCGACGAGCCGGTTGTTCTGCGTGATCGTGCCGCTCGCCGCGAAACGCTCGGGCTGCATGATCTCCTCCTGCTGCAGGATCGCGTGGCCCCAGATCTGGTAGCCGCGGTAGGTCTGCGCTTCCATTATCGAGTCACCTCCGCGGAGCGGCCGTGCGTGCCGACCTGCAGCACGTTGCCGTCCGGCGTGTATTGACGCGGGATGTCGGAGAAGGCGAGCGCGCGCGTCGTGTCCGGTGCGGCGGGCTGCATCACCGTGAGACGCCCGGGCGCGGGTTGCGCGACGGGGCGCGGGGCGGCCGGGGTGTCGGTCGCGGCGGGCGCGCGGTGCGAGCCGGCTTTCATGGCCTGCGCGACGCGGCGCTTGTGCGGTTTCGCGGCGGCTTTCGGGGTGGCGCTCGCGTGCTTCTCCGCGCTCTTGCCGACGCGCGCGTCGGCGCCCGGGCGGGCGGCCGGTGTGCGGGCATCCGGCATGCGAGCCGCGGGTTGCCGCGCCTCGGGCGGGTTCCAGACCTCGACATAGTGCTCGGCGGCCCAGCCCGTCGACGCGAACGTCAGCGCCAGCACTCCGCATCCAAACAGTCTTACCATTGTCTCTCCGTCATATTCGTTGCGGCGCGTCCGGCCGGGCCGGCCATGTGCATTCGCGGAAGCCGGCTCAGGAGAACACCTCGAGCCCGTGTTTCTCGACGATCTGGAGCATGCGCGCGGCGATGCCGCTGGGCCGCTTGTCGCCCTGTTCCCATTGGCGGATCGTCGATGTCGTCGTGTTCAGGTAGAGCGCGAACACGCTCTGGCTGACGTTGACCGACTTGCGGATGCGGGCGATCGCTTCCGGGTCGAATTGCGGCGCGGCTTCGATGCAGAGATCGTCGTATTCCCGCATCGTCTTCTTGTCGATCAGGTTGGCGCGATAAAGCCCCGACGCGGCGCCGTGGATCGCCTCCGTCGCGTCGCTCTTGAATCGACTCTTGGCCATTGCAACTCTCCACAAGCTCTTTCAGTGCGACCAGCGTCGCGATGTCGCCGTCGGCGTGTCGACCGACGTCCGGCGCCAGCTTTCTGAAGGCGCGCAGTTCGCGTGCGTCGATGTCGTCGCGACCGCATTTCGCGAACAGGAACACCCACGTGTGCCCGACCTTGCCCAGCACGATCCCGCGTTGCCGATTCCCGTCGAGGCGCTTCTTCCAGACGTTCCCGCCCAGATCGACGCCCTGCCCGCGGGCTAGCTCCCGCACCGCGCGGCAGAGCTCGCCATCGGCGATTCCCGCTTTCCCGGCTGCCTTGTGAAACCATCTCGTCCTGAAGACGCGTCGTACGGAAGCAGACATGTCGAGCCGGTCGAGTCAGCACGGGATTATATACCACTACGTGGTACATAATTCGACCTGGCCGAATGGCCTCCCGCACGCCGATACGACGTCCGGACGGGCCGGCGACGGCCCGGCCGGCCAGACAGACAGCCTTACTCCACCGTCACCGATTTCGCGAGGTTCCGCGGCTTGTCGACGTCGGTGCCGCGCGCGCACGCGGTGTGATACGCGAGCAGTTGCAGCGGCACGACGTGCAGGATCGGCGACAGTTGCCCGTAGTGCTCCGGCATCCGGATCACGTGCAGGCCGTCGTCGTTGACGATCTGCGTGTCGGCATCGGCGAACACGTACAGCTCGCCGCCGCGCGCGCGCACTTCCTGCATGTTCGATTTCAGCTTCTCGAGCAGCGTGTCGTTCGGCGCGACCGTGACGACCGGCATCGCTTCCGTGACGAGCGCGAGCGGCCCGTGCTTCAGTTCGCCGGCCGGATAGGCCTCCGCGTGGATGTACGAGATTTCCTTCAGCTTCAGCGCGCCTTCGAGCGCGATCGGGTAGTGCAGCCCGCGGCCGAGGAACAGCGCGTTTTCCTTGCGCGCGAATTCCTCCGACCACGCGATGATCTGCGGCTCGAGCGCGAGCACGCTGTTCAGCGCGGCCGGCAGGTGGCGCAGCTCCTTCAGGAATTGCGTCTCCTGAGCGGCATCGACGTGCCCGCGCAGCTTGCCGAGCGTCGCGGCCAGCACGAACAGCGCGACGAGCTGCGTGGTGAACGCCTTCGTCGACGCGACGCCGATTTCGGTGCCCGCGTGCGTCAGGAACTGCATTTCGGTCAGGCGCACCATCGCGCTCGTCGCGACGTTGCAGACCGCGAGCGTATGCGTATGGCCGAGCGATTGCGCATGCTTGAGCGCCGCGAGCGTGTCGGCCGTCTCGCCCGATTGCGAGATCACGAGCACGAGCTGGCGCGGGTTCGGTACCGACTCGCGGTAGCGGTATTCGCTGGCGATCTCGACCTGGGTCGGGATCTTCGCGATCGATTCGAGCCAGTACTTCGCGGTGAGGCCCGAGTAGTAGCTCGTGCCGCACGCGAGGATCAGCAGGCTGTCGATCTGCGCGAACGCGGCGGGCGCGGCGTCGCCGAACAGCGTCGCGTCGAACGCTTCCGTCTGCGGCACGGTGTCGCCGATCGCGCGCGGCTGCTCGAAGATTTCCTTCTGCATGAAGTGGCGATAGGGCCCGAGCTCGACCGCGCCGCCGTATGCGCTGACGACGCGGATCTCGCGCTGCACGGTGGCGCCGTGGCGATCGACGATCGTCACGCCGTCGAGCGACAGCTCGCACACGTCCCCTTCCTCGAGGAACGTGAAGCGGTCGGTGCTGCCGGCGAGCGCGAGCGCGTCGGACGCGAGGAAGTTCTCGCCGTCGCCGTGGCCGACGACGAGCGGCGAACCCTGGCGCGCGCCGACGACGGTGTGCGGCTGGTCCTTGTGGATCACCGCGATCGCATACGCGCCGTGCAGCTGCCGAATGGCTTCGCGCACGGCGTCGAACAGGTTGCCGCGGTACACGCTGTGCACGAGGTGCGCGATCACTTCGGTGTCGGTCTGCGACACGAATTCGTAGCCCTTCGCGCGCAGCGCGTCGCGCAGCGGCTCGAAGTTCTCGATGATGCCGTTGTGCACGAGCGCGAGCGCGCCCGACGAGAAGATCGGGTGCGCGTTGTGCGTGACGGGCGCGCCGTGCGTGGCCCAGCGCGTGTGTGCGACGCCGGTCGTGCCTTCGAGGTGCGTGTCGCGCACCTGCGCGTCGAGGTCGGCGACGCGTGCGACGCTGCGCGCGCGCTTCGGTGCGCCGGGTTCGAGCACGGCGACGCCGCACGAGTCGTAGCCGCGGTATTCGAGGCGCCGCAATCCTTCGATCAGCACCGGGACGATATTACGTTGCGCAACTGCGCCGACAATGCCGCACATGTATGGTCAATCCTGTCAGTCGAAGCGGGCGCCGTGCGGGCGCCCGCAAAAGGTTCAGCTCTTCTTCTTGACCGGGCGGACGTAGCCGCTCTTCGCGGTCTGCGTCTTCTCGTTCAATGCGAGGACGCCTTCGGCGACGTCCTTCCAGATCGTCGTGCCGGCGGCGATCGTCACGCCGCGGCCGACGCGCACGGGCGCGACGAGCTGCGTGTCGGAGCCGACGAACACGTCGTCCTCGATCACGGTGCGGAACTTGTTCGCGCCGTCGTAGTTGCAGGTGATCGTGCCCGCGCCGATGTTCACGCGCGCGCCGATGTCGGCGTCGCCGATGTACGTGAGGTGGTTCGCCTTCGAGCCGTGGCCGATCACCGCGTTCTTCACCTCGACGAAGTTGCCGACGTGCGCTTCGTCCGCGAGCCGCGCGCCGGGGCGCAGCCGCGCGTACGGGCCGATCACGGTGTGCGCGCCGAGTTCGGCGCCGTCGATGTGCGAGAACGCGTCGATGCGCGTGCCCGCGCCGACCGACGCGTTGCGGATCACGCAGTTCGCGCCGATCGTCACGTTGTCGGCGAGCGTCACGTTGCCTTCGAACACGCAGTTCACGTCGATCGATACGTCGCGGCCGCAGCGCAGCGTGCCGCGCACGTCGACGCGGGCCGGATCGGCGAGCGTGACGCCGTCGACGAGCAGCGCATCGGCGACGTTACGCTGGTGAATGCGTTCGAGCTCCGCGAGCTGCGCCTTGCTGTTCACGCCGAGCGTTTCCCATTCGTCGTCGGGCTGCGACGTGACGACCTCGAAGCCGGCCTCGATCGCGAGTTCGACGACGTCGGTCAGGTAGTACTCGCCCTGCGCGTTTTCGTTCTTCAGCGCACCGAGCCACATCGACAGCTGGGCCGTCGGCGTGACGATGATGCCGGTGTTGATCTCGGCGATCTTCAATTCTTCCGGCGCCGCGTCCTTCTGCTCGACGATGCGCGTGACGAAGCCGGACGCGTCGCGCACGATGCGGCCGTAGCCGGTCGGGTCGTCGAGCGTGACGGTCAGGATCCCGTAGCGGCCCTCGCGCGCGGCATCGACGAGACGCTGCAGCGTCGACGCACGCGTGAGCGGCACGTCGCCGTACAGCACGAGCGTCGGCTGGGCGGGATCGAGAAGCGGCAGCGCCTGGCGGACCGCATGGCCGGTACCGAGCTGCTCGGCCTGCACCGCGAACTGGACGTCGGGTGCGGCGACGGCGGCCTGGACCTGCTCGGCGCCGTGGCCGACGACGACGACGAGCCGGGACGGCTGCAGCGTGCGCGCGGTGTCGATGACGTGGGAGAGGAGCGGCCTGCCGGCCAGGGGGTGAAGCACTTTCGGCAGCGCGGAACGCATGCGCTTGCCGGTGCCTGCCGCCAAAATCACGATATTCATGGCGCGCGCTTGGTCAGGGAGTTCGAAGCCGTCCATTTTAGCACGCGGCCCCCGCCGTTCCGGGCCTGCCGCGGCGGCCGCGCCACGCCGGAAAGGGCGCTCGGCGCCCGGTTCCGGCGGGTGTTCCAGCCCTGCTTACAGGTCGTCGAACTGGACGATCGAGATCGGTCGGGCGGCGCCCGGCGCCGCCGGGTCGTCGCCCGACGCGCACGGTTCCTCGTCGAACGCGATGTCGCCTTGCGGATCGGCTTCGCCCGTCGCGCGCAGCGACTGGAACGGGTACAGCGTCGTGTCCATCAGGTGCGACGGCACGACCTTCGCGAGCGCGTTGAACATGTTCTCGACGCGGCCCGGGAAGCGTTTGTCCCATTCGCGGATCAGCGCCTTCATTTCCGCGCGCTTCAGGTTCGGCTGGCTGCCGCACAGGTTGCACGGGATGATCGGGAATTCGCGCAACTCCGCGTATTTCTCGAGATCGGTTTCCTTCACGTACGCAAGCGGGCGGATCACGATGTTCTTGCCGTCGTCCGACTGCAGCTTCGGCGGCATCCCTTTCAGCTTGCCGCCGTAGAACATGTTGAGCAGCAGCGTCTGCACGATGTCGTCGCGGTGATGGCCGAGCGCGATCTTGGTCGCGCCGAGCTCGCCGGCCACGCGGTACAGGATGCCGCGGCGCAGCCGCGAGCACAGCGAGCAGGTCGTCTTGCCTTCGGGCACGAGCCGCTTGACGATGCTGTAGGTGTCCTGGTTCTCGATATGGAACGGGATGCCGACCTGTTTCAGGTATTCGGGCAGCACGTGCTCGGGGAAGCCCGGCTGCTTCTGGTCGAGGTTCACCGCGACGATGTCGAAGTCGATCGGCGCGCGCTCGCGCAGGCGCAGCAGCACGTCGAGCATCGCGTAACTGTCCTTGCCGCCCGACAGGCACACCATCACCTTGTCGCCCTGCTCGATCATGTTGTAGTCGCCGATCGCCTGGCCGACCTGGCGTGCGATCCGCTTGAACAGCTTGTTGTTCTCGTACGCTTCCTTCTGCTCGCGACGCGTCAGCGCCTGGCGGCCGGCCGGCGCGGCGGCGTCGTCCTGCGTGGCGGCATCGGCCGCCGTGTCGTTCATGTGGGGGGCGTTCATGCGCGCTCCTCGTCCTTGATGCGAAAGACTTCGACGCCGACGGCGTCGCAGTCCGGATAGGCGTCCGGTTTCTCGGTACGGACGCGTACCGCGCGCACGGCATCGTGCGCCAGCAGGTGCGCGGCGATCGAATCGCACAGCGTTTCCTGCAGGTGGATGTGGCCGCGCGCGAGGCACTGCGCGACGCTCTGCTTCATCAGGTCGTAGTCGACGACTTCGTGCAGCCGGTCGTCGACGGGCGTCGACTGGGCGAGCGGCACGAACAGGTCGACGTTGATGACGACGCGCTGCTCGCCGCGCTTCTCGTGTTCGAAGGCCCCGATGTTGATGTGCACCTCGTAGTCGCGCAGGTAGAGCCTGCGGCAATCCGCGAGGCGGGGGTGCAGGAGAGCGGAAAACATGGTCGTCCCAGTCAAATTGGCGTGCGCGCACGCAAAGCGGCGCGGGCGGCGGCGATCACGCCGCGCCCGCGCGGTTCATTCATTCGGGCCGGCGGCGGGCGGCACCAGGTGCTCGCCACCGTCGACGGTCAGCGTCGCGCCCGTCACGCCGGGCGCGCTCGCGAGATAGCAGGCGGCCGCCGCGATGTCGTCCGCGTGCGGCGCGTGGCCGCGCACGAGCGCCGCGACCCGCACCTTCGGCGCGAGCGCCAGCGCGAGCGCCGACGTCGCGCGGTTCAAGGCGGCCTGCATCAGCGCGTGCGACAGCTGCGCCGGTGCCGGGTGAAACAGGGCCTGATCCAGCACGTGGATCGCGCACGCGCGCAGCGCTTCGTGCTCGCACGCGGCGTCGGGCGTCGCATCGGCGAGCGCGCGAGCCAGCGCGAGCGGCGCCGTCACGTTGCGCGCGAGCGCGGCGGCGAGCGACGCGCCGTCCACCGTGTGCGCGTCGTCGGCGCCTGCGCTGGCGCTGACGAACACCCCGCACGTGGGCCGGCCGAGCGCTTCGCCGCATGCTGTGACGAGGGCCGCGGCATCGGCTTGCAGGGCCAGATCGGCGTCCAGCACGGCCGCGCGGCGGCCCAGCGCCGCGACTTCGGCGACGAGCGCGTCGGCGGCCGCGCGCGGCGCGCCGTGGCTGCGCTGCAGCGCGACGTCCCAGCCGCGGCGTGCGAAACCCGTCGCGAGCGCACGGCCGATCGACGCGGCGTCGGCCGCGCTGCCCAGGGCGCCCGTGACGAGCACCACGCGTTGGGGCGACGTATCGGCTGAAACGGTCATTTACAATGCCGGGATGAACCCGAAAGCTCACGAACCCGCTAGTTTACCTGCTCCCGGCCCTGACGCGCTCGCGCAGTCCGAAACCCTTGCCGCTCAATTGCGCGACGAGATCGTGGCGGCCGGCGGCTGGCTGCCGTTCGACCGCTTCATGGAGCGGGCGCTGTATGCGCCGGGCCTCGGCTACTACAGCGGCGGCGCGCGCAAGTTCGGGCGCCGCGCCGACGACGGCAGCGACTTCGTCACCGCCCCCGAGCTGTCGCCGCTGTTCGCGCGCACGCTCGCGCAACCGGTGGCCGAGGCGCTCGCGGCGAGCGGCACGCGCCGCGTGATGGAGTTCGGCGCGGGCACCGGCAAGCTCGCGGCCGGGCTGCTCGCGGCGCTCGACGCACTGGGCGTCGAACTCGACGAATACCTGATCGTCGACCTGTCCGGCGAATTGCGCGAACGGCAGCGCGACACGATCGAGGCCGCAGTGCCGGCGCTGGCCGCGAAGGTGCGCTGGCTCGACGCGCTGCCCGAGCGGTTCGACGGCGTCGTGGTCGGCAACGAAGTGCTCGACGCGATGCCGGTGCGGCTGTTCGCGAAGGCGGACGGCGCGTGGCGCGAGCGCGGCGTCGCGCTCGACGCGCGACAGGCGTTCGTGTTCGACGACCGGCCGGTCGGCGCAGCCGGCCTGCCGGCGGTGCTCGCGGCGCTCGACGTCGGCGACGGCTACGTGACCGAGACGCACGAGGCGGCGCTCGCGTTCACGCGCACCGTGTGCACGATGCTCGCGCGCGGCGCGGTGCTGCTGGTCGACTACGGTTTTCCGGCGCACGAGTATTACCACCCGCAGCGCGACCGCGGCACGCTGATGTGCCACTACCGTCACCACGCGCACGACGATCCGTTCATATACCCGGGCCTGCAGGACATCACCGCGCACGTCGAATTCACCGGCATCTACGACGCGGGCGTCGCGACCGGCGCCGATCTGCTCGGCTACACGTCGCAGGCGCGCTTCCTGTTGAACGCGGGCATCACCGACGCGCTGGCCGCGATCGACCCGTCCGACGTCCGCGCCTTCCTGCCGGCCGCGAACGCGGTGCAGAAGCTGATTTCGGAGGCCGAGATGGGCGAGCTGTTCAAGGTGATCGCGTTTTCGCGCGGGATCGACGGCACGCTCGACGCGTTCGCGCGCGGCGACCGCTCGCACGTGCTCTGACGGGGCTGGGGCCTGTTTCCATATGGAACGCGCATGCGAATGCCCGAAATCGCTCGTAGGGCAAGGAGTGAGGAGCGCCGTTTGGCCGCGCCAAACAAGCGACGAGCGACGCCGCCATACGGGCGATTTCGGGCATTCCCGTGACATGATTTTTTTAATTTGGGGTTGCCACGAGAACGGCCGCTCGCCGCGTTGCGCTCCTTGCGAATACGTCAAGTATTCGCGGCGTCGCGCGCCTCGCGAGCGGCCGTTCTCGTGGCAACGCATGCGCGTTCCATATGGAAACAGGCCCTAGCATGCTGCGCTGGCTATTGACGACGTTCATCGCGGTGATGATCCTGACGCGCTGCTGGCCGTGGCTCGGCAAGCTCGGCATCGGGCGGATGCCGGGCGACGTCACGCTGACGCTCGGCGGGCGGCGCTACCCGTTCCCGTTCATGTCGACGCTGGTGCTGACGATGCTGGTATCGATGGTGGCGCGGCTGCTCTGAGCCGCGCCGAACAGAGGGGCGCGCGTCACAGCTCGATTTCGCCGAGGATCCGGTGCGCGAGCGCCTTCGCCTCGTCGAACGCTTCTTCCTCGCTGGGGCTCGTCGAGTGGACGTCGTAGCGCATGTTCTCGGTGTCGTCCCCGTCGTCGCGCGCGAGGATCACGTAACCCTGGAACTGCCCGTTGCCCGCATGCTGGGTATGCGCCTTGGCCGTGTAGATGCCTTTCGTGAACGTGTTGGTGTCCATCGAGGTCTCCCGCAAAAAGGACACTTCATCGTAGCACTGCGGCGCAGCATGGTGAGCGCGGTTTATCGGTGACCGATCAGCGCCGGCCACCGCTCCTTCCTCGTTCCGTTCCTTCAACCTTCGAGCAGCGCGACGACCTCGTCGAGCGTCGGCGCGTGCGCGCCCGTGTGCCGGCACGCGGCGGCGCCGGCCGCCAGCGCGAACGCCAGATGCTCGCGCCAGCCGCGCTGCGGCGCGGCCATCAGGCTGAACAGCAGGCCGCCGATCGACGCGTCGCCCGCGCCGACGGTGTCGGCCACCTCGACGGGCGGCGGGCTGGCCTCGTGCACGTCGCCGTCCGCATGGAGCGTCGCGGCCTGCGCGCCGCGCGTGACGAGCACGGCCGCCCGCGGGTTCAGCGCGCGTACCGCCGCGATCGCGTCGGGGCCGTCGCCGTCGAACAGGTGCCGCAGGTCTTCATCGGACACCTTGATCAGGTCGGCGAGGGCGGCCATCTTCTCCAGCGTCGGCCGGTACGCGGCCGTCATCAGGTTGCGCACGTTCGGATCGAAGCTGATCTTCACGCCGCGCGCGTGCAGGTCGGCCGCAAGCGCGATCAGCGTGCCCGCGAGCGGCTCGCGCACGAGGCTGATGCAGCCGAAATGCGCCCACTTCACGTGATCGGTCCAGCCGGCCGGCAGCCGCGCGGGATCGAACGCGAGGTCGGCGCTCGCTTCGCCGATGAAGAAGTACGCGGGCGGGCGCGTCTCGTGGACGATCGCGAGCAACGGCGGCCGCGCGACGCGCTGCAGGAAGCGCAGGTCGAGCCCGGCCGCTTCGCTCGCATGCCACAGCACGTCGGAGAAGCAGTCTTCGCCGATCGAGCCGGCGAGCGCGCTCGGCACGCCGAGCCGCGCGACCGCGCGCGCGACGTTCCAGCCGGCGCCGCCCGGCACCGACGTCCACTGCGCGTCGCCCGCGCGCACCATGTCGGTCAGGATGTCGCCCGCCGACACGAAAGCCGGAAACGTGCCGCCGCTCATTGCGTCGGCTCGCTGCGTTGCGTGCGCGCGAGGGTCGCGAGCACGTCGTAGCATGCGCCCATCGTGTGATAGTCGGTCTTGCCGGCCGGGCTCTTCTCGTCGCTGTACTTGCGGTTGTCGCAGGTGAGGATCCGGTACCACGCGCCGTAGCGGTGATCGACGAAATGCGCCCAGCTGTAGCGCCAGATCTCGTCGTACCAGTCCCAGAAGCGCTCGCTGCCGGTGCGCGCGCCGAGCATCGCGGCCGCCGCGAAGGTTTCCGCCTGCACCCAGAAATACTTGTTGTGGTCGCAGATCGTGAAGTCGGGGCCGAAGCCGTAGCAGAGGCCGCCGTGATCGGCGTCCCACGCGTGGGTGAGCGCCGCGTCGAACAGTTCGGCCGCGCGCGGCGCGAGCCAGTCGAGCGGGCGGTGCCGCTCGAGGATCAGCAGCAGCTTCGCCCATTCGGTCTGATGCCCGGGCTGGAAGCCCCACGGACGGAAGATGTTCGAGCTGTCTTCCTTGTTGTAGTCCCAGTCGATCGACCAGTCCGCATGGTAGTGCTCCCATACGAGCCCGCCCGACAGCGCGGCCTGGCGCTGCGTGATGTTGCTGGCGAGCTTTTCCGCGCGATCGAGGTACGTGAGATGGCCGGTCGCCTCGTAGGCGGCGAGCAGCGCTTCCGTCATGTGCATGTTCGCGTTCTGGCCGCGATACGACGACACGTTCCAGTTGGGCGTCGCGTCGTCTGCATACAGGCCCGCGGCCGCATCCCAGAAGCGGTGCTCGGCGAGCTCGTAGGTTGCGGCGATCAGCGGGCGCGCTTCGTCGATGCCGGCCATCGTCGCGTGCGCGGCCGCGAGCAGCACGAACGCGAGCCCGTAGCAGTGGCGCGTGCCGTCGAGCGTCGCGCGCTTCGCGCCGTCGCGCCAGTCGAGTTCCCAGTCGTAGCCTTGCAGCGCGTCGTCCCAGTGCGCGTCGCGCAGGAAGCGCAGCCCGTGGCGCGCGTAGTCGAGATGGCGCGGATCGCCGAAATGGCGGTACGCCATCGCGTAGTTGAAGACGAACCGGCAGGTGCTGACGAGGTGGCGCGACGTGCGGTTGTAGATGGTGCCGTCGTCGCGGAAGTAATGGTAGAAGCCCCCCGTCGGGTCGAATGCGTGGGTCGCGTAGAAGCGCAGCGTGTCTTCGATGTGCGACAGCAGGAACGACGGGTCGCGGAAGCTCGCGACGAACGGGGCGGCTTGTGCTTGGCCGAGCGGCGCGGCGGCGCGGGATTGGACCGGGGGCATGTTCATGATTCTTGGACCGTGGCGATATCGAGTGCCGGGGAGCTGGCGGGCTGGCTGCTGGCCCGCACGATCAGCTCGACGGGCAGGGAAATCTCGGTGCGCTCGGGCGATTCCGCGAGCAGCAGCTCGACGCCGCGGCGGCCGAGCGCTTCCTTGTCGACCGCGAGCGTCGTGAGCGGCGGGCTCGCGTGCGCGGCGGCCGGGATGTCGTCGAAGCCGACGATCGCGATGTCGTCCGGAATCCGCAGGCCGCGCGCGATGCACACGCGCTGCGCGGCCAGCGCCGCCGCGTCGTTGTACGCGAACACGGCTTCCGGGCGCGGGCCGGGCGCGTCGAGCAGTTGCTCCATCGCCCGTGCGGCGCCGGTGTCGGGGTCGAGCCCCGCGTCGATCGTCACTTCGTAGGCCGGATCGAACAGCCGCCCGGCTTCGAAGAACGCGCGCCGATAGCCGATCGCGCGCTGCGCGATGCTGTAGTGCGCGGCCGAACCGCCGATGAAGGCGATCCGCGAGCGGCCGGTGGCGAGCAGATGGCTCATCGCGAGCGCCGCGCCCGTCGCGTTGTCGATGTTGACCGAGCGCAAGCCGGGCGCCCACAGGTCGATCAGCACGAGCGGCCGGCCGGTGGCGGCGAGCGCCTCGATCGTCTCGGGCTCGATGAAGCCGGCGACCGCGATCGCGTCGGGCGCGTGCGGGCGCATCTGGCGCAGCACGTCGTCGTTCGGGCCGACCGTGAGCAGCGTCGGCACGATGCCGCGCTCGCGGCACGCGTCCTCGACGCCGTGCAGCACGTGCGAGAAGAACGGGCTCGCGGGAAAGCGGTTGTGCTGGCGGTGCAGCAGGAACGTGAGCCGGCGGATGCGCGGCCGCAACTGCGCGGAATCGTAGCCGAGCTGCCGCGCGATCTCGACGATGCGCGCACGCGTGGCCTCGGACAGGCCGGGCTGGTTTTTCAGCGCGCGGGAGACGGTGCCGATCGAAACCTCTGCCGCCCGCGCCACATCGCGAATGGTCGTACCCATCGTTCGGGGTCCGTTTGTTTAGGGTGGAAGCGATTGTATAGTAAAACGTATCGCGGAATTCGGGCCGGATAACCGGGGAATACCCGAAAGTAACGGCTTTTTAGGCGCTAATCTGCGAAAACGCCGTTACTAAAAATACTAAACAAAACGAGAAAAAGGCAAGGTGGGCGTGCGGATGTCCGGCGATGGCCGCGGAGCGTGGGAGAAAGCGGCGGCAGCCGGTGCGTGCGCCGCAGGCCAGCATGAGGGCTCGGCGCGCCGCGGCCTGCGCGTGCGACGGCGGCAAGCCGTTGCGCCACGGCCCGAGCTTGCACCGGACGGGGACGGGCATCGGGCCGGTCGCCTGGTGCGCGGGCGTTTTGCGTGCGCACCCAATGGCCATCCTTCGTTCAGCCCGTCGCCATCGCCGTTGCCACGGCCGGCGGTTCGCCGCGATGGCGCAGTGCGGCGCGGCCGGCATCGAGGTCGACGACCGCGAGCCCGTCCGGCTGCTGCTTCGCCCGCCGCTTCGCGAGCGCCGCGACCGACGCGATTTCGTCGCTGCCGTAACGTTTCGCGCCGTGCGCGCCGGCCGGCACGCCGACCGCGCCGATCGCCATCGTCACGAAGCCGAAGAACGCCGGGTTGCCGTGGCGATCCTCGCCGTGCAGCCCGCCCGCCTGCCGGTCGGCCTGCGTGTAGAAGAGTTGCGCGCCGTCGTTGAAGCGCGCGATCGCGTCGGCGGCGCGCTCGCGCCAGTCGTCGCGCTGGAACAGCACGAGGAAATCGTCGCCGCCGACGTGGCCGAGAAAGTCGCGCTGCGGATCGCACACGCCGGCCAGCACCGTCGCGGCGAACTTCAGCACTTCGTCGCCCTGCCAGTAGCCGTACTGGTCGTTGAACGGCTTGAACTGGTTCAGATCGACGTAGCACGCATGAAAGCCGGCGTCGCGCTTGAGCAGGCGGTCGATGTGCGCGCTGATCGGGATATTGCCGGGCAGGAACGTCAGCGGATTCGCGTAGCGCGCGGCCTCGATGCGCATCTCGGTCACCGCGCGCACGAGGCTCTCGCCGGTGCCGAGCCCGACGTAGCGGCCGTGTTCGGTGATCACGAAGCCGTCCGCGAGATAGCGCTGGTCGTGGCTCGCGAGCAGCATCGCGAGTTGCTCGAACGTGGTCGCGTTGTCGATCATCAGCGGCGCATCGTTGGCGAACTGCAGGCACGGCTTCTTCCCGAACACCTCGCGGTGATAGGGCAGCGCGAAACGGTCGATGAAGCCGCGGCGGTTCACGAGCGCGACGGGCCGCCCGCGCTCGACGAGCGCCACCGCGTGCAGGTCGGGCATCCGGTTGAACAGCTCGAGCACGTCGTTGCTGGTCGCGTCGCGCGGCAGCGCCGGGGCGGGCACGAGCATCTTCCCGGCGATCGTGCCGGCCGGCCGCACCGCGCGCGTCACGCCGGGAAACACCGCGATGTGCGGCGCGCGGATCGCGTCGCGCGCGGCCGGCGCGACTACTCGCGACGGCTGCGCGTTCGGCCGGCCGAGCAGGAAGCCCTGCACGCAGCAGATGCCCATGTCGCGCACGACGATCAGGTCGCATTCGTTCTCGATGCCTTCCGCGATCAGCTTAGCGCCGCTCGCGTGCGCGAAGTGCTGCATCGCCTTCACGGCCTCGAACTTGAGCGGATCGCGCGAGATGTCGTGGATGAAGAAGCGGTCGATCTTCACGACGTCCGGGTGCAGGCGCAGCCACAGGTTCATGCTCGCGTTCGCGGTGCCGTAGTCGTCGAGCGCGAACTGGACGCCGGCGTCGCGCAGCGACGCGACCGCCGGCCCGATGTGCGCGACGTCGGTGGTCGCGTTCTGCTCGGTGAGCTCGATCACGATGCGCTCGGCGCCGATCCGCGCGCGGCCGAGGAACTGGCGTGCGCGCTCGCGTTCGCTGGCGAGCGTGAGGATCGTGCCCGCGCTGAAATTGAGGAACAGCTTGCCGTCGCAGTCGAGCGCCGCGAACGCGTCGAGGCAGGTGAGCGCGGCGGCCCGTTCGAGCGCGATGGTTTCGCCTTCGCGCGCGGCCTGCGCGAACAGTGCGGCGGGCGGCTCGAGGTCGGTGCCGCTTGGCCCGCGGATCAGCCCTTCGTAACCGACGACCGTCCCCGAGCCGAGATCGACGATCGGCTGGAAAACGGCGGCGAGCGCGCGATCCGCGATCAGACGCGTGGTGCGGGCGACAGCGGGATCGGAGTGGAGCGCGGGCATGGGCGAGGGTAGCCGAATCGACGGGACGCCCAGCTTAACGGCACCGCTCGCGGAGAATTGAATGAAGATTTCGTGACGCGATGGGCGTTGCTGGTGCATCGCGCTGGACGGGGCTGGGGGTGGAAGGGGCGGTGGATGGGAAGCGGGAAGCGGCAGGCGCCAGGCGGCAGGCGAGAGGCGAGAGGCGAGAGGCGAGAGGCGAGAGGCGAGAGGCGAGAGGCGAGAGGCGAGAGGCGGAAAGCCGCCGGCAGCGGCCATCGCGCCCCCCGGACGCATCAGCGCTTGCTCGTGCTCAGCGCGCCGGACGCGGCCGTCGTGCCGCCCTCGTGCTCGCCGCTCGTGTCGCGTGCGCCCCAGCGCTGCGCGAGCGCCGCGCACGCCATCAACTGGATCTGGTGGAACAGCATCAGCGGCAGCACGATCGCGCCGACCGCGTTCGCCGAGAAGATCACCTTCGCCATCGGCACGCCGGCCGCGAGGCTCTTCTTCGATCCGCAGAAAATGATCGTGATCTGGTCGGCCCGGTTGAAGCCGAGCCGCTTGCTGACGAACGCGGTCAGCAGCAGCGCGATCGCGAGCAGCACGAGGTTGACGACGAGCAGCCCGCCGAGCGCGCGCGGCGGAATCTGGCGCCACAGCCCCTCGTTGACGGCCTCGCTGAACGCGACGTAGACGACCAGCAGGATCGAGCCCTGATCGACGAAGCGCAGCACGCCGCGATTGCGGTCGATCCAGCCGCCGATCACGGGCCGCAGCAACTGCCCGGCGATGAACGGCACGAGCAGCTGCATCACGATGCTGCCGACGGTGCTCCACGGCGACGCGGCCGCGGCCGACTGCGACGTGATCATCAGCCCGACGAGTGCCGGCGTGACGAAGATCCCGAGCAGGCTCGACGCCGATGCCGCGCACACGGCGGCCGGCACGTTGCCCTTCGCGATCGACGTGAACGCGATCGACGACTGGACCGTCGACGGCAGCGTGCACAGGAACAGCACGCCCGCATACAGCGTCGGCGTGACGAGCGGTTGCAGCACGGGTTTCAGCGCGAGGCCGAGCAGCGGGAACAGCGCGAACGTGCTGAGCAGCACGACCGCGTGCAGCCGCCAGTGCGTCGCGCCCGCGACGACGGCTTCGCGCGACAGTTTCGCGCCGTGCAGGAAAAACAGCAGGCCGACGGCGACGTTGGTCGCCCAGTTGAACGCATGGGCGGCCGGGCCGCGGCAGGGCAGCAGGCTCGCGAGCACGACGGTGCCCACGAGCACGAGCGTGAAGTTGTCGGGAAGAAAACGGGGACGGGCCATCGGGAACTCGAATCGGAAGCGGCGAAAGCGCGCGTCGCGCGCGCGAATGACGCCATTGTCCCGGTTGGCGATTCACTACACAAATTCATTGTGTGAATCGATTGATGAATCGATCGCATGAAGCGGCGGCCGGCGCGCCTGCCCGGCCAGGCCGGAAACCGCAGAAGAATGTTCTGTCGCGATCGCGCGCCGAAGCGAAAAAACCTAGCAGTAACATGGTGTTACACCGATGCCGGCGACATAACACTTTTTGGCTCGACACACTTTCGCCCCGCTCATAAATTACTGCTGAAAGCCTTGGGTCGGCCGAAAGGAGCCGACGGCGGGCGTGGATGGGCACGGAACGATGACGGAACGGCTGAAACGGAAGATCGGACGATGGGCGGCAGGCGTGCTCGGCGCGCTGCTGATGCCGCTCGCGCTGGCCCAGCCGCCCCACGGCGGTCACGGGTTCGGCGGCCAAGGCTTCGGCGGCGGCGACATGCGCGCGTACGGTCAGCCGGCAGGCGGCTCCGTCGGCGGCCCGGTCTGGCGCCGCGTTCCTCCGCCTGCCGGCGTGCATCCCGGCGGCGTGAACGGCTCCGGCTCCCGCTGGGGGCTGCGCCCGACGCCGTCGTACGGCCATTACGCCGCGCAAAGCCCATATCGGCCGATCAGCGCCGAAGTCCGCCAGATGCCGCGCCCGCCGGGCGGCGGCAACGTCCCGCTGCGGGCCGGCTCGATCCGCGCCGACGTCGCCCGCTACAACGAGGAGCGCGGCGGCCGCCCGATGCCGCCGCCCCGCTCGCAGGAAGAGTCCGCGCACTCGCCTTCTTTCTCCCCGTTCTACCGAAACTGAGCGCCCCGGCGCTCGTCCCCTTGCCGGCTGATGCGAATTCGCCACAGTCGCGCGCAGATTTCCGCTGATTTTCCCGCCGCATTGCGCTATCTTTCGCGCCCGGCACGCGCATGCCACGCCGCCGCTCGCCCGTGCGACCGCGTTCGCGCCGGGCCGCCGCCGTGCATCCGGCCATGGATACATTCCGCGAAGTTAATGCTGGCGCTATACCAGCAATAAGTGTGCGCAATTTTGGCCGGACGAATGATCCGTAAAGATGGCTGCGCCCCATACGACGCAAGCACTCGGCTCCAAACAACAACGCTCGCGCCACTTATCGACTATTCGACAAAACCTGGAGATCCCATGAAAGCATTCGCCCGCCGTGCGTCGCGCACGTCCGTCAAGCTGATCGCCGCAGCCGCCTGCGTGGCGGCCGCCGCACCCGTCCACGCGCAGTCGAGCGTCTCGCTCTACGGTCAGGTCGACGAATGGGTCGGCGCCACCAAGTTCCCGGGCGGCGATCGCGCATGGAACGTGTCGGGGGGCGGGATGTCGACGTCGTACTGGGGCCTGCACGGCGCCGAGGATCTGGGCAGCGGCTACAAGGCGATCTTCACGCTGGAGAGCTTCTTCCGTGCGCAGAACGGCCAGTACGGCCGCTTCCAGGGCGACACGTTCTTCGCGCGCAACGCGTACGTCGGCATCAGCTCGCCGTACGGCACGGTGACGGCAGGCCGCCTGACGACGCACCTGTTCCTGTCGACGATCCTGTTCAACCCGTTCTACGACTCGTACACCTTCTCGCCGATGGTGTACCACGTGTTCCTCGGCCTCGGCACGTTCCCGACCTATCCGAGCGACCAGGGCGCGGTCGGCGATTCGGGCTGGAACAACGCGCTGTCGTACACGTCGCCTTCGTTCGGTGGCCTGAATTTCGGCGCGATGTACGCACTCGGCAACCAGGCCGGCGACAACCGTTCGAAGAAGTGGAGCGCGCAGTTCAACTACGCGAACGGCCCGTTCGCGGCGACCGCCGTGTATCAGTACGTGAACTTCAACAACGGCCCGCAGGATCTGAGCGCGCTCGTGACCGGCATGAAGAGCCAGGGTATCGCGCTGGTCGGCGCGACCTACGACCTGAAGCTCGTGAAGCTGTTCGGCCAGTACATGTATACGAAGAACGACCAGGTTGCGGGCAGCTGGCACGTGAACACCGCGCAGGGCGGCGTGTCGGTGCCGATCGGCGTGGGCAACGCGATGGCGTCGTATGCGTACTCGCGCGACGCGGGCGGCCTCGACCAGACGCGCCAGACCTGGGCCGTCGGCTACGACTATCCGCTGTCCAAGCGCACCGACGTCTACGCGGCCTACATGAACGACCACATCAGCGGCCTGTCGACCGGCAACACGTTCGGCGCAGGCATCCGCGCGAAGTTCTGACGCGCCCGCGCGATCGGTGCGGCGGCCGCGCGCGTCGATCGCGCGTGCCCGCTGCATGGTTTCCCGCCCGAAACGGCGCCGCCACCCGCGGCGCCGTTTTGCCTTTCTTGACCTTTCTGTTTCCTCGCCTTTGTTACCCTATCCCGTAATTGGTTGATTCCCCCGGGATTGCGAGCTAGTTCGATGGATACCCTCGTCAGCATGAATGTGTTTCGCTACGTCGTCGAAGTGGGCAGCTTCGTCGGCGCGGCGGAGCGCATGCAGATGTCGGCGGCGATGGCGAGCAAGCACGTGATGCACCTCGAGCAGCAGCTCGGCGCGCGGCTGCTGCATCGCACGACACGACGCGTCGCGCCGACCGAGGCGGGACGCGAATACTACGAGCGCCTCGTGCAGGCGCTGTCCGAACTCGACGAAGCCGGCCAGGCCGTCGGCGCCGCGAGCGTGGTGCCGCAGGGCAGGCTGCGCGTGACGTCGTTGTCCGCGTTCGGGCTGCGGCACGTGATGCAGGCCGTCACCGATTACGCGGGCCGCTTCCCGGACGTGACCGTCGACATGACGCTGTCCGATCGCGTGGTCGACCTGATCGAGGAAGGCTACGACGTCGCGGTGCGCGCGGCGCCGAACGGATTGAAATCGTCGTCGCTGGTCGCGCGGCAGATCGCGACCGCGCACATCCTGCTGGTCGCGTCGCCCGAGTATCTCGACAAGCGCGGCACGCCCCAGACGATCGCCGATCTCGCGCACCACAATTACCTGCGGCGCGATTCGAATTCGACGATGCTCGATTCGCTGGTGATCGACGCGGCCGCCGCGTCGCGCGTGAGCCTGAACGGCAACCTGATCGTGAACCATCTCGAAGGGCTGCGCGCAGCCGTGCTCGCCGGTGCGGGCATCGCGCTGCTCGGCACCGAAGTGGTCGGCGACGACATCGAATCGGGCCGGCTCGTGCCGTTGCTGCTCGATTCGGTGTCGCCGCACGAGGCGCCGATCTATGCGGTGTACGCGAGCCGTCGTCACGTATCCGCGAAGGTGCGCTCGTTCGTCGATTTCCTGGCCGCGCGTTTCGAAGGGCAGTCGCTGTGCCCGTCGATCGAATCGCACCTGCGCGTGCTGCCGATCACTCGGATGAAGCGCGCGGTCTGAGCCGTGCCGTCCGCCGCGGCGGGGCAATAAAAGAGCGCGAACCGTTGCGGTTCGCGCTTTTTTTTGGGGTTCGACGCGCTCGCGCCGCTGGCGGCCGCGACGGCCGCCGCCTCCGTCAGCGCGGGATGCCGAGCCGCGCCTTCGCGTCGTCGTACTCGCGCTTGAGCCGCTCCACGAGCGCGCCCACGCTCGGCAGGTCGTCCATCAGGCCGACGCCCTGGCCGGCGCCCCAGATGTCCTTCCACGCCTTCGTCTTGTCGCTGCCGAAATTCATCTTGGTCTTGTCGGATTCCGGCAGCGCGTCCGGATCGAGGCCGGCCTTCGCGATGCTCTCGCGGATGTAGTTGCCGTGCACGCCCGTGAAGAGGTTCGTGTAGATGATGTCCGACGATTTCGCGTTCAGGATCGCGTGCTTGTAGTCGTCGATCGCATGCGCTTCCTGCGTCGCAATGAAACGCGTGCCCATGTACGCGAAGTCGGCGCCCATCGCCTGCGCGGCGAGAATCGAGCCGCCGTTCGCGATCGAGCCGGACAGCACGATCGGGCCGTCGAAGATCTTGCGGACTTCGCCGACCAGCGCGAACGGCGACGTCGTGCCCGCGTGGCCGCCCGCGCCGGCCGCGACGAGGATCAGCCCGTCGACGCCGGCTTCGAGCGCCTTCTGCGCGTGGCGCAGGTTGATCACGTCGTGCAGCACGATGCCGCCGTAGCCGTGCACCGCGTCGACGATTTCGCGCGCCGGCGCGCGCAGGCTCGTGATGAAGATCGGCACCTTGTGCTCGACGCACACGCGCACGTCGTGCTCGAGCCGCGCGTTCGACTGGTGGACGATCTGGTTGACCGCGATCGGGCCGATCACCGCATCGGGATTTTTTGCCCGATGGTCGGCGAGTTCCGACTGGATCTGCGTGAGCCACTCGTCGAGCAGTTCGGCCGGGCGCGCGTTGAGCGCGGGGAACGAACCGACGATGCCCGCCTTGCATTGCGCGAGCACGAGTTCGGGGTAGCTGACGATGAACATCGGCGACGCGATGACGGGCAGCGTCAGGTTCTGCAGGACGGTGGGCAATGCCATGTGATGTCTCCAGTCTCCGGGGGCGTTGCGGTCGAACGATCGATTCGAGTGTAGCGCCGCGATCGGTTGTTCATATTAATACGAACGGTCGTGCGATTCTACGCGAGCTTAACAAATTCCGCGGTGTGCCGGCAATCGAGTGAGTGTTCTCTTTCTACGGTTTCGGGCGGTTACGCCGCTCTGAAGACGCACCGGCGCTTCTAAAATAGCCGCCATAACAAACCAACGAGAAACAAACCATGTCGTTTGAGGCGTTTGCACCGTTTCGCGTGACGGTGCAGGACACCGACATTTTCGGTGTCAAAGGAGGCGCGGGTCCGCCGCTGCTGTTGCTGCACGGACATCCGCAGACTCACATGATCTGGCATCGCGTTGCCGCGACGCTCGCGAATCACTTCACGGTGATCGCCACCGACCTGCGCGGCTACGGCGCATCGGGCCGGCCGCCGAGCGACGCGCAGCACACGCCGTATTCGAAACGGGCGATGGCGGCCGACCAGGTCGCCGTGATGCGGCATTTCGGTTTCGAGCATTTCCACGTGTGCGCGCACGATCGCGGCGCGCGGGTCGCGCACCGGCTCGCGCTCGATCACGCGGATGCCGTCGAGCGGATGATGCTGCTCGACATCGCGCCGACGCTCGCGATGTACGAGAAAACCGATCGCGCGTTCGCGACCGCGTATTTCCACTGGTTCTTCCTGATCCAACCCGAGCCGCTGCCCGAGACGCTGGTCGGCGCGCATACCGATGCGTACATCGAGCGCGTGATGGGCAACCGGTCGGCCGGGCTCGCGCCGTTCGCGCCTGAGGCGCTCGACGCGTACCGGGCGGCGCTCGCGCAGCCCGGCGCCGTGCACGCGATGTGCGAGGACTACCGCGCGTCGGCGACGATCGATCTCGAGCGCGACCGTGCGGATCTCGAACGCGGCAACAAGGTCGCGTGCCCACTGCGCGTGCTGTGGGGCGAGCACGGCGTCGTCGGCCGCTGCTTCGATCCGCTCGACGAGTGGCGGCGCGTCGCGCGCGACGTCAGCGGCCGCGCGCTCGACTGCGGGCACTACATTCCGGAAGAGGCGCCCGTCGCGCTGATCGACGAACTGCTCGCGTTCTTCGACGCGCGCGAGCCGGCCGTGTGACCGCGGGTGCGGGCGGCGCGTGCCGCCCGCGGTTCGGTGATGCGCGCCGTGTGCGGCCAGGCGACGTGGGCCGCCCGCGGCTCAGCGGTGCGCGTGGTCGTCTTCGACGAGCGGCGGCAGGCGCCGCGGCACGGGCGTCGATTTCACGATCGCGGTGCTCGTCTCCGCGCGCTCCGTCACCTTCGACAGGATGTCGTCGAGGTGCTCGATCGTCCGCAGGTAGAGCCGGCAGATGAAGCAGTCGTCGCCGGTGACCTTGTCGCATTCGACGAATTCGGGAATCCGCCGCAGCAACTCCTCGACCAGGTGCAACTGGCCCGGCAGCGGCTTCACGCGGACGATCGCCTGCAGCGTATAGCCGAGCGCGCGCGGGTCGAGCTCGACGGTGAACGCGGCAATCACGCCTTGCGCCTCGAGCCGCCGCACGCGGTCGGCGGTCGCGGGCGCCGACAGCCCGATCTGCCGCGCGAGTTCGCTGGTCGCGAGGCGTGCGTCGTCGGCCAGCGCGGCGAGGATCGCGCGGTCGGTCGCGTCGAGCGACGCGACGGCGGGTGGGGAAAGGCGTTTCGGCATGATCGCTTTGCTTTCGAAGGTGAATCGGCTGATTCACTTCAGTTTAGCCGTGGTTCCGGCGAAAGCAAGTTTCTAGAATCGAAGTCATCCACTCTCTTCAACGGAGTTCATGATGGCCTCGAATGAAATGCGCCGCGGCGCCGCCGAGATGATCGTCGCGATGCTGATGTCCGGCACGATCGGCTGGCTCGTGATGTCGTCGCGGCAGCCGCTGACCAATGTCGTGTTCTTCCGCTGCCTGTTCGGCGCGGCGACGCTCGCGATCGTCTGCGCGGCGTTCGGCTTCCTGCGCCGCTCGCTGTTCTCGCCGCGGATGCTCGCGCTCGCGACGCTCGGCAGCGTCGCGATCGTCGCGAACTGGCTGCTGTTGTTCGCCGCCTATTCGCGCGCGTCGATCTCGATGGCAACCGCCGTCTACAACACCCATCCGTTCATGCTCGTCGCGCTCGGCGCGATCGTGTTCCGCGAGCGGATCACCGCGTCGACGGTTGCATGGCTCGCGCTCGCGTTCGCCGGGCTCGTGTTCGTGGTGCGCGTCGAGCCGGCGGTGCTCGCGGTGCCCGGCGAATATCTGGAAGGCGTCGCGCTGTCGCTCGGTGCGGCGTTCCTGTATGCGATCTCGTCGATCGTCACGAAGCACCTGAAAGGCACGCCGCCGCATCTGCTCGCGTTGCTGCAGGCCGGCCTCGGCATCCTGCTGCTCGCGCCGTTCGCGCACTTTGGCACGCTGCCGGCGACGGCCGGACAATGGCTCGACCTGATCGTGCTCGGCGTCGTCAACACGGGGCTGATGTACGTGCTGCTGTACGGCGCGATCCAGAAGCTGCCGACCGCGATGACGGGCGCGCTGTCGTTCGTCTATCCGGTCGTCGCGATCGTCGTCGATCGCGTCGCGTTCGGGCAGACGCTCGCATGGACGCAGGTGTTCGGCGCGTTGCTGATCCTGCTCGCGGCGGCCGGCGTGAACCTCGGCTGGCGCATCGTGCCCGCGCGTCGCGCGGCGATCGGCAACTGAAACGGTCGTACGATTCGGCGCGGCGGCGCGCTCGCGCCTCACCCGGTCGAACGCGCGTGTCGGGAACGCGGATTGCGCGCGAAACGGCATCACGCGGGCGTCGCGCGCAGCCGTGAAAGCGCTGTAAGAAGTTGTAGGGAAACACCCGATGCGATGCGGCCGCGTCGCTCGTATGATGCGGGCTGTGACGTTGATCACGTTCACAGGATTCCGATCTCGATGCCGTTCGCCCCTGAGGCTGAACGGCTTTTTTTTTATGTTTCGCTTCCCGCGATCAGGCGCCGACGCGCGTCCAGCCGCGCGAGCAGCGCGCGCCTCGCATCGTCGTCCGACGTACGCCATCCCTTGATCTCGCCGCGCGTGCGCAGGCAGCCCGCGCACCAGTCGGTGCGCGGATCGATCCGGCAGACGTCGGTGCACGGCGACGCGACCGTGGCGACCGGCATCGTCACGTCGCTCATGCGGGCTCCCGCAACGCGACGTCCGCGATCGGCGCGCCCGTCAGCGACACGAGTTCGTGCGGCGACAGGTTGAACACCGCATGCGGATGGCCGGCGGCGGCCCACAGGCTGTCGAGCGCGAGTAGGTCGGCGTCGATCAGCGTGACGGGTTCGACCAGATGGCCGATCGGGCAGACGCCGCCGATCGCATAGCCGGTGTGGTCGCGCACGAACTTCGCGTCCGCCCGGCCGACCGGCCCCACCTGCGCGGCGACCTTCTTTTCGTCCACGCGATTGACGCCGCTCGCGACGACCAGCACGGGCGCGCCGTCGGCCTGCCGGCGAAACAGGATCGACTTCGCGATCTGCGCGACCGAGCAGCCGAGCCCGGCCGCGGCCTCGGCCGACGTCTTGCCGGTTTCGGCCAGCATCACGATGCCTTTCTCGTGGCCGCGCTCGCGCAGCAGCAGCGCGACGCGTCGCGCGGAATCGGGGAGAGAATCGAATGAAGCGGGTGTCGTCATGTTGAGGATCCGTGGAAGACCGCGATCAGACGCAGTTCGCGGCGTCGGCCGCGCTCTGCGCCTTGGCCAGCAGTGCGCGACCGGCGCGCGACACGTTTGCGCGGCCGATCGCGTTCGAGATGAAATCGCCGGCGGCGACGACCTGCGCGAGATCGATGCCGGTATCGATGCCGAGGCCCTGCATCAGGTACAGCACGTCCTCGGTCGCGACGTTGCCGGTCGCGCCCTTCGCGTACGGGCAGCCGCCGAGGCCCGCGACCGACGCGTGAAAGATCTCGATCCCTTCGAACAGCGCCGCGTAGATGTTCGCGAGCGCCTGGCCGTAGGTGTCGTGGAAGTGGCCCGACAGGCGCTCGCGCGGGAACACGCGCGTGACGGCCGCGAGCACTTCGCGCGTGCGCTTCGGCGTGCCGACGCCGATCGTGTCGGCGATGTCGATCTCGTCGCAGCCGAGCGCCGCGAAGCGCTCGACGACGTCGACGACCGACGCGACCGGCACCTCGCCCTGGTACGGGCAGCCGAGCGTGCACGACACGCTGCCGCGCAGGCGCAGGCCCGCGTCCTTCGCGGCCTTCGCGACGGGCTCGAAGCGCGCGATGCTCTCGGCGATGCTGCAGTTGATGTTCCGCTGCGAGAACGCCTCGCTCGCCGCGCCGAAGATCACGACTTCGTCCGCGCGTGCGGCGAGCGCATGCTCGAAGCCCTTCAGATTCGGCGTGAGCACCGAGTACACGGTGCCCGCGCGGCGCTCGATGCCGGCCATCACGTCTGCGCCGTCGGCCATCTGCGGCACCCATTTCGGCGACACGAACGACGCGGCCTCGACGTTGCGGAAGCCGGCGCGCGACAGCCGATCGACGAGCGCGATCTTCACGTCGGTCGGCACGAAGGTCTTCTCGTTCTGCAGCCCGTCGCGCGGGCCGACTTCGACGATCTTGACGGCGGTGGGGAACGTCATGGTTGTCTCCTGGTTTCTTTGTAGGGCGGAATTCAGTAGCCGCGCGCGTAGTCGACGATGCCGCTGACGGGCGCGCCGCGCTCGAACGCGCGGATCTTGCCGGCGATCTGTTCGACGGCTTCCGCGCGCAGCGTCTCGGCCGAGCTGTGCGGCGTGATCGTGATGCGCGGCGCGTGCCAGAACGGATGGTCGTCCGGCAGCGGTTCGTGCTGGAACACGTCGAGCGTGGCTGCGGCGACCTGGCCGCTCGCGAGCGCGTCGAGCAGGTCGGCTTCGACGAGATGCGCGCCGCGCGCGACGTTGACGACGTACGCGCCGGGCGCGAGCCGCGCGAACGCGCGCGCCGACAGGATGCCGTCGGTGTCCTGCGTGCTCGGCAACAGGTTGACGAGCACCTTCGCGCCGTCGATGCACGCATCGAACGCGCCGTCGCCGGCGAAGGTCGCGATGCCGTCGAGCTGCTTCGCACTGCGGCTGTAGCCGCGCACCGGCAGGCCGAGCGCCGCGAGCGCGCGAGCGACCTCGGCGCCGAGCACGCCGAGGCCGAGGACCGCGACGGTGAAGCTCGCGCGCGCATGCGGTTCGAGCGGCTGCCAGCGGCGTTCGCGCTGTTGCATGTCGTATTCGTCGAAACGGCGCAGGTAGCGCAGCACCGCGTGCGTCACGTATTCGACCATCTGCTGCGCCATGCCGGAATCTTCGAGTCGCACCAACGGCACGTGCGCGGGCAGCGTACCCGGATGGGCGCGCTCGAGCGCGAGCAGCGCATCGACGCCCGCGCCGAGGTTGAAGATCGCGCGCAGGCCGTCGCGCGGCGCGAAGAACTCGCGCGGCGCGCGCCACACGAGCGCGTAGTCGGCGGCGGCCGTATCGCCCGGCTGCCATGCGCGCAGTTCGGCTTCCGGCAGCGCACGCGCGATCTCGTCGCGCCATGCGCCGGCATCCTGATGCGGCGAATGGAACAGGATCTTCATTGCGTGAGGGCGCGCGCGCCGGAAAGGCGCGTCACGGGAATGGCGAGCGAAGCCGGGCGCGGCGCGCCGGCGGACGTAGCGGACATCGGGCGTCTCCTGACGGCGGCCGGCGCGTCACGCGCCGGGCCGGTTCCGTGTGAAGCTGACGGGAAGCCCACATTCTACGGTTTCGCGGCACGTTGCGCCGCCGCCGGGCCGTCGCCGGGCCGCCGCCGGTCACCGCCCCGCGCAAAAGCAAAGCACAAAATATTGGTTCGGCCGCCGCGTACCCGACGCCACAATCGAACCTCGTCTTCAAGCAAGCGAGGGCAATCATGCGCGCATGCAGCAAATCGGCGTGGCCGCCGCGGCTCGTCACCGTTCCGGGCCTGCACGGCAGTGAAGGCGCTCACTGGCAGACCTGGCTCGAACGGCAGTTTCCGCGCTCGCTGCGCGTCGAGCAGGACGACTGGGACGCGCCCGATCTCGCGCGCTGGGCGCAATCGGTGCGCGCGCTGCTCGATCGCGAGCGCGGCCCGTTCGTGCTCGCCGCGCACAGCTTCGGCTGCCTCGCGGCCGCGCATGCGCTCGCGCAGTGGCCGCATGTGGGCGATGTCGCGGGCGTGTTGTTCGTCGCGCCGGCCAGCCCGAGGAAATTCACGTTTGCCGGGCCGTTCGACGCGCGCCGGCTCGCGGTGCCGTCGATCGTGATCGGCAGCGAGACCGATCCGTGGATGCCGCTCGCCGATGCGCGCACGCTCGCGCAGCGCCTGGGCAGCGCGTTCGTGAACCTCGGCGATGCCGGGCACATCAACACGGCGGCCGGCTTCGGGCCGTGGCCGCGCGCGAAATACTTCATCGACACGCTGGTTCATTGCGCGGCGCCGCTGCGCTTTCGCGACGCGGACGACGGCTTCGAGGTCGCGCTCGTCGAGCGCGCGCTCGCGCACGCGGTCTGACGGGCGGGCTGCGCGGCGCATGCCGGGCCGTTGCGCTTGCGATGCGCAGGCGGCCCTGACGGCGGCCGGGTCCGAATCGCTCGGCCGGCCGTGCCCGACGTGGCTCGCGAAGCGGCGCGACACCGTACCGTTCGCGTCGCCGCCGACCGTCACGTCATGCCGGTGGTGGCGCGACGCACGCGCCCACCGCTCTCCCCGAGCGGTACCGACTCATATCACGCGGCGGCGGGATCAGCCCGGCGACGACGCGGCGGCGCTCGACGCGGCCGCGTTCGTGGCGGGCTTCGCGTCGTCGTCGTCATCGGGCGGGTAGTGCACGACGGGCGGTGCGAGCGGCGCGGCATCGGATACGGCGGCGTTCGCGGTCGTGTCGCTGTTGAACGCGCTGGCGGCGCTGCCCGATGCGCCGGCCTGCGGCGCGGTGTCGGTCGCGTTGGCGTTGGCGTCGTGCGGTGCGTCGTCGCTGCACGCGGCGACGAAAACGGCGGCACACAGAACGACGGCGACGGAAACGCGACGCATGACTTCTCTCCTGGCAGGCTGATCGGGAAACGTTTTCGAGTATGCCGCCGCGATGCGACGTTTCGGTGAATCGTTCGCGATCGGGGCGCGATCGCGACATGGTGTCGTCAGGCTGACCGAATGCCTTCGCGGCGATCCGCCGGCACGCGTGGCGGAATTTTCCAGCAGCGGCGGATGCTGCGCGCATTTACACGGCGCGCGTCGCCGCGACCCGGCCACGGTGACGCGGGCGCCGTGCGCGGTACCGCACATGCGCCTGGCAACTTGTGACCGATGGGTGGCCGATCACGCCCAAAAACCGGGCGTTATTGCCGCTTCGTCAGCGAATGGCCAGCCGCGCGCCAGCGTGGCGTCAGGGAGGTGGGGTCACTCGCGCCACGGCCTGACTATCGCGCGTGTGCGTCGCGGACCGGCGCCGGCACCGCGCATGGGCGCGGCTCTCCGCGGGTTCGCGGCACCGGAATTGCTCTTTGCCGCTGCGCATGCCGCCCGCGCTGCCATCCGGGCACGGGCGGCACATCTGCGTCCCTCAACCATGGAGCGAGCAGAAGCCATGTCCAGCGATCGACCCGATTTTCCGCCCGCCGAACCGGCGCGCGACGCCGCCCCGTCGCCGCTCGGGCCCGGCCATTCGACGGCGCCGCCGTTGCCGCACGATACGCCGTCCAGCGCCGCGCGGCGGCGCTTCCTGCAATCCGCGGCAGCGGCGGCGACCGTCGGCGCCGCCTCGCACGTTCATCCGCAGCCGCCGCACGCGGCATCCGCACCGGCCGCGCCCCGCCGCGATACGGTGCCGGCGCGGCCCGTGCATCTCGACATCAACGGGCGGGCGTACACGCTGCAGCTCGAGCCGCGCGTCACGCTGCTCGACGCACTGCGCGAATACGCCAGGCTCACGGGCACGAAAAAAGGCTGCGATCGCGGGCAGTGCGGCGCGTGCACGGTGCTCGTCGACGGGCGGCGCATCAACGCATGCCTGACGCTCGCGGTGATGCACGAAGGCGAGCGGATCACGACCGTCGAAGGGCTGGCGCGCGGCGGCGTGCTGAGCCCGGTGCAGCGCGCGTTCGTCGAATACGATGCGTTCCAGTGCGGCTACTGCACGTCCGGCCAGCTCTGCTCGGCGACCGCGCTGCTCGACGAGTTCGCGGCGGGCGCCGGGAGTGCCGCCACCGACGACGTGCGGCGCGGTCCCGCGCAACTGTCGGACGACGAGATCCGCGAGCGCATGAGCGGCAACCTGTGCCGCTGCGGCGCGTACCCGAACATCGTCGCCGCCGTGCGCGCCGCGCATGCGGCGCACGGCTAGCCGACGGAGGGCAGCGCAATGGAAGCGATTTCCTACGAACGCGCGACCGACGTCGCCGGCGCCGTGCGCGCGGCGCAACGGCCCGGCGCGGCATTCATCGGTGGCGGCACGAACCTGCTGGACCTGATGAAGGGCGGCGTCGCGCGGCCCGTCACGCTCATCGACATCACGCGCATCGCGGGCCTCGATACGGTCGATGCGCTACCCGGCGGCGGTGTGCGCATCGGTGCGCTCGTGCGCAACAGCGATGCGGCCGATCATCCGCGCATCCGCGCCGACTATCCGCTGCTGTCGCAGGCGCTGCTTGCCGGCGCGTCCGCGCAATTGCGCAACATGGCGACCGTCGGCGGCAACCTGATGCAACGCACGCGCTGTCCGTATTTCTACGATTCCGCGTTCGCGCAGTGCAACAAGCGCGCGCCGGGCAGCGGCTGCGCGGCGATCGGCGGCCATAACCGGATGCACGCGATCCTCGGCGCGAGTCCGCAGTGCGTGGCGGTGAACCCGTCGGACATGAGCGTCGCGCTCGCCGCGCTCGACGCCGTCGTGCAGGTGAGCGGCCCGCGCGGCGCACGGCAGATTCCGATCACCTCGTTTCACCGGTTGCCGGGCGATCGGCCCGATCTCGATACGACGCTCGAACCGGGCGAACTGATCACCGCGGTGGACTTGCCGCCGCCGCGCTTCGCCGACCATGCGCACTATCTGAAAGTGCGGGATCGCGCGAGCTATGCGTTCGCGCTGGTGTCGGTCGCGGCGGCCCTGCGGATGGACGGCCCGCGCGTCGCCGACGCGCGGATCGCGCTCGGCGGCGTCGCGCACAAGCCGTTGCGTGCGATGGAGGCGGAAGCGCATCTCGCGGGCCGCGCACCGACCGACGCGACGCTGCGCGAGGCGGCCGCGCTTGCGTTGCGCGATGCGCGGCCGCTCGACGGCAATGGATTCAAGGTCGCGCTCGCGCAGCGCTCGATCGTGCGCGCAGTGAAAATGGCGGCTTCGGCGACGGGAGGTGCCGCATGAACACGCTGACGGGACAGCCGCTCGACCGTGTCGACGGCGTACTCAAGGTGACGGGCGGCGCGCACTACGCGGCCGAGTTTCCCGATGCGCGGCTCGCGCACGCGGTGCTCGTGACGAGCACGATCGCGGCCGGACGCATCGAATCGATCGATGCGGCACGCGCGCGCGCGATGCCGGGCGTGCTGATGGTGATCACGCACGAGAACGCGATGCGGCTGCCCAACGGCGGCCGGCCGCCGCTGTCGCCGCCCGCCGGGCGCCGGCTCACGTTGCTGCAGGACGACACGGTGCGCTACAGCAACGAGCCCGTCGCGGTCGTCGTCGCCGAAACGCTCGAGCAGGCGACCGACGCCGCGAATGCCGTGCGGGTGCGCTATCGCGCGACCGATGCCGCGCTCGATTTCGCGCAGGCGAAGCGCGGCGCGCGCGTGCCGCCGAAGCAGCAGGGGCGCCCGATGGACACGCAGCGCGGCGACGTCGAGGCCGGCCTGCGCGAAGGTGCGGTGCGCATCGACGCCACCTATACGACGCCGATGCAGCACCACAACCCGATCGAGCCGCACGCGACGATGGCGCACTGGGACGGCCCGACGCTCACGCTGCACGATGCGACGCAGGGCGTGTCGGGCGCGAGCACCGCGGTGGCCGCCGTGTTCGGCCTCGCGCCGGAACAGGTGCGCGTGATTTCGCCGTTCCTCGGCGGCGGCTTCGGCTGCAAGGGTTCGTCGTGGTCGCACGTGTCGTTGTGCGCGATGGCCGCGAAGCAGGTGGGGCGCCCGGTTCGCCTTGCGCTGACGCGGCCGCAGATGTTCGGCCCGGTCGGCGGCCGGCCGCTCACCGAACAGCGCGTCGTGCTGGCCGCACGCCAGGACGGGACGTTGACGGCGATGCGTCACGACTCGATCGTCACGACGTCGACGTTCGAGGACTGGACGGAAATGTGCGGGATGCCCGCGCGGATCATGTACGCGGTGCCGAACCACGCGACCACGCACCGGATCGTGTCGCTGAACGTCGGCACGCCGACGTTCATGCGCGCACCCGGCGAGGCGTCCGGCTCGTTCGCGCTGGAATCGGCGATGGACGAGCTCGCGTGGCGGCTCGGAATGGACCCGGTCGCGCTGCGGCTCGCGAATTACGCGGAGGTCGATCCGCAGGACGGCAAGCCGTGGTCGAGCAACAAGCTGCGCGAGTGCTACGAGGCCGGCGCACGGCGCTTCGGCTGGTCGCGCCGCACCGGCGCGCCGCGCACGATGCGCGACGGCGACACGCTGATCGGCCTCGGGATGGCGGCCGCCACGTATCCGGCGAACCGCAGCGAAGCGTCGGCGCGTGCGCGCATCTTGCCGGACGGCACGGCCGAAGTCGCGTCGGGCACGCAGGACATCGGCACCGGAACCTACACGGTGATGACGCAGGTCGCGGCCGACGCGCTCGGTTTCGCGCCGCAGAACGTGCGCTTCGCGCTCGGCGATTCCAGCCTGCCGCGCGCGCCGGTATCGGGCGGCTCGCAGTCGGCGGCGAGCGTGGCGCCGGCCGTGCGCGAGGCCGCGTTACAGGCGCGCGCCCAACTGATTGCGCTGGCGATCGCCGATCCGGGCTCGCCGCTGCACGGCGCCGCGGCCGACGACGTGACGGTCGACGACGGCTGGGTCGTGCATCGCGGCGACCCGTCGCGGCGCGATCCGGCCGCGGCGGTGATCGCGCGCGCGGGCGGCCGGCCGATCGACGCGCAGGCGACGACGAAGCCGGGCGACGAGAAGTCGCGCTATGCGTCCCATTCGTTCGGCGCGGTGTTTGCCGAAGTGCACGTCGATGCCGAGCTCGGCACGCTTCGCGTTCCGCGTATCGTCGGTGTCTACAGCGTCGGCAGGCTGCTCAACGCGAAGACGGCGCGCAGCCAGTTGATCGGCGGGATGGTGTGGGGGTTCGGCACCGCGCTCGAGGAGGGCTCGCATCTGGACGTGCGGCACGGCCGCTTCACGAACGCGAATCTCGCTGAATATCATGTCCCCGTGAACGCGGACATCGGCGAGCTCGACGTGAGTTTCGTCGACGAAAGCGACACGCATTTCAATCCGCTCGGTATTCGCGGCATCGGCGAGATCGGCATCACCGGCGTGCCGGCCGCGATCGCCAATGCGGTCTATCACGCGACCGGCGTGCGGGTGCGCGATCTGCCGATCACGCTCGACAAGGTGGCGATGCCGATGCGCGCATGAGCGTCGGCGTCGGCGTCAGCGCCGCGGCGTCCTGCGCCGCACTTCGCTGCGCAGCCAGTCGAGCCAGGTGCGGATCGCCGCTTCGCGGGGATGGCCGGGGCGCCACACGACGTAGTGCGCGTACACGTCGGTGATGCGTACCGTCGACACGCGCACGAGCGTGCCGTCCGCGAGTTCGGGCTCGATCAGCGAGCGGCGCGCGAGCGCGACGCCGCGGCCTTGCCGCGCCGCATCGATCAGCGCGTTCGCATCGGTGAAGCGCGGTGCGCGCGCGGATTCGGTGAGGTCGAGCCGCGCGGCCTGGAACCACGGTTCCCACGGCTGCGCGGGATGGCGCAGCAGCGTCGCGCGCACGAGGTCGGCCGGCGTGCGCGGCACGACGCCGTCACGATTGCGGTAGGCGGGGCTCGCGACCGGAAAGATCGTCTCGTTCATCAGCTTCTCGGCGACGACGCCGGGCCACGTGCCGGGCCCGTAGCGCAGCGCGACGTCGATGCGGTCGCGCTTGCGCAGCGGCGCGAGCGCCACGTCCGGATGCAGCGAGATCGAGATGTGCGGATGCGCGGCCGCGAAGCGCGGCAGGCGCGGCGCGAGCCAGCGCTCGGCGACGCTCGGCAGCACGCTCACGTTCAGCGTCACGTCGCAGGTGCGCGGGCGGCGGCGCACCGCCAGCGTCGGCTCGAACGCGCGTTCGAGCACGCTCAGGCCCTGGCGTACCTGCAGCGCGAGGGCGTGCGCGGCGTGCGTCGGCGTCGCGCCGTTGCGTTCGCGCGTGAAAAGCGGATAGCCGAGCTGCGCCTCGAGCGCGCGGATGTGCTGGCTGACCGCGCCCTGCGTGAGCGCGAGCTCGTCGGCCGCGCGCGTGAAGCTCTGCAGCCGCACGGCGGTCTCGAACGCGCGCAGCGTCTGCAGCGGAGGGAGGTGGATGCGTCGCATGCGGGTATTAGTAACACTAATGTCCGAGCACGACAATTCATCGTTTGCCGCGCATCGGCAGGCGTTCCTACACTCGGTTCCGTCTTCCACAGCCCCGTCGGGCCACATCGCCATGAACGCATACCGTCTCTATCTTTCGCCGGGCGCCTGCTCGCTCGCCGCCCACATCGCGCTGGAGGAAACCGGCGCGCCGTTCGACATCGAGATCGTCTCGGTGAAGGAGCGGCAGAACTTCGAAGCGCGCTACCTCGCGATCAACGCGAAGGCGCGCGTGCCGGTGCTCGCGATTCCGGGCGAGCCGCGCGTGCTGACCGAAACGCCGGCGATCCTCACGTATCTCGCGCGGCGCTACCCGGACGCGCAATTGCTGCCGCTCGGCGATCCGCTGCGCGAGGCGCGGTGCCACGAATGGCTCGCCTGGCTGGTCGGCTGGGTGCATGGCGTCGGCTACGGCGCGCTGTGGCGGCCGGGCCGCTTCATCGACGATCCGGCCCTGCACGGCGCGATCAGCGCGCACGGGCGCGGCACGATCGATGCCGCGAACGCATCGATCGAAGCCGCGCTCGCCGACGGCCGCACGTGGGCCGAACCGGGCGCGCATTCGATCGTCGATCCGTTCCTGCTCGTGCTGTATCGCTGGGGCGTCGCGATCGGGCTCGACATGACGCGGCATCCGGCATGGACCGCTCATGCGCAGCGCGAGGCCGAACGGCCGGCCGCACGGCGTGCGCTGGCGCGCGAGGCGGTTTGACGGGGGCGCGGGCGTCGGGAGCTTCGCCGCGCTGCCCGTGCCGCCCGCACCGCCGGCACCGCCCGCGTGAAACGGGCGGCGGCTATTTCGCCGCGAACAGCGGATAGGTCGCGCCCGCGATCAGCGCCGCCGCGAGCCATACCACGCTCCACGAACTCGCGGCGAGCAGCGGCGGAATCGCGAGCGGCGTCGCGAACAGCCCGAGATAGACGATCGTGTTCGCCATCCCGAGCGCGGTGCCCGCGTGGTTCGCGCCCGCGAGCGTCGCGAGCTCCGTATACGCGACGCCGTGCCATGCCGACACGCAGATGCCGGCGAACACGAGAATCGCGACGATCGCGGCGAGCGGCACGTGCGGGCTGCCGGCCGTCGCCGCGGCGAGCAGCGCGAACGACCCGGCCGCGACGAACACGGAACCGCGCAGGTACGCGCGCCGGTTGCCGTGCCGGTCGGTATGGCGGCCGCTCCAGACGCGCATCGCCATCGCGCCGAGCTGCAGCGCGACCATCGCCGCGCTGATGCCGGCGAGGCCGAGCCGGCCGAAGTCGTGCAGGAACACCGTCGCGAACGTGAGCACCGCGAATTGCGGCGTGCACAGCACGCCGATGCCGAGCACGATGCGCCACACGGGGCCGCTCGCGAGCGGGTTGCGCGCGGGGCCGGCGGCCGGTGACCGGCGGGCGGCGCGACGCGTGTCGAGGTGCGCCGCGGCCGGCTCGGCGGGCGGCTCGTGCAGCCAGCGCCAGGTGAGCGCGGCCGATCCCGCGCACAGCAGCATCAGCGCGCCGAACACCGCGGCGAAGCCGGCATGCGAGGCAAGCGCCGGCAGCAGCGCCGCGCCGAGGCCGCCGCCGAGCGGCACGGCCGTCTGGCGGATGCTCATCGCGAGCCCGCGTTCGCGCTCGCCGAACCAGCGCATCACCGCCCGCCCGCTCGACCCGTTCACGCTGCCGCCGAGCAGGCCGACGCCCCCCATTGCCGTGACGACGCGCATGAGCGGCGGCACCGCGTGCGCGGTCGGGGCGATCGTGACCATCATCAACGCGAGCATCGCGGCCGTCGCGACGAGCCCGGTCAGCAGCACGCGGCGGTCGCCGAAGCGGTCGGCGGCGATTCCCCACGGCAGCTCGGACAACGCGACGCCGAAGCCGAGCGCGCCGAGCACGAGGCCGAGCGCGCCGTTGTCGAGGTGATAGGCGGTGCGCATCCACACGGCCGTGGTCGGAATGCCGGCCGCGGCGGCCGAAAAGCTCATGTTGGCGGCGACGCCGGCGGCCAGCACGCGCCAGCGATGGGCCGGCCCGCGCACGTCGCGGGCAGGCGAAGAGGGGGAAGCGATGCACGAGGTATCCATGACGGCAGGCCCGGTTCGAAGTTGACGTACACAGTCTGGCGGCCTACATTCATCCTGAAAATCGGAAAGTTTTTGATTAATCGTTCGATGAAACAGGATGATTGAGATGCCTGGACAAGACATTCCGCGCGACGGCGGCGAGCCGCTCGCGGTGGCCGACGCCGCGCTGGCGCGCCCCAACTTCGACGTCGCGGCGCTGCGCAGTCTCGTCGCGGGCGTGGATCTCGGCAGTTTCGCGAAGGCGGCGGACCGCGTCGCGCGCTCGTCGTCGGCGGTGAGCGCGCAGATCCGCAAGCTCGAGGAGCAGGCCGGCACGCCGCTGTTCGTGAAAGCCGGGCGCGGGCTCGCACTGACCGATGCCGGCGATGCGATGCTGCGCTACGCGCGGCGGATGATCGAGCTGAACGACGAGGCGGCCGCGGCCGTGCGCGGCGTGAATCTCGACGGCTGGGTACGGGTCGGGCTGCAGGAGGATTTCGGCGAGGCGATCCTGCCGGACGTGCTCGGGCGGTTCGCGCGTGCGCATCCGAAGGTGCGGATCGAGGCGCGCGTGGCGCGCAACGCCGATCTGCTCGACCGGCTCGATGCGAACCAGCTCGACCTGGCGCTCGTGTGGGGCGATCCGGCGTCGGCGGCGCTCGTGTCGCGGGCAGGGATCGACGGCGACGCGATCGCGCAGGTGCCGATGCAATGGATCGGCGCGGTGGCGGCCGGTGGTGTCGGTGTGCCGGATGGCGGTGCGGACGCGGGCGTGGAGGGCGGTGTCGGTGAAACCGGCGGCCGTGCCGTGCGTGCGACGGGCGAGCCGTTGCCGCTCGTCGTGTTCGACCGGCCGTGCCGGTTCTTCGGCGCGGCGACCGATGCGCTCGATCGCGCCGGCGTGCCGTGGCGCGTCGCGTTCACGACGCCGAGCCTGGCCGGGCTATGGGCGGCCGCGGCGGCGGGCCTCGGGCTGACGGTGCGCTCGCATTACGGGCTGCCCGCATCGGTGCGCGTGCTCGACGCGGCGTCGTTCGGGCTGCCTGCATTGCCGAGCCTGCCGCTGATCCTGTTGCGGCGCACGTCGTCGGCGACCCCGACGGTCGACCGGCTTGCGCGGATCGTGACGCAGGCGGTGCGGGGGGCGACGGAGGGGGCGGGGGCGGCGCTCGCGGCGTGATGAGCCGCCGAGATCCGGTTTGGCATCCCCCGTTCGGCTGAATGGATCATCCTGGCGGACTTGACTACAGTGGTGGCATCCAACGCGGAGGTCATCATGCAACGCGCAAATATTCCCGGCACCACGGCCGATCCATCGCAACAAGTCGACGTTTCGGTTTCCGGCGAGGAAATCGCGATCTCGAACCCGACAGCATCCGGGGATCGGTCCGTATCCGTCAAACGGCCCGTTCGGTTTGGCCTCCTGCAAGGTCAGGTCCGGATTGCGGACGACTTCGACGCACCGCTGCCCGACGACTTGCTGGCTGCTTTCGAAGGGCGCTGATGCGGTTGCTGCTCGATACGCACATCTTCTTGTGGAGCGTGACCGATGACCCAAAGCTCAGCGCCCGAGCGCGCAGGCTGATCTCGGATGCCGACGAGCGGTTCGTCAGCAGCGCGAGTATCTGGGAAGCCGCCATCAAGGCCGGCTTGGGGAAGCTCGATGTCGATGTGGATCGGCTAGTCCGCGCGCTTCGGGCGAGCGGGTTCCGCGAACTGCCGGTCCGGGCCGTACACGGGGCAGCCGTGCGCAACTTGCCGAGCCATCATCGCGACCCGTTCGATCGGCTGCTCGTTGCGCAGGCCCAGCATGAACCCCCTGCAGCTCGTCACTGCCGATGGGCATCTCGCCCGGTACGGCATGTCTGTGGTCCTGACAGTCTGAAACAATCTGCCAGGCGGGAAGCCGGCGGTCGCCGGCCCCCAATGCATGACGGGCCGTTCATGCAGCCGCAGCGTGCGGTTCGATTTCCTCGAGCGCCGCACAGAGCCTGCCCAGCCTCTCCCGCAACCCGTCGCTCGCCGGCACGAACGGCAGCCGCAACCCGTCCTCGCACCATCCTTGCGCGGCGAGCACGGCCTTCACCGGCGCCGGGTTGGGTTCCGCGAACAGCGCCGCGACGAGCGGCTGCAGCGCGACCGAAAGGCGCCGCGCGTCGGCGAGCCGCCCGTCGCGCAGCAACGCATGAATCCGCACGTGCCATTCGGGCAGCACGTGCGCGCTGCTCGCGATCGCGCCGTGTGCCCCCGCGCACATCGCCGCGAAATTCTGGTTGTCGTCGCCGGACAGGATCGCGAGCGGCGTGTCGTGCACGAGCCGGCTCATCCGGTCGAGCGTGCCGCCGCATTCCTTGATGCCCGCGACGCGCGGATCGCGTGCGAGCGCCTGCAGCGTGTCCAGTTCGACGTTCACGCCGGTGCGGTACGGGATGTTGTAGACGAGCACGGGCAGGTCGGCCGCGTCGACGATCGTCTCGACATGGCGGCGGATGCCGTCCTGCGTCGGCCGTACGTAGACGGGCGGCGTGACGAGCAGCCCGTCGGGGCGCAGCGCCGCTAGTTCCCGCGCGCGGGCGGTCGCGAAGTGCGTCGCGCTCGCGGTCAGCCCGACGACGATCGGCAGCCCGGGCGCCGCGTCGCGCAGCGTCGCGAACACCGCGTCCTGTTCGCGCGCGTCGAGCAGCACGCCTTCACCGGTCGTCGCGCCCGCGACGAAGCCCGCGATGCCGGCGGCCGCATAGTGGCGCGCGAGCCGCGCGAGCGCCGCGTGATCGACCTCGCCGTGGTGGAACGGCGTGACGATCGGCAGCCAGATACCTTCGAAACGTGTGTTCATGCAAAGCCTCATGATGGAAACGGAGTGGGAAGGAACCGTTCCGCCGGCGCAGTGCCGGAGCGAGGCGTGCATGCAAGGAGAAAGAAACGACCTGCGGGCATCCCGTCCGGCATTCGCCTGACGGGACGCGACGTCCCCGTCAGTCGAGGAGTCGTTTTTTCAGTTTCAGCCCGGCCGCGCGCGCACCTGCCGCGACGGCGGCGAGGATCGAGGGCGAGCGCAGGATAGCGGACATGGATGAACCGTGAGTGGGCTGAGCGGCGATCTTAACACCGGGGCGACGGGGCGCGCGAGCCCTGGTCTCCGTTTAGCAGGATTCGAGATTTGCTTTCCACGACTGATTGGAAGGCGCGCTGCGCCCGGCCGCTAGAATGCCCGCTTACGTTTCGATGACGGCGCGTACGCGTGCGGTCACGCACATTCACCACCACTGGAAACGGGGCACATCACGATGGCAAGCATCAAGGGGATCGGCCGCTGGCTGCACACGGGCGCGGCGGCGGCGCTGGTCGTGGCGGCGGCGGCCGCGCACGCGGACACGTCGATCCTGAACGTGTCGTACGACGTGACGCGCGAGCTGTACAAGGACATCAACGCGAGCTTTGCCGCCGCCTACAAGCAGAAGACCGGCGAGACGGTCACGATCAAGCAGTCGCACGGCGCGTCGAGCGCGCAGGCGCTGTCGGTGCTGCAGGGGCTGCAGGCCGACGTCGTGACCATGAACCAGCCGAACGACATCGACCTGCTCGCCGAGCGCGGCCAGCTGCTGCCGAAGGACTGGCGCGCGCGCTTCCCGGACAACAGCTCGCCGTACTCGACGACGATGGTGTTCCTCGTGCGCAAGGGCAACCCGAAGGCGATCAAGGACTGGAGCGATCTCGCGAAGCCGGGCGTCCAGGTGATCATCGCGAACCCGAAGACGTCGGGCAACGGCCGCTATGCGTATCTCGCCGCATGGGGCTTCCAGAAGCAGAAGGGCGCGACCGACCAGCAGGCGCTCGACTTCGAGAAGGCGATCTTCCGCAACGTGCCGGTGCTCGATTCGGGCGGTCGCGGCGCCACGACGACGTTTACGCAGCGCGGCATCGGCGACGTGCTCGTCACGTTCGAGAACGAGGTTGCGCTGATGGACACGGGCGCCTCGGGCGCGCAGTTCGACGCCGTGTATCCGTCGGCGAGCATCCTGGCGGAGCCGCCTGTCGCCGTCGTCGACAAGGTGGTCGACAAGAAAGGCACGCGCAAGGTCGCGCAGGCGTATCTCGACTACCTGTATACGCCGCAAGCGCAGGAGATCATTGCGCAGCACCATCTGCGCCCGCGCGACGCGACCGTGCTGAAGAAGCATGCGGCCGAGTTCAAGGCGCTGAAGACCTTCAGCGTCGAGCAGGTCTTCGGCAGCTGGGCGAACGCGCAGAAGACCCATTTCGCCGACGGCGGCACGTTCGATCAGGTGATCGTCGACCGGAAGTAATCGCGGCGCGCGCCACGCGCGCGTCCGCATGACGACGCAGCCGGCCGCTCGTGCGGCCGGCTTTTTTTGCGTCTAGCCGGCGGATTTCCGTTCCGAACCGGCCCGCATTCCCGACCGCTGCCGCGCGTGCTACGCTCATCGCCTCCCCGTAACCGGCCCCGCGCGATGAATGTCGATTCGTCCTCCCCTGCCTCCCGCGGCCGTGGCCGCAAGATCTGGTCGGGCACCCGGCCGGTGATCGCATACGGGATGCCGCCCCTCGGCTGGCGCGATTTCTATCACCGCGCGCTGACGGTGAGCTGGCCCGTGTTCTTCCTGTCGCTCGCGGTGCTGTTCCTGCTGCTCAACGGCGGCTTCGCGACGCTCTACCTGCTCGGCCATGCGTCGATCGCGAACCAGTCGCCGGCGGGCTTCGGCGGCGCGTTCTTCTTCAGCGTCGAGACGCTCGCGACCGTCGGCTACGGCGACATGCATCCGCAGACGGTTTATGCGCACCTCGTCGCGACGTTCGAGATCTTCGTCGGGATGTCGGGCATCGCGCTGGCCACGGGGCTCGTGTTCGCGCGTTTTTCGCGGCCGCAGGCGAAGATCCTGTTCGCGCGCTACGCGATCGTGCGGCCGCTGAACGGCCGGATGACGCTGATGGTGCGCGCCGCGAATGCTCGCCAGAACGTGATTGCCGAGGCGCAGGCGAAACTTCGGCTGATGCGCGTCGAGGGCACGCACGAGGGCTACTCGCTGCGCAAGATTCATGACCTGCCGCTCGTGCGCAACGAGCATCCGGTCTTCCTGCTCGGCTGGAACCTGATGCACGTGATCGACGAGTCGAGCGCGCTGTTCGGCGAGACGCCCGAATCGCTCGCCGCGCGCGACGCGTCGCTGCTGATCACGATCGAGGGTTCGGACGAGACCACCGCGCAAGTCATGCAGGCGCGTCATTCGTGGGCGCATGGCGAGATCCGCTGGCGCCACCGCTATGTGGACCTGATGCACGACGAGGACGGCATCACGCACATCGATTACACGCATTTTCACGACGTCGTGCCGATCGAGATCGATACCGACGAGCGCGGGTCGCCTGGCGTGGTGATCGACGCGGGCGCGTCGGCGGCGGGGCCGGCCGCGCAGGCGTGATCAAGGGCGGTGGGGCGCCGCCCCGTTGCGCGTCACGCGTGCAGCAGACGCGCCGCTTCGCGCTGTTCGATCGCGGCCGCGCGGCGGAACGCGTCGCGGTCCTCGGCACGCGCGACGTAGTCGCCGAGCACGCCTTCGTGCGGAAGCAGATGCGCGTCGAACGCGATCTTCAGCGTGCTCGCGAGCAGCAGGTCGGCCGCGGTGAAGCGCTCGCCGACGAGCCAGCGGCCGTGGGCGAGTGCTTGTGCGAGGGCCCGCTGCACGCGCGCGATGTTGCCCCAGCCGAACGCGACCGGATTGCCCGACGCGCCGGTGAATTTCTCGGCCATCGCCGGTTCGAGGCAGGTCGGCGTGAAGAACATCCACTGGAGGAAACGGCCGCGCAGCGGATCGTCGGGCGCGACGCCGAGCCCGGCAGCCGGGCAGCGGTCGGCGAGATAAAGCAGCACGGCGCCCGATTCGGCGAACGGGGCGCCGCCGTCGTCGAGCGCGGGCAGCTTGGCCATCGGGTTGACCTGCACGAACGCGTCGCTGCCCTGTTCGTGCGAGCGCAGGTCGATCGGCACGAGTTCGTACACCACGCCGGTTTCCTCGAGCATCCACAGCGCCCGGAATGCCCGGGTCTTCGGCCAGTAGTAGAGCTTCATCGCGCCTCCGCGTTTGGGTGCAGGTGTCGATCCGGTGGATGCTCAAGCGTACCCGAGCCCGGGAGGTTGGGACAGGGGCGCCCGGCTAGCGGCTCCCGACCAGGGGCGCCCGATTCAGTTGCGGTGAAGCCTTTATGTGACGGGAATTCAATAAATAACTAGTTATACAAAAACTAGTTATGAAAACTCTCGAAAATCCCGGCGGAAAATCGGCATCACTACAATGTGCCCGGCCCATCCTGCAGTACCCGTGCACCGGCAACGCAATCGGCCGCTCGCCCGCAATCGACAACCCATCACGCAACCCCGCATTTACTGGAGACCCATCACGCATGGCAAACGACGATCGCACCACGATCATTGCGCGCAGGACATCCGAATCGGCGACCATGGTGGCCGAGATCAAACGGGCGATGGCGATCACCGCGCGGCTCAACCGCCTGACGTTCGACGATGCGGCGGACGTGCGCGCATTGTTCGGTGAACTGATCGGCACGCAGGTGGACGACGGTTTCGTACTGATCCCGCCATTCCATGCGACGGGCGGCACCGGCATGAAGCTCGGACGCAACGTGTTCGTCAACCAGAACTGCACGTTCTACGATCTGGGCGGACTCGAGATCGGCGACGACGTGATGATCGGCCCGAACGTCAGCCTCATCACGTCCGGTCATCCGGTCGAGCCTTCGCGGCGGCGCGACTGCGTGGTCGCGAAGCCGATCGTGATCGAGCGGAACGTGTGGATCGGCGCGGGTGCGACGATCATCGGCGGCGTGACGATCGGCGAGAACGCGGTCGTCGCGGCCGCGGCCGTCGTCACCGGGGACGTTCCGCCGAATACGCTGGTCGGCGGCAATCCGGCAAGGATCATCCGGTCGATCGCGGAATAACTTCGCCCGGGCGCACGTGCCGGCGCGATGACGCAGCGTCGAAGGGATGTGGACAACCCGCCGCCGCGACCACTCGAAACGCTGTGCATTTGAACGGTGAGTGTGCCGCCGAGGCCGTCCGGACAAGCCTTTCCGGCTTTCCCCGGTTGTCGCGCGCCGAGTTGTCCGTCGCTCGGCAGATGAAGATTCGCCCGCGCACCGGTTGTGGATATCCGCGCTTCGAAACGACTCGGCGCCCTGTGGTTTTCACAGGTGAGGATGACCGGATGCTGCGCGATACATGAAGCGGGTTGTGGACAACTCGCGGCAAGACGAAGCGAAATGCTGTGAAATTCAATGGTGAGTGTCGCGCCCGATCCGGCGGTGCGCCTGCTCCGGCGCGGGTTTCGGGCCGGAGCCGGTTCGGCGCGACGCGCATTCTAGCCGAATGGCGCGCGTGCGTGATCCCGGCATGCGGACCGGGCGACGTCGATATCCGGCCCCAATCGAAGGGCTGTGCATTCTAACGGTGAGCGCCGGTGCGTGCTTCGCGACGTGCGGATTTCGACGCACTTATCCGCTTTCTCCAGCGACTCGGCGCGCTGTGCAATTCAATGGTGAGCGTGCGCCCGCGCTCGGGGCGTAGTCCGTCGGGATGCGGCCGTTCGACCGCGATGCCGCGCGAAGCGGTGTTCCTGTCAGGCGCAGACGCAAGGTTGCGAACGAAGACGAGGTGCCTGCCGGTGTGGATATCCGTCCGCCGAAACGACTCGCGGCACTGTGTATTTCGACGGTGAGCATCGGCGTGCGATCGGGTGACGCGTGGCGCCCGGTATGGATTGCCCCGTGTCGGTACCCTTCGAAACATGCGTCAGCCATCGATCGCGCGCGCTCGGCCATGTGGATATCCGGCCCGTCCGATCACTCGACGCGCTGTGGTATTCGACGGTGAGGGTGGGCGTATGGCCGGGAGACGGCGCGGATCCGCGCGTGGACAACTGCCGCCGCAGCCAGTCGAAGCCCTGTGCATTTCAACGGTGAGTGCGGGCCGGCAATCGCACGGCCTGCGTGTTCACACGACGATATTCGGTCGGCAAGCCCACTCTCGACCCTGTGTATTCGAACGGTGAGGGTGAAAGTCGGACCGACGAAACGCGCGGTTTCCGATGTGGATATCTGCCGCCGGCATCCACTCGCCAAGCTGTGAATTTCAACGGTGAGCGTCGCTGGTCGAGCGCTCCGCATGTCGATTTCCGGATGTGGACATCCCGGTCCCGACGCCACTCGAAATGCTGTGCAATCGAACGGTGAGCGCGCGAGCCCGATCGGCCGAAGGGCGCGGCATTGTGGACATCCGTCGCCGCCGACCAATCGGAACGCTGTGCATTTCAACGGTGAGGGTGACGGCCCGATGCCGCCGAAACCCTTGTCGGACGGGGTTCGAGCGCCAATCGCCGGTCAGGCGGTGGCCCTTGCGGCCTCCACCGGCGTTTCCGCCCCAAGCCCCAAGCCCCAAGCCCCAAGCCCCAAGCCCCAAGCCCCAAGCCCCAAACCCCAAACCCCAAGCCC
>NZ_CADFDY010000015.1:0-152171 GCF_902833095.1 Burkholderia sp. BCC1208 | reverse complement strand
GCATGCATTTTCCACCTGGGCACTTTGATGCCGTCGGCCCGTGAGGATCCACCCCTTCTTTCTGCTCTCACGGCTCCGGGTGGGACGCGTTCATTTCAATTCTCTTCCAGTGTGGGGTTGCCGTATCATGCGACGCGGTCTGGCGCACAGTTTTACGCGCTCCGTCGGGAAAGAAGAATGCGAAGATATCGACGTAAACATCGATCGTCGTCGATGTATGGAAGGGGATGAACGTGCTGGGGAATCTGTCGACCCTCGATCTGCGGTTGATCCGCGTGTTTCTCGCGGTCACGGACGCGGGCGGCGTGTCGGCCGCGCAGGCCGTGCTGAACGTCGGCCAGTCGACGATCAGCGCGCAGCTGTCGTCGCTCGAGACGCGGCTCGGCTACCGGCTCTGCGAACGCGGCCGCAGCGGCTTCCGGCTCACGCCGAAGGGCGAGCGGTTCCACGCGATGAGCCGCAAGCTGCTGGCGGCGCTCGACGAATTCGGAATGGCCGCGCGGCACATGGATCGCCAGTTGGTCGGCACGCTGAACATCGGCCTGATCGGCCATACGCCGGTGAGCCAGAACGCGCGGATCGCCGAGGCGATCGCCGCGTTCCGGACCCGCGACGAGGCCGTGCGCTTCTCGATTTCGGTGCGCGCGCCCGGCGATCTCGAGGAGAAGCTGCTGAGCGACGAGATCCAGATCGCGGTCGGCTATTTCTGGCATCGCGTGCCGTCGTTGCACTACACGCCGCTGTTCATCGAGCGTCAGATCGCGTATTGCGGCCGCGGCCATCCGCTGTTCGACGGTGCGGGCACGCTGACGCCGGCCGACGTCGCCGGCTTCGAATGGGCGTGGCGCTCGTATCCGCTGCCCGAGGCGCAACTGTCGACGACGCCCGATCGCGTGACCGCGACCGCGGACAACATGGAGGCCGTCGCGCTGCTGATCCTGTCCGGCCACCATCTCGGTTATCTGCCGCAGCATTTCGCGGCGCCGTACGTCGCGCAGGGGCTGCTCGCGCCGCTCAATCCGGAGCAACTGCGCTACGACGTGACGTTCCACATGGTCGTCGCGCGCAACGGCCGCGGGAATCCGCTCGTGGAGGCGTTTCTCGAGGATCTCGAGCGCGCGCACCAGTCGTCCGACTTCGCATGACGGCGGGGCCGCCAACAACGTGAACGAGCGTTACACCCGGGCCGGTCGCCGCTCCGGCGTGCATCACGGCACCGGCAACCCCGCGTCGTGCTTCACCTCGCGCAGCGACAGCGCCGATTCGATCGACGTCACGCCCGGCAGCATCCGCAGCGAATCCCGCAGGAACGTGCCGTAGTCGTCGAGGTCGCGGGCGACCACCTGCAGCAGGTAGTCGGCCGTGCCCGCGACGTTGTGGCAGGCCAGGATCCGCTCGATGCCGAGCACTTCCCGTTCGAACCGGTCGGCGACCTTGCGGTCGTGCGTCGCGAACCGTACGAGCACGAACGCGACCACGCCGAAGCCGAGCGCCTGGCGCGACAGCTGCGCGCGGTAGCGTTCGATGTAGCCGTCGTTTTCGAGGCGTTTCAGGCGGCGGGCGCACGGCGTCTCGGACAGCCCGACGGATTCGGCGAGCCGGGCGATCGGCAGGCGGCCGTCGCGTTGCACCGCGGCGAGGATCGCGCGGTCGGTTTTGTCGAGATCGATCATATGGCGGAAACCTTGTTCTGATTTGTGAATTGTGGCGGATTCCCCTACGAATCGCCAATTCGTCGCCAAAGATGGCCAATAATCCCTCCTCCTTCAACGGCAACATATCGTCATTGGAGGACGGGGGCAGACCATGATTTCCACGCATTTGCTGTTGATTTATCTTGCCGCGCTGGCGGCCATTTATGCGGTGCCGGGGCCCGACATGGCGCTCGTGCTGCAGACCAGCATCGGCCGCGGCGTGCGGCCGGGAATGGCGGCGGCGGCCGGCCTGTCGCTCGCGCGCACCGCGCACGTGACGCTGTCGGCGTGCGGCGTCGCGGCGCTGATCCGCAGCGCACCGTGGCTGTACGAGGTGATCCGCTACGGCGGCGCGCTCTATCTCGCGTATGTCGCGATCCAGGTGTTCCGCTCGCCGGTGTTCGCGCTCGGCGACGGCGATGGCGGCGCGGCGGCGGGCGAACTGCGGCAGTCGTTCGTGAAGGGGCTGCTGACCAACCTGCTGAACCCGAAGGCGCTGCTGTTCTGCTCGGTGCTGCTGCCGCAGTTCGTGCGGCCCGAGGCCGGGCCGGTCGTCTGGCAGATGTTCGCGCTCGGCGCGCTGCTGGTGGCGGCCGGCGTGTGCTTCGACCTCGCGTGCGTGTTCGGCGCGTCGCGCATCGCGGCGTGGATGCGCGCGCATCCGCTGGCGCAGACGGTGCAGCGCTGGACCTTTTCCGCGGCGCTGATCGGTTTCGCACTGCGACTGTCGATGGACTGAGGGTGGCGGCCACTTGGCCGGTACTTGCCCGCCGCGCGGGTCGACCGACGTGGCGCCGGCCGTGCGAGAATCGACGCCGGCCGCGCGCGATGCTGGCCTGCACGCATGCGCGTTGCCGCAGAAGGGCGTGCGCGCAAATCGTCTGACTGTTCTAAACTTCCTCTAACTTCGCGCGATCGCAAACGCGCCGTCGCGAACGCGCCGTCGCGAATCGACTGACCGAACGGAACCGTCTCCCTTAGGCTATGTCCGATTTCCTGGCTGTTCCGTGCAACGCGGTACCAAGGAGGGTCTGAACATGGCAAGGCATCTTCAAGCCGACCGTGAACCCCGCATCGTCGCCGAGTCCAAGTGTCTCGGCCAGTGCGATCCGGCAGAACGTATCCACGTCACGATCATGTTGCGGCGGCAGGAAGAAGGGCAACTCGAGGCATTGGTTCACCAGCTCGCCACCGGCGACGCGCACGCGAAACCGCTGTCGCGCGACGCATTCGCGCAGCGTTTCTCCGCCAATCCCGACGATATCCGCAAGACCGAGGATTTCGCGCATCGTCATCAACTGACGGTCGATCGCGTCGACCCGGTCGAAAGCGTCGTCGTGCTGTCCGGCACGATCGGGCAGTTCGAAACCGCCTTCAGCGTGAAGCTCGAGCGTTTCGAGCATCGGGCGATCGGTCAGTATCGCGGCCGCTCGGGCCCGATCGCGCTACCCGACGAGCTCGGCGATGCGGTGACGGCGGTGCTCGGCCTCGACAGCCGCCCGCAGGCGCGGCCGCACTTCCGCTTCCGCCCGCCGTTCAAGCCCGCGCGCGGCGCGGCGGCCGTCACGTTCACGCCGATCCAGCTTGCGTCGTTGTACGACTTTCCGGCCGGCGACGGCGCCGGGCAATGCATCGCGATCGTCGAGCTCGGCGGCGGCTATCGCGCGGCCGACATCCAGCAGTATTTCCGCGGGCTCGGGATCACGACGCCGCCGACGCTCGTCGACGTGAACGTCGGCACCGGCCGCAATGCGCCGACCGGCGAGCCGAACGGCCCGGACGGCGAAGTCGCGCTCGACATCGAAATCGCCGGCGCGATCGCACCGGCCGCGAAGCTTGCGATGTACTTCGCGCCGAACAGCGACGCGGGCTTCATCCAGGCCGTCAACGCGGCCGTCACCGACAAGACCAACCGGCCTTCCGTGATCTCGATCAGTTGGGGCGGCCCGGAAGCGATCTGGCAGGCGCAGTCGGCACACGCGTTCGACCGCGTGCTGCAGGCGGCCGCCGCGCAGGGCATCACCGTCTGCGCGGCGTCGGGCGACAGCGGCTCGGGCGACGGGCTGCAGGATGGCGCCGATCACGTCGATTTCCCCGCGTCGAGCCCGTACGTGCTCGGCTGCGGCGGCACGCAGCTCGACGCGCTGCCCGGGCAGGGCATTCGCAGCGAAGTCACGTGGAACGACGAGGCGTCCGGCGGCGGCGCGGGCGGGGGCGGCGTCAGTACGCTGTTCGACCTGCCGGCATGGCAGCAGGGGCTGGCCGTGGCGCACGCCGACGGCAGCAGCACGCCGCTCGCGAAGCGCGGCGTGCCGGACGTGGCCGGCGACGCGTCGCCGCAGACGGGCTACGAGGTGTCGGTCGCCGGCACCCCGGCGGTGATGGGCGGCACGAGCGCGGTCGCCCCGCTGTGGGCCGCGCTGATCGCGCGGATCAATGCGTCGGCCGGCGCATCGGCCGGCTGGATCAATCCGGTGCTGTACAAGAATCCGGGCGCGCTGCGCGACATCACGAAAGGATCGAACGGCACGTATGCGGCCGCGTCGGGCTGGGACGCGTGCACGGGCCTCGGCAGCCCGAACGGCGCGCAACTCGCCGCGATCCTCGCGCGCAAGCCGTCGAGCTGACGCGCCGGCGCATGTCTTTTCGTTCGACGCGGGTGGTCTGCCCGCGTCTTTTTTCACCTCCAGGAGCAGCACGATGGGCATCGATTCCGCATCTTCCGGCGGCGTGTATCCGCTGCATCACGGCGACCACAATTCGCATGGCGTGCCGCCGACCATCAACCCCGTCGCGCTGAGCCACGGCCGCGACCAGCCGTTCTTCGATCCGGTCGCGTACGGCAACGGCCCGGACGACTCGGTGACCGACACGACCGAGGCGGCCGCGATCACGCACCACACGATCCTGATCGACGGCAAGCGCATCGCGTACACGGCGACGGTCGGCCATCTCGTGACGGTCGATCCGAGCAGTTCGCAGCCGGCCGCCAAGATCTTCTACGTTGCGTTCACGGCCGACGGCGCGAAGGAAGAAACGCGGCCCGTGACGTTCTTCTACAACGGCGGGCCGGGTTCGTCATCGGTGTTCGTGCTGCTCGGCTCGTTCGCGCCGAAGCGCATCAAGACGTCGATGCCGGGTTTCACGCCGCCCGCGCCGTACCAGATCGAAGACAACCCGGACAGCATGATCGACCACAGCGACCTGGTGTTCATCAACCCGGTCGGCACCGGCTATTCGGCGGCCGTCGCGCCGAACAAGAACCGCGACTTCTGGGGCGTCGACCAGGATGCGAATTCGCTGAAGCAGTTCATCAAGCGCTACCTGACGAAGAACAACCGCTGGAATTCGCCGAAATACCTGTTCGGCGAATCGTACGGCACCGCGCGCAGCTGCGTGCTCGCGTACAAGCTGCACGAGGATGGCGTCGACCTGAACGGCGTCACGCTGCAATCGTCGATCCTCGATTACCGGCAGGCCGGCAACCCGGTCGGCGCGCTGCCGACCGCCGCGGCCGACGCGTGGTATCACAAGAAACTCGGCATCAAGCCGCCGCCGAGCGATCTCGGCGCGTTCATCGAGGAAGTCGCGCAGTTCGCGCGCACCGACTACCTGGCCGCGCTGCGCGCGGCGCCGCACGCGAACCCAGCCACCGTGCAGAAGCTGTCGCAATACACGGGCATCGATACGGCGACGCTGCAATCGTGGGGGCTCGATATCGCGGGCTACGACGCGCGCGGCAACTCGGTGTTCCTGACGACGCTGCTGCACGCGCAAGGGCTCGCGCTCGGTTCGTACGACGGCCGCGTGACCGGGATCTCGTCGGGCATCGCCGGCAAGATCGATCCGAATTCGGGGGGCAACGATCCGACGATGACGGCCGTGACGGGCGTCTATACGGCGATGTGGAACAGCTACCTGAACGAGCAGTTGAAGTTCACGTCGAATTCCGCGTTCACGGACCTGAACGACCAGGCGTTCCAGAACTGGGACTTCAGCCACATCGACCCGACCGGCGCGCAGCAGGGCCTCGATGCGAAGGGGAACGTGATCCTCTACACGGCCGGCGACCTCGCCGCGGTGATGGCGCTGAACGTCGACCTGAAGGTGCTGTCGGCGAACGGCCTCTACGACTTTGTCACGCCGTTCTACCAGACCGTGATCGATCTGCAGCAGATGCCGCTGGAGGACCAGAAGGTGCGGCAGAACCTGTCCGCGCGGTTCTATCCGTCGGGGCACATGGTGTATCTCGACGGCGGCTCGCGCACCGCGCTCAAGCGCGATCTCGCGACGATGTACGACGCGACGGTCAGCGATACGGGCGCGCGGATGCGGATTCGTGCGCTGCAGGCGAAGAAGACGGGCGGGCACGCATAGCGTCGCCCGTCGCGTGGGGCCCGCGCGCAGCCATGACGGTGCGCGCGGCGAGCTGCCGGTAGCGGGGCGGTGGGCTTAGGCGGTCGGCCAGTCGAACATCGTGTACGGCAGTGCGCGCTTGTGACGCGAGCCGTCGTAGAAGCGCAGCACCGTTTCGTAGACGCGGTCGGCGACCGGTTTACCTTCGAGGAAATCGTCGATCTCGTCGTAGGTCACGCCATACGCGTGCTCGTCGGGGCGCAGCGGGCGCAGCTCCTCGAGGTCGGCCGTCGGCACCTTCATCACGATCAGCTCCTCGCCGCCGAGCGCGCGTGCCACCCCGCGCACGCGACGCTTGCTCAGGCCCGCGAGCGGCAGGATGTCCGCGCCGCCGTCGCCGAACTTCGTGAAGAAACCCATCAGCGATTCGGCCGCGTGATCGGTGCCGATCACGAGACCGCGCCGCGCGCCGGCCACCGCGTACTGCGCGATCATGCGCTCGCGCGCCTTGATGTTGCCGTGCACGAAATCCTGCTGCGCGGGAGTTTCGAACGCGTGGCCGGACGCGACCAGCGAACGCAGCATCGCATCGGCGGCAGGCTTCACGTCGACCGTGAGCACCTCGTCCGCGCGCACGAACGCCAACGCGCGCTGCGCATCGTCTTCGTCGTTCTGCACGCCGTTCGGCAAGCGCATCGCGATGAAGCGCGCATCGTAGCCGTCGGCGCGCAGGCGCTCGACCGACAGTTGCGCGAGCCGGCCGGCCGTCGATGAGTCGACGCCGCCGCTGATGCCGAGCACGTAGGTCCGCAGGCCGGTCGAACGAAGGTACCGCGCGAGGAAATCGACGCGGCGATCGATTTCGGCTTCGGCGTCGAAGTGCGGGGCGACGTTCAGTTCGGCAATGATCGCGCGTTGGCGGCTGGCGTAATCGGCGGATGTCATGAAGGAAGTTCCGGAACGAAATGCGAGGCGGACATCATAAGCGCAATCGTGGCGGGTTGCCGCGCCGGGCTTGCGATGCGGCCGTCTTGCGTTGCTTCGGCGAGACGCGCTGCGTCGCCGTGGTGCACGGTGCGCCGGGCGGGTGCGAGACGGGCGTCCGCGAGGCCCGCCTCGATGAGCTTGCCGGCACACGTCGGCGCGGCCGCACGATCGCGCGCATGTACGCCCGCGTCAGCGCCGCGCGAGCACGACGCCCACCAGCGCGAACGCGAAGCCGGCGAGCTGGATCGTCGCGAGCGTTTCGCCGAACAGCCCGTAACCCTGCAGCGCGGCCAGCGGCGGCGCGAGAAACAGCAGCGACGTCGCGCGCGCCGCATTGCCGCGCCGCAGCATCCACATCAGCATCGTGACCGCACCGCCGGACAGGAACACGATGCCCCACACGAGCGATACCCACAGCGCCGGCGCGCCGATCCAGCGGGTTTCATGGAGCAGCACGACGAAGACGGCCGCGACGATCGCCGCGCCGAAGTTCTGCACGGCGACTGCCGTGCGTAGATCGCTCTGCGCGAGCTTGCCTTTCTGATACAGCGAGCCGGCGGTGATCGACCCGACCGCCAGAACCGACACGGTGACGACGAGCCAAGCAGGCGCGGCGCCCGGCGGCGGTGCGCCACCGCCCGTGACTTTCGGCGCGAGCACGAGCGCGACGCCGGCCAGCCCGAGCGCCATCCCGAGCCAGCCGCGCGCGGGCAGGCGTTCGTTGAACAGCGGGACCGCGAGCACGGCGGTGGCAAGCGGCTGCAGCGCGCCGAGCAGCGCCATCACGCCCGCATTCAACCCTTGCGCGACGGCCCAGTAGCTCGCACCGAGATAGACGCCTTGCAGCAGCGCACCGGCGATCAGGTGGCGCGGCCATTCGCGGCGGGCCGGCCACGGCGCGCGCGCGACGAGCGCCACCACGCCGAACAGCGCGGCCGTGCCCGCGAAGCGCGCGAGCAGGAACAGGTTTGGATCGGCGTAAGGCTTGATCGCCCGTGCAACGATGAAGCCGGTGGACCAGAGTGCGACGAAAGCGGCGGCGACGATCGAGGTAAGCATGCGTGGCGGGCCGCGATGCGGCCGGACAGAACCGGGAAGTCGGCCAGTATCGGCCGAAGCGGCGCCGGCGTCTTGTCGAATCCTGCACTCATGCCACGTGGCGCGTGATCGTGCCGGCGGTCATCGCGCCGGTGTGCGGTGCGGCGGGGGCCAGCGCCCGCCTTGCGGCGCTGCGCGGATGAACGCGCGGCAACGACGATCAGTCGATCGAGAACGTGTCGAGCGGCTGATTGGCGCGCGCGTCGGTCGCGAAGCGCGCGGCGAGCTGTTCGTAGAGCCGGCGCGCTTCGTCGAGCGTCAGGTCGATCCAGTACGGATCGCCTGCCGCGTCGTTGAGACGTTCCGGCGGAAACTGGATTTCAATCACACTGCCTTTGCGATACATGGCGCGAGCCCCTTTGTCGGTCGGTCGTTCGGCGAAGCGCAAAGTGTAGCAACCGGCGCCGCGCGGATTCGCGCGCGCCGGACAATACAGAATTTCGCTTTCGGGAAACGCGGCCGACCGTTGCCCCGGCCGCCCTGCCGCATTACCCGGCGCAGTCAAATGGTCGTCAAACGTCCGTAATACAATGGCCGGCTTACCCATTACCAGTCGCCTCGGGCGCACACGCGATGCTGGCGGAACAACGTCATCAATACATCCTGTCGGAGCTCGGGCGCTCGGGCGCGCTGTCGGTCGCGGAACTCGTGCGTTCGCTCGACGTGTCGCGCGAAACCGTGCGGCGCGACCTGAACGCGCTGGCCGCGCGCGGCCTGCTCGTGATGACGCATGGCGGCGCGCTGGCCGCGGATCGCCGCGAGCCGAGCCTGTCCGAGCGCGAAGCCGCGAACGCCGACGCGAAGCGCACGATCGGACGGCGCGCGGCCGAATTCGTGCCCGACGATGCATCGGTGCTGATCGATTCGGGCAGCACACCGCATGCGGTCGCGCTGGCGCTCGCCGACCGGCACCGGCTGTCGATCTACACGAACGACTGGCGCACCGCGTTCGTGCTCGCGCGGCGCAACGGCAACCGCGTGACGCTGCTCGGCGGCGAGCTGTCCGACGACGAGGACGCCACGTTCGGTCTCGACACGATCCACCAGCTCGCGCAATACCACGTCGATTTCGCGTTCGTCGGCGCCGGCGGCATCACGCCCGACGGCGAGTGCACCGACTACTCCCGGCTCGCGGCCGAAGTGCGCAGCCGGATGATCGCGGCGGCGGGCACGGCGATCATCGTCGCCGACCATTCGAAATTCGGCCGCGTGACGCCGGTGCGGATCAACGGCGCGGCCGCCGCCCGCTATCTGGTGACCGAGCGCGCGCCCGACAAGGTCGTGCGCCGCGCGCTGACGGCGCGCGGGATCGAACTGCTCGTATGCGACTGACGCGCGTCCGACATACAAGGTTCATCGAACGGTCATCGCGCGGGAAGAACCGTCGTCAAGACTGACCCATTCATTTCGACCGGCCGCGAGGCCAGGGAGCAACGAATGACCGTCAGCGTGCGCAGCTATCTTTCCCCCACCCTGGTCCTGCTGGCTTTCGACTGGCCCGATGCGGCGTCGCGGTCCGATTTCCTCGGCTTCGCGATCCGGCGCACGCCGGGCTTCTGGTCGGCCGACGGCAAGACGCGTGCGCCGGACAGCTGGCTGCCCAATCGCCTGACGTTCGACGGCCCGGCCGCCGACACGCAGGGCGATGCGCCGACCGATCAGGCGCCGATTCAGAAATTCATGTGGTGGGACGCGCGCATCGATCCGCAGGACCGCGGTGCGTCGTTCCGCTACGACGTCTATCCGGTCGTCGGTACGCCGGCGAACCTGCAGGTGCTCGACGCGGAAGCCGGCGTGTGCGACGTCGTGCTGCCCGCGCACATCGAGGACGGCATCGGCACGTGGTTCAACCGCGCGGTGGTCAGCTCGCAGGCGTTCGCGAAGCAGGTCGCGGCGCTGGGCCTCGCACCGAATGCGGCGCCGAGCGCTGCGCAGGCGCTGAAATTGCGCACGTGGCTCGCGAACGACATGGAGCAGGTGTTCGCGGAGATGCTCGATCCTGCGTCGCGCGCGGTATCGGCCGTCTATCACCTGACCGACACGCTGTGGGCGCTGCCCGCGTTCGAGGCGTTCGGCCGCCAGCACGGCGAAGCGTCGCTCGCGATCGTCTACGACGCGCACACGACGGCGCGCAAGGGCAAGCCGCCGCTGCCGTCGCCGAACCAGCCGGCCGTCGACGCGTTGCAAGGGCTCGCGACGCTCGCGCCGCGCGACAAGACGCACATCATGCACGACAAGTTCATCGTGACCGATGCGCCGTCCGCCGCAGCGCCCGTGCGCGTGCTGACCGGTTCCGCGAACTTCACGACCGAGGGGCTGACCGAGCAGGCCAACGTGCTGCACGCGTTCGACTCGCCCGCGCTCGCCGCGCTGTACAACGATCGCGCGCACGCGCTGGCCGGAAATCCGTCGATTGCGGAGACCGCCCGGCTGTCGTCGGGCTGGTCGGCGCCGATGACGATCGGCAGCGCGCAGGTGCGCGTCGCGTACTCGCCAGAGCCGTCGGGGCAGCGTACCGAGATCGATACGATCGTCGCCGCGATCGGGGCCGCGAAGCATTCGGTGTCGTTCTGCCTGTTCATGCCGACCGACGCGGCGCTGCGCGATGCGTGTTTCGCGGCCGGCGATCGCGGGCTGATGATGTTCGGCCTCGTGAACCGGATCAACGCGAGCAGCGCGACGAAGGCCGATGCCGCGCAGCAGGGTGGCCAGTCGCTGGATGCGGCGACGCTCGCGAACCTCGAGCTGTACCACCGCAGCCGCGACAACCACGACGTGATCGACGCGTCGTATTTTTCGCCGGCTACCGTGCCGCAAGGCTTCGAGCCGGAGCTGCGGCTTTTCCCGGGCGAACCGGCGCCGGCCTTTCCGCCCGTCGTGATCCATCACAAGTTCATCGTGATCGATGCGGAAGGCGCGAATCCGGTCGTCTATACGGGCTCGGCGAACATGAGCCGCAATTCCGAGCAGTACAACGACGAGAACCTGCTCGAGATCCGCGACAAGCGGATCGCGGCGATCTATCTCGCGGAATTCCTGCGGCTTTACGAGCACTACCGTGCACGCGCATTGGCGATCAATGCGAAGCAGCGCGGCACGGGCGCGCATGCGCGGCTCGCGCTTGCGCCCGATTCGAGCTGGGCGAAGAAGTATTACGTGGCGGGCAGCCCCGAACAGAAGGCGCGGATCGCGCTGGCGTCGACCGCGCCGACGGACTGATGCGCTGACGTGCTGAAGTGCGAAGGGGCGCGGACGTGTCGCGCCCCGGCCGGCTGGGGGCCCCGCTTACGCGGCGACGTAGCGCAGCACCGCGTCGGCGATCGTGTCGCGATGCCGCGCGCGCAGGCGCGGCGCCGATGGATCGCGGCCGAACGCGGCACCGAACGTGTAGCGGTTCGACACGCGATGGAAGCAGAACGAGCTGATCAGCAGGTGCAGGTCGAACGCGTCGATGTCCTGGCGGAACGCGCCGCTGGCCGCGCCGCGCTCGAGCAGTTCCTCGAGCGTCTTGATGATGCTGACGTTGCGGTTCTTGAACGACTTGAGCTGTTCGAGATATTTCGCGCCGTGGATGTTCTCGATCGACACGAGACGGACGAAATCGCGATGCTTGTCGTGATAGTCGAACGTGAATTCGACGAGACGGCGCATGCCTTCGCGCGGCTCCATGTCGCCGACGTGCAGTTCCTGCTCGAGCGCGCGGATGTCGCCGTACACCTTCTCCAGCACGGCCTCGTACAGGCCTTCCTTGCTTTCGAAGTAGTAGTAGAGCATCCGCTTCGTCGTGTTCGTCCGCTCCGCGATCGCGTCGACGCGCGCACCGGCGAGACCCATCGCGGAGAATTCCTGCGTGGCGACATCGAGGATGTTGCGCTTGGTTTGCTCGGGATCGTATTTACGCCGCGCATCGGACGCAAGCGCGCGGGTGTCGGACGTGGCGGCCTTGCTTCCTGCTTTCATGTGACTTTGTTGTGGTTCGCGGCGGCTTGGAAAAGGCATTCTAGCATGTGGGAAATGCCCGCCCGGCCGACCTCCCGCTCTAATCGGCAAGGCCGCTGCAGGCGCTCAGCGGCGGCAGGATGCGAGCGCGTCGCGGGCCTGGTACGCCGTATACGTGAGCTGGGCGGCGGCGAGGCCGGCCAGGCCGAACGTGCGCGTGAGCCCGAACGCGGCGAAGCCGTCCGGCACCGGCCGGCCTTCGGCCAGCGCGGCGGCGAGCGCCTCGCCGGCCACCGTGGTCGGCGCCATCCCGTGGCCGCCGAAAGCGATCGCGTGCCACACGCCGTCCGCGTCGCGGCCGATCTGCGGCATCTTGTGCCGCGCGTAGCTCATCAGCCCGCCCCACGCGTAGTCGACCTTCACGCCTTCCAGTTGCGGATACACGCGCAGCAGGTCGCGCCGCAGCAGGCGCGCGATCGCATCGGGGCCGCGGTCGAGCACGGAGATCCGGCCGCCCCACAGGATCCGCGTGTCCTTCAGCGGACGGTAGTAGTCGAACGCGAAACGCGTGTCGTAGATCGCGTACGGTGCGTCGATCGCATCGGGCAGGCGCGTGCCGAGCGGTTCGGTCGCGATCACGTAGGTCGCGATCGGCAGCACCGCGCGCTCGATGCGCGGCGACACGCCGCGCGCGTAGCCGCCGCCGGCGAACACGACGTCCTGTGCGCGCACCGCGCCCTGCGCCGTGCGCACGACGTACCCTGCGCCGTCGCGCGCGATGCCCAGCGCGGCCGAACGCTCGTACACGCGCGCCCCGCCGCGCGATGCGGCCGCCGCGACACCGAGCACGTACTTGAGCGGGTCGAAGTGGAACGCGTTCGGCTCGAACAGGCCGCCGTAATAGCGCTGCGTCTTCAGCCGCTCGCGCAGCGCGCCGGTCGGGACGGGTTCCCAGTCGACGTCGAGTTCGTTTTTCATCAGCGTGCGCACACCGTCGAGCCGCGACGGATCGTCGAACCAGTTCGCGAGCATCACGCCCTCGTCGACGATGTCGCAGTCGATCCCGTAGCGCGCGATGCGCGCGCGGATCAGGTCGACCGCATCGACGGTGAGCCGGTACAGCCGGCGCCCTTCGTCGCGGCCGAGCGTGCGCAGCAGGTCGGCATTGTCGAGACTGTAGCCGCCGAACACGAAGCCGCCGTTGCGGCCCGACGCGCCGAAGCCGACCCGTTCGCTGTCGAGCACGACGACGTCGCGCACGCCGCGTTCGACGAGGCCGAGCGCCGTGCACAGGCCGGCAAGGCCGCCGCCGACGATGCAGACCTGCGTGTCGATCGTGCCGGTCAATTGCGGGTAGGGCTGGCGGGTAACGGTGGCTTCGTAGAAGTTCTGCATGCGTTTTCGGTGATTCGTGACGGCGGAAAAACGGACGGCGCGCGTCGATCTTGCCTGAACGCGTGCGCCGCGTCGAATGGGGTTTTCAGCGCGTCGGCCGCCGCGATCGGGCGGCCGCCGGCGCGTTACCGGGCTTCAGGCGCCCGGCGTCGGGTTGACCGGACGGGCGACGTAGGCCGGATAGCCGGCGTCGGCCTTTTCGGTGGCGTCGGGCGTGGCGTTACGGTCGATCCACGGCGCGATTTCCATGTCCTCGTAGCGCACCAGGCGGCATTTACGCACCAGCGCGTAGCCGAGCCAGATCGCGAGGAAGAACGGCAGGCCGATGTAGGTCGCGGCGACGCCCGTCCAGTCGATCTTGTCGGCGAGGAGCGCGTGGTAGTCCTGGCCGAGCGCGACGACCGCGCACAGCGCGAACGCGAACAGCGGCCCGAACGGGAACCACTTCGACCGGTACGGCAACTGGTCGAGCCGGTAGCCCTGTTTCAGGAAGCCGTTGCGGAACCGGTAGTGGCTGACCGCGATGCCGAGCCACGTGATGAAGCCGGCCATGCCCGACGTGTTCAGCAGCCACAGGTAGACGGTCTTGTCGCCGTACAGCGACGTGAGGAAGCACAGCGCGCCGACGGCGGTGGTCGCATATAGCGCGTTGCGCGGCACGCCGCCGGGCGACAGCTTCGCGAACAGCTTCGGCGCGCGGCCTTCGACCGCGAGGTTGTAGAGCATGCGCGTCGACGCATACATGCCCGAATTGCCGGCCGACAGCACGGCCGTCAGGATCACCGCGTTCATCACGCCGGCCGCGAAGGCGAGGCCCGCGTGGCGGAACACCAGCGTGAACGGGCTCACGCCGATATCGGTCACGTCGCTCTTCAGCAGGCTCGGATCGGTGTACGGCACCAGCACGCCGATCACGAAGATCGCGAACACGTAGAACAGCAGGATGCGCCAGAAGATCTGCTTCACCGCGCGCGGGATCGTCGTGCGCGGGTTTTCCGATTCGCCGGCCGCGACGCCGATCATCTCGGTGCCCTGGAACGAGAAGCCCGCAATCATCGCGACGCCGAGCATCGTCGCCCAGCCGCCGACGAACGGCGCGTCGCCGATCGTGAAGTTGCCCCAGCCGGCGCTCGGGCCGCCCTGCATGATCCCGAAGATCATCAGCAGGCCGACGCCGACGAACGCGAGCGCCGTCAGCACCTTGATCAGCGCGAACCAGTATTCGGCTTCGCCGAAGCCGCGCACCGACAGCGCGTTGAGCGCGAAGATCAGCGTGAGGAACAGCGCGCTCCACCAGACGCCCGGCACGTGCGGGAACCAGTAATTCATCACGAGCTGCGCGGCGACGAGCTCCACCGCCAGCGTCACGGCCCAGCTGTACCAGTAGTTCCAGCCGAGCGCGAAGCCGAAGCCTTCGTCGACGAACTTCGCGCCGTAGGTCGCGAACGAGCCCGACACCGGCATGAACGCCGCCATTTCGCCGAGGCTCGTCATCAGGAAATAGACCATCAGGCCGATCACCATGTACGCGAGCATCGCGCCGCCTGGGCCGGCCTGCGAGATCGATGCGCCGGATGCGACGAACAGGCCCGTGCCGATCGAGCCGCCGATCGCGATCATCCGTAGATGACGGGCCTGCAACGCGCGGTGGAGGGACGGCTTCGCGGGCGGCGAGCCGGACGGGCGGGACGAATCGGGGCGGGCGTCTGAATGCATGGCGGGCGCTGGGCGCTGTCTCCGGGATTGTTTTTCGGTGACGAAGCGCGACGCGTCGCCGGCCGTGGCCGGGTAGCGGTGATGCAGTGCGAAACGCGCCCGTTGAACCCGGGCCGTGGTGCGTGTCGCCTTCGTCGGTCGTCCGGCTGCCGTGGTGGCGGCCGGCGGCGCGCCGGGTGCGTTGCACCTCGACGTCGCACCGATTGTGTGTGCCCGGTGCACCGGCGGCAAACGATATTTCCGAACAGGGTGATGCGCGACGGTCATCAACTTGTGTCGCGTTGAGATGTGTCCGGGCGGCCGGTCACGGGCTTTGGAAACGTCCCATATCGGCTTCGAAACAGGCGGGGCTGGCCCGTGGACTTCTTGCGTTTTGAGAATGAAGTCGTGAGTTAATATCAATAGCGGCCTGACTTGTGGCCATCGACAATGTGTTTCATGGATCGTGCCTCGCGAGGCGGGGGCGCGCCGTCCGGCCGGGCTTTCCGGCGGCGGCGCAGCGCGATGCGCCGGATGGCGCACCGGGCCGGCCGCGCGGCGCATCTGCTTGCACAAGGCGCTCGAACGCGCTCCAATCGAATCACGCGGGCGGCGCTGCCGCCGCACCGATCAATCTGTCCCTGAAGAGGAAGTGATGCAATTCAACGACATTCTTGCCGCGCTCGACATCGATCTCGCCCAGTGGAAAGGCAATGCGCTGACCGCGCGTTCGCCGCTCGACGGCGCGACGCTCGCGACGCTGGCCGTCGACACGCCCGCCGACGCAGCGCGCAAGATCGACGCCGCACACGATGCATTCCTCAAGTGGCGCACGGTGCCGGCGCCGGTGCGCGGCGAACTCGTGCGCGTGTTCGGCAACGTGCTGCGCGAGCACAAGGCCGAGCTCGGCCGCCTCGTCACGCTCGAAGCCGGCAAGATCACGTCGGAAGGGCTTGGTGAAGTGCAGGAAATGATCGACATCTGCGACTTCGCGGTCGGCCTGTCGCGTCAGCTTTACGGCCTCACGATCGCGTCCGAGCGCCCGGGCCACCGGATGATGGAAACGTGGCACCCGATCGGCGTGTGCGGCGTGATTTCGGCGTTCAACTTCCCGGTCGCGGTGTGGGCATGGAATGCGGCGCTCGCGTTCGTGTGCGGCGATTCGGTCGTGTGGAAGCCGTCCGAGAAGACGCCGCTCACCGCGATCGCATGCCACGTGCTGCTCCAGAAGGCGCTCCGCGAGTTCGAGAAGACGCATCCGGGCGTCGCGCCGGCGGAGCTGAGCCAGCTGGTGCTCGGCATGCGCGATGTCGGCGAGGTGCTGACGGCGTCGAAGAAGGTGCCGGTCGTCAGCGCGACGGGCAGCGTGCGGATGGGCCAGGAAGTCGCGAAGGTGCTGAGCCAGCGCCTTGCACGCGGCATCCTCGAACTCGGCGGCAACAACGGGATGATCGTCGCGCCGAGCGCGGATCTCGACCTCGTGGTGCGCGCGGTCACGTTCGCGGCGGTCGGCACGGCCGGCCAGCGCTGCACGACGCTGCGCCGCCTGATCGTGCATCGCAGCCTCGTCGAGCAACTGCTGCCGCGCATCGAGAAGGCCTACATGTCGGTGAAGGTCGGCAATCCGCTCGAAGAAGGCACGCTGGTCGGCCCGCTGGTCGATCGTGCGTCGTTCGACGCGATGCAGAAGGCGCTGGCCGATGCGCGCGAGCAGGGCGGCGAAGTGAAGGGCGGCGAGCGCGTCGACGTCGGTCACGCGGATGCGTACTACGTGCGTCCGGCCATCGTGCGGATGCCGAAGCAATCGGCGGTGGTCGAGCGCGAGACGTTCGCGCCGATTCTCTACGTGATGGTCTACGACGATTTCGAAGACGCGATCGACGTGCACAACGCGGTGCCGCAAGGCCTGTCGTCGGCGATCTTCACGAACGACATGCGTGAAGCCGAGCAGTTCATGTCAGCAGCCGGCAGCGATTGCGGGATCGTCAACGTGAACATCGGCACGAGCGGCGCGGAAATCGGCGGCGCGTTCGGCGGCGAGAAGGAAACGGGCGGTGGGCGCGAGTCGGGTTCGGATGCGTGGAAGGCTTATATGCGTCGCGCGACGAATACGATCAACTACAGCCGGCAATTGCCGCTGGCGCAGGGGGTGAAGTTCGACGTGTGATGCAGGGGCGCCCGGCAGGGCGCGCCGACCGTCGAATGAAACGGGCCGGTTGCCGCGGAAGCGGTAACCGGCCCTTGTCGTTTACCGCCATGCGCGCGGCGCGCCGATCGATCGCGGGCGTACCCGTTCAATGGCTCACTTACGATTCGTGCGGCGTCGGGCCATCGTTCGCCGGCATATTCTGCACCACCAGCATCTGCGGACTCGACAGCGTGATCCCCGCCGCGCGCAATTGCTTGAGGATCTCGAACAGCAAGTCGCTCTTCGTCGAACTCGCGATCCGCGGGCTCGACACGTAGCCCGTCACGCTCAGCGTGATCCCTTCCGGCGTGAGCTGGCTGAACGTCACCGACGGCGCAGGTTTCTCGAGAATCGCCTGGTGCTCGCGATACGCATCGAGCAGCAGGTCGCGCACCTGCTCGGGATCGGTGTTCAGCGGGAACGTCAGCACCAGCGTCGCGACGCCCTGCGTGCTGTTGCCCATCGTCACGTTGCGCACGTTCTGCGAGATCAGCTGCGAGTTCGGCACGATCACGGTCGAGCGGTCGCTGAGCTGGATTTCGGTCGCGCGCACGTTGATGCGGCGGATGTCGCCTTCGACGCCCGCGATGCTGACCATGTCGCCCACCTTCACCGGGCGCTCGGTCAGCAGGATCAGCCCCGACACGAAGTTCTTCACGATCTCCTGCAGGCCGAAGCCGATACCGACCGACAACGCGCTGACGATCCACGCGAGATTGTTCCACCGGACGCCGAGCAGCCCGAGCGTCATCAGCACGAGCAGCACGTAGCCGACGTTGGTGAACAGCGTGATCAGCGACACGCGCATGCCCGTATCCATGCCGAGCGCGGGCATGAACTCGCCGTCGAGCCAGCGGCGCAGCGAGCGCAGCAGGTAGAAGCCGATCGCGAAGCCGATCACGGCGTTCATGATCCGGTCGGGCATGATGTTCAGGCTCTGCAGCCGCTGGCTGCCGATCATCGCGACCGCGCTGTCGAGCAGGTCGCTCGGCGTCGTGCCGAAGCCGCCGGTCAGCAGCGCGATCGCCGCGATCAGCATCAGCAGGCTCGTGCCGAAGCCGGACAGGACCGTGCGCGCCTGGTCGAGGTGGCGGTCCTCGAGCGCGAACAGGTGCTTGATCTGCTGGCCCGACGACAGGCTCGACGAGAACAGGCTTTCGCTCGCGTCGCGCGTCAACTGGATCAGGATGTAGGTCGCGCACAGCACGATCTCGAACCACACGAGCTCGTACGTGATGTAGCGCGCGACCGTGATGTAACCGATCAGGAGTGCGATCAATGAAACGACGATCGCGAGCGTGACGCCGGCATGGATCAGACCGGCGAGCGTCGAGCGTTGCTCGGGTGCCTCGCCTGCCGCCGCGAGTGCGCTGCGCGCACGGTTCGCGCGCAACAGCGATGCGCCGACCGTCAGCGCGACGACGAGCGAGACGATGCCGCGACCGAGCAGCGTGACCGACAGGCTGGTATCGACGATCCGGTTGATCGATTCGAGCGTGCCCGACACCAGCAGCAGCGCGGCCAGAATGCCGGGGAACGGCTTCATCGCGAGTGCGACCGGGTCGGCGAGCGCCGGCAGTCGCCACGACGGATGCTTCGTGCAGAGCAGTGCGCGGCCGAGCCCGGCGATCAACGCGCAGGTTGCGGCGAGCTTCGCGAACTGGTCCCACAGATCGGTCAGCGACGGCGTGAGCTCGTAGTGGCGCGCGACAGCGAGGTAGAAAATCTGAATCGCAATGGCCGTCGCCAGGAAGGTCGACAGCGCGGTCGACAGCGCCAGCGCACTGCGGCGCAAGCGGGTGGGCGGCAGGCGATTCAGCGCGATCCACGCGAGCCCGCGCTCGATGAGCCGGCGCCCGCCGAGCCATGCCGCGAATGCGGCGATCAGCAGCAGCGTGGTGATCGCCCGTTGCCCGGGTACCCACGACGAATGCAGCATGTCGAACAGTTCGCCGTTGAAATCGTCGAGCCGCTGGCGATCGTCCGGCGACAGGTGGAACAACGGCAGCCAGAATTGCGCGCTGAAGATGCTGCCCGAACGGAACGCGAGCTGGTTCTTCAGGAGGCTGCGGTGCAGCTTCGCGAACTGCTCGGTCAGGTTCGTGAGACTCGTCTTCTGGTCGGCGGCCTGCTTCAGCGCGGCGTCGATCTGCGTCTTGCGCGCGTCCAGCGCGGCCCGCTGCTTCGCGACGGCTGCCGTTTCCGGCGCGGCGCCCTCGGCCGGCGGCGGGCCGAGCACGTCGAGCTGCGCCTGGACCTGCGCGCGTTGCGGTGTGAGCTCGCTCTGCAGTTTGGCGACGTCCGCGCTCAGTTCCTGCGCCGAATCATCGAGCGCGTCCAGCTCCTTGCTGTTGGACGTGGTCGAGGTCTGCTGCTTGATGCGGTCCAGTTCGGCCTGCATCTGTTTGAGCTGGGCGACGGCGTCGGGCAGCGAGATGGCCGGCACGGTTGTGCCGACGCCGCTTGCGACGGGAGCGGAAGCAGCCGTCGGGAACGCCGATGCGGTCGCGATCGCCGCGAACTGCAGCAGCGCGATCAGCGCGATCCGGCGGGCGTACGTGAATAGTCGTTGTATGGACATGGAATGCTTACGATTTGCCGACGATGCTGGTTGCCGAAAGGCAGCCGGAAGCCGGTAGTTGGCCCGCTAGCATGTTACCGGGGCGCGGAACGCGTGGTTGTACCGATTGCGTGCCTCGTTCGCGGCGATTCCGGCAGCGCGTGGCGGCGCGAAACGCCGCGTGAGGCCCGTACCGTCGGGCCGGCATCGGCCGGGCGCGACGCGGGCGGCGCCGGATCGTCGGTCCGACGCGTTTTCCCGTAGCCGACAGAAGGTTACGCAATTTACACATTATCCGGCGCGAAAACGGGTGCCCGAATCGGTTCGGCGCCGGCGGCGCGCACGTGCGCAGGACGGACGTGCCGGTACAATGAAGCGATTCGCCCGACGGCGGTTCGGCGGTCCGGCGGACAACAACACACAACACGACACGACACGATCAGGAGACGCGCACAAGATGGCCTCAACGGACAGCCTTTCCCAGGCATCTGCCCAATCCCCATCCGTCGACCCCGGCTCCATCTCGGCCCGCCTCGACCGCCTGCCGCCGACGCGCAGCGTCTGGAAGCTCGTCGTACTGCTGAGCCTCGGCTTCTTCTTCGAACTCTACGATCTGCTCTACAGCGGCTACGTCGCGCCGGGCCTCGTGAAAAGCGGCATCCTTTCCGCGACGACCCACGGCTTGTTCGGCACGACGGGCGTCGCGAGCTTCATCGCCGCGCTGTTCTCCGGGCTATTCATCGGCACGATCGCATGCGGCTTCCTCGCCGACCGCTTCGGCCGCCGCGCGATCTTCACGTGGTCGCTGCTGTGGTACACGGCCGCCAACGTCGTGATGGCGTTCCAGGACACCGCGGCCGGGCTGAACTTCTGGCGCTTCGTCGTCGGTCTCGGCCTCGGCGTCGAGATGGTGACGATCGGCACGTACATCTCCGAACTCGTGCCGAAGCAGATTCGCGGCCGCGCGTTCGCGTGCGAGCAGGCGGTGGGGTTCGTCGCGGTGCCGGTGGTCGCGTTCCTCGCTTATCTGCTCGTGCCGCACGCGCCGCTCGGCCTCGACGGCTGGCGCTGGGTCGTGCTGATCGGCGCGCATGGCGCGCTGTTCGTGTGGTGGATTCGCCGCGAACTGCCGGAAAGCCCGCGCTGGCTCGCGCAGCAGGGCCGGGTCGACGAAGCCGACCGCATCATGCGCGCGCTCGAGGCGAAGGTCGAAGCCGAATACGGCCGGCCGCTGCCGCCGCCGGCACCGGCCGAACCCGTCCCGCCGCGCGGCAGCTTCCGTGACATGTGGGTGCCGCCGTATCGCAGCCGCACGATCATGATGACGATCTTCAACGTGTTCCAGACGGTCGGTTTCTACGGTTTCGCGAACTGGGTGCCGACGCTGCTGATCAAGCAGGGCATCACGATCACGTCGAGCCTGATGTATTCGAGCGTGATCGCGCTCGCGGCGCCGATCGGCCCGCTGGTCGGCCTCGTGATCGCCGACCGCTTCGAGCGCAAGTCGGTGATTGTCGCGATGGCAGCGGCGATCGTCGTCTGCGGGCTGCTGTTCAGTCAGACGACGGTGGGCGCGTTCCTGATCGTGCTCGGCATCGGCCTCACGCTCGCGAGCAACATCATGTCGTACAGCTTCCACGCGTACCAGGCCGAGTTGTTCCCGACGTCGATCCGCGCGCGGGCCGTCGGCTTCGTCTATTCGTGGAGCCGCTTCTCGGCGATCTTCTCGTCGTTCGTGATCGCGGCCGTGCTCAAGGGCTTCGGCACCTTCGGCGTGTTCGCGTTCATCGCGGGCGCGATGGCGATCGTGATGACCGCGATCGGGCTCATGGGGCCGCGCACGAAGGGCATCGCGCTCGAAACCATCTCGAAGTAGCGGGCAGGTGCGCACGCGTGTCGCACGGTCCGGTGCGGCATGCGTGCGATGCGGTGGAGATCCGGTTTCCGGTCGACGAGCGCTCTAAAAAAGCTTCGTTATGCAAATCAACTGGGAGGCGTACGCGAACCGGATGAAACGCGCAACCCTTCGGACGCGTACCTGAAACATTCAACACGCAAGCCTGCCACGCAACGAAGACACAAGCGGAAACGAGTTGAAACAAAGCGTGACGAAGCGCAATTTCGCCGTGGAATCGCGGTTTTCATCGCTGCCGATTCGCGGATGGACGAGTAAAATGGAGGGCCTGACGACTCATTAGCCGCCATCGGAGCGCCCGCGTTGCATCAGCGAACGACTCCACCGCGAAGAGGCGTCGGCGTCGGGCGCACGCGATGCGCCGGACGTGTCGATGGCTTGCGCGGAAGATGCGCCGCTCGCACCAGCACCCTGCGGCGGCCGGATCGACCGATGGCTTCGAACGTATGATTCTTGCCCACCTGGCGCGGCGTTTTGCGAAGCCGCGTTGCCGTAACCGCGCAGTCGCCGCATACGTGTGGCTCGCTGCCGCGGTGTCGATTTCCGTTCTCGCCGAACGGCCTGCCTTTGCCGCGTCCGACGCGCCAGCGTCTGTCGCGCAATCGTCATCGGTTGCGTCGCCTGCCTCGGCGGCCTCTCCTGCGCATCCTGCTTCGTCTGCGCATGCGACGTCAGGCGCATCGGCCGCAGCGCCGACATCGGCCGCGTCACGAACGAATCACGCGAATCACGCGGAACCCGCGAGCGCGGCATCGGGCGCGTCGGCCGCTTCCGCCGCGTCGGCCACCGCGCCGGCATCGGCCGCATCCGGCACGCCCGCCAGCGAGGCCGAGGCGCCTCCGCCCACTCCGCCGCGCCGGCATCCGCCGCTGTCGGCCGAGGAGGCGCAGAACGCGACGACGCGCGCGCTCGACATGCGCAAGCGTTTCACGCAGGAAGTCACGCGACGCCTGAACGTGCCGGCGAGCGAGCAGCGCGCGTATGGCGAGCGGCTCCAGAAAGCGCTCGCCGATGCGGATCTCGGCGATCTCGCCGGCGAATACGTTGCGATGGTCGACCGCGCACCGAACGTGCAGGCGCTGTTCATCTACTTCCGCGCGACGCCGGCCAATGCATGGCTGATGATCGGCGCATCGCCGGTCGGCACCGGGCTGCCGGGCCAGTACGACCATTTCCTGACGCCGCTCGGCGTGTTCCATCACTCGCCCGACACGATGGACTTCCGCGCGGAAGGGACGACGAACGAGAACGGCATTCGCGGCTATGGCCGCCGCGACATGCGCATCTACGACTTCGGCTGGGTGGACGGCGAGCGCGGCTGGGGCAAGGGCGGCGTATCGCCGATGCGCTTCCAGATGCATGCGACCGACCCCGATCGCCTCGAACCGCTGCTCGGCATCCGGCACTCGAAAGGGTGCGTGCGGATACCGGCGTCGCTGAACACGTTCTTCGACCGGCACGGCCTGCTCGACGACGATTACCAGGCGCGTGTCGAGGACGGCAAGTCGCTGTGGGTGCTGCGTCGCGATCGCGACATCACGCCGATCGCGGGCCGCTATCTGGTCGTGATCGACAGTGCCCGCAAGACCCGCCCGGCCTGGTCGCCGATGCCGGGGCGCGGTGCGTGGGCGAAGCTGCCGAAGAGCGGCGATACGGCGGACTGACGGCCGAGGCGGCGAACGCGGCAGCGGCGGGGCGCGTCGCCCGCCGCTTCGCTGCTCATGAAAACGAGAATAAATCCGTTTTATCGACGCATAAGAAAAGCAAACTTTTATTATCCGATCCGGGTTCGTATAGTCGAGTCCAGTTTCGCGGAACCCCGCCGCGCCTGGACCACCACCGACCACACGACCCGCATGAAAACTCTCTACAAGCTCGCTCCGCTCGCGATGCTCGGCGCCTTCGCGACCCATGCCGGCGCGCAAAGCAGCATCACGCTGTACGGTCTCATCTCGGCCGGCGTCGGGTTCGCGACCAACCAGGGCGGCAAGAACGCCTGGCAGGCGCTGTCCGGCACGAACCAGAATCCGCGCTGGGGGTTGAAGGGCAAGGAGGATCTCGGGCAGGGGCTGTCCGCGATCTTCCAGCTCGAGAACGGCTTCAACGTGATGACGGGCACGGCCGCGCAGAACGGCCGCGAGTTCGGGCGCATGGCCTACGTCGGCCTCGCCGACCGCACCTACGGCTCGCTGACGTTCGGCCGCCAGTACGACGCAATCCACGACTACATCGGGCCCGTGATCATCGCGAGCAACGGCGTGAACATCGGCGACAACGACAACGGCTACAACGACATCCGCGTGCAGAACTCGGTGAAGTACGTGAGCCCCGTCTACTACGGCCTGAAGTTTACCGCGCTGTACGGCTTCAGCAACGCGACGGGGTTCGCGAACAACAGCGCATACAGCTTCGGGCTCGGTTACGAGCGGGGCCCGCTGCGCTGGAGCGCGGTCTACGCGCAGTACAACCATCCGTACAGCGGCACGAACCAGGACGGCGCGATCGCGAACGACTATGCGTCGCCGCTGCTGATCTTCAGCAAGAGCGCGATGTCGCCGGCGGCGTACGCAAGTCGGCAGCGGATCGCGGGCACCGGCGGGTTCTACACGATCGGCCGCGCGCAGTTCGCGGCGATGTTTACCGACGTGCGCTACGATTACCTCGACAATTCGCATCTGCACCTGCAGAACATCGGCGTGAACGTCGTCTATACGATGACGCCGCAGCTCTTTCTCGGCGCGGCATATGCGTTCACGAACGGCAAGTACGACGTGATCGGCAAGCGTCCGAAATGGCACCAGGTGAACCTGCAGGCCGATTACTTCCTGTCGAAACGCACCGACGTCGCGCTGACGGTGATTGCGCAGCAGGCGGCCGGCGACGCGGACCATGCGCAGATCTTCGCGTACGCGCGTTCGACCGGCACGCGCCAGATGATGGCGACGCTCGGCGTCCGGCACGTTTTCTGAGTCCCCGACCATGACCCATCCGATCGCATCCCGCCGCAGCTTCCTGAAACTGTCCGCCGCGCTGGCCGGCACCGCGCTGCTGCCCGAAACGGGCGCATTCGCCGCCGGCGACGCCGCGCGCCGCACGGTGATCATCGATACCGATCCGGGGCAGGACGACGCCATCGCGATCCTGTTCGCGCTGGGCGCGCAGGACCGGCTTGACGTCCGCGCGCTGACCGCCGTCGCGGGCAACGTGCCGCTCGACCTGACCGAACGCAATGCGCGGATCATCCGCGACTGGGCCGGCCGCACGAAGACGCTGCCCGTTTATGCAGGTTGCCCGCGCCCGCTCGTGCGTGACCTGGTGACGGCCGCGAACGTGCACGGCAAGACGGGGCTCGAAGGCGTCGAACTGCACGAGCCGCGCGCGCCGCTTGCTGCCGGCCATGCGGTGTCGTATCTCGTCGATACGCTGAGCCGCGCGGCGCCGAACAGCGTGACGCTGTGCGCGCTCGGCCCGCTGACGAACATCGCGACCGCGCTGGTCGAGGCACCGCAGATTCGCGGCGCGCTGCGCGAAATCGTGCTGATGGGCGGTGCGTTCTTCGAACGCGGCAACATCACGCCGGCCGCCGAGTTCAACATCTACGTCGATCCGCAGGCGGCCGACGCGGTGTTCGGCAGCGGCGTGCCGATCGTCGTGCTGCCGCGCGACGTCGCCGTGAAGGCGCCGATCACGCCGGCACGCGTGGCGCCGTTCCGCGCGCTCGGCAACCGCTGCGGCGCGATCGTCGCGGACATCATGACGGCCGAACTGGCGTACAACAAGAAGCGGCGCGGTGTCGACGACGGGCCGATGTACGACCCGACCGCGGTCGGCTATCTCGTCGATCCGACGATGTTCGGCGGACGCAAGGTGAACGTCGTGGTCGAGACGACCGGGCAGTGGACGCTTGGCGAGACCGTCGTCGACTGGAATGGGCGCAGCGGCCGCGCGGCGAACGCGACGTGGATCAATGAGGTCGACGCGGACCGCTTCTACGCGGCGCTCGTCGAGCGCATCGCGAAGCTGCCCTGAACGCGGGCCGTCGCGCGGCGAACGGAATCATGAATCAGATGTGCTTCGCAATCCACTCGCGGCAGGCGCGCACGTGCGGGCCGCGATCGTCGCCGGCGAGCGAGATCAGCGAGATCGCGCGGGTGACGCGCGGTTTGTCGACGCGCAGCGCGACGAGTTCGGGATCGTGCAGATGCATCGTGTAGAGGCTCGGCAGCACGGCGGTCGCGAGGCCGTTGCGCGCGAGCGCGTAGAGCGGCTCGGTGTATTCCATCCGGTACGCGACGTTCAGGCGCAGCTTTCCGGCGCCGCCGGTGCGATGCAGCGATTCGCTGACGCTGCCGCGCACGAACACCGCGAGTTCGCGATCGACGAGCTTCGCCCACGTGACGCTCTTCGCGCGGGCGAGCGGATCGTCGTGCCGCACGACGATCACGATCTCGTCCTCGAAGAGTTGCTGGTAGCGCAGCGTGCCATCGTCGCCGTCGGGTTCGCGCACGCCGATGCCGAGATCGGCGACGCCGTCGCGCACCGCTTCGACGAGCGCGCTGTTCGGCAGATCGGTGAGCGTAAAGCGCAGCGTCGGCTGCGTGTCGCGCAGCGTGTTGAGTGCGGGCAGCAGGCGGCCCGCTACCGACGGGATGAACGCGATGCGTACGGTCTGGATGCGTTCGCCGGTGAGCCGCGTCATGTCGTCGAAGGTGCCGCGCGCCTGGTTGAGCAGGCGTTCGGCGAGCGGCAGCACGGCTTCGCCTGCGGACGTCAGCGTGAGCCGGTGCGCGGAACGCGCGAACAGGCGACCGCCGAGCAGGAACTCGATCTGGCGGATCGATGCGGTGAGCGCGGGCTGCGTGAGCGACAGCGCCTGCGCGGCCTGTGTGAAGCTGCGTGCATGGGCGAGCACGACGAAGTGCTGGACCTGCCGCAGCGTGAGCGCGGGCAGCAGCGACGAGCGGTCGGACATCGGGCAATAACGGTCGGGATGCGGTACGCGGCAGTATAAGACCGCGCTGCGCGAACCGACACAGGACAATATTCGGAATCACGGGAGAACCACCATGTCAGCGACTGACACGATGCCGGCGCGTGCGCCGGCCAACTGGCTCGAACGCCGCTTCGCGCTCGCCGCGCGCGGCACGAGCGTGCGCACCGAAACGATCGCGGGCGTCACGTCGTTTCTCGCGGCGGCGTACCTGCTCGTCGTGATCCCGTCGCTGCTCGCGACGGGCGGCATGGAGCGCGGCGCGGCGACGACCGCGACGATCATCGTGTTCGTGCTGTTCACCACGCTGATGGGGCTCTACGCGAACCTGCCGTTCCTCGTCGGCCCCGGTATCGGCGGCTCGGTGATCATCGGCGTGACGCTCGCGACGACCGAGCACGTCGGCTGGCAGACGGGCCTCGGCATCGCGTGCGTGTCGGGCGTGCTGTTCTTCCTGCTGACGATATTCGGAGCGCGCGGCGTCGTGGTGCGGCTGATCCCGGTGCAGATCAAGCTCGGGCTCGGCGCGTCGATCGGGTTGTTCGTCACGATGCTCGGGCTGCGCAATGCGGGAATGGTCGTCGCGAACGCGAAGACCAACGCGTTCGCGCTCGGCGACTTCTCGCGACCGGGCGCGCTCGTCGCGCTGATCGGCCTGGCTGTCGCGATCGTGCTGCAGGCGCGCAAGGTGCCCGGCGCGATCCTGATCGCGATTCTCGTCGCGGCCGCGGCCGGCGTGCCGCTCGGCGTCACGCACCTGCCCGCGTCGTTCATGTCGCTGCCGCACGGCATCGCGCCGATCGCGTTCAAGCTCGATATCGGCAGTGCGTTGAGTCTGGCCGCCGCGCCGTACCTGTTCGCGTTCTTCGCGGCCGAATTCTTCTCCACGCTCGGCACTGCGCTCGCGGTCGGCGCGAAGGCAAACCTGCTCGACGAACAGGGCAACCTGCCGAACATCAACCGGCCGTTCCTCGTCGATTCGCTCGCCGCGACGCTCGGCCCCGTGTTCGGCATTCCCGCACTGACCGCGCTGATCGAGTCGGCGGCTGGTGTCGAGGCCGGTGGCCGCAGCGGGCTGTCGTCGCTGGCTGCTGCCGTGCTGTTCGCCGCGATGCTGCTGTTCGTGCCGGTCGCGCTCGCGATCCCGAAGGAGGCCACCGCGCCGGCGCTGATCCTGATCGGGTTGTCGATGTTCGCAACGATCCGCCATACGCATTTCGACGACTTCACCGACGCGCTGCCCGTGATGTCGATGGTGCTGCTCACGCTGATGTCGAACAGTTTCGGTACCGGCATTGCGGGCGGGCTGCTGTGCTACGTGCTCGTCAAGCTGCTGGCCGGCCGCTGGCGCGACCTGTCGTGGGGGCTCGTCGTGCTCGCGATTCCGCTCGGCTATTACTTCTGGACCGTCGTGAAGCCGCACTGAGAGACGGCTTTCGCGACGCATCGGCACTACCCACAAGAGACTGACATGAAGGGAACACCAGGCAACGTCCCGGCCGCGCGCACGGGCATCGACATCACGCCGGCCCATCGGGCCTTCTTCCACGCGCTGCCGAAGGTCGAGCTGCATTGCCATCTGCTCGGCGCGGTGCGGCACGACACGTTCGTCGCGCTCGCGGAACGCAGCGGCGCGCCGATCGAGCGTGCGGAGATCGATGCGTTCTATGCGCGCGGCGAGAAGCCGGTCGGCGTGCTGCACGTACTGCGCGCGCTCGACAAGTATCTGCTCACGCAGCCCGACGACCTGCGGCGGATCACGTACGAGTACCTGGAAGACGCGGCCGCGCACAACGTTCGGCATGCAGAATTTTTCTGGAACCCCACGGGTACGGTGCGCATCTCGGGCATCACGTATGCGGACGCGCAGGCCGCGATCGTGACGGCAATCCGCGATGCCGCGCGCGACTTCGGGATCGGCGCGCGCCTGATCCCGAGCATCGACCGTGAGCAGGACCCCGACGAAGCAGTGGCGATCGTCGAATGGATGAAGGCGAATCGTGCGGACGAGGTCGCGGGGCTCGGGATCGACTATCGCGAGAACGACCGGCCGCCGGAGTTGTTCTGGAAGGCTTACCGCAATGCGCGCGCGGCCGGCTTCCGCACGACCGCGCATGCGGGCGAGTTCGGGATGCCGTGGCGCAACGTCGAGACGGCCGTCGATCTGCTGCAGGTCGATCGCGTCGATCACGGCTATACGATCGTCGACAACCCCGAGCTGTGCGCGCGCTATGCGGAACGCGGGATCGTGTTCACCGTCGTGCCGACGAATTCGTACTACCTGCGGACGCTGCCGCCGGAGCAATGGGCGGAGCTGCATCCGATGCGCAAGATGCCGGGTCTCGGGCTGAAGATCCACCCGAATACCGACGATCCCACGCTGCACAAGGTCAGTCCGAGCGAGGCGTGGGAGCTGATGTTCAGCCATTTCGGCTTCACGGTCGCGGAGCTGAAGCAGTTCATGCTGAACGGGATCGACGGCGCGTGGGCCGATGACGCGACGAAGGCTACGTGGCGTGCGGCATGGGCGCCGGAGTTCGACGCGCTGGCAGGCACGCTCGCCACGGGCTGAACGCGATCGAGTGCTTCGCCGGCCGGCGCATCGGCCGGCCGGCGATTCTTTCGGATGGGGAAGGTGGTCGCCCTCGAAATCGGACAGCGTGCCTGCGCGCCGTCATGGTTGAACGATGACGGCGATGGTGAGCGACGCAGGCGGCGATCGCCGGCGTCTGGCGTGCTCCTATAATGAGCGCCGACACGATCACGGCGACAATAAAAACGAGGGCGACCCTTCCGATGGGCAATCGAGCATGGCTCTATCTCCAGGCCGGTGACGGCGACGACGCGCGAATGATCCCGTTCGCGGAATCCAATAACCACTTCCCGCTGCTGTGGCGCGTGCTGCTTGCCGACGGCGGCGCAGGCGACGCGATTACCGATCAGCGCGTGTTCGGCGACGCCGGCACGTCGAATCTCGTGAGCGACGCACGCGCCGCGCATGCGCGCGTCAGCCGGCTCGCATCGTTCGTCGCCGCGTATCCGCTGCCGGGCGACGATCCGGCGCTGGCGCGCCAGTTCGATGCGGTCGTGCGTCATCTCGGCGAATCGATCGATGCGCTCGGCGACGCGCATGGCGCGCCCAGGCTATCCGCGAACCTCGACGAACTGTCATGGCTCGACGACGGCGATCCGAACGACTACATCGACGAGGAGCGCGATGCCTGCACGCGCCTGTGGTGGCGCGTCGCGAATTGCATGGACTTCCGTGACGTGCGCGGCGTGCGCGACGTGCTCGAGATCGACATGCCCGCCGACTGGCGCGACTGGGCGTGGGGCTTCGGGTTCGGCGGCCTGTCGCACTACTACTTCTGGCGCCAGGAACCGCCGCGCCGTGCGACCTATGAAGATCTGTTCGGCGGCGGCGAACTGCATGGCGACTATCTCGGCGACGGCACGTTCAACTTTCGCGCGCGCAACGGGCAGTGGGGCGTACGGCGCGAAACCGACGATGCATGGAGCGTGATCGTGCCGCCCGAATGGGCGAACCTGTGGGCCAGCGGCGCGCGTAACGATCGGTTGTTGTGGGCCGCGCGCGACGGAAAGGTCGGCCTGTTGCTTGCCGACGGCGAGGGGGCGCGGATCGTGCGCGAACCGGCGTTCGACGCGGTATGGGATTTCAGCGGCGACGTCGCCTGCGTGCGCGTTGGCGAGCGGTTCGGGCTTGTGCGTACGGACGGTGCATGGGTGCTGGAACCGACGCTCGACGATTTCAGCGAGTTCGCCGGCGGCGTCGCGTCCGCGAGCCTGGACGGCCGCTGGGGCTTCGTCGACACGCATGGCGCGTGGGTGATTCCGCCGCGTTTCGACGACGCGCATGAATTCGTGAGCGGCGGCGTCGCGGCGGTAGCCGAAGGCGGGCGGTGGGGGCTGATCGGGCGCGACGGGCAATGGCGCGCGCAGCCGGAGTGGGCGGCGCTCGAATGGTCGTCCGAGTGCGGCGCGTTCGTCGCGCGGCGCAATGGTCACGTCGGTCTCGTCGATGCGAAAGGCCGGGTGATCGTCGAACCGCATTACGCGGAAGTGGCCCCGCTGACCGACGGCGACCGCACGGAAATGTTCGACGAACTCGGCGCGATCCGCCATATCGTGCGGCGCGACGACGGGCGTTGCGCGATCGTCGACGGGCAGGGCCGCGTGCTCACGCCGTTCGACTTCGTCGACATGGGCGCGCTGTCGTGGTTGCCCGACGATGAAGCGGTGCCTGGCGAGCTGTTCACGCGTTACGCGATCGGCGTCCTGCCGGGCGAGCCGGTGCAGCTGGCGATCTGCGATCTCGAGACGGGCGCGACGATCGCGCAGGGGCGCTACGACGATGTCGCCGGCCTGTTCTGGGGTGCCGATCACGGCTGGCTGGCCTGCGTGCAGCACGACGACGGCAACGACGTGCGCGCGACGGTGCTGCGCGCGGACGGCACCGTGCTCCATCCGGCGCATTACACGAGGATCGGCGACGAACACGCTGTTCGACGACGATCGCGACGACGATGCCGCGCATGCGACGTCGATGCCGTGGTTCGTCCGCCGTGTCGAGATCGCGCAGCGCTGGAGCGTGGACGAACCGGTCGCCGCATTGCGCGACGATGGCGTGCCCGTGTGGCTGTACGCGGACGGGCACGCGACGACGACGCCTCGGTAGCCCGGCGCGTCGCCGGCACGCTCAGCGAAAGAACCTCAGCCAGTCGAACAACCCCGAATGCTGCGCGCGCCGCTTCGGCGCCGGCGCGCTGCGCGGCCGGAAGTCCGGCGAGAACTGCACGTGCGGATCGATCGCCCGCGCGCGCAGCGCCGCATCGTAGAACGACCCGACGATCGGCAGCGCGCTGTGCGCGCCCGCGCCCCAGTAGTCGCTGCGCAGCGTCACGCTGCCGTCGTCGAAGCCGACCCACGCGCCGGCCACCAGTTGCGGATGCATCAGGATGAACCAGCCGTCCGTGTTGTCCTGCGTCGTGCCGGTCTTCCCCGCGACGTCGATCCGAATTCCGTAGCGCGAGCGGATGTCGGCGCCGGTGCCGTAATCGACGACGCCGCGCATCGCGTCGACGAGCGTCTGCGCCGCAGCCACCGGTAACGCGCGCTCGGGCGGCGCACTGCCGAACGCGGCGAGCACCTTGCCGTCGCGATCCTCGATGCGCGTGATCATCTGCGGCGCGACGTACACGCCGCGGTTCGCGATCGTGCCGTACGCGGACACCATTTCCTTCAGCGTGACGGGGCTCGTGCCGAGCGCGAGCGACGGCACCGCATCGAGCGGGCTGTCGCGCACCCCCATCGCGCGGGCGAGCTGCGCGACCTTCGCGGGGCCTTCGTGCTGCATGACCTGCGCGGTGATACGGTTGCGCGACAGCGCCAGCCCGTCGCGCAGCGTCATCGGCTCGCCGGTCGGCGGTTCCGCATCGGTTGGCCGCCACACGGCGCGGCCGTCGATCGGGATTGCGACGGGGCGATCGACGAACGTATCGCCCGGCCGCATCCCGTCCGAGAACGCGGCGCCATAGACGAACGGCTTGAATGTCGAACCCGGCTGGCGCCGCGCCTGCGCGACGTGATCGAACGGCGCGCTGCCGAAATCGGGGCTGCCGACCCAGGCGCGAATCGCGCCGTTGCGCGGATCGATCGCGACGAAGCCGGCCTGTACCTGCGTCTTGCGCTCGCACAGCGCCCGCATGAAGTCGCGATTCGCGCCGAGCTGCTTCAGCGCCACCACATCGGCGAGCCCCGAGTCGCGCGCCTGGCGATACTCGGGCGTCTGGCGCATGAAGCCGCGGAACAGATCGTTGCGCAGCCCGCAGCCGGACGGCCCGCGCCATGCGCTGTCGGCGATCGCCTGCAGCCGTTCGGTCTGCCGCGTCAGCGCCTGCGTGGCCATGTCCTGCAGCCGCGCATCGAGCGTCGTGCGCACGACGAGACCGTCCGAGTAGAGATCGTAGTTGTTGCGGTCGGCCCACGCGATCAGCCACTTGCGCAGTTGCACCGCGAAATGCGGCGCGAGGCCCGGCTGCGCCGTCTGCCGTTCGAAGTCGACGCGCAGCGGCTGGTGCTGCAGTATCGCGAGTTGCCGCGGCGACAGCATGCCCATCTGCGCCATCCGGCCGAGTACGATGTTGCGCCGCTGGACCGCGCGTTCCGGATTCAACACCGGGTTGTAGTAGCTGTTGCCCTTCAACATCCCGACGAGCGTCGCGCTTTCCGCGATGTCGAGCTGGTCCGCCGACTTGCCGAAGTAGGTGCGCGCGGCCATTTCGACGCCGTAGGCGTTGTACAGGAACGGCACGGTATTCAGGTAGGTTTCGAGAATCTCGTCCTTGCTGTACACCGATTCGATCTTGAACGCGGTGATCAGCTCCTTCATCTTGCGCGTGAGCGTCGGCGCGCGGCCGACTTCGTCGGGATACAGGTTGCGTGCGAGCTGCTGCGTGATCGTCGAGCCGCCCTGGCGTTCGCCCGAGAACGTATGCAGCCCGGCCACGAGCGTGCGGCGCCAGTCGATGCCGTGATGCGCGTAGAAGCGGTGATCCTCGGTCGCGATCAGCGCGTCGACCATGTGCGGCGAGATCTGCTTGAGCGGCACCCATTCGCGGTTCACGGGCCGGAATTCGGCGATCAGCTGGCCGTCGGCCGACAGCACGCGCGCGGGGCGGTCGATGCGTGCCTTGCGGATGTCGCCGATGCTCGGCGTGAACGGAACGAACGCGAGCAGGACCAGCAGGCCCAGCACGGGAATCGCGGCGAGCGTCAGCGCCACGCCGCGCCGGGTCGGATGGCGCAGGCGATGCAGCGCGCCGGCACACAGTGCGCGGACGCGCGTGCGGCACGCGGCGGCGAGCGGCGCGACACGGGCGCGGCAACGGAGCCACGCGTTTCGGAGGAACGGCACGAAGCGATTCAAGGCGGCAGGGACGCGGAAGGAAGACGCGCGATCCTAGCAAACGGAACCCGCGCGCCGGCCGCCGAAACGGCCGTCTGCTTGCAGGATTTACAGACGATTACGTTTGTTGCCCGCCGACAACCTTTTACGGCGTGCGGGGCCGCGATCCCGCAGACGAAACGACGTCCGCGAGCCGCTGCGCGGCCGCTTCCATCTGCGCGCGGCCGAACCCGCCGAAGCCGAGCACGAGCCCGGGGCGCGCCGTGCCGGGCGCGAACATCGGCGACACCGCACGCACCGCGACGCCGGCCTGGGCGGCGCGCGCGACCACGTCGAGATCGTCGATTCCTTGCGCGAGCCACAGCACGACGTGCATCCCCTGGTCGCCCGGCTGTACCCACGCGCGCTCGCGCGGCAGCCGCGCGCCGAGCGTGTCGATCAGCAGCGCGCGCTGTTCCGCGTAGACGCCGCGCACGCGGCGGATGTGGCGATCGAGATGGCCTTCGGCGATGAACGCGGCGAGCACGTGCTGGTCGGCGGTCGGCGCGTGGCGGTCCATCAGCACGCGCGCGCCGCAGAACGCGGGCACGAGATCGTCGGGTGCGATCACGTAGCCGAGCCGCAGCGACGGAAACAGGATCTTGCTGAAGGTGCCGAGATAGATCACGCGGTCGGGCGCGAGGCCCTGCAGCGACGGGAACGGATAGCCTTCGTAGCGCAATTCGCTGTCGTAGTCGTCTTCGACGACCCATGCGCGGTGCGTGCGCGCCCACGCGAGCAGCGCATTGCGCCGCGCCATGCTCAGCGGCATGCCGAGCGGGTACTGATGCGACGGCGTGACGAACGCGGCGCGCGCACCGGGCGCGAGACGGATGCCGGCGTCGACGTCGAGGCCGTCGGCGTCGACCGGCACGCGCACCATCGCGTCGCGCCGCCCGGTGCTTTCGAGCAGCGCGGTGATGCCGCGATAGGCCGGATTCTCGACCCACGCGCGGTCGTTTTCGCCGAGCAGGACCTGGCTCGCGAGATGCAGCCCCTGCTGCGTGCCGCTCGTGATCACGACCTGGCCGGCATCGCAGCGCACCGAGCGCGACCGGCGCACGTAGTCGGCGATCGCTTCGCGCAGCGGCAGCGCGCCTTGCGGATCGGCATAGCCGGACGGCGCGCCGGCGCCGCGGGCACGCAGGCGATTGCCGAGCCGGCGCCAGATGTCGTCGGGCGCGGTAAGGCCGACCGGCACCGAGATCGCGAACGGCATGGCCGGCAGCGGACCGAATTCGCGGGCGATCCGCGCGAAGGTGGCGGCCGGTTCGGGCAGGCCGTCGTGCGCCGGGCGCCCGCGTCGGGCCGGCGGTTCGGGTTCGGTGACGGGCGCCGGCTCCGCGAGCGCGTTCGCGACCCGCGTGCCCGCGCCGCCCCGCGATTCGAGAAAGCCTTCGGCGATGAGCTGCGCGTACGCATCGACGACGGTGCCGCGCGCCACCTGCAGCGACGCGGCCAGTAGCCGCGTGGAAGGCAGCGTGTCGCCGGGCCGGACGTCACCGCGGCGCACCGCGTCGCGCAGCGCCTGCGCGAGCTGGCGGCTCAGGTCGCCGGCCGCGCGGTCGAGCGCGCCGAGCGACGGGATTTCGACGATCCGGGCCGTTCTTGCCATGATTCTGGTCTGCTGAAATTGTTTCAAACCGGCTCTACAGCATAAACCAGTTTAGGGACACAATCGACGCATGACGGGCCTGCGCCCGCGCCATTTCCCAGCCCGCACGACCGTGGAGCCGACATGTACGTCCCCGCCGATTTCAACGAACCCAACCCCGACGCGCTGCGCGAGCTGATCGTGCAGCACCCGTTCGGCAGCCTGATCACGCACGGCAAGAGCGGGCTCGACGCGAACCACATTCCGTTCGAGCTGGTGCCCGACGACGGCGGGCTCGGCGAACTGCACGCGCACGTCGCGCGGGCGAATCCGGTCTGGCAGGACGTCGCGGACGGCGATGAGGTGCTCGTGATCTTTCGTGCCGGCGACGCGTACATCTCGCCGAACTGGTATCCGAGCAAGCACGTCGCGCACCGGCAGGTGCCGACGTGGAACTACCGGGTCGTGCATGCGTACGGCCGCATCGCGGTGCGCGACGACGAGAAGTTCGTGCGCGGCGTGGTCGCCCGGCTGACGCGCACGCACGAGGCGTCGCAGCCGGTGCCGTGGAAGATGGGCGACGCGCCGCAGGACTACATCGACACGATGCTGCAATCGATCGTCGGGCTGCAGGTCAAGATCACGCGGCTCGTCGGCAAGCGCAAGCTCGGACAGAACAAGGCCGAGGCCGATATCCGCGGCGCCGGCGAAGCGTTGGTCGCGGACGGCCATCTCGCGATCGGCGAGGCGATGCTCGCGGAGGCCGACGCGAAGCACACGTGAGCGCATGAGGACCGCGGCGCGCGGGCGAGTATCGCGCCCGCGCCGCGCAGGTCACTGCGTGCGCGTCGAACCCTTCATCCCGTCCCCGGCCTGCGCGAGCGCCGCGCGAATCGCCGCCTCCGTCTTGTCGTACCCGCCCTCGCCATAACGCGTATAGACGATCTTGCCGTTCGCATCGATCAGGTACAGCGCGGGCCAGTACTGGTTGCCGTACGCGCGCCACGTGTCGTAGCGGTTGTCCTGCGCGACCGGATACCGGATGTCGAAGCGCTTGATCGCATCGGCGACGTTCTTCGCGTCGCGTTCGAACGGATATTCCGGCGTATGCACGCCGACCACGACGAGCCCCTGGTCGCGATACTTCCGATACCAGTCGTTCACGTACGGAATCGTATGAATGCAGTTGATGCACGAGTACGTCCAGAAATCGACGAGCACGACCTTGCCGCGCAACTGTTCGAGCGTCAGCGGCGCGCTGTTGTGCCAGCGGTCGATGCCGGTGAAACCGGGCGCCGCCATGCCGGCCGGCGACGTCTGCGCGCCCGCGTCGTCGCGGGTGCCCGCGAAGGCGGCGAGCCCGGCCGTGGCGGCGAGGGCGATGACGAGGGCGGCGGTCTTGAGTCGGGGCAGCATGGCGTTCTCCTGATCGTTGGGGGCCGCGGCGCGCTGGCGGCGGCTGGACGGGTTTCGACAGGCCCCATTAGGCGGCGCCGACGTATCTGCGATGTGTCCGGCCGGCCGCGCGTATGCAATGTTGTGTGTCGTCATGGTGGCGCGATACATTGGGATACAAACGCGTGCCCGCCGTGCGGTATAAAAGCGGACATCGCCCGCCCGAACCCCGACACCGATACCGACACCTACAACGACTCATGGACAAGATCGACCACGTGCTGATCGTCGACGACGATCGCGCGATCCGCGAACTGATCGCGGACTACCTGGAGAAGAACGGCATGCGCGTGTCGCTGGCCGCGAACGGCCGGGAGATGCGCAACGCGCTGGATGACGGCGCGCCCGACCTGATCGTGCTCGACCTGATGCTGCCCGGCGAGGACGGCCTGACGCTGTGCCGGGACCTGCGCGCCGGCAAGTTCCGCACGGTGCCGGTGCTGATGCTCACCGCACGCGGCGAGGAAACCGACCGCATCATCGGCCTCGAGATGGGCGCCGACGATTACCTGGCCAAGCCGTTCGCGGTGCGCGAGCTGCTCGCGCGGATCCGCTCGGTGCTGCGCCGCGCGCGCATGCTGCCGCCCGGCATGCAGGTGACGGAAACGGCCGCGATACTCGCATTCGGCGAATGGCAGCTCGACACGACCGGACGCCACCTGCTCGACGCCGAAGGCACGCTGGTCGCGCTGAGCGGCGCCGAATACCGGCTGCTGCGCGTGTTCCTCGACAACCCGCAGCGCGTGCTGACGCGCGACCAGTTGCTCAATCTCACGCAAGGGCGCCAGTCCGACCCGTTCGACCGCTCGATCGACCTGCTCGTGAGCCGGCTGCGCCAGCGCCTGCGCGACGGCGCGCGCGAACCGCGCTACATCAAGACGCTGCGCAACGAGGGCTACGTGTTCTCGTCGGCCGTGACCTCCGTCGGCGGTACGCCATGAACGCGCGCATGCCGTGGCACTGGCCGCGCTCGCTGTTCGCACGGCTCGCGCTGATCCTGTGCGTGGGCCTCGCGCTCGCGCAGACGCTGTCGTTCTGGCTGACCGTGACCGAGCGAGACCAGGCGACCACGAACCTGATGATGGGCTACATCGAGCGGGAGGTCGCGAGTTCGGTCGCGCTGCTCGACCATCTGCCGCCGGCCGAGCGGGCCGCGTGGTTGCCGCGCCTCGCGCGGCGCAGCTATGCGTTCATCCTCGGGCCCGGCCAAACCGGCACGCCGCCGGAGGCGCGGCTGTCGGCGCGCGTCGAGCGCTCGATCTCGGACGGCATCGGCGGCGACTACCCGCTGACCGCGAATTCGATCCCCGGCGACAGCGAACACCTGCAGGTGCATCTGCGGCTGACCGACGGGTCGCCGCTGACGATCGACATCCACCCGATGTCGACGGTGCCGCTGTCGGGCTGGCTGCCGGCCGTGCTCGTGGTGCAGCTCGCGGTGCTGGCCGCGTGCTGCTGGCTCGCGGTGCGGCTCGCGACGCGGCCGCTCAACCAGCTCGCGCAGGCCGCCGATGCGCTCGGCCCCGATCTGAAAGGCGAGCGGCTGAGCGAAGAGGGGCCGTCGGAAGTCGCGCGCGCCGCGCGGGCATTCAACGCGATGCAGGACCGCATCGCGCAGTACATGGCCGAGCGCATGCAGATCCTCGCGTCGATCTCGCACGACCTGCAGACGCCGATCACGCGGATGCGGCTGCGCGTCGACGTGATGGACGACGATACGCAGGGCGCCAAGCTGCGCCAGGACCTGCTGGAGATGGAGCATCTGGTGAAGGAGGGCGTCGCGTACGCGCGGACGCTGCACGGCACCGAGGAGGCCGCACGCCGCATCGATCTCGACGCGCTGCTCGACAGCATCGTGTACGACTACACGGATGCGGGGCAGGACGTCGCGCTGCACAGCGGCGCGCCGCTCGCGCTCGTCACGCGGCCGAAGGCACTGCGCCGCATCGTCGGCAACCTGGTCGACAACGCGCTGAAGTTCGCGGGCGCGGCCGAGATCGACGTGCGGGCGGCGCCGGACGGCGGCGCGGTGATCGCGGTGCTCGACCGCGGGCCCGGCATTCCGGACGATCAGCTCGACGCGGTGTTCGAGCCGTTCCGGCGCGTGGAGACGTCGCGCAATCGCGATACGGGCGGCACGGGGCTCGGCCTCGCGATCGCGCGGCAACTGGCGCTTGCGATGGGCGGTACGCTCACGCTGAACAACCGGTCCGACGGTGGCGGGCTCGAAGCGAGGCTGACGCTGAGGAGCGCGGGGTGACGCGACGCGGCGCGCGAGCGTCGCGGTTTCAGGCGCGTGCCGATGTGTGTGACCTGTGCGATGTGCGCGACGTCACACGCGTTGCAGATGCGCGTCAGCAGCGGCCGGTGCGCAGCGCGACGGTCCAGTCGTCGCGGCCGCGCGAGGCCGCGATGGCGGCGGCCGTGTGCCAGTCGTATTCGACCGCATGGAATTCGACGTTCCAGCCGGCCGCCGTGCGCGACACCATCGCGTAGCGCGCATGGGGCGAGCCGGTCTCGATCCGGTGCGGATGCGGCAGGTCATCCGCGTACGCCTGCAGCCCGACGCTGCCCGGATTGACGATCAGCCGGCCGTCGTCGAGCTTCGCGGTGCGCGGCACGTGCGTGTGGCCGCACAGGATCAGCGAGGCCGCCGTGTCGCCCGCGCGCTGCGCGACCTCATCGGGCGTGGCCGCGCGGCAGCCGTCGGGCGTGACCGTTTCGAGGAAATAGACGAGATCGCTGGCCGGCGTGCCGTGCACCATCAGCACGTCGCCGTCGAGCATCAGGCGTTCGGGCAGCGCGGCGATCCAGTCGAGCTGGCCGGCGCGCAGCGTGTCGTGCGCCCAGCGATCGGACAGCCGCATCGCGTCGCGATCGTAGGTGAGCAACTGCCGTTCGTGATTGCCCTTGACGGTCGGCAGGCCGAGCGCGATCAGGCGGTCGGCCGTCTCGGCCGGATGGAGCGCGCCCGACACGATGTCGCCGAGATTGACGATCACGTCGGCGCCGCGGCGGCGGACGTCGTCGAGCACCGCGTCGAGCGCGGCGAGGTTGCCGTGGATGTCGGACAGCGCGGCGATTTTCATGGCGGAACGTCGATGAGGGGAACGGCGATTGTCGCCAATTCGGCGCGGGCCGTCCAATCGCGTGGCGGCGTGGCGGCGTGGCGGCGTGGCGGCGTCGGCGCGCGAGGCCGCGGGCGGCGCGTCAGTCGGTCGCGAGCCGTGCGTACATCGCGAAATCGCCCGGCGTGCCGCGCACCATCTTGTAGGCGCGCAGCAGCCCTTCGTAGCGGTAGCCGCACTTCTGCAACACGCGCGCGGAGCCTGCGTTGCTGGTCAGCACCACGGCCTGCATGCGGATGAAGCCGCCGTGCGCGAACGCCCACGCGGTGACGGCTTCGCATACCGCGCTCGCGATGCCGCGCCCCCAGTGCGGCGGCGCGAGGTCGTACGCGATCTCCGCCGAGCGGTTCACGGTGGACACCGTATGCAGCCCGACCGTCCCGGCGAGCGCGCCCGATGCGGTGTCGACGATCGCGAGACGCCGGACCGAATCCGGATCGGCCGATTCGATGTTGTCGAACAGCGGCAGCAGATCCTCGGGCGAGCGCAGGTTCCAGCTCGTGTGGCGGAAGACGTCGGGATTCGACAGATACGCGTACCACGCGTCGAGGTCCGCGCGTTCGAGCTGCCGGAGCGACAGGCCGGGGAAGCCGGAGCGGGGCGGGGCGGCGATTTTCATCGAACCGGGCGCCTACGCGGCATGGCGTCGGTACAGCGCGAGCGAACCAGCGAGCGCCAGCAGCATCGCGCCGCACGTGCGTTCGAGCCACAGCGCGCCCGAGCGCTTCAGCAGCCGCACCGCGCGTGCACCGAGCAGCGCGTAGCCGAACATCACGACGCCGTCGAGCAGCGCGAACGTGACCGCGAGCGCGACGTATTGCGGCGCGAGCGGCGCCTGCGGATCGAGGAACTGCGGCAGGAACGCGGAGAAGAACAGATAGCCTTTCGGGTTCGTCACCGCGGTCAGGAAGCTTTTCGCGAAGATCGACACGTGGCGTCCGGAGGCCGTGGCGCCCTGCGCGGCCGCGACGTCGAGCGATCCCTTCGACATCAGCAGCCGGATGCCGACATAGGCGAGGTACGCGGCGCCGAGCCATTTCACGACCGAGAACCAGAACGCCGACGCCATCAGCAGCGCGCCGAGGCCGAGCGCGACCGCGACGATCAGCACGAAGTCGGACAGCATCGCGCCCGCGAAACCGTAGGCCGCGCGGCGCACGCCGTAGCGCGAGCCGTTGGTCAGCGCGAGCAGCACGGTCGGGCCGGGTGTCGCGATGCCGACGAACGCGACGGCGGCGAAGATCAGCAGGGTCGTTTCATGCATGAAGAAGCTCCCGATGGAAGGCGTGCAGCCGATTATCGTCTGCGTCGCTCCTGACTGTACAGGCGCGCCAGCCGCGCCCCCCGGTCGCGTATCCGACTATCTCAATTTCAACAAAAAACTGTTGTCATTATTCCGCTTTGGAACGGAACCGGTTCCAACTACCATACCGGCCGCGGCGGGCATGCCCGCCGCATCGTCGCGCGCGAACGTCGCCGGCCTCGCACCGCCGGCGGATGTCGGCGCCCGCGCGTTACTCGCAACAGCCAGAACAACGGGTTCACCGCCCGGAGACATGAAACCATGAACAAGCAACTGATCGCAGCCCCGCTGCTGCTCTCGCTCGCGGGTATCGCCGCCGCGCAAAGCTCCGTCACGCTGTACGGCATCGTCGATGCGGGCGTGACCTATCGCAGCAACGAACGCGTCGGCGCCGCGGGCGCGTACACCGGGCATTCGAGCGTCGGGCTCACGACGGGCAACCTGTCCGGTAGCCGGTGGGGCATCAAGGGTTCCGAGGATCTCGGCGGCGGGATGCGCGCGCTGTTCGTCCTCGAGAACGGCTTCGACATCACCAACGGCAGGTCGGGCCAGGGCGGCCGCCAGTTCGGCCGGCAGGCGTTCGTCGGCGTCGGCAGCGACCGCTACGGCACGATCACGCTCGGCCGTCAGTACACGTCGCTCGACGATTTCGTGAGCCCGGTCGGCCCATCGTCGTTCATCGGCGGCTTCGGCGCGCACCCGGGCGACATCGACGATCTCGACCAGACCGCGCGCGTCGACAGCTCGATCAAGTACACGAGCGCGAACTACGCGGGCTTCACGTTCGGCGCGCTGTACGGCTTCGGCGGCCAGCCGGGCAGCATGAAGCAGCGCAACACGTGGAGCGTCGGCGCCGCGTACGCGGCCGGCCCGCTGCGCGTCGGCGTCGGCTACGAGCGCTCGGACAACAGCAAGACGGGCGCGACCGATCCGACGGCGGGCAAGTGGCAAGGCACCGACGACGGCCTGTTCAATTCGTCGATCAACGAAGGCTATGCGAGCGCGCAGTCGCAGCAGGTGATCGCGACCGGTGCGACGTACGATTTCGGCCCGGCCGTCGTCGGCGTGAACTACAGCAACGTGCAGTACCGCAGCGGCGCGCAGTCGCTGTTCAGCGGCCACGCGACGTTCAACGTCGCCGGCGTGTTCACGCGCTGGAACGTGCAGCCGCAGACGCAGCTGTTCGCCGGCTACAGCTACACGCGCGGCAGCGACGTCGACGGCATCGGCAATCGCGCGCAGTATCACAACGTCACGCTCGGCGCCGTCTACGACCTGTCGAAGCGCACCAGCGTGTACCTGCTCGGCGCATACCAGCGTGCGTCCGGCACGACGCTCGACGCGCTCGGCCGGCCGGTGGCCGCGACCGCGTCGGTGTCGGACAAGGCGAACGGCCATTCGTCCGATTCGCGGTCGCAGGCGATCGTGAGCCTCGGGCTGCGCCAGAAGTTCTGACGCAGCGGTCGTTGCGCGTGCAACGGGGGCTCGCGGCCGCCGCGGGCCCTATTGTCTGCATGCGCCTGTACTGGCGCCTCCCTTTTCGACGAGACGACATGATCCGCTCGACGGCGGCCGCGCGAGGTTCCCGCATCCGTCGAAGTCGATGTCGCGCGCATGGCGCGCGTGGTGCGGCGAAATCGTGTTCGGCACGAACCGGCTCGGCATGCGCGTCGTGCCGAACAGCCTGACTGCGCGTGCGCATGGCGGGCAATTGCCCGCCGACCTGCAGCCGACGATGAATCTGTTCTACCGGCAACGCATGATCGACGTCGTCGATGCGCGGCCGAAGTACGCCGGCGGCTGGGACGGCCCCACATTCGACCCGGCGAGCTGAATGATCGCCGCCGCGCGCCGGTACGGCCGGCGCGCGGTTTCCGCCTCATTCTCCTTTTCCCCGCTTTCCCAGCCGTGCGCGAAATCGCAAAAAGCCGATCGCGCCGGATAATATTTTTTCTCTTTCATTTAAATTTCGATTTGTAATAATTGGAACGATTTCCGGCGAATGAAAAGGCAATGCGGTCATATCAGAAAAAATGACGCATTTGCATTCGGTGACCCGGAAGAAAATGCCGGGAAACGCGCCGAGGCGGCACGGCTGGCAGGCCGTCGTGGCGAGGGGTTCGCGGATTTTTCGATCGTTGACGAAAAAGCGCCGGACGGCAAAAGGCGCGGAGTGAATAATTCGGGGTAACGGCGAGCGCGCATTGCCGGAATCACCAATATTTCATGCGCCGCGATTTACAGTGTCGACCATTGTTCGTCTGGGAGCATTATTCATGTCAATGAAACAAATCCGCGCGGCGTTGCTGGGAATGTGCATGGCGCTGCTGGTGCCGGCCAGCCATGCGCAGGCGCAATACTCGACCGACTGGCTCGCCAACACGTACGGCACGCTGGCCTCGCACGTCGGCAACGGCGCGCGCTCGATGTGGGTCGCGCCCGAAGGCGTGATCTACACGGCGTCGCGCTGGGACGAGAACGCGGGCGGCGTCGCGATCTACCAGAACGGCCAGCCGCTCGGCACGATCGGCATCCACGACGAATTCCAGGGCGGCGCGATCACCGGCAATTCGACGTCGCTGTTCGTCGCGCTCGGCTACAACCGCACGTTCGGCAGCGGTTCGGTGGGCCGCTACAACCGAAGCACGAACCAGCGCGACCTGCGCATTCCGGTCAGCACGTGGACGGGCATCCAGTATGCGGACGTGATCACGGGCCTCGCGACGGGCGGCAATCTGCTGTACGTGAGCGACTTCTACGGCAACCGCGTGCGCGTCTATACGACCGACGGCGTGTGGCAGCGCGACATCGGCGTCACGGGCCCCGGCGCGCTGGCGCTCGATGCGGCCGGCAACCTGTGGGTGGCGCGCAAGAGCGCGGGCGTCGTCGCGCAATTCAGCGCGACCGGCGCGGCGATGAACACGCTGCAGATGGCGGCCGGCGCGCGGCCGGCGTCGCTGTACTTCGATGCGTCGATGGGCCAGTTGATGGTGGGCGACGAAGGGCCCGACATGAACATCAAGGTGTACGGCGGGCTGCCCGGGCTACCGGTGCAGATCGGCACGTTCGGCGTGCAGGGCGGCTATCTCGACACGACGACGGGCATCAAGGGGCAGGTCGGCGACAAGCGCTTCACGCGCGTCGCGGCGCTCGGCAAGGATGCCGCCGGCAACCTGTACGTGCTGAACAACGCATGGGGCGGCGGCTGGGATCTCGGCCGCAACGGCAGCACCGATCTGCATTCGTACAGCCCGATCGGCACGCTGCAATGGAAGCTGCAGGCGCTGAACTTCGAGGGAATCGCCGCGCCCGACCCCGCGACCGACGGCACGTTGTTCTTCAGCGGCAACAACGTCTATACGGGCACCGCGGGCGGCACGTTCGTCGCGAACACGGTCGACCCGTTCACTTATCCGAAGGACCCGCGCCTCGACATGAACGACTATCAGCGCGGCCAGCACTTCGGCCAGCTCGTGACGGTCGGCGGCAACCGGATTCTCGTTGCGTCGGGCCAGAATCCGGGCAACTTCAACTTCTATTACTTCAACACGGCGAGCGGATATATCGCGATTCCGGCCGGCTCGCTGCCCGGTAAGCCGTTCAACACGACGCTGCAGGTGACGGCCGGTTTCGACATCGACGGCAACGGCGACGTGTGGGCCGGACTGAACGGCTCCAACGTGATCACGCGCTACCCGATGACGGGCTTCGACGCGACCGGCAAGCCGTCGTGGGGCAAGCCGGTGACGACGGCCGTGCCGGCCAGCGTGGCGCCCGTGACGCGCATCATCTACCAGGCCGACAGCGACACGATGATCCTCGCGCAGGGCCTCGCGGGCAACTGGGACTGGACCGCGATGAACGGGCACATCGAGGTCTATCGGGGTTGGAAGAACGGCAACACGAGCACGCCGAACCCGGTGATCAACCTGACGAGCGCGAACCCGAAATCGATCGCGGCGGCGGGCCACTACCTGTTCGTCGGCTACGTGCACACGGTGCCGAACATCGACATATTCGATCTGAACACCGGCGCGCTCGTCACCACGCTGACGAACTCGAACACGGCGGCGATGGATGTCGGCAACGACGTCGACTCGATGTACGGCGTCCGTGCGTACCTGCGCTCGACCGGCGAATACGTGATCACGAAGGACAACTACAACGGGTCGAGCATCGTCGTGTATCGCTGGCGCCCGTGAGCGCGCCGGCCGCACCGGCCGCGCGTCATGGCGCGCCGAGCATGCGGCCGTTTACGCTGCACCCGTACATCGAGTCGGGCAGGAACCCCTGGCCCGGCAGCTTCGTGCCGACCGGCGCGCCCTTTGCAAGCCAGTACGCATACGTTTCGAGCGTGGCGAGGGCGGCGTCGCGCGGCAAGCCGCCGCCCGGCGACGTCAGTGCGCGGTGTGTTCGCGCAGGACTTCCGACGGCCGCGCGTTGCGCACGAACACGCCGGCCAGCACCGCGCCCGCGAGGGCGATCGCGCCGGCCAGCACGAACGCGGACGCGAACGAGCCGCTGCGTTCGACGATGAGGCCGGTGACGGCCGGGCCGATCACGCCCGACAGGCTGCCCATGCAATGCAGGAAGCCGCTGACGCCGCCGACGCGGGCCGGATGCACGACGTCCTGCACGATCGCCCAGTAGATCGCGCCCGTCACGTACAGGAAGAACAGCGACACGGACATCAGCGCGACCGCGCCTTGCGTCGACTGCACGGCGCCGGCCACCGCCACGCACGCGCCTGCGCCGAGCAGGCAGGTCACGAGCACGATCCGGCGCGATAGCAGCAGGTTGCCGGTGAGCCGATAGAGCGCATCCGAGATCGCGCCGCCGCACGCGAGGCCGACCGTGCCGACGAGCCAGGGCACGACGGTGGCGACGCTCATTTCCTTGATGTTCAGATGGTGCGCGCGCACGAGATAGCTCGGGAACCAGCTCAGGAAGAAGAACAGCACGTAGTTGTAGCTGAAGAACGCGGCGGCGGTCGCGAGGATGCGCGGCTGGCGCACGTAGTGCGACAGCGTATGCGCGGGCGTCGCCGCGGCGGCGGCCGCGGCTGCGTGGATCGGCGCGCCCGCGCCCGCTGCGTCGTTGATCGGCGTCGCCGGACGGTCGGACGTCGACATCATCCAGACGACGACCCACGCGAGCCCGATCGCGCAGACGATCCAGAATGCCGGCCGCCAGCCGAACTGCGCGGCCAGCAGGCCGACGATCGGCCCGGCGATCGCGCCGCCGAGCGGCGAGCCCGCACTGAGCAGCCCCATCGCGGTCGCGGCGCCGTCGCGCGGCAGCCAGTTGTTGACCATCTTGTTCGCGGCCGAGCACAGCGGCCCTTCGGCCATGCCGAACAGCAGCCGCACGATCAGCAGGCTCACGAAGCCGACGGTGAGCGCGGTCATCCCGCAGAACACCGACCACAGCCCGACCGACAGCACGTACACGAGCTTCGGCCCGAGCCGGTCGGATGCGAGCCCGCCGATGAAATTGAACAGCGCGTAGCCGATGAAGAACGTGCTGAACACGAGGCCCATCTGCGCGGCGTCGATGCCGAGATCGGTCTGCACGATCGGGGCGACGATCGACAGCGCGACGCGGTCGAGGTAGTTGATTCCATACACCAGGAACAGCAGGAACACCGTGAACCACGCCTGCGACTTCTGCTTCATGTCCGTCTCCTTCGTGCCGGTGGGCCGGCCGTCATGTCTTGTCGATCGATCGCCGCGTCGGCACGGACCTCGGCGGGCGGGGTATTGCGCGGTTCGCGCGGGTTGCGGCGAACCGGGTGGGCAGTCGTTCAGCGCGCGTGCAACGGCGCGAGCAAAGCGTCGGTGCCGTGCGTGCGCAGCGTCGCCAGATGCGTGCCGACGCGCGCGATCAACGCCTCCGGCCATGCAGCCGAACCGGCGAGCGCGGGGCTGCCGAGTGCGGCCCGAACCGCGCCGGTTGCATCGCCGGCCGCCGACAGCGTCGCGCCGAGCGCGGCCGCGCCCGGATCGCTGATCGTCAGCGGCCGGCCCGATTCGTCGTGCGCGGTGGCGAGGTAATGCAGCCAGAGCGCCAGCGCGCGCTCCAGATACGGACGTTCGATGCCGGCCGCCGCGCTTTCGCCGAGCGCCGGCAGCCAGCGCAGCGGCACCTTTTGCGTGCCGTCCATCGCGATCTGTTCGGTGCGATGCGCGAGCGTCGGATTCCGGAAGCGCTGCACGAGCGTCGCGCAATAGCCGTGCGCGTCGTAACCGGACGGCACGTCGACGGTCGCGAGCAGATCGCGCGTCATCACGCCGTCGACGAGCGCCGCGATCGCCGGATCGGCCATCGCATCGGACACGGTCGCGCGCCCGCGCAGTTGCCCCGCATACGCAATGGCCGAATGCGAGCCGTTCAGCAGCCGCAGCTTCATCGTTTCGTACGGCCGCACGTCGGCGACGACGTGCGCGCCGGCGTCTTCCCAGCGCGGGCGCGGGCCGGCGAAACGATCCTCGATCACCCATTGCGAAAACGGCTCGCAGACGATCGCGGCCGCGTCGCGCGCGCCGAGATGCGCGTGCGTCCAGTCGAGCGATTCGGGCGTCGCAGCCGGCACGATCCGGTCGACCATGCTGTTCGGGAACGCGACGTCGTCTCGGATGCGTCGCGCGAGCGCGCCGTCGATGCGTTCCGCGTAGTCGATCAGCAGCGCGCGCAGCGTGTCGCCGTTCGACGTCATGTTGTCGCAGCAGACGACGGTGAGCGGCGCGTTCGCCGGCCGCACGCGCAGGCCGGCCGCGATCACGCCGAGCGCGGTGCGCGGCGCGTCGGGCGTCGCGAGATCCTGCCGGAGGGCGGGATCGTCGGCGTCGAGCCCGCCGCCGGGGCGTCGGCAATAGCCTTTCTCGGTCACGGTCAGGCTGACGATCGACACGGCCGGATCGGCGATCAGCGCCAGCAGCGCGGGCAGCGATTCGGGCGCGAACAGCGCGCCGTGCACGGCGCCGACGATGCGCGTGCGCGCACCGCCCCCGTCGCGCTCGGTCACCGTGTACAGGTGATCCTGCGCGGCGAGCAGGTCGACGGTATGGCGCCGCCGCAGTTCGACGCCCACGATGCCCCAGCGGAGATCGCCCTGTTCGAGCACCGTTTCCGTATGGAGCGCCTGATGCGCGCGATGGAACGCGCCGAGGCCGAGATGGACGATCCCCGTGCGGACCGCCTGCCGGTCATAACCGGGGCGGCGCGTGCCGGGCGGCGCGGTGCGCAGGAAGTCGGGAGCAGGTGGCATGGCGGTCGGTGACGGTTTGTACCATGGTAGATGACGAGATGCGTGCAGGTTATTTCGAGTTTTACGCGAGAGTTATCGGTGTAAACGCTAGATCGCCTGGATATCACGCCTTCTGTACCATGGTAGATATCGATATCAAGTCGGATCAATCGGCAACCATGAGCGAAACGGCAGCACTGGAAGAAGAGGACGTCGTCGTCACGGCGTTGCAAGGGTTCTCGCTGGACGAGAGCCGGTCGTACACGGAGCAGGTGCACGCGCTGCTGCGCCACGCGATCGTGCGCGGCGCGCTGCCGCCGCGTACCGCGCTGTCGGAGGCCGTGATCTCCACGACGATCAAGGTCAGCCGCACGCCGGTGCGCGAAGCGTTCGCGCAGCTTGCCGACGAGCGGCTCGTGCAGATCTACCGGAAGGTCGGTACGCTGGTCGCGCCGATTCCGGTGTCGATCCTCGAGGAAGGGCGGTTCGCGCGCAGCACGCTCGAATGCGCGAACCACGTCGAACTCGCGCAGAAGATCACGCCGGAGCAGCTCGCGGAGCTGTCGCGGATCATCGACGCGCAGCGGGCCGCCGTGGCCGCGCGCGATGTCGAAGCGTTCTTCGATCTCGACGAGACGATGCACGGCCGGATGTTCGCGTTCGCGGGCCGGCCGCACGTATGGGAAATGCTGCAGCCGATGAAGCGCCAGTTCGACCGCGTGCGCTGGCTGCTGCTCGATCGCGTCGAGGATCACGCGCGCCGCGCGCTGCAGGAGCACGAACAGATCCTCGCGCACATCGCGTCGCGCAACATGGCGCTCCTCGGCGCGGCGGTCGCGACGCACGTCGACCGGATCGGCTCGCATCTGCCGGAAGTGCGCAGCCGCGCGCCCCACTACTTTGTCGACTGAACCGCCTGCTGGAGGAGCGCAGTGAAAATCGAACGCTTGCAGACCATCGTCACGTGTCCGGGACGGAACTTCGTGACGGTGAAGATCATGACCGACGAAGGCATCTACGGCCTCGGCGACGCGACGCTCAACGGGCGCGAACTCGCGGTGCGCGCGTATCTGGAAGACCACGTGTTCCCGTGCCTCGTCGGCCGCGACCCGCGCAACATCGAGGACATCTGGCAATACCTGTATCGCGGCGCGTACTGGCGGCGCGGGCCCGTGACGATGACGGCGATCGCCGCGATCGACATGGCGCTGTGGGACATCAAGGGCAAGCTCGCCGGCATGCCCGTCTACCAGTTGCTCGGCGGCAAGAGCCGCGACGGGCTGATGGTGTACGGCCACGCGAACGGGCGCGATCACGAGGAAGCGGTCGACGCGGTGCGCGCGCATATCGAGGAAGGTTTTCGCGCGATTCGCGTGCAGTCGGGCGTGCCGGGGCTCGACAAGGTGTACGGCGTCGGCAGGACGGCCGGTGCGTACGAGCCGGCCGAGAAGGGGCTGCCGCCCGAGGAGCCGTGGGACACTACGCTCTACCTGCGCCACACGCCGGAACTGTTCCGCAAGGTGCGCGACGCGGTCGGCGACGCGCCGCACCTGCTGCACGACGCGCATCATCGGCTGACGCCGATCGAGGCGGCGCGGCTCGGCCGCGATCTCGAACCGCATCGGCTGTTCTGGCTCGAGGACGCGACGCCCGCGGAGAACCAGGACGCGTTCCGCCTGATCCGCCAGCACACGACGACGCCGCTCGCGGTCGGCGAGGTATTCAACTCGATCTGGGATTGCAAGGATTTGATCCGCGACCAGCTGATCGACTACATCCGCGCGACGATCGTGCATGCGGGCGGGATCACGCACGTGCGGCGCATTGCCGACTACGCGGCGATGTACCAGGTGCGCACGGGCTTTCACGGCGCGACCGACCTGTCGCCCGTCTGCATGGCGGCGGCGGTGAACTTCGGGCTGTGGGCGCCGAACTTCGGCATCCAGGAGCTAATGCCGCACAGCCCGCTGACCGACGAAGTGTTTCCGCACAGCTACCGCTTCGAGGACGGCTATCTCGTGATGGACGACGTGCCGGGTCTCGGCGTCGACATCGACGAGGCGCTGGCCGCGAAATATCCGTACGAGCGCGCGTACCTGCCGGTCGCCCGGCTGCGCGACGGTTCGATGTGGAACTGGTGAGCGACGAAAATTCGAAGGAGAGAACCGAAATGTTGAGCGTCGTTGTCGATCGTCCGAACAGCATGAGCGTGCGCGAGGTGCCGCTGCCCGCGCCCGCCGCCGGCGAAGTGCGCGTGAAGGTCCGCTATGCGGGCATCTGCGGGTCGGACCTGCATATCTTTCACGGCAAGAACCCGTTCGTGTCGTACCCGCGCATCATCGGCCACGAATTCGTCGGGACGATCGAGTCGGTGGGCGCGGGCGTCGACGCCGCGCGGCTCGGCGAGATCGTCGCGGTCGATCCGGTGATCAGCTGCGGGCATTGCCATGCGTGCACCATCGGCCGCCGCAACGTATGCCGGCACCTGACCGTGCTCGGCGTGCATCGCGACGGCGGCTTCAGCGAGTACACGTGCGTGCCGGCCGGCAACGCGTACCGGATTCCGGACGAGATTGCCGATACGTGTGCGGCGATCGTCGAGCCGTTCGCGGTGGCCGCGAACGCGACGTCGCGCACCGGCGTGCTGCCGGGCGATGTCGCGTTGATCTACGGCGCCGGCACCGTCGGGCTGACGATCCTGCAGGTGCTCAAGCGCGTGTACGGCATTCGCGCGTTCATCACCGACCGTCTCGACGCGCGGCTGCAGCTCGCGCGCAAGTGCGGCGCGGCGGAGGACGAGATCATCGACACGAGCGTCGAGTCGCTGCCCGATGCACTGGAGAAGCGCGGCGTCGACGGCGGCCCGACGCTGATCTTCGATGCGGTCTGCCATCCGTCGATTCTCGAGGAGGCCGTGAAGATCGCCGCGCCGGCCGGCCGGATCGGCGTGCTCGGCTTCTCGTCGGAGCCGTCCTCGATCGTGCAGGCCGAGCTGACGAAGAAGGAGCTGACGCTCGCCGCGTCGCGGCTCAACTGCGCGATGTTCCCGCAGGTGATCGACTGGATCGGTCGCGGCCTGATCCAGCCCGAGCACATCGTCACGCACAAGGTGAGTTTTCACGACGTCGCGCAGGCGTTCGAGATGGCCGAGCGCAATCCCGCGGAAAGCTGCAAGATCCTGCTCGACTTCGCGGGCGGTTGATGCCGGCTGCCGGTTACCGGCCAGCCCGTCGGTAGACGGAATCAATAAAACATCAGGAGACAGACATCGTGGCCCGAGTTTCGTTTGATGAAATGCAGGGTGCCATTCAGTTGGCACTCTTGAATGCCGGCATGAACGAACGCGATGCCGGAATCTGCGCGCGGGTCCACGCCGAATCGACTTGCGACGGCGTCAATTCCCACGGCATCAATCGTGTCGCGCGCTTCGTCGACTACGTCAGGAAGGGCTGGGTGAACCTGGCGGGCGCACCGGCGCCGGTCAAGCAGTTCGGCGCCATCGAGATTCTCGACGGTAATCGCGGCCCGGGCATTCTCAATGCGCTGTCCGCGACGGAGCGGGCGATGGAGATCGCCGACGCGCAAGGCGTCGGCATCGTCGCGCTGCGCAATACGACCCACTGGATGCGCGGCGGCACCTATGGCTGGCATGCGGCGGATCGCGGCTACATCGCGATCTGCTGGACGAACACCGAATCGTGCATGCCGGGCTGGGGCGGCAGGAATCCGCGCGTCGGCAACAACCCGTTCGTGATGGCCGTGCCGCGCGAGAAAGGCCATATCGTGCTGGACATGGCGATGTCGCAGTATTCGTACGGAAAACTGCAAGCGACCCGGCTCAAGGGAAACAACATGCCGTTCCCCGCCGGCTTCGACAGCGAGGGGAAGCTGACCGTCGAGCCCGGTCCGATCGAAGCGTCGATGCGGATTCTGCCGATGGGCTATTGGAAGGGATCGGGATTCGCGATCTTGCTCGACGTGCTGGCAGCCGTGTTGTCGGAAGGGATCGCCACGAACGGAATCGACGCCGTGCAACAGGGAAGCTGTACGGGCTGCTCGCAGATCTTCATCCTGATCGACCCGCGCAAGCTCGGCGGCGAAGCGTTCACGAACACGGTGGCCGATAGCGTGGCCGACTACGTGAATGGGTCGGAGCACGCGGAAGACAGCCGCGAGGTGCTCTACCCCGGGCAGAGCGCGCTCCGGACCCGTATCGAACAGAAGCAGCACGGCATTGCCGTCGATGACGGCATCTGGGCCGAGGTGTGCTCGCTCGCACAGGCAGGCGCGCTGTCCGCTTCCTGACGCGGCGCCGGCAGGCGCCCCTGGCCGGCGCGCGCAACATGCGGAAGGCATGGGCGCGAAGATCGGTCCGATCGCGGGATAGATCGTGTTTTCATCTGGAGAACTGATCATGAAGGCGGATGTCGCGCTTGCGCTGGACGCAGGCATCGAGATGGAGCAGGAAGACGCGTTGTACCGGAAGGTGATACACAGGATCGTCCCGCTGTTCTTCATCGGGTTCATCATGTCCTATCTCGACCGGGTCAACATCGGTTTCGCGAAATTGCAGATGACGGCCGATTTCGGCCTGACGAACACGTCGTTCGCGCTCGGCGCCAGCGTGTTCTTCTGGGGCTACATGCTGTTCGAGATTCCGAGCAACCTGGTCCTCCGGCGGGTCGGCGCACGGGCGTGGATCGCGCGGATCATGATCACGTGGGGGATCGTGTCGATCCTGATGGTGTTCTCGAAGAACCCGACCGCGTTCTATTCGCTGCGCTTCCTGCTGGGTGTCTGCGAGGCCGGCTTCGTGCCGGGCGTGATGTACTACACCAATACGTGGCTGCCGGCGCGGCGCCAGAGCGGAATGTATTCGTTGTTCCTGATGGCGCTGCCGATCGCGGTGATGTTCGGTGCGCCGCTGTCGGGCGCGATCATGGACACGCTGGGCGGCGTGGCGGGCATCAAGGGATGGCAGTGGCTGTTCCTGATCGAAGGCCTGCCGTCCGTGGTGCTGGGCATCGTCATCCTGATGTTGCTGCGGAACAAGCCGGCCGACGTCGACTGGTTGACGCCGAGCGAAAAGCGGATCATCGAGTCGAATGTCGCGAAGGAGGCCGCGCTCAAGTCGCATCGCGTGGCCGACGCGTTCCGATCCCCGAAAATCTATGCGCTGATCGTGGTGATGATCCTGTTCAACACGGGATTCTATGGGCTGACGTTCTGGATGCCGACGCTCTTTCACGATGCCGGGATCGCGAACAGCTTCGGTGTCGGATTGTTGACGGCGATTCCGTTTGGCGTCGCGGCGATCTGCATGTACGTGAACGCCAGGCGCGCGGAGAAATCCGGCCGCTTGCGCCGGCATGGCGTGGTGCCCGTTCTGCTGGCCGCTATCGGCCTGTTTCTCGCGACCTATGCACACGACAGCTTCTGGTTTTCATTGGTCATGCTGACGGTCGCGACCTCGGGCATCCTGTCGCTGATGCCGATCTACTGGACGCTGCCGGGGCGCGTGCTGTCGGGCGCGGCAGCGGCCGCCGGCCTGGCGCTGATCAATTCGTGCGGGAGCCTGTCGGGCGTACTCGGCTCGCTGATCATCGGCTATGCGGGTATCCGGACCGGCATGTACATCCTCGCCGGCTTCCTGTTGCTGTGCGCCGTCGTGTTCTACCGGGTCTGTCCGTCCCGGGTGGAGTGACGGGGCGGCAGGGCGCGCACGCCGGCCGCCACCGGCTCAGAACGAAACAGTCGTCGTCAGCGTGACGAGCCGCGGCTCGCCGACCGCGACGATCAGGTTGTTGTTGCTCGACGGGTAGTAGGTCTTGTCGAGCAGGTTCTTCACGTTGAGCTGGAAGCGGGTCGGAAACTTGCCGATCGTCGTTTCGTACGCCGCGAACGCGTCGACGGTCACGTAGCCGGGCAGCGTGAAGCTGTTCGCCGTGTCGCCCGAGCGGGCGCCGACGAGCCGCGCCCCGCCGCCGAAGCGCCAGCGCCCGGGCAGGTTCGCGATGGCCGTGTCGTATACCGCGAACAGGCTGCCCGTGTGGCGCGCGACGTTGACGAGCGGCGTGTTGCTGTCGCGATCGTTCGCGTTCGTATACGCGTAGCTGCCGATCACGCTCAGGTGGCGCGTGATTTGCCCGGCGACGTCCAGTTCGATCCCACGCGAGCGCGCGGTGCCGATCGTCGACGTGATCTCGCCGACCGTGACCGCGACGTTGCGCTTGTCGATCTGGTACACGGCCAGCGTGCCCGTGATCGCGGGCTTCAGGCTGAACTTGAACCCGGCCTCGAGCACGCGGCCGTATTCCGGCGCAAGCGGCGCCGCGACGTTCGACGCGACGTTCGGCTTGAACGAGCGGCTCACGTTCGCGTACGCGGTCAGCGCCGGCGTGAGCGCATACGCGAGCCCGAACTGCGGCAGCCAGACGCTGCCGCGCGAGCGGTCGGCGAACACGAACGGCCGGCCCATCCCCGATTCCTGTTGCCAGTTTTCCCAGCGCAGCCCGCCTACCGCGGTGAGGCGCTCGGTGATCTTCACCGAGTCCTGCACGATCGTCGAATACGCATGCACGACCGAGCGCGAATCGCTCTGCTTCGTATTGGGTATGCCGCCGGGCGCGAGCAGGCCGTACACGGGATCGTAGAGATTGAAGCCCGTCGTCGCCTTGCCGCGGATCGTGTCGCCGCGGAAGCTGCGCTGCCGCTCGTATTCGCCGCCGACGTAGATCGCGTGGTGCATCCCCGCGAGCGTCACGTTGCCGAGCAGGCCGAGCGTCGCGATCTGATCGGAATCGTTGCGTCCGAGGTTCGCATCGGACGAGCGCGTCAGTGCGCCGGTCCTGCTGTTGAACGCGGTGGCGCGCGTGATGAACTGATCGTAACGGTCGCGGCCCCAGCCGTAGGTCGCGCGCACGCGCCATGCATCGGAGAAGCGGTGCTCGATGCGCGTCCGCAGCGTTTCCTGGATGCCGGTGCTTTGCGACCACGCTTCCTCGTAGCGGCGATAGCGCAGCGCATCGTCGGGGCGACCGTTCACGAGCACGGTGCCGCGGTCGAACGGCGTCGTGTAGTCGACGTACTGGTAGCTGACGTCGATCGACGTGTTCGCGTCGTGCCACGACAGCGCGGGCGCGATCAGCGCATTGCGTTCGCGGCCGAAGCTACGCCAGTAGCGGCTCGTGTCGTATTCGCCGGTCAGCCGGAATACGAGCGTGCCGCCCGCGACTTGCCCGGGCTTGCCGAGCGGCCCCGTGAGATTGAACTGCGCGTTGCTGCCGCCGTGGTTCGTGCGCGACGCGGAGATCGAGCCGCCGAACGTGTCTTCCGGTTTGCGCGTGACGAGGTTGATCACGCCGCCCGGGTCCTGCATCCCGTACAGCAGCGAAGCGGGGCCCTTCAGCACTTCGACGCGATCGATCGTCGCGAGATAGCTGTGCAGCACCGGCGTACGCACGCCGTCGACCAGTACCGAGCCGTCGTTGTTCGATCCGAAGCCGCGCTTGACGAACGCGTCGCGCGTGCCGCCGAGCGTGTTCGTCTGCGTGACACCGCTGATGTTGCCGAGCACGTCGTCGAGCGAGCACGCCTGCTGGTCCTGCATCACGCTGCTGCTGACCACCGCGACCGATTGCGGGATCTCCTTCAGCGCGCGGTCGTCGCCGCCCGCGATGCTCGTCGTGCGCGGCTGATAGCCGATCGTCGGATCGATGGCAGCCGACGCGTTGACGCTGATCGCCGGGAGTTCGTGTTCGGCGGCCGCCGCAGCGGCGGTTGCGGGCGCAACGGGTTCAGCGCCGGCCGCCTGTGCACCGCTCGCGGCGCACAGGGTGAGCAGGACCGGCAGGCGTGTGCGCCACGGACGCAAGGTCCGGGCACGGCGGGGCGTTCGACGGAATGGCATGAATCGATGCAGGAAGAGGAATGCTGAGGATCATGTTGCGGGCCGCGGCGTTGCGTTGGACCAGGACGCGCATGATATCCGTAATGAGAATCGTTTGCAATTGTAATGAGTCGACCGGGCAGCGCCCGCCGCTCGATTGCCGGCCTGCCGGCAGTCTGCTACCGTAGCGGCCAAAATCAGACGCAGTGAAATTCAACGAGAGAGCCGGGGGCCGCACCATGCCATCTTCCTGTCACGTCGCGTTCAGCGCGACGCCACGCATCGCGCACGACCACGCGGGCAATGAAGTGATCGCAGCCGTGTACCGCCATTCGAACGATTGAAGCGACGCAAGCGCATTCACCCGGCATCACGCCGGGCTTCGATGACTTCAACCACCACGCTGGACGGGAGACCACCCTTGAAGAAGATTTCCGCGCCGTTCGCGGCGGCCGCGCTTGCGGCCTGCGCGCTGCTGACGGGTGTTGACCAGGCCGCGTGTGCGGCTTCGAACGCCGAACCCGCGATCGACGCGCACTACGGCGCGATGATCGAGGCCTATACGCAGGACATGGCCGCCGCGAAGGCGAAGTACGACGGCAAGCGCGTCACGTTCGTCGGCGCCGTGATCCGGATGGGCAGCGATCCGGATGGCACGTATTTCGGTGCGCTGACGGCCGACGGCGAGCAGTTCGACACGCATTTCGACGTGGCGGATCAAGGCGCGCTGAAGCCGAAATTTCCCGGCGGCGAGATCAAGCCGTTCGTCACGTCCGCGGCGTTCCGGTTCAGCTGTGTGAACGAAGGCTATATCGACGCGCCGGTGCTGCCGGGGTTGAAACTGTCGCATTGCCGGCTCGCCGATTGAGCCGAGCGATGGGCGCGCACCGAGCGCGATGGTCGAGCGGGTCCGGGTTGCAGTGCCATTGATCGGTCGGGAATTCAGGTGTCTTGATCGATGGCCGGCCAGGATGCGCCGTTGATCGTTCCAGTATTGCGATTGGCCGCCGCGTGTCGGGCGGTCCATCTACCGATCTACAGGTCTACAGATCGAGTACCAGCAGCTCGGTTCGCGACCGCGAGCAGCACGGCATGAACTGGTCGCCGGCGGCCTTTTCGTCGTCGGTGAGATATGCATCGCGATGATCGGGCTCGCCTTCGAGCACGCGGGTCACGCAGGTGCCGCACACGCCTTGCTCGCACGACGTCAGCACGTCGACGCCATTCGCCGCCAGCGCCGCGATGGCCGTGCAGTCGGCCGGCACGTCGATCACCTTGCCGCTGCTCGCGATCCGCACCTGGAATGCGCGATCGGCGCCGGACGACACGACCGCGCCGCCGAAGAACTCGTAATGCAGTCGCGCTTCACTCCAGCCGCGCTCGCGTGCCGCGTTCAGCACTGCATCCATGAAGCCGCGCGGGCCGCATACGTACAGGTGCGTGCCGTCGGGCGCGCCGGCGAGCACGGAAGCCAGGTCGAAACGTTGCGCGGGGTCGCCGTCGTCGACGTGGAAGCGGGCGCGATCGCGAAACCCGGCCCCATTGATCCGCTCGGCGAAGGCCATGCGATCGGCCGAACGCGCGCAGTAGTGCATGTCGAACGGCGTGCCGGACGAGAACAGCCGTTCCGCCATGCTGAGAATCGGCGTGACACCGATTCCGCCGGCGAGCAACAGATGATGCGGCGCGTCGGATGCGAGCGGGAATTGATTGCGCGGCATACCGATCCGCACGGTGTCGCCTTGCCGGACTTCGTCGTGAATCGCGCGCGATCCGCCGCGACCTTCGGCATCGCGCAGCACCGCGATCTGATAGCGATCGCGTTGCTCCGGGTGATTGCACAGCGAGTACTGGCGCACGAGCCCGCCCGGCAGATGCACGTCGATATGGGCGCCGGCGTCGAAGCGCGGCAATGGCGAGCCGTCGTCGCTGACCAGTTCGAAGCCGCAGATGTCGCGCGCTTCCTGCCATTTGCGGGCCACCCGGACCGTCAATGTCGCGTCGTTCATGACGCCTCCTTGACGGGCGCGACCGGAATCACGGGCCGCTGCGGGCTCGCCGCGTTTTCGGCGGCGAGCAGCCGGTCGATCACCTTGCGCGACAGCACGCCGCCGGCGTCGATGTTGAGCTTGAGGAGCTTGCGCTCGGGCCACTGTTCGAGATTGCGCTGCTGTCGCTCGAGCATTTCGAGATCCTCCGCGAAGATCTTGCCCTGTCCTTCGCGGATCTCGGCGGTCAGCGCGTGATCGTCGGGCCGGAAGTTGCGCGCCATCCCCCAGAAGTACCAGATCGACGTGTCCGTCTCGGGCGTGATGAAGTCGACCACGATCGACGACGCCTTCTTGTCCGCCGGCGCGTCGTAGCCGCCGTGGCCCGCATGCGCGACGCCCACTTCGATCATCACGTGGCTCGGCGGCGTGAAGCGGCAGATCTGCCAGCGGTCGACCGGCACGTCGTCGGCGAGCCCGTTGCCGCGCAGCGCCATCCGCCAGAACGACGGCGGCATCACGTTCTCCATGAAGCGGCTCGTGACGACTTCGTCGCCGTGGCTGGTCGTCTTCGGCGCCGCTTCGTCGATTTCCTTCTGGCCGATGCTCGTCGCATGCACGTAGGTCTCGTGCGTGAGGTCCATCAGGTTGTCGATCATCAGCCGGTAGTCGCAGCGAATGTGATACAGGCCGCCGCCGTGCGCCCAGGCGGGATCCTCGGCCCATGCCAGCGCGGGCAGTTTGGCGGGATCGGCTTCGGACGCGTCCCCTGGCCAGGCCCACACGAAGCCGTACCGCTCGACCGCCGGGAAGCTGCGAACCGGCGGGAAACCGCCGACGCGCTGGCCCGGCATGCCGGTCGCCTTGCCGTTGCAACCCATTTCCAGCCCGTGATAGCCGCATACGAGCACGCCGTCGCGCACGAACCCCAGCGACAGCGGCGCGCCGCGGTGCGGGCAGAAATCCTCGAGCGCGGCCACCTGGCCGTCCGCCGCGCGGTAAAACACCATCGACTCGTTGCAGATCTTGCGGCCCAGCGGCTTGCCGTCGATTTCATCGGGCGTGCAGGCCACATACCAAGCGTTCTTGAGAAACACGTTCGTCGTCTCCTTCAGGGCGGTGCCGCCGTTACGCGGCAATTCGTAATTCCGTGTACTGAATGAGATTCAGTGTACTCATCGAGATTGGCGGGAGCAAGGCGAGCGGTATACTGGTTTTCCCGGGAACTGGCGCGAGACGGCGCCATGCCGTCGGCGTGCGCAACGGCGCGCGCCGCCTATGTCATCGACTCATTCATGGAAAAAACGAATCCCGCCGGCCTGCCGGCTTTTCCGCTCGATCTGTACGACGAACCCGGGCACCTGATCCGGCGCGCACACCAGATCGCGGTTGCGATGTTCTACGAGAAGCTGGGCCGGGACGTGACGCCCGTGCAGTACGCGGTGCTGCGGATGCTGTACGAGTGTCCGGGGCTCGATCAGGTGACGCTCGCGCAGCGCGTGGCGCTCGACACGTCGACCACTGCCGATCTCGCGGTCCGGCTCGAAGCGAAGGGATTGATCGTCCGTGAAGTGCTGCCGCGGCGTCAGCGGCGCCTGCTGTTGACGCCGGCGGGCGCCGAACTGCTCACGCATCTGATTCCGTCGGTGCAGGAGCTGCGCGCCGGCCTGTTCGACGGGATGGGCGACGACGATTCGCAGGAACTGATGCGCCTGTTGCGCAAGTTCGTCCATTTGAACAACGAGCAGAGCCGCGCGCCGCTGCGCGTCAGCGAGGATTCGTAGCAGCGCCCACCTCTGAGCGACGGTGCGGAAGCGGCGGTGGGGCGGCCGCCGCGCTGCCCGGCGGCGTCACGCGCGTGACGCTTCGCCTTCCAGCCGCCGCACGGCTTCGGCCACTTCGTTCCTGAAGCGCACGAGCGCCGCCTGTTCCGGCGCCGGCGGCTGCACGGCGGCCCACAGCATGTCGATCAACTGCGTGGCCGTCGTTTCCGTATCGAGCTTGCGGTGCCCGAGGATCGCGTCCCACAGCACGTGCTCGATCGGCCCGAACACCATCGAGCGCAGCAGGCTCAGCGGCAGATCCGCGCGAACCTGCCCGGCCGCCTGGCCGCGCGCGAGCACGTCCATCAGCGGCGCCGTGTAGCGGCGCTGCAGCGCGGTGAGCTCGTCGCTCAGCGCATGCTGCTTCGCGCGGCCTTCCGACAGCACCAGCGCGCACAATCCCGTACCGTTCACGAGCATCAGCCGCAGGTGCGTGCGCACGATGAACGCGAACTGCTGCTGCACCGACGCGTCCCGCGGCATTCCGTGTTCGAACGCGGCGATGATTTCGTCGTACCAGTCGGCGATCACGCGCGCGCACAGCTCGCGCTTGCCGCGGAAATAGCTGAACACCGTCGCCTCCGACACGCCCACGCGCTGCGCGATCTCGGCGGCCGTCGCATGCTCGTAACCTTTTTCGGCGAACACTTCACGGCCGGCGCGCAGAATGTCCTGCACGCGCTGCTGGGATTTGCGCCCGGCAGGGGCGCGCGGCGTGTCGGCGCGGTCGGCTTTGGCGGTGGCGGTCATGGTGTCGGCGGAAGCGGCTGTCATGCTCGCATCATATCTGAGTATCACTCAGAAAACTATTGACGCCGAACCCGTGGAGACGCGAAACTGTGCAAAATTTCCGCTTTATGGATCAATGAATGGGCGTAGTCATTCGATTTGAGTAAAGCTCAGAAATCGGTGAGTGCGACACACTTTCTGGAGACGGAGGAGACATGATCAACCTGCCCGGCGTGCAATTCATGCTCGGTGAAGACATCGAGATGCTGCGCGACGCCGTCGCGACGTTTGCGGCGAAGGAAATCACGCCGCGCGCGGCGGAGGTCGACCGCACCGACCAGTTCCCGATGGATCTGTGGAAAAAGTTCGGCGATCTCGGCGTGCTCGGCATGACGGTGGCCGAGGAATACGGCGGCGCGAACATGGGCTATACCGCGCACATGGTCGCGATGGAAGAGATCTCGCGCGCGTCGGCGTCGATCGGCCTGTCGTACGGCGCGCACTCGAACCTGTGCGTGAACCAGATCCACCGCAACGGCACCGATGCGCAAAAGCAGAAGTATCTGCCGAAGCTCGTGTCGGGCGAACACATCGGCGCGCTCGCGATGAGCGAGCCGAACGCAGGCTCCGACGTCGTCAGCATGAAGCTGCGCGCGGACAAGCGCGGCGACCGCTATGTGCTCAACGGCACGAAGATGTGGATCACCAACGGCCCCGATTGCGACACGCTCGTCGTCTACGCGAAGACGGACGTCGAAGCGAATGCGCGCGGCATCACCGCCTTCATCGTCGAGAAGGGGATGAAGGGCTTCTCGGTCGCGCAGAAGCTCGACAAGCTCGGCATGCGCGGGTCGCACACGGGCGAGCTGGTGTTCCAGGACGTCGAAGTGCCGGAAGAGAACATCCTCGGCCAACTGAACGGCGGCGTGAAGGTGCTGATGAGCGGCCTCGACTACGAGCGCGCGGTGTTGTCGGGCGGCCCGACGGGCATCATGGCCGCGTGTCTCGACGCGGTCGTGCCGTATATCCACGACCGCAAGCAGTTCGGCCAGTCGATCGGCGAATTCCAGTTGATCCAGGGCAAGGTCGCCGACATGTACACCACGTTCCAGGCGTGCCGCGCGTACCTGTACGCAGTGGGCCGCCATCTCGACTCGGCGGGCAGCGACCATATCCGCCAGGTGCGCAAGGACTGCGCGGGCGTGATTCTCTACACGGCCGAGAAGGCGACGTGGATGGCCGGCGAGGCGATCCAGATCCTCGGCGGCAACGGCTACATCAACGAATATCCGGTCGGCCGCCTGTGGCGCGATGCGAAGCTGTACGAGATCGGCGCCGGCACGAGCGAGATCCGCCGGATGCTGATCGGCCGCGAGCTGTTCGCGGAAACGATGTAACGCCCCACGTCACGCGAACGGAGCCTTGTCGATGCCGATCATCGAATCGAAACTGAACCCGCGTTCGGAAGACTTCCGCGCGAATGCCGCGGCGCTCGAGGCGGTCGTCGCCGCCCTGCGCGCGAAGATCGAACAGCTCGCGCAGGGCGGCGGCCAGGCCGCGCGCGACAAGCATCTGTCGCGCGGCAAGCTGCTGCCGCGCGATCGCATCGCGCAACTGCTCGATCCGGGCGCGCCGTTCCTCGAGTTCTCGCAGCTCGCGGCGAACGGCATGTACAACGACGACGCGCCGGGCGCGGGCGTCATCACCGGGATCGGCCGTATCGCCGGTCGCGAATGCGTGATCGTGTGCAACGACGCGACGGTCAAGGGCGGCACCTACTATCCGATTACCGTGAAGAAGCACGTGCGCGCGCAGGAAATCGCCGCGGAAAACCGGCTGCCGTGCGTGTACCTCGTCGATTCGGGCGGCGCGAACCTGCCGAACCAGGACGACGTGTTTCCCGATCGCGATCACTTCGGCCGCATCTTCTTCAACCAGGCGACGATGTCGGCAGCGGGGATCGCGCAGATCGCCGTCGTGATGGGCTCGTGCACGGCCGGCGGCGCGTACGTGCCGGCGATGAGCGACGAGTCGATCATCGTGAAGGACCAGGGCACGATTTTCCTCGGCGGGCCGCCGCTCGTGAAGGCCGCGACCGGCGAGGAAGTGAGCGCGGAGGATCTTGGCGGCGGCGACGTGCACACGCGCCTGTCGGGCGTGGCCGACCATCTCGCGCGGAACGATGCGCATGCGCTGTCGATCGCGCGCAACATCGTCGGCCATCTCGCGCCGAAGATCGCGCCGCCGGTCGCGCTGCGCGAGCCGAAGCCGCCGCGCTACGACGCGAAGAGCCTGTACGGCGTGATTCCGGTCGATACGCGCAAGCCGTTCGACGTGCGCGAAGTGATCGCGCGCATCGTCGACGATTCGGCGTTCGATGAATTCAAGGCGCGCTTCGGCACGACGCTCGTCACCGGGTTCGCGCACATCTGGGGCCATCCGGTCGGGATCGTCGCGAACAACGGCATCCTGTTCTCCGAATCGGCCGTGAAGGGCGCGCATTTCATCGAGTTGTGCTGCCAGCGCAAGATTCCGCTCGTGTTCCTGCAGAACATCACCGGCTTCATGGTCGGGCGCAAGTACGAGAACGAAGGCATCGCGCGGCATGGCGCGAAGATGGTGACGGCCGTGTCGAATGCGAAGGTGCCGAAATTCACGGTGATCATCGGCGGCTCGTTCGGCGCCGGCAACTACGGGATGTGCGGCCGCGCGTTCGGCCCGCGCTTCCTGTGGATGTGGCCGAACGCCCGCATCTCGGTGATGGGCGGCGAGCAGGCCGCGTCGGTGCTCGCGACCGTGCGTCGCGACGGTATCGAGGCGAAGGGCGGTTCGTGGTCGGCCGAGGAAGAGGACGCGTTCAAGCAGCCGATCCGCGACCAGTACGAGCGCCAGGGCCATCCGTATTACGCGAGCGCGCGACTGTGGGACGACGGCGTGATCGATCCCGCGCAGACGCGCGACGTGCTCGGGCTCGGTCTTGCCGCGTCGATGAACGCGCCGATCGACGACACGCGCTTCGGCGTGTTCCGCATGTAACGCCCGGGAGGACAGACCGATGCGATACGAAACGATCAAGGTAAGCGAAGCCGGCCGCGTGGCGACCGTCACGCTCGCGCGTTCCGACGTGCGCAATGCGTTCAACGAGACGGCGATCGCCGAGCTGACCACCGCGTTCGAATGGCTCGACGCGCACCGGGACGTGCGCGCGATCGTGCTCGCCGCGGAAGGCGCGGCATTCTGCGCGGGCGCGGACCTGAACTGGATGAAGAAGATGGCCGGTTACTCGGCCGACGAGAACCGCGCCGATGCGCGCAAGCTCGCGCGGATGCTCGAAGCGATTTATCGCTGCGGCAAGCCGGTGATCGCGCGCGTGCATGGCGACGCGTATGCGGGCGGCGTGGGCCTCGTCGCGGCGGCCGATATTGCGATCGCCGCGGACGGCGTGAAGTTCTGCCTGTCGGAAGCGCGGCTCGGGCTGATTCCCGCGACGATCGCACCGTACGTCATCCGTGCGATGGGCGAGCGCGCGGCGCGCCGCTACTTCACGACGGCCGAGGTGTTCGACAGCACGCGTGCCGCGTCGCTCGGCTTCATTCACGATGCGGTGCCGGCCGACGCGCTCGACGAAACGGTCGCGAAGCTGGCCGCGACGCTCGTCGCGAACGGCCCCGACGCAGTGAAGGCATGCAAGCGACTCGTCGCCGACGTGGCCGGCCGCGCACTCGACGCGACGCTGATCGAGCAGACCGCCGACTGGATCGCGAAGACCCGTGCCGGCGCGGAAGCGCGGGAAGGGATCGCGTCCTTCCTCGACAAGCGCACGCCGTCGTGGCGTGAATGATCGCGTGACATCAACCCACCGGACGACATCGAAGCCATGTTCGACAAGATTCTGATCGCCAACCGCGGCGAAATCGCCTGCCGCGTCGCCGCGACGTGCAAACGCCTCGGGATCGCGAGCGTCGCCGTCTATTCCGACGCGGATGCGAACGCGAAACACGTGGCCGCATGCGACGAGGCCGTGCACATCGGCGGCTCGGCCGCGGCAGACAGTTACCTGCGCATCGAGCGCATCATCGAAGCCGCGCGCGCCACCGGCGCGCAGGCGATTCACCCCGGCTACGGATTTCTGTCGGAGAACGAAGATTTCGCGCATGCATGCGAGGCGGCCGGCATCGTGTTCATCGGTCCGCCGGTCGACGCCATCGCGGCGATGGGGTCGAAGGCGGCCGCGAAGGCGCTGATGCACGCGGCCGCCGTGCCGCTCGTGCCCGGCTATCACGGCGACGATCAGGATGCGGCCAACCTGCATCGCGAAGCCGACGCGATCGGCTATCCGGTGCTGCTGAAGGCGAGCGCGGGCGGTGGCGGCAAGGGGATGCGCGTGGTCGAGCGCTCCGACGATTTCCGGGCGGCGCTCGCGTCGTGCCAGCGCGAAGCCGCGAGCAGCTTCGGCAACGATCGCGTGCTGATCGAGAAATATCTGACGCGTCCGCGCCACGTCGAGGTGCAGGTGTTCGGCGACACGCACGGCAATACCGTGTACCTGTTCGACCGCGACTGCTCGGTGCAGCGCCGTCACCAGAAGGTGCTCGAGGAAGCGCCGGCGCCTGGTCTGCACGACGACGTGCGCCAGGCGATGGGCGAAGCGGCGGTCGCGGCCGCGCGCGCGGTCAGCTATGTCGGCGCGGGCACCGTCGAATTCATCATGACGGGCGAAGCGTTCTACTTCATGGAGATGAACACGCGCCTGCAGGTCGAGCATCCGGTCACCGAGATGATCACGGGGCTCGATCTCGTCGAATGGCAACTGCGCGTCGCGGCGGGCGAGCCGCTGCCGCTGAAGCAGGAGGCGTTGCGGGTACAGGGCCATGCGCTCGAGGCACGCCTTTATGCAGAGAATCCCGCGCGCGGCTTCCTGCCGTCGACGGGCACGCTGAAGCACCTGCGGCTGCCTGCCGGCGTCGAGTTCGACATCGGTGCTTCGGTGCGCATCGACAGCGGCGTGCGCGAGGGCGATGCGATCACGCCGTTCTACGATCCCATGATCGCGAAGCTGATCGTCCACGGCGCGGATCGCGCGGAAGCGCTGGGCCTGATGCTGCGTGCGCTGCGCGCGTGCGAAGTGGTCGGCCTGCATACGAACGCCGCGTTCCTGCAGCGGATCGTCGCGTGCGAGCCGTTCGCGACGGCCGATCTCGACACGGGCCTGATCGAGCGCAATCACGATGCGCTGTTCGCGCCGCAACAGCCGCCGCGCGCCACGCTCGCGCTTGCATGCGCGGCGCTGCTTGCGCGCGAACGCGGTGCGGCGCGGCACGCATCGCCGTGGGGCGCGCTGCCGGACTGGCGGCTGAACGGCGGCTATCGCCGCACGCTCGAATGGCACGCGGCCGATCGCGAAGCGGACGTGACGGTCGCATACGAGGACGACGGCGCCGGCACGCGTATCGCAATCGGCGACGCGGCCGCGCAACCGTTCGCGTGGACGCGCGGCGCCACGCCGCTCGATTTCGAGGTGACGCTCGGCGGCGTGCGCGGCAGCGGGCGCGTATATGCGGACGGCGACACGTTCCATGTGTTCACGCAGGGCGCGGCCGAGACGTTCGAATGGCGCAACATGCTCGCGCATGCCGGCGACGCGGAGCAGGGCGGCGGCCGCTTGACCGCGCCGATGCCCGGCAAGGTGATCGCGGTGCTGGTCGAGCCGGGCCAGAAGGTCGAAGCCGGCACGCCGCTGATCGTGATGGAAGCGATGAAGATGGAGCACACGATCGGCGCGCCGCGCGCGGGCATCGTCGCGGAAGTGCTGTACGGCGTCGGCGACCAGGTCGTGGACGGCGCGCAGTTGCTGACGATGACGGAAGGCTGAGCGAGCCTGGCTATCGTACGCGGGCCGGTTGCTGTGGCGGCCGGCTCGCAAGAAAGCGCTTCGTCGTTCGCCGTCGTCGCGACGCGGCTTCGGTATCGAGGACGCACGAAGCAGTACGCTTGAATCACGCAAATCTTTCGAACGACTTACGACTTTCGACGTTTCCGTCACATCCCCGCGTGCCGCGCCCTGCGTGCACCTCGATCTTCCCGCCGCTCGACACCGTCGTGTAACAAGTCGAACATAGCATCTCGGCTTCGATATGACCGGCGCGGCGTTCACGTCCGCGTCACGTCGTCATCCTCACGGAGAACCGTTATGCGAACGTCGGCCCTACGGCCTATCGCGGCCGCCGGTCTGATCGCGCTGACCGCCCTGCTCGGCGCCTGCAACGACGACCTGACCGCACCCGCCGCGCCCGTCGCGCAGCAGAAGGCCGCGTGCGGCGGCGCCGTGGTCGCCACCGCGCAGATGCGCTGCCCGCCGGGTTTCACCGCGCCTGCTTCGTCGCCCGCTTCCTGATATCGGCCGTTTCCACCAGAAAACCCATCAAGAGCAACCAGCATGGCCATCCATTCGCGACGCGATTTTCTGAAGTTCTCGGCCGGCCTCGCCGGCGCGACCGCCGCCACCGCACTGCTTCCGGAATCGATCCGCAAGGCGCTGGCGATCGAGCCGAACACCGTGACGGGCACGATCCAGGATGTGCAGCACATCGTCGTGTTCATGCAGGAGAACCGCTCGTTCGATCACTACCTCGGTCATCTGAGCGGCGTGCGCGGCTACAACGACCGTTTCCCGGTCACGCTGCCGAACGGCAAGCCGGTGTGGTTCCAGCCGCGCCAGGAGGACAAGTCGAGCGTGATCGCACCGTTCCGCTACGACACGACCAATCCGGGCGTCAACGCGCAATGTATCGGCGGCCTGCCGCACACGTGGGCAACGACGCACGGCGCGATCGACAACGGCCGCGCGGACCAATGGGCCGTGCAGAAGTCGAACATGACGATGGGCTATCACGTTCGCGACGACATTCCGTTTCACTACGCGCTCGCGGATGCGTTCACGGTGTGCGACAACTACTTCTGCTCGATCCCGGGCAACACGCACCCGAACCGCATGTACCTGATGACGGGCATGGTCGATCCGCTCGGCACGGGCGGTGGTCCGTTGCTCGACAATACCGACTACATCGACAACCAGTTCGACAAGGTGCAGCTGCCGCCCTTCAACTGGACGACCTACCCGGAACGGCTCGAAAAAGCCGGCATCTCGTGGCAGATCTATCAGCAGGGCACCGGGTTCGACAACTTCACCGGCAACTACGGCACCAACATGCTGGCGTGCTTCAACAACTTTGTGAATGCGCCGGCCGGTTCGTCGCTGCAGACGCGCGGGATGAGCACGCGTCCGATCACGCAGTTGAAGGCCGACGTGCAGGCGAATGCGCTGCCGCAAGTGTCGTGGCTGCTGCCGCCCGCCGCGTATTCCGAGCATCCGAAGTTCACGCCGCTGTATGGCGCGTACTACCTGTCGACGATCCTCGATGCGCTGACGTCCAATCCGGACGTGTGGAGCAAGACGGTCCTGCTGATCATGTACGACGAGAACGACGGCTTCTTCGACCATGTCGTGCCGCCGTCGGCGCCGACGCTGCCGGGCTCCGGCATGAGCACCGTCGACGTGTCGCTCGAGCGGCACAACGTCGTGACCTCGACGCAAGCCGGCACGTATACGGCCGACAACCTGCCGTACGGCCTCGGCCCGCGCGTGCCGATGTTCGTCGTGTCGCCGTGGTCGAAGGGCGGCTTCGTGTGCTCGCAGGTGTTCGATCACACGTCGGTGCTGCAATTCATCGAGAAGCGCTTCGGCGTGACGGAGACCAACATCTCGCCGTGGCGTCGCGCGATCTGCGGCGACCTGACGTCGGCGCTCGACTTCTCGAAATCGGATGCGACGCTGCCGAGCCTGCCGAGCACGCAGGCGTATGTCGCGCAGGCCGACCTGCAATGCTCGCGCGCGTCGTCGCAGACCGCGCCGGCCAGCACCGCGCAGCAGGTCGTGACCGCGCAGGAGCCGGGCACGCGGCCGGCGCGCGCGCTGCCGTACGAATTGCACGTCACCGGCCAGTTGCAGGCGCAAGGCTACGCGCTGACGTTCGCGAATACCGGTACGCAGGGCGCGCACTTCTGGGTCTATACGGGAGACCCCACCGCGATGCCGCGCCGCTATACGGTCGAAGCGGGCAAGCAGCTGACCGATACGTGGGCGCTCGATGCGAACGGCAACTACCTGGTGAGCGTGTGGGGGCCGAACGGCTATTTCCGGCGCTTCGCGGGGTCGGCGGCTGCGGATGCCGCTGCCAAGCCCGAAATCACGCCGTGCTACGACACCGCGAATGGCGATGTGTACGTGACGATCGCCAATGCAGGCACTGGCCCGCTGACGGTCACCGCGACCGATGTCGCATACGGCGGCGCGGCGCGCACGCTGACGGTTCCGGCCGGCCAGCGCATCGAAGCGCACTGGGACCTGTCGTGCAGCAGCCACTGGTACGACCTGCAGTTCGCGGTGGCGGGCAATGCCGGCTGGACGCGCCGCATCGCGGGGCACGTCGAGACCGGCAAGCCGAGCCTGACCGATCCCGCGGCCGTCGCGCCGACGATCGCGGCGATCTGACGACGGCCATCGATGCGACGACGCGCCGGCCGGTCGAATCCGGCCGGCGCGTCGTGTTTGCCAATCGATGACGATGCGGCGCCGTCAGGGCAACAGCCCGTCGTCGTGCGCCATCATCAGCGCACGCATCGCCGACCACATGCCGTAGTAATGCACGATGTAGCTGTCCGCACGGCGAAACAGCCAGGGCGTGTTGAGGCCGACGAGATCGGCCACGCCTTCGGGTTGCAACTGTCCGTTGCGCTCCATCGCGCGAATGAAATGCAACTGGTCGCCATCGCTCGCATAGACGCTCGAGCGGTCGTGCAGCGCGGCGATCGTCGTCATCAGGTCGCGCAACATCGCGTCGTTGCGTTCGGTGCGGCGGAACGCCATCACGCCCGAATTGAACGCCCACTGGCCGAGGTCCTGTGCGAGCAGCCAGTCGCGCCCTTCGAGCAGCGGTTCCAGCGGTTGCTGCCGGTTCGCGATCAGCACGTCGGCATCGAGCCACACGACCCATTCATGGTGCTGCAGGTAGGCGTGCAGCAGCCACGGCTTGAACCAGTTGCCCGTCGCGTTCAGCCCGATCTCGGCGGGAATGTCGCGATGCACGTAGAGCGTGTAGCCGTGCGCGTCGCAGTAGCGCCGGAAATTCCGTTCGGCGATGCGCGCATAGCTGCCGATGTTCGGCGTGTACAGCATCATCAACGCAATCGGGCGGCCGGGATTGTACGTGCTGCGCTCGGCGGCTTCGTCAGGCGCCGCGGCGTCGTGATCGAACGCGAACATCGGTCGTCCGGCGGCGCGGCAACGATTGACGTACGCGACGAGCGCGTCGCGAAAGCGCGGCGTCGCGCCTTTCCGTTCGGGATCGTGCGGCGTGTCGTCGATGCTGATCGCGAACGTCGGTTCGCGGCTCCACATCGGATCGAGGTCGGGGCCGCACGGCATGACCGCGTACAGCCCGTCGATCGGCGTCATGTAGCGATGCGTATCGAGATCCGCGAACAGCGCGGCTTCCGACGTCAGCCTCGGTTCGCTGCCGAGCTTGCAGCGCTGCACGAGCCGCATCGCGATCGCGCGCACGTCCGGTGTATTGCGCCAGATCTGCACGTCGACCTGCGGCAGCGGCGATGCGAACGCGTCGACGAACAGCATGTCGCGTCCGGCCATCAGGCGATCGAGCGCGACGGGTTCGATGATCGCCGCGTCTTCGCTGAGCAGCAGCACGAGTTCGTCGGGTTGCGCGCCGCGCAGCACGTGAAGCAGCGACTCGTAGCGATGCAGCGGCCGCAGCGGCAGCGCTTGCGGCATGCCGGATGCGTCGACGATCTCGTGACGATAGCCATGCGCCTGCGCGTACCGGCGGTGGTTATCGAGGCTTGCGGGCGCGTGCTGGCTGAAATGACTGAGGACGATCATCGCGCGCTCCGAACGCGGGGACGCGCACACACGATCCGCGCGATGTTCTTCGGCTCGGCGCTCCATCCGGATACGCTTGCCTGCGAGCGCCGCCGCGGTGCGTCATGGATGGGCTGGAAGCCTTGCGCGGCATCGTGTTCCATTCTGTGTGCCCTGGTTTTGATCGTGGTGCGGCGAGGTGGCGTGCTGCTTGCTCGAGTGCTCCGGGACAACCGGGCTGCCTGCCGCCGGTCGGCACGAGTATCGCATAACGATCGGGCGGATCGGCACGGCCGAAGTGGGCGCTGACCATCCCTGACAGTGTGCGGCGGGCTGTCTTCGCTAAAATGCCGGGTTGCCGCCGCTTGACGCGGGCGGCGCTCCGCGCGCTACACTGCGCCATGCCATTTCCGTTCAACTTTCCATCCCGCCGACGATGACGTCTCCTGTCCTGACCGGCCTGCGCATCGGTATCACGATCGGATTGCGTGCCCCCGACGAAAGCTTGTGGATCAACGGCATCAAGCAGAACGCGCTGTTCCTCGCGAAGCTGCTGATGGCGTCGCCGCACGGCTACCGCGTGACGCTGGTCAACACGACCGACGTGCCGCTCACCGATGCGCTGCCGTGGGATTGCAACGTCTATGACACGCGCGCGTTCGCGGACACGAAGGACGCGCTCGACGTGGTGATCGAACTGGGCGGGCAGATCGACGGCGAGCAGACGGCCTACCTGAAAGCGCGCGGCGTGAAGCTGGTCAGCTATTGCTGCGGCGTCGAGTACATCAACGCGATGGAGTCGATGCTGTTCGGCCGTCGGCTGTGGGATTCGCTGTTCATCAACCGCGGCTACGACGAGGTATGGGCGATTCCGCAGATCGCGCCGTCGTCGCTGCCGTTCCTGCAGTCGCTGCGCCGCTGCCCGGGGCGCGTCGTGCCGTTCGTGTGGGATCCCATGTTCCTGACCGAACGCGCGCAGTCGCTGCCCGAGCGCGGTGAATACCGGCCGCGCAGCGAGCCCGGCAAGCGGCTCACGGTGATGGAGCCGAACCACAACGTCGTGAAGTTCTGCGTGTATCCGATGCTGATCATCGACGAAGCGTATCGTCGCGACCCCGACGCGATCTGCTTCGCGCACGTGACGAACGCCGATCGCCTCGCGCACGACAGCCCCGAGTTCGTGATGCTGATGAACTACCTGGAGATCGTGCGCGCGGGCAAGGCGAGCTTCGTCGGGCGCTTCGATACGCCGCTGTTCCTGGCCGACCTGACCGATATCGTCGTGTCGCACCAATGGTCGAACCCGCTGAACTATTTCTATTTCGACGTGTGCTGGCAGGGTTATCCGCTCGTGCACAACGCGAGTCTCGCGCCCGATCTCGGCTACTACTATCCGGACAACGACGTGCAGCAGGGCGCCGATGCGCTGCTTCGCGCGCTGCATACGCACGACGACGAGTGGCAAGCGTATACGCGGCGCCAGCGCGAGATCCTCGGACGTTACACGTCGGCGAATCCGGCGCTCGTCGCCGAGTACGACGCGCTGCTCGCGAACCTGATCGGCGCGCCGGCCGCCTGAGACCGAGTTTCCGCGGCGCACGGTCGTTGCGCCGCCCCCGCCGTCGGGTTTGTCCCGCCCTAATGTCTGACGAAATAATGCCGTTAAAAAAAGAAACCGCCGAACCGGATGGGTTCGACGGTTTTCGAAGGCACGAAATTGACGGCTCCGAGGGAAGTCCGTCGAAAACAAGTTTATAGGTTAACAAGTCAGAAAGATTGTTAAATATGTTTCAATCGATAATCTTCATATAATTGAAGTTGGTATTATTGATTCAACGGGGATTGATTCCGTTTCGAAATTTAATAATATCGTTTGAAACGTGAAAATTGAATGCTGCGGTGATCGAATGACGCGCGGCGGCAGGTTGTGCGTGGGAAGCGGCATGTGCGGAGATCGAAGTTTCGACCGACATATCGAGCATGGGCGGCACTTTGCGGCACGCTATTTATCTGAGCAATTGGCGTTGTCCCGATTCGCGCGTCGAGCAAATCCGGGAAAATACAATCCGGATAAAACCGTTTAGATAAAAAAGATAAACGAGCCGAATTTTGGGTTCTGGTAATTCTCGTTGTGTAACCTGTCGCACTGTCGGGATCGTGCACGCATGGTGTATTTCGAGTAACCGTATATCGTAAAAATATCGAATTTGACGGCGCCGAAGCGAACAGTACGCTCCCCGGAAAAAATCGACATACAGGATGGGCCGGGTGGGCGGCGGAGCGCGTCGAGGTTGGCTCGTTCCGCCTATGTGTTGAGGTTGAGCCGTGATCGGCGGCTCGCCATTAGCCGGAGCGCCGGATGAATGCGGTCGAAGCTCGCCAGGAGGCGAATCGGAAAGCGAATCGCGACGAAATTGATCTCGTGTTCGGAGCACCCGACGATCATCCCGACCTTGCGTCGGTACGCAGTTTCGTCGAAAGCCGGCTCGGATTCGCGCACGAGCCCGTGTGCCGCGCCGACCTGTCGGGCGGCGTGCTGTACGAGGAATGCCTGGCGCGGCTGCGGTGGGGCGAGCGCGATGCGCTGCCGCCGCTCGCCTTCCTGCCGCGCCTCGAAGCGCTCGGGTTGATGCGCTGGTTCGACCGGCTGGTGGTCGGCCGCACGATCGATGCGCTGCGCGCCGATCCGGGCGCCGTGTACGGCTGCAACGTCGCGGCGGCGAGTGCGGTCGTGGACGACGCGTGGCTGGCGATTTTCAGGCGGCTCGAGCGCGAGCCGTCGGTGGCGGCGCGGCTGCTGGTCGAGATCACGGAGACGGGGCCGCTGAACCCGGTCGCCGGCCGGTCGTTCGTGTATCGCTTCCGGCGGGCCGGGTGCCGGATCGCGATCGACGATTTCGGCGTCGGTTTCAGTGCATTGAACAATCTGGTGGTCGGCAATCCCGACATCGTGAAGCTCGACCGCTCGATCCTGTCGCTGATCAAACGCAACGCGATCGGGCGCTACCAGTTCCGCCGGCTGATCGCGTTTGCGCATGAAAGTGCGCGGCACGTCGTCGTCGAAGGCGTGGAAAGCGAGACCGACCGACAGATCATCATGGATGCCGGCGTCACGTGGGCGCAGGGCATCCGGTTTTCATGGCGATCGCCGGCCGCCGCTTGATCGCGGGAACGGGCAGGGCGGCGCGCGGGTGTGCGTCGGGAGCGGGACGCATCGCAAAGGGGCGTGGGCATGGCGGGAACGAAAGCCGGAGGCGAAACGGGCACGCAGGCGGCCGATGCGCGCGACCTGGTCGCGATCGCCGAACTGATCGACATGCTGGGGCAACTCGGCGCCGAATCGAGCGATGTGCCGATCGATCTCGCGTCCTATCTGGACGGCCTCACGATCGTCGCGCGCCGCATTCAGCGGATGAGCCCGCTCGACGCGGGCGGCCGCGAACTGGCGGCCCGGCACTATTACGCGGGCGTCATCGCCGGCGCGTGCGGCGACGAATCGGCGATCGCGCGCGGCGTATCCGACAGCCTCGTCAGGCAATCGGGCGGTGCAGACCGATCGGCAGCCCGTTGTTTCGCGGTGCTCGCGCGCATGGGGCGGCGGCATGGCCGCGCGTTCGCCGCGCAATGCGGCGATCGGGTACTGGCGTAACGCAACCGGCGCGCGTGCGGGCCGTGTGCCGCGGCCCGGATCAGCGCGGGGGCCCGCCACGCGCCGTGTCGGTCATGACCAACGGGTGGCGGATCGGATCGAGCACGACGAAATGGCGGAACGCACGGGCGCGTGCGAAGAACATCAGCCGAGCGGGCGGCCGGCGAACAGGTGCTGGATCTGCGTGGAATAGGCGCGGACGTTGTGCTCGGCGAGGGTGTCGACCTGATGCAGGCAGCGGCGGGCGGCGGCCGCGTAGTCGTCCAGCCGTGCGTCGTGCGTCTGCGCGGCGGTCGCGATCGCGGCCGCTGCATCGAAGATCTCGAAGTCCGGATAGTAGTAGCCGACGTCGCGCAGGAACGGCGAGTTGTGCACGAGCGGGTAGTTGCCGTACAGCGCGTCGTACAGCAGGTAGTTCAGGCCGTTTTCCCAGTGGTGCGACACGACGATGTCGGTGTGATGCGCGGCCCATGCGACGAACGGCGCGCGCACGTCGGCGGTGGCCTTGCCGTCGCGCACCATTTCGAGCCCGAGCGCGAGATGCTTGAAGGCGACGTTTTCCTTCTTGTCGAACGTGTTGGTCATGTACACGTGCTCGACCAGCTCAGGATGTTCGACGTAGCACGCATTCGCGGCGAGCATCGGCACGATCGCGCTCTTCACGACGTTCAGGTTCGGCTCGAAGAACGCGATGCGCTTGGCCGGGCCATGATTGCGATAGCCGAAGCGCGCCTTCAGTTCAGGGTCGGCGTCGAGGCTGCGTTCGATGAAATACGGCGACCAGATATGCGGCAGCTCGATCACCGGCGCGCGGTACACGGCCCGGAAATACGCGGCGCACGTATGCATGTGCTGCGGATTGGTCCAGATCTCGTCGAACTGCACGCGGTGCGGGTTCGGACGCCAGTCGTTCTTCTCGAAGTTGATCGTCTCGACTGCGATCACGTAGTCGTTGCCGAAGCGGTACGACACGCACTTGCCGCCGCGCTGGCGCACGACGTCCGTGTGCGACGGGTCGACGAACGCATTCATCTCGATCAGCAGGTCGGTCTGGTGAACGACGGCCGACAGCGGCCGCAGCGCGTCGCCGAACGCGTCCATCATCAGCGCCTGCGGATACTCGGTGACGCCGTCGTCGTGCGCGAGCCAGACCTCGCCGATCAACGGCGATTGCTTCAGCAGCATGTACAGGTACACGCAGTGCTGGTTCGCGCCGTTGTACCAGATCGACTGCGTCGCGTCGCGCTGCACGTTCATCGTTATCGCGACATTGAGTTTCATCGGATCGGCTCCGTGAGCGGGCGCGGGCGCCGCTTATTGCGTGAAGTTTTGCGACCGGCGCGGCACATAGCCCGTCAGGTGCCAGCGGCCGTCGTCATCGAGGCGAAAGCTCAGCTTTTCGTAAACGGTCGCACCGCTCGCGAGCGTCGTCGTGTAGTCGACGTTCGCATACAGGCCGTCTGGCATCGACGATGCGTTGCTGTAGCGGATCCGCGTGATCTGTGCCCAGCCGCGATGGCTGACCGTGCCGACCGACTGGCGTGCCTGCTGCATCTGCGCCGCGAACTGATCCTGCTTGATGCGCGTCTTCACGAACGGTGCGGCGTCGGTCCATACCGCGCCGTACTGGCCGGCGTCGAGCTGCTTGAACACCGCATCGGAGTCGCGGAGCAGCGTGTCGGCCGATTCGCCGGCGGATTGCGCGTGCGCGCCGATCGCGATCGATGCGGCGGCGCAGCCGATCAGCCATTTTGCGCGAGTGAGGGGCGTGCGTGCGGTCATCGTCTGGGTCCGGAAAGGGCGGCGCGTCACGCGTCGCGATAGAGGGCGGCGATCGCGTCCGTATAGGCCGCGACGTTCTCGGGATTGTAGATGCTGACCGAGTCGAGCACGTGCTTCGATTGCTCGCGGTATGCGTCGAAGTTCGCGTCGTGTTCGGCGAACGCCTGCAACAGCGCGCGGCCGCCCGCCTGGCAGTCGAAGTCCGGATAGAAATACCCGGCCTTGCCGAGGAACGGCGAGTTGTGGATCAGCGGATAGTCGCCGTACAGCAGCTCGTAGTACAGGTAGTTCTGCGCGTTTTCCCACGTATGCGACACCACCGCATCGCCGTACGCGGCCATGAATTCGTACACCGCATAGCGGCTTTCGAACGTCGTGATGCCGTGCTCGACGATATCGAGACTCTTCGCGAAGTGGATGAACGTCGTGTGATCCTTCAGGTGAATCGTGTTGCACACGCGCACGAATTCGAGGAATGCCGGGTTCGCGCGGTAAGCCTCCTCCGTGATCAGCATCGGAATGACGCTGGTCTTCACCATGCAGATGTTCGGCTCGAACATCGTCACGCGCCAGCGCGGCTTGCCGGGCTGATAGCCGAACGTCAGACCGGCGCCGAGCGTCGCGCGCGCCTTGTCGAACAGCATCGGGTGCCAGATGTGCGGGACGATCGTGACCGGCGCGCGCAGGCCCGTCTGGTAGTAGTGCAGGCACGAGCGCTCGAACTCGGGAATCGTCCACACCGCGTCGTACGGCGCGCCCGAGAACAGGAAACCCGACGGCTTGTCGAACATCGCGCGTTCGATATCGATCACGTAGTCGTTGCCGACCCGCATCGTGACGACCTTGCCGCCGCGCTCGCGAAACGCGCGCAGGTAGTCCGCGCCGAACTGCGCGCTCATTTCGATCAGCACGTCGCAGCGCTCGAGCGCTTCGTCCATCGACAGCAGCGGCACGTTCCACTCGCCGAGCATCATCTGAGGATCGGCGACGTGTTCGCCGCCGTTCACCATCACGGCTTCGGCGACGAGCGGCGACTGGCGCAGCAACAGAATGAGCAGCAGGCAGTTCTGGAAAATGCCGTTTTCCCACAGCGACTGGCCGGCGCCGCGCACGAACAGCGACACGCCGACGACGAGACGCTTGCCCTCGCCGGGCGCTTGACGGGCATTGGAGTCCGACATGCGTATTCTCCGGTTCAGGCGACCAGACGCGAGACGAACGCGTCGAGGTTCGCGGGGTTGTTGATCGAGACCGACTGCAGCAGCCGGGCCGCCTTCGCGCGGTAGTCGTCGAGGCGTTCGTCGTGATGCAGCCACGCTTCGAGCAGCGCGCGGCCGCCGGCGGCCGAGTCGAAGTCCGGGTAGTAATAGCCGGCATCGCCGAGCAGCGTCGAGTTGTGGATCAGCGGATAGTCGCCGTACAGCACGTCGTAATACAGATAGTTCTGCCCGTTTTCCCAGTGATGCGATACGACCGCATCCGCGTGACGCGCCATGAAGCCCGGCAGGTCGATGCGCGGTTCGAACGTCGCCTTGTGCTGGCGGACGAGATCGAGGCTGTTGGCGAAGTGCACGAAGGTCGGATGTTCCTTCATGTGCATCGAGTTGACGACGAACATGTGCTGCACCGCGTCGGGCCGCGCGCGATAGAACTCGTCGCACGCGAGCATCGGGTAATGGCAGGACTTCGCGACCGAGATGTTCGGCTCGAGCATCGCGAGCTTCCACGGCCGTTGGCCGGGCCGATAGCCGAACGTCGCGCCTTCGTCGGCGAGCGTGGCCACGCGGCGCTCGAGGAAGTACGGCGACCAGATATGCGGCATCAGATGGACGGGCGCGCGCAGGATCGTCTGCAGCATCGGCGCGGCGGTCTTGTCGTATTGCGGCAGCAGCCACGCTTCGTCGAACGGTGCGCCGTTGAACACGTGCCCCGACGGTTTCCCGAAGATCGGCGTTTCGCACAGGCCCGCATACACGTGCCCGCAGAAGAACGCGGCGATCTTCTTGCCGAGCGCCTTCATGTGCCTGAGCCATTCGACCGGCAACTGCGCGCCCATTTCGATCACGACGTCGAGTTCGTGCGTGACGTCGGCGGGTTTCACGAGCGGGATGTCGAGGCCGTCGAGTTCGAGGCCGGCCGGCAGCGCGTTGGCGTCGCCGCCGTTCAGGAAATAGACGGGGCCGACGCGATCCGAGCGCTTGAGCATCATCGCGAGGAACGCGATGTTCTGGTGAATGCCGTTTTCCCAGATCGCCTGGCCGTCGCGCGCAAACAGCGAGATGCCGACCGCCGGCCGTTGCTTGCGGGTGCCGCTCGCGGCGGCTTCATTGATGTCCGTCACCGGTTGTTTCCTCTGCGGCGTCGTGCGTCCGGGCATCGCGTCGAGCGTCTGGCCGGCAGCGGCGCCGTGGATCGTCATGGTTGGATTCGCGCCGGTGCGCCGCTGTGCGCGAATCGGGCGACGGGATTCGCGCGGGCGGCAGCCGGATTCCGGCGTGTCGCCGGGCACGCCAGGCACGGCGTGCGTCGGGCAGGCTGCCCCGGCAACTGTTTGCCGGCGATTGTGGCATGGAAACCGCCGGTTTTGGCAGGGCGTGACGAACTTTGACATAGCCGCCGCCCAACGGGAGCGGGCGCCGGCGAAGCGGCGCCCGGTCGTCCGGCGGCATGCCGGCGCGGCGCGGCGGCCCGCCGGATCGCGCGGCCGCAGGGGCGGCCGCGGGCGGCTCAGTGCTGCAGCCGGATCTCGACGCGGCGGTTGCTGGCGCGGCCTTCCGGCGTCGCGTTCGAGGCGACCGGATCGGCCTTGCCGCGGCCCGAGACCGTCATCGAGTCGGTCTTCAGCCCGTGCGCCTTCAGATAGGCGGCGACCGATTCGGCGCGGCGCTTCGACAGCGCGAGGTTGTAGTCGTCGCTGCCTACCGAATCGGTGAAGCCGGTGACCGACACTTGCGAGTACGTGCGGTCCGCGCGCTCGCTCAGCAGCCGGTCCAGCGATTCGCGCGCGGTCGGTGCGAGCGTCGCGTGGTCGGTGGCGAACAGCGCGTCGCCCGACAGGTTCACGCGTTCGACCGCGGCGGCGGCCGGTTCGGCGGCCGAGGCCGCTTCGGCCGGTGCGGCGCCGCACTGGAAGACCAGCGTGGCCGGATCGGATTTGTCGCGCAGCGCGCGGGCCGAGTCCACGGCGCGCACGGGCTCGTCGCCGCAGATCTTGCGGGCAGCCCTCATGCAGGTCTGCGGGCCCGACAGCAGGCCGTGGCAGTCCACCTGGAACGTGCGCACGCCGTCGCGCGGCTGAAGTTCGGAGGCGCTGAAGGTCGGGCCGGATGCGGTCGAGCACGCGGCGAGGGCCGTTGCGGAAAGCGCGAGCGCAAGTGCGAGTTTGTTCACGGTGACGTCCTTAAAGCTTGGGTTGACCGAGGCCCGCCACGCGGCGCGCAGCGGGCTCGTCCTGCCGTCGGAGCCGCGGGCCGTCCGGCGGCGAGCCGAACGGCCGGGCGGCGCGACGCGTTACTTCCACTGATACAGCATGCCGGCGCCGATCACCTTCTGACCGCCGCTGAAACCGCCGTTGATCGACGCCTTCAGGTTCTCCGTGATGCGCGCCTGCATGTTGACCGCCATCGCCTTCTGGCCGAGGAAGGTCGACGTGCCCACGCCCATCCCGAAGTTGGCGTCGCGATCGAGCTGCGGGATCGACGCCATCGCGCCGACGGCCGCGATACCCTGCTTCGCCATCTGGTCGGTCTGCTGCAGTTGCGAACCCAGCGAGTTGATCTGCGCCTGCTGGCCCGACAGTGCCGTCGACAGCGTCGTCTGCACCTGCGTCAACTGGTTCACGTTCACCGCGTCGGTGCCTTGCGTACCCGGCGCGACGTTCGTGATCTGGCGCTGCTGCGTGTCGCTGCCGACCGACACCACGTTCGAGCGACCGCCGTCGTTCGAAGCCGCACCGATCGCCACCGAGTTCGAGCCGGCGGTGACGACCGGGGCGTCGGTGCCCTTGCCGTTCATGTCGGCCGCGATGCCGTTGTTGTTGGCCGCACGCGTCGTGTTGTTGTTGAGCGTCGTCGACAGCTGGTTCAGCTGGTTGTTGATGTTCGTCACGCCCGTCGACAGCGACGCCACGTTGCTGTTCGTCGTGCTCAGGCCGGTGGACAGCGAACCGATGCCCGTCGAGGTCGACGTCGACAGCGAGGTGACGTTGCTGTTCGTCGTGCTGAGGCCCGTCGACAGCGAATTGATCGCGGTCGAGGTCGACGTGGACAGCGACGCCACGTTGCTGTTGGTCGTGCTCAGGCCGGTCGACAGCGAATTGATGCCGGTGGACAGCGACGCGACGTTCGATGCGGTGGACGTCGACAGCGTGTTGATCGCGTTGTTCGTCGCGTTCAGCTGGCTGCCGTTGATCGCGTCCGTGCTCGTGGCCGAGATCCGGCCCGCGGCGACGTTCGTGATCTGGCGTTCCTGGCCCGGTGCGCCGACGCTCACCACGCCGACCGGCGCGCTGCCCGCGAACGGGTACGTGACGCCGCCGATCGTGGCGCTCGAGGTGCCGACCGCCGCGGCCGTGACCGAGTTCGCGCCGAGTGCGATCGAGTTGGCCACGTTCGCTTGCGCGTTCGTGCCGAAGGCGAGCGCATCGGCTGCCGTGGCCTTGGCGGCCGAGCCGTAGGCCTGTGCGCCGGTGGCGCTGGCCGTGGCCTGGCTGCCCAGCGCGATCGTGTTGTCCGCGGTGGCCTGGTTCGAGCTGCCGAGGGCGAGCGCGCTGGCGCCGGTTGCCGTGTTCTGGTTGCCGAGGGACACCGTGCCGTCGCCGGTCGCCGTGTTGTTCGCACCCATCGCCACTGCGCCGGTACCCGTCGCAACGTTCGGATCGCCGATCGCGACTGCGCCGTCGCCGGACGCGGTGTTGCCGGAGCCGATCGACACCGCCTTGCCGCCCGTTGCCGACGCGTTCTGACCGATCGCGACCGCGCCTGCCGTCTGCGCGTTCGAGCCGTCGCCGACTGCCACGCTGCTCGCGCCCGCCGCGCTGGCGTTCACGCCGGCGGCGAGAGCATTGGTGCCGGTGGCGCCGTCGTTGGCGTAGTTGGCTTGCTGCACGCCGTTGTCGTTGACGCTGTAGTAGTGCGTCTTCGCGGCGTTGATCGCGGTCGAGGTGGACGTGGACAGCGACGACACCGAGCTGTTCGTGCTGCTCAGGCCGGTGGACAGCGAGCCGATGCCGGTCGAGGTCGACGTGGACAGCGACAGGATCGTGCTGTCCGTGCTGCTCAGGCCGGTGGACAGCGAGTTGATGCCGGTCGAAGTCGAGGTGGACAGCGAGGTGATCGAGCTGTTCGCCGACGAGAGGCCCGTCGAAGTCGACGTCGAGAGCGACGTGATCGAGCTGTTGGCCGACGACAGACCCGTCGACGTGGAGGTCGACAGTGACGACACCGAGCTGTTGGTCGAGCTCAGTCCGGTGGACAGCGACGTGATCGAGCTATTCGCCGACGAGAGGCCCGTCGAAGTCGACGTCGACAACGACGTGATCGAGCTGTTGGCCGTGGACAGACCCGTCGAAGTCGAGGTCGACAGAGACGTGATCGAGCTGTTAGCCGTGGACAGACCGGTCGAAGTCGACGTCGACAACGAAGTAATCGAGCTATTGGCCGTGGACAGACCGGTCGAAGTCGACGTCGACAGCGAAGTGATCGAGCTGTTAGCCGACGACAGGCCCGTCGAAGTCGAGGTCGACAGGGACGTGATCGAGCTGTTGGCCGTGGACAGACCGGTCGAGGTCGACGTCGAGAGCGAGGTGATCGAGCTGTTAGCCGACGACAGGCCGGTCGAGGTCGAAGTCGACAACGACGTGATCGAGCTGTTGGCCGTGGACAGACCTGTCGAAGTCGAAGTCGACAGCGACGTGATGGAGCTGTTAGCCGACGACAGACCCGTCGAAGTCGAGGTGGACAACGAGGTGATCGAGCTGTTGGCCGATGACAGGCCCGTCGAAGTCGAGGTCGACAGCGACGTGATCGAGCTGTTGGCCGTGGACAGACCTGTCGAAGTCGAGGTCGACAGCGAAGTGATTGAGCTGTTAGCCGAGGACAGACCCGTCGAAGTCGAAGTCGACAGCGAAGTAATCGAGCTATTGGCCGTGGACAGACCGGTCGAAGTCGACGTCGACAGGGACGTGATCGAGCTGTTTGCCGACGAGAGGCCGGTCGAAGTCGAGGTCGACAACGAAGTAATCGAGCTGTTGGCCGTGGACAGACCGGTCGAGGTCGAAGTCGACAGCGAAGTGATCGAGCTGTTAGCCGACGACAGGCCGGTCGAGGTCGAAGTCGACAACGAGGTGATCGAGCTGTTGGCCGTGGACAGACCTGTCGAAGTCGAAGTCGACAGCGACGTGATGGAGCTGTTAGCCGACGACAGACCCGTCGAAGTCGAGGTCGACAGCGAGGTGATCGAGCTGTTGGCCGTGGACAGACCCGTCGAAGTCGAGGTCGACAGCGACGTGATGGAGCTGTTAGCAGATGACAGACCCGTCGAGGTCGAAGTCGACAACGAAGTGATCGAGCTGTTAGCCGACGACAAGCCGGTCGAGGTCGAGGTGGACAGCGAGGTGATCGAGCTATTGGCCGTAGACAGGCCGGTCGACGTGGAGGTCGAAAGCGACGTGACGGAGCTGTTTGCGGAGCTCAGGCCGGTGGACAGCGAGTTGATGCCGGTCGAGGTCGACGTGGACAGCGAAGTGATCGAGCTATTCGCCGACGAGAGGCCAGTCGAAGTCGACGTCGACAACGACGTGATCGAGCTGTTAGCCGTGGACAGACCCGTCGAGGTCGAAGTCGACAGCGACGTTACCGAGCTATCGGTCGAGCTGAGGCCGGTCGACAGCGAATTGATACCCGTCGAGGTCGAAGTCGACAGCGAGGTGATCGAGCTGTTGGCCGTGGACAGACCCGTCGAAGTCGAGGTGGACAGCGAGGTGATCGAGCTGTTAGCCGACGACAGGCCCGTCGAAGTCGAAGTCGACAGCGAAGTGATCGAGCTATTGGCCGTGGACAGACCGGTCGAGGTCGAAGTCGAGAGCGAGGTGATCGAGCTGTTTGCCGACGAGAGGCCGGTCGAAGTCGAGGTCGACAGCGAAGTAATCGAGCTGTTGGCCGTGGACAGACCTGTCGAAGTCGAAGTCGACAGCGACGTTACCGAGCTATCGGTCGAGCTGAGGCCGGTCGACAGCGAATTGATACCCGTCGAGGTCGAAGTCGACAGCGAAGTGATCGAGCTGTTAGCTGACGACAGGCCCGTCGAAGTCGAGGTGGACAGCGACGTGATGGAGCTGTTGGCCGACGAAAGACCCGTCGAGGTCGAAGTCGACAACGACGTGATCGAGCTGTTGGCCGTGGACAGACCCGTCGAAGTCGACGTGGACAGCGAGGTGATCGAGCTGTTGGCCGACGACAAACCGGTCGAAGTCGAAGTCGACAGCGACGAAATGGCGCTGGTCGCAGTACCGACTTGTTGAGCGACCGAATACAGCTGGCTGCCGTTGATCGCGTCGGTACTGGTCGAGGTCACTTGACCTGCGGCGACGTTGGTGACTTGTCGTTCCTTGCCGATATCACCCACGCTGGCGACTCCGACCGGATTGGCACCAGCGAATCCGCTGAACGTCACGCCGCCGACGGTCGCGCTGCTCGTGGGGGTTGCCGCGGCGGTCTTTGAGTTGGCGCCGAGCGCGACGGAGTTGTTCGTGCTGGCGGTAGCGCCGAGGCCGATGGCGACGGAGTTGATCGTGCTGGCGACAGCGCCGGAGCCAATGGCGACTGCGTCGGCGCCCGTTGCGGCGCTGTCGGGGCCGGTCGAATTCGCGTGGAAGTACTTGATGCCCTGGCTGTTGATGTTGTTGATCGCCGAGCCCACGTTGTTGGCGGTCGACGTCGTGCCGTTCGCGTTGTACGTGGTGTACGACGGGGCCGAGACCTTGCCCGTCGTCGGGTCGTACGTCGAACCGCCGCCAAGTGCCGAGGCGGTGCTGCTACCGAGGTTGTCCGTCTTCGTCGAGACCGTGCTCAGGCCCGTGGACAACGAATTGATGCCGGTCGAAGTCGACGTGGACAGCGACGTAATCGAGCTGTTTGCCGACGAGAGACCCGTCGACGTGGAAGTCGAAAGCGATGTAACCGAGCTGTTTGCCGAGCTGAGGCCGGTGGACAGCGAATTGATGCCGGTCGAAGTCGACGTGGACAGCGACGTAATCGAGCTGTTTGCCGACGAGAGACCCGTCGACGTGGAAGTTGAAAGCGACGTGACGGAGCTGTTAGCCGAGCTCAGGCCGGTGGACAACGAGTTGATGCCGGTCGAGGTCGACGTGGACAGCGACGAGATCGAGCTGTTGGCCGACGAGAGACCCGTCGACGTGGAAGTCGAAAGCGACGTGACGGAACTATTTGCCGAGCTGAGACCAGTGGACAACGAGTTGATGCCAGTCGAGGTCGACGTGGACAGCGACGTAAGCGAGCTATTGGCCGACGAGAGACCCGTCGACGTGGAGGTCGAAAGCGACGTGACGGAACTATTTGCCGAGCTGAGACCAGTGGACAACGAGTTGATGCCGGTCGAGGTCGACGTGGACAGCGACGTGACCGAGCTATTGGCCGACGAGAGACCCGTCGACGTGGAAGTTGAAAGCGACGTGACGGAGCTGTTAGCCGAGCTCAGGCCGGTGGACAACGAGTTGATGCCGGTCGAGGTCGACGTGGACAGCGACGAGATCGAGCTGTTGGCCGACGAGAGACCCGTCGACGTGGAAGTCGAAAGCGACGTGACGGAACTATTTGCCGAGCTGAGACCAGTGGACAACGAGTTGATGCCAGTCGAGGTCGACGTGGACAGCGATAAAACCGAGCTATTAGCCGACGAAAGACCCGTCGACGTGGAAGTCGACAAGCTGACGATGTTCGACGTCGTGGTGCTGGCCACGGCGTAAAGCTGGCTACCGTTGATTGCGTCCGTGCTGGTTGCACTGATCAAGCCGGCCGCCACATTTTGGATGCGACGCTCGGAACCCGCGGCGCCCACGCTCACAACACCAGCGGCCGAATTCGCGCCGGCATAGGTACCGAATGTCTGACTTCCGATCGTCGTGCTGCTGACAGCACCGGTGCCGCCCGTCGCCGTATTCGCGGTACCGGTCGTGGCCGCACCAGAGCCGAGCGCGACCGAGCCCGTCACGTTCGCGTTGGCGCCAGCCCCGAATGCCAGTGCGTTCGTCGCACCGGATACCGCGGTATCGCCGATCGCGATGCCCCCGGCCGCCGTAGTCGTACTGCTATTGCCCAGTGCAACCGAGCCCTGGCCGATCGCACTGTTGCTGTTGCCGATTGCCACGGCACCGTTCGCGGCTGTCGTCCCCGCCGCATTGCCTGCAGCGACGTTATTTGCACCCATCGTCACGGCACCCGTGCCGTTCGCAATGTTCGGGTCGCCGATCGCCACCGCGCCGTTACCGCTCACGGTCTGTTGGCTGCCGATCGCAACGGCACCGGTCCCGGACTTGACGGTCGAACGGTAACCAATCGCCGTTGAACCCAAACCGGCCGTCGACGAAACGCTCGAGGTGTCGCCGATTGCAACCGACGAATTCGCCCCTGCCGTTGAAGTACTTCCCAGTGCCACGGCGGCGGAACCCGCCGCGGTCGACTGATTGCCGGCAGCCAGCGCAGCGAAATTCGACGCGACGGTTCCGATACCGAGCGCCGTTGCGTTCGTTCCGGTTGCATTGGCGCCGAGGCCAAATGCCGATGCTTGTCCGGCCGACGCGACAGATGACGCACCAACGGCAGTTGCATTAGCGGCCGTCGCGGCCGCCCTGTTGCCGAGCGCGACCCCGTTCCCACCCGACGCAACGGCCGTCACACCGATGGCGGTATCCTGCTGACCGCTTGCCGTGGCCTGGTTGCCGATAGCCGTCGCATCCGTGTTCGATGCAACCGCACCAAAACCGGACGCGTAACTTGTGGATCCGGTGGCGCTTGCGTTGAAGCCAAGTGCCGTGCCGTCGAGTCCGGATGCCTTGGCGCCCCCACCCAGTGCAACTGCATTGCCACCCGTCGCAGAGGCTGCAGCCCCAATTGCAACGTTATTCGTGATCGAAGTGCTCCCCGCGACACCCGCAACCGCGCCGTCACCTTGCGCGATGCCGTACGCGCCATTGGCGGTCGCACCGCGGCCGAGTGCGATACCCGACGTGGCGGTCGATGCGACGGACGATTGACCGCCGATCGCGATGCCGTCCGACGCGGCGGACTGCGCGCCCTTCGTTGCGTTGCTGCCGATGGCGACTGCGCCCGCGCCCGATGCGATGGTCGAGTTTGCCTGCGACAGCGGCGTCGTTCCGTTGCCGCCCGCGCCGCCGATCGCGACGGAGTTCAGCGCATTTGCAGTCGAGCCGAAGCCGAGTGCGGTCGCTCCGGCACCGCTGGCCGTAGTTTCGAGGCCGGCCGCGACGCCCCAGAGGCCGGCCGACGACTGCATGCCGGTGGCGACGGCGCCGTTGCCGGTCGCCTGCGCGAACGAGCCATATACCGTGACGCCCGTCCAGCCGTTGCCGTTGGAGTTACAGCCGGCGACGACCGAGTACGTTCCGGAGCCGTCGCCGGCCTGGTTTTGCGTGCCGCCCGGGTTGACGCGGCCGACCGCGCCGCTGCTTCCCGTCAAGCAGGTTTGCTGTGTGTTGAGCGTATTGGCTTCGGCCAACCCGGGCAGGCTGATCGCCAGAGCCGCGACGGCGGCGACCACCACGGCCGACTTGTTCGGCTTGCCCCGTGCCGAATCGTGTTCCGATGCCGCGACCCAGGCGCCAAGCGCTTCGTTCCAGATCGAGCGGTATGTGCGGTTCATGTCCTGCTACCTCCAAATGTGCACGCCACACACCGGTCTCTTTTGTTAGAGGATTACTCCGTGCGCTCGCGCGAATCTCAAAATTGATGGGCGGAGTTTATTGGAGGTGGATTTTAGAGATTGACAAACAGTGATAAATGAAGCGTTTTTAAAGTTAAAGAATGGTTAATGCATCGTGTTTTGATGTATTGAGTGCGAATGAATTTGAAAGATTCTGGAATGTACAATGTATGGTCGGAAACCTCCCCTTGAGTCTGAAAAATATTCATATAAATCAATGAGTTAAGACATGATTGTGCGGCAGGTCACACACTTTGCCATCCAAAAAGTAAGACAAATGAAATAGCAAACGTTTGCGTGGCATGAAAGTCTTTCATGTTTGTAATGCAAACTGGCATGCTGAGAGATAATGTCTGGCGTCTTTAATTAACTTGTTAATGTTTTTGTTTAGAATGGACTTGTATTTGTATTTATTAATTATCTGATAATTAAATTTATCTGATGTTGAGCACATTGGATTGTGCTGATTTGCGCATATCGGTCGGCGCAAGGCGCCCGTGTGGCGGGCGTTCCGGGCTGCCCGGCCCCTGAAAGTTGTAAAAAAATGCTACAGAGGGCGAGAATGAAACAATCCGCGTCAATTTATCGGATTTGTCCTATTGACGATGATGTGGATATCGGCGTTAAGGCGGAATCGCTGCGCATGCCGGAAGCCGAGCTGACGCGCTCGCGGCGGGTACTTCGCGTGATGGCGACAGGGCGTCAAAGACCGCGGGTCGGCGTCGCAACGGGGCCTGAAATGTCAGATCCATGGCGCGGCGATTTGACGCTCATGCGGTCTGCGCGTCGACGTGTCGAGGAAAAATAGGGTAGGATTGAATGTGTCGGATACGCCACATTCGGTCCAGCAACATGGACGAAACCGGCGCTTGCCGCATGACCGGCGGCGAGCGCCCGAGACTTTACTTCTTCAGAAACCGCAGCGCGAACCGCGCCATCCGCGGCACGAACATCGGACGGAGCAGGCGCTTGTCGTAACCGGCCATCCGCCGGTCGTTCTCCACGAGACACAGCTCGATCAGCTCGCGCGGGTTCAGTGCATCGCCGATATCGGCGGTGCCCGTGGCCGGAAAATTTGCGTCACGCGCGGCGCCATCGGCATCGATGCCGCGCGCGATGTTCATGCGATCGCGGATCAGTTGCACCCACACGGCCGCCACGCGTGCGAAGAACCACGGCCGGCGCCACCACGGCATCGTGCGCCAGTACCATGCGAACCAGTTCACGAAGAACAGGATGTGGCGGCCTTCTTCCTGGATCACCGGCTCGAAGGTCTCGACCAGTTCGGGCGGGAAATAGCCGGAGCGCTGCGCGGAGCGGAACAGGCCGAACGCGAAAAAGCTGTCGATGCATTCGCTGAAGCCCGTCATCATCCACGACCATTCGGGGTCGGTCGGCGCCGGGTAGGCTCGGGCGCGAGCCGGATGCCGTATGCCTCGACGAGCTTCGACAGCACGACCTTGTGGCGGGCTTCCTCGCCGCCGTCCATCTCGAGCGCGCGGCGCAGCAGCGGATCGTCGACCGTCGCGGCGTAAGTCGCCACGCGGATCGACGCGCGGCCTTCGGTTTGCACCGCGATGTCCCAGATCGGCAGCGACGTGAGCCGCCTGAGTTCGGCCGGCTGGAGCGGCGGCCAGTCGATCACGGCCGGCTTGTACGGGTTGTGTGTGTCGAGCAGCATCCGACAGAACATCTGCTTGTGCGCATCGGAACCGATTCGGACCGGACCTTGCCTCTCGAAGGTCCAGTTGCGCATCGCGTGATCTGCGGCTGCATGTTCTTCCTGCAGCGTGTCGGTCATGACTATTGTTATGCGATTACGGATCGAAAGATTTTTGCACAGCTTCCGTAATCGCGTATTTTCGACGGGTCATGTGCACGCCGCCCGCGCGTGTCACGCGTTCGTGTCGACCCAGAGGCGGCCCCAGCGCGACGCGTAGGCGAGGGCGTGCTCTTCCTCGAAGAAGAAATCGATCGCGTCGAATGACACGGAGCGCGGCGACGGCCCGCCGCTCGCGCGTTCGATCGTCAGGTTGGCGGCGAACAGCCCGTTCGGCAACCGGGCGGCAGCGGGAGCGACTTCATAGCCCTTGTAGCGGATCGTACGGTTCATGGCGTGCGCGGAAAAAGTGCGGACTTTCAGCGTACGAAAACCGACCGGCCGCGTGAACCAATCTTTCGGCCAATGCAAATTACGCGGCGGGCTGAATCGTTATCGGGGTGGTGCGCGGGAACAGTGCCTTCGGCAGGGGCGACGAGGCGCCCGGCACATCGCCACGCGTCGGAAGACGCGCCGCGCAATCCCGGCGACGCTCGTCGACCGAAGGCGCGCGGCGGAATGCGGAGGTTACTGGTTGGCGACTTTCAGCACGGGTGCGAGCGCATCGACCGATGCCGCATGCGAGGCCGCGCGATGCGACGCGAACGCGAGCGCGAATTCGGCGGCTTGCGCGCCGACCGTCTCGAGTTGCGCGACGACCTTCGGATCCGAGCAGTTGTCGGCGCTTTCGAAGCGCGTTTCCAGCGTGTTGACGGTTGCGCCGAACGGCGTCGGCCAGCCGCGCAGCGCATGGACGATCGAGCGCAGCGACGTCAGTACGGTGCCGGCCGCCTGCCAGCCGTACGCGGTGACGATCAAGCCGACTGCGCGGCCGTCGAGATACGGGCGGTCGTCCGCACGCAGCTCCTCGAGCGTGTCGAGTGCATTCTTCACGAGACCGGACACGCCGCCGTGATAGCCGGGCGTGGCGATGATGATGGCGTCGGCCTGGCGCACGGCGTCGATCAGCTCGCGCTGCGCGTCGGTCAGCGTTTTGTGTTCGGGTGCGTAGTGCGGCAGCGTATGCAGGAACGGGCCGTCGAACAGACGCGTGCGCGCGCCGGCGGCTTGCGCGCCGCGCAGTGCGAACGACAGCGCGCGTTCGGTGGACGACGCGGCTCGGGTGGTCCCGCCGATGCCGACGACGAACGGGCGGCGGTGTTGATCGAATGCAGTCAAGGGGCGCTCCTCGGAATGGCTGGCCCGGCTAAGCACAGGCTTAAAACCAGATGGTAACGACCCCGTCGCCACTCTGAAAACGACTTTTCGTTCTATCGATATGCCGCGCCGCCACGGCAATCGTGCGCGCAGTCCCGCAGATCGATAGCAGAAATGCTTGGTTGGGACGGTGCGCCACGGTCGATAAGATGGGCTCGTCTCCTCCATGATGTCTCTACTGACATGGGTTGGCCCCGCCGCGCGGATGCTGGCGGGGCTTTTTTCGTCCTCGGCCGGAAAATGGGGGGCGATACGCGCTGGCGCGGCCCGTTACTCGAACACCGGCCGGAAGAAGCTGCGCTCGTAGCTGACGATGCACCGCGTTTCCTCCGCGTAGCGGAACGCGGCCTGACAGGCCGGATCGTCCTTCGAGCGTTCGCGGTAGCGCTCGTATTCGGCGAGGCTCGGGAACGAGAACATCGCGAGCGCGATGTTGCTCGCGCCTTCGGACGGCAGGAAGTAGCCGTGATGCGTGCCGCCGAACTGCTCGACGAGCGGAATCCACATCTTGCCGTAGGTTTCGAATTCGACGAGTTTGTACGGATCGATGACGTAGCGAAGGAAGCAGGTGATCATGGGCGCTCGCGGTGGGGTAACGGAGCGGCGAGTCTGGGGCGCGGGGCGGCACGTGTCAACGGCGTGCGCGCCGGGTAGGTGCATCACCACGCGGCTTCGTTGCATGACACGTTGCTTGCGCGAACAACGATCGATGTTTCAATGCGCTCGCATGCGACATGCACGCGGCATCGGAAAGCACGGTATTCGTTCCCTTCGCCTGCCGCGTTACCCCGGGATTACCCGTCGCGGCTGCGCGTCCCGCCGCCGCCTTTCGCGAGGCGCCATGCGATCGCGCCGAGCACGCCGACCGCAACCACCAGCGCGCCCCAAAGCACGTAGCGGCGCCCGCTATCCAAATCGGCAGTTGCCGTCGGCGAGACCGCCGACACCGGCAGCGCCGCGCCGACGCGGGCAGGCCGCACTTCGGGCGCCATGCCGACCAGCAGTGCGTCGCGGCTCACGGCCGACGATACGAGCGACGCGTCGCCGACGCCGAGCGTAAACGGCGGCGTGCCGCGCGCGACAAAGGTCAGCGCGGCCGGATGCCAGCCGAGCGCGACGGCCGGCTGGCCGCCGCCGAGCCCGCCGTTGCGCATGTCGACGACGATTCGCCACGCGCGATCCGTATTCGCGATGAACTCGAGCGGCGGATTGCGTTGCTCGCCGCCCTTGCCCTGCAGCCGGAACAGCACGGCGGCCGCGACGTCGCGCCACGGCGCCTGCGTATCGGCGCGGCTTTGCAGCGTCGCGCGCGCGACGGTGTTCGGCTGCGGCAGGTCGATGCGCACGCGGTCGACCGGATACGCGCCGTCGGTGTCGAACAGATACTCGCCCGGCGCGGCGCCGGCACGTATCCGCACGGCGTCGCGCCACTGGCGCGGCACCGACGCCGTGTCGGTGCCGCGTGCGTCGCGCGAATGCGTCTCGACGTCGATCGACGCGATCGCCGGCGCGTCGTCGAGCCAGTCAAGCCGAAGGTAGCGCGGCGCCGCGCCGTCGAGCGCGATGCGCTCCTGCACCAGCATGTCGTTGCCGCGGCCCACTTTCAGCAACTGCGTGCTGCCGAGCGGCCGCCAGCTGCGCAGATCGTCGCTCGCCTCGACGGACACGCGTCCCTGGTAGCTGTCGTCGTCCACGTGTACGAGCAGCGCATCGATGCTGCCGTCGGCATGCGACAGGTCGACGAGGTCCGCGCGGTGCCGGGTGCGCGAAGGCGTCGCGAAGGCCGCGCGCAGCGCGCCGTCGGGGCCGACCGTCACGCCGAGCGACGCGTTGCCGTTCTCGGCGCGTGCGAGCGGCAGCGGGAACCAGTGCACCGGCGTGCGGGACGGCGGCACGGCGGGTGCGGCCGCGGCCGGCGCATCGAGCGAGTACGGCACCGGCTCGCCCGCGCCGTTGAAGACGCGCACGTCGCCGAGATCGTCGCGCCGGCTCGCCGCATACACCGGCTGCGGCACGGTGAGCTGGTAATACGCTGCACTGCCGTCGAGGTCGAGCGCGAAGCGCTGCGTGGCGCGTCCGGCGTTCGGTGCGCCGTCGGCTGCCGCGAACGACGCGAGCAGGCTCAGCCCGAGCAGGGCGGCGAGTCGTTTCATGGCTGGCCGTCCTGTTGGGCGGCGGCCTTCGGCGGCAGCGGCGAGAAATAGCCGATCAACAGCAGCAGCACGCCGATGCCGATGAACGACACGATGCGCTCGATGCCGGTGACGTGCGACAGGTCGAACAGGAACAGCTTGACGACCGTGAGCGCGAGCAGCGCGGCGCCGACGAACCACAGCGGTCGCAGCCCGCGGCGCGTGGCCCAGATCGTGATTGCGAGCGCGCAGACCGTCCAGTACACGGACACCGATGCCTGCACGAGCGTCGATTCGGCCATCGCGCCGAACTCGTACGGCACGCCGGCCCAGTGATGCAGCGTGCGCAGCAGGATCGCGTTCAGCCACAGGAATCCGGTCGCGCCGGCCGCACCCAGCAGTTCGACGCGATACTTGCCGAACGACCAGCCGAGCTTGCGCGCGCGCACGAACCACGACGCGGCGAGCGCATAGACGACCGCGAGCACGAGATCGAGCGGATTGAACAGCGGTACGCGCGCCCAGCTTCCACCGTCCTGCGTGAAGTTCGCGTAGAAGGTCCACGCCCACATCACGACGATCAGCGGCAGCGACGCGAACGCGCACAGGCGAGCGATGCCGTCGCGGCGCGTCAGCCACATCCCGGCGAACGCGAACAGGCTCCAGCCGACCATGAATACCTGCTGGATGCCGAACGACGACAACACCGTGTCGATGTCGTAGCCCAGGTGCAAGCGGTGATGCAGCGTGCGCAGCATCAGCGCGTTGAACCACAGGAACACGGTCGCGATCGCCGTATAGTCGACGGCGCGCGGATGCCATGTGATGCCGAGCGTTTTCAGGCGACGCAGCCACGCGGCAAAAGCGACGAAGACGAGACCCTGCGCGATGTCGAGCGGATTGAGCAGCGGCAACCAGAAGAGCGGCGCTGCGTCGCCGTCGCTCACCGTGCTGGCGATGCTCCATAGCCACAGCAGCGCGGCGAGCGGCGCGGCTCCCCATACCTGATAAGCGCGCGGGAACGCCGCGACGGGCCAGCGCAGCCGCGAACCGGGGCCCGACACGAGCAGGAGCAGCGCGCCGAAGCCGTACGCCCATGCGCTCCAGCTCCATGCGCCTTCCGGGACGAACGCGCGCAGGCGCCAGAAACCTTCGAGCGACAGCAGCCCGCACAGGGTCCAGAACGTCAGCGTATGCAGTGGCGCGAGCACGCGCGCTGCAACGGAGGGCGCCGCGCCGCTCGTGTCGGCGGCGTCGGCCATGCCGCGCGACTGGCGCCACAGCAGTGCAAGTGCCGCGCCGATGGCCACGGGCCACGCGAACGCGCCCATGCCCGACAGCGGCGCTTCGTGTGCATCGAACGCGCGCAGCGCGAGCAGCGCCAGCACCGGCGTGAGCGCTAGCGCGGGCCATTCGGCGAGTGGCCACGCGAGCCGGCGGCGCGCGACGTGCGCGAGCCACGCGGTGCCGGCCGCGAACAGCGCGGTCGTATCGACGACGAAGCGGTCGGCGTGCAGGTCGACGTGACGGCTCGCATGGATGAGGATCTCGTGCAGCCCGCCGCTGACCCACCACAGCAGCCCCCACGCGGCGGCCGCGACACCGATCTCGGGCATCCAGGCGTGCCATGCGCGCGCTTCGCCGCGCCCGTGCAGCCACCAGCCGGTGAACAGGCCGGCGAGCGCGATCAGCAGCATCGCGATATACGGGCTGTTGAGCACCGGCAGCGCAGCCGTGTCGGCCGGGCCGAGCAGGCTCGTGAAGAACGCGCCGGCCGCGGCGACCTGCATCAGCAGCCCGAAGCCGAACGGCAGCAGGCGCTTCTGGCGCACGCCGAGCCACACGACGGCTGCGCCTTCGATGGCCCACGCGGCGCTGGTCGTCGGCCCCGAGAACGCGAGCGGCACCGCGAGCGTCGCGAAGATGACCGCGAGCGCGAGCATCGATTCGAACAGCAGTCCGAGGCGGTCGCGGCGCCGCGCGAGCCATGCGGCGACCGCGACGTAGAACGCCGACAGCGCGACCGCGCTCCACGCGAGCCCGAACGGCAGGTCTTTCACGAGCGACGCCTGCAGCGCGGTCGCGACGATCGGCGTGCCGAATACGAGCGTGCCGTCCACGTAGTGTCGCAGCGCGAGTTCGCGTTTCACCGCATACAGCAGCGCGATGCCGACATACATCAGGAAGAACAGGACGAGGAACGGCTCGGTGCTCGCGAACAGGGCGGGGCGATAGGCCGTCACGCCCCACGCGGAGCCGATCGTGAACGTGAACACGAAGCCGAGCAGATTCAGCGGGCGCCAGGCCTTGAACCACGCGATCGCGAAGATGCCCGCGTTCAGTAGTGCGTAGTAGCTGAACAGCGCGACGTGGTTGCCTTGGCCGGTCGACAGCAGGATCGGTGCGAGGAAGCCGCCCGCGCTGCCCATGAACGCGAGCGGCAGCGCGTTCTGCCGCACCGCGAGGAACGCGCTCAGCGCGCAGACCGCGACCATCAGCGGGAACGCGGCGCCGACGGGCAGCAACGCATAAAGCTTGGTCGCGGCGAAGATCGTCAGGTACAGGATGCCGACGCCGCCGCCTTGCAGCACGAGGCCGTATGCGGCGCGGCGCGCGCGCACGCGCCAGCCGATCGCGAGCAGCGCGGCCGCGGCGAGCGCCGTGCCCGCGAGACGGAATTCGATCGGCAGCATGTCGTTGTCGGCCGCGTACTTGAGCAGGAACGCGACGCCGAAGAACAGCACGATGATCCCGACACGCACGACCGTGTTACCGCCGAGCAGCCAGTCGCGCGCGGCGCCGAAGGCGCGTTCGGCGATGCCGGGTTCGCGCGGCGCGGGCGGTTCGGGCGGGGCGGCGGGGGCGGGGGCGATGACGGTGGTATCGGCGTGAACGGACGCAGGCGCGGCGCGTGCCGCGGTTGCCGGTGCGGGCGGTGTAGTGTGCGCCGGGGTCGACGGGGATGCCGGCGGGCCCGTGCGTGCGGCGACCGGTTGTTGCGCGGGTGGTGTCGGGAAGTGTGTCGGCAGCGGCGCGGAGGCGGCGTCGGCCGAAGTCGTTGGCGCGCTGCCGCCGGATGTCGCCGCGCCGGCCTTCGCGCCCGCCAGTTGAGCGCGCAGCGCGTGGAGTTCGCGCGTGAGCGTGTCGACGGTTGCTTCGAGGCGCGCGACGCGATCGGCGAGTGGTAACGGGGCAGGAGGCGGCGCGGAGACGGCAAATGCGTCGGGCACGCCGCGCTGGTTCTGCAGCTTGCGTTGCCGCAGCGCGTGCCCGACGCAGAACCCGACGGCGGCCCCGAGCAGCGAGCCGCTCCCGGCCGAGAAATCCCCGATCAAGGCGGCGATGCCGCCCACGACGAAACCGATTACGGCGAATGCCCAGTTCAACGCCTTGCTCCCTCTCACTATCGTTATCGTCCTTCGATCGGGATCGCACCGGATCGAGGCTGTTTCAGCACGGCCGGCAGGCGAACCGGCATGTGCGCGCCGTGCGGTTGGGCCCTCGTGCGAAAGGCCCGCGGCAACGTCGCGATCGGCGTGTTTGCGGGGAATGTATCACAGCGCGTCTGCTCCGATTTTCGGGTTTGGCGCAGTATCGCGGGGTGCGCCTTTCGGTGTCGTCATACGGCTTTTTGCACGGTCATGCTTTTTACTGGCGAATGCGGTGTGCGCTTTCGTCTGAGCAGATCCGCGCCGGAACGGACGTCAACTTGTCGGAAAGCGACGCGTGACCGATGCGGCCTGGCGCAAAATCCCATGTGTCGTTTGCCGCGCTGCTGCGCACAAGTCCGGCGGGCGATGCCCGTCGTTGCAGGCCGTGCGCGTATTGCGCCGCCGCAATCGGCGGCGCGGCCCGCCGGACGGGGCTGGCGGCCGTGTCGTATTTGCGCAAGCGTTTGTCGTAATTCGTCGGCAGGTCGGGGTTTTTTCTGGCAACTATGTAGGCACGCTATGACAAGCGCGAGTCCCCGCTACACGAGGAGAAGGTTTCGATGGATGCCCCCAAGGTTGTGGTCGAAGGTCTGTGCAAGGTGTTTGGAAGTAATCCGCAGCAGGCGCTCGACATGCTCGCCGCCGGCGCGACGAAGGACGATGTGCTCAAGCGCACCGGTCAGGTCGTCGGCGTGCACAACGTCTCCTTCGATGTGCAGGAAGGCGAAATTTTCGTGCTGATGGGCCTGTCCGGTTCCGGCAAGTCCACGCTGATCCGCCTCGTGAACCGGCTGGTCGATCCGAGCGCCGGCAAGGTGCTGGTCGACGGGCTCGACGTCGCGTCGGCGCGCCGCTCGGCGCTGACCGCGTTGCGCCGCAAGGACATGAGCATGGTGTTCCAGTCGTTCGCGCTGATGCCGCATCGCACCGTGGTGTCGAATGCCGCATTCGGGCTGGAAGTCGGGGGCATGGGCAAGAAGGAGCGCGAGCGCCGTGCGATGGAAGTGCTCGAGCAGGTCGGCCTCGCACCGTTTTCGCACAAGCTGCCGTCCGAGTTGTCGGGCGGCATGCAGCAGCGCGTCGGCCTTGCCCGCGCGCTGGCCGTGAACCCGTCGCTGATGATCATGGACGAGGCGTTCTCCGCGCTCGATCCGCTCAAGCGCCGCGAAATGCAGGACGTGCTGTTGCAACTGCAGAAAGACCAGCGCCGTACGATCATGTTCGTGTCGCACGATCTGGAGGAAGCGCTGCGCATCGGCAACCGCATCGCGATCATGGAAGGCGGCCGCCTCGTGCAGGTCGGCACGCCGCAGGACATCATCGCGAACCCGGCCGACGATTACGTGCGTGCGTTCTTCGACGGCATCGACACCAGCCGCTACCTCACCGCCGGCGACCTGATGCAGACGGGCGCCGTGCCGACCATGTCGAAGTGCGATGCCGCGAACGTCGCCGCGTCGCTGAACGGCAGCGCCGAATACGCGTTCGTGCTCGACGCGCAACGCAAGATCCGCGGCTTCGTCACGCGCGATGCGATCGGTCAGGACACGCCGTCCGTGCGGCCGGTCGAAAGCATCCGGCGCGATGCGTCGCTCGAACACGTCGTCGCGCGCGTGGTCGCGAGCCCGAATGCACTGCCCGTCGTCGACGACGACGGCTGCTACTGCGGCTCGGTCGATCGTGCGCTCATCCTGAAGGCCATCACGCGTTCGCGAGGCTCCCATGTCTGAAATGATTCCGCTCGGTACCTGGGTCGACCAGGGCGTTCACTACCTGCTCGACCACGACGCGAAGACGTTCGACACGATCGGTCAAGCGATCGAGGGGCTCGCGGCATTCGTCGAGCATGGCCTGCAGGCAATTCCGATGTGGATGATGATGGCGATCTTCATCGGCGTCGGGCTGTGGCGGGTGGGCTGGCGCTTCGCGCTGTTCACCACCGCGTCGCTGCTGCTGATCTTCGCGACCGGCTTCTGGGACCAGACGGTCATCACGCTCGGCCTCACGCTGTCGTCGACGATCATCAGCCTCGTGCTCGGCATCCCGCTCGGCATCTGGGCCGCGAAGAGCAAGTGGGTTGCCGCGATCGTGCGCCCGATCCTCGACCTGATGCAGACGATGCCCGCCTTCGTCTACCTGATTCCGGCCGCGATGCTGTTCGGTCTCGGCCGCGTGCCGGGGATCCTGTCGACGGTGATCTTCGCGATGCCGCCCGCGGTGCGTCTCACGAGCCTCGGCATCCGCCACGTGAACCGCGAGATCGTCGAAGCCGGCCAGGCGTTCGGCTGCACGCCGTGGCAACTGCTGTACAAGGTGCAGTTCCCGAACGCGCTGCCGTCGATCATGCAGGGCGTCAACCAGACGATCATGATGGCGCTGTCGATGGTGATCATCGCGTCGATGGTCGGCGCGGGCGGCCTTGGCAACGACGTGCTCGCGAGTATTCAGCGCCTCGACATCGGCCTCGGTTTCGAAAGCGGTCTGTCGGTCGTGCTGCTCGCGATCATTCTCGACCGCATCACCGAGAGCTTCGGCCGCGCGCCGGGCACCGTGAAGGCGCCGCTGTTCTCGGGCCTCAAGCAGCTCTTTCGCGTGAAGGCCGAGCCCGCGCAGGCCTGATCTTCGGCGGCCAGGAAATACCCTGGCCGCGACCCTGAATCGAGATAACGGCTCCCGCGGCTTGCGCCGCGGGGCTGGCTCCCTGCAACCTCCTCGCCAGGAGACCGATGTGACGTCCGCCGTCGCTGTCGCGCCCGCCGCCTGCGTTTCACCGGTTTCGTCCCTCGCCCATTTCGGCTTCCTGACGCTGCCGAACTTCTCGATGATCGCGTTCTCGAGCGCGGTCGAAGTGCTTCGGATGGCGAACTACGTCGGGCGGGCGGAACACTACCAGTGGTCGATCTACTCGCTCGACGGCGCGCCCGCGCATGCCAGCAACGGCATCGCGGTGCGGCCCACGCAGGCGCTCGACTACGAGAACCTGCCCGACGTGATGATCGTGTGCGGCGGCATCCGCATCCGCGACACGGTCGACGAGGGCGCGCGCGATACGCTCGCGGCGCTCGCGGCCCGCGGGCTGCCGCTCGGCGGCATCTGCACGGGCGCCTACGCGCTGATGGCGAGCGGGCTGCTCGACGGCTATCGTTGCACCGTGCACTGGGAGAACCTGTCCGCGCTGCATGCCGAATTTCCGCAGGTCGGTTTCGCCGACGAATTGTTCGTCGTCGATCGCGACCGGCTGACCTGCACCGGCGGCACCGCGCCGCTCGACCTGATGCTGAACCTCGTCGGCATGCGGTTCGGCCAGCAACTGGCCGCGCAGGTATCCGAGCAGTTCATTCTGGAGCGCATCCGCAGTTCGACCGATACGCAGCCGATTCCGGTCGATGCGCGGGTCGGTTTCTCGCGGGCGGAGCTGATCGAGGTCGTGCGGCTGATGGAGGCGAACATCGAGGAGCCGCTGTCGCTCGAGGAGCTCGCGCGGCTCGTGCGGCTGTCGCAGCGGCATCTGCAGCGCATGTTCAAGGTGTACCTGAACGTATCGCCGACTCACTATTACCTGACGTTGCGCCTGAAACGCGCACGCGACCTGCTGCGTACGACCGACGCATCGATCGCGCGTGTGACGACGGTCTGCGGCTTTCACTCGCCGTGTCATTTCAGCAAGGCATACCGCGCGCAGTTCGGCCATGCGCCGAGCTACGAGCGCCGGTTGCCGGGGCGCTGAACGGGCCGAACAATCGGTACGCGACGTCGCCGGGATCGCGGCGCGCGGCTTCAATAAACGATCCCGCATTCAAGCAAACGACATCACTTTGAGGAGAAGAAAGATGAAGCGCCTATTGATCGCAGCGGTGTGCGGGATCGGGATAACCGCGCCGATGTCGGCCGTTTATGCGGCCGATCCGCCCGTTTGCAAGAACGTGCGCTTCGCCGATGTCGGCTGGTCCGACATCGCGGCGACCACGGGCCTCGCGTCGACGATGCTGCAGGGGCTCGGCTACAACCCGACGAAGACGATCGCCTCGGTGCCGATCACGTTCGCGGGGATCAAGAGCAAGCAGATCGACGTGTTCCTCGGCTACTGGTCGCCGACGATGGACCCGATCATCCAGCCGTTCACGAAGGCCGGCACGATCAAGGTGCTCGCGACGCCCAACCTGACCGGCGCGAAATACACGCTCGCGGTGCCCGACTACGTGTACCAGGGTGGCCTGAAGTCGTTCGCGGACATCCAGAAATACGCCGACAAGCTCAACGGCAAGATCTACGGGATCGAGCCGGGCAACGACGGCAACGCGCTGATCAAGAAGATGATCGACGGCAACCAGTTCGGTCTCGGCAAGTTCAAGCTGGTCGAGTCGAGCGAGGCCGGGATGCTGGTCGAGGTGAACCGCGCGGCGCGCGACAAACAGTGGATCGTGTTCCTCGGCTGGGAACCGCATCCGATGAACGTGCAGATGAAGATCGACTACCTGACCGGCGGCGACGACGTGTTCGGGCCGAACTACGGCGAAGCGAAGGTGCTGACGGCGACGCCGCCCGACTACGCGCAGCGTTGCCCGAACGTCGCGAAGTTCGTGTCGAACCTGCAGTTCACGACGTCGATCGAGAACCACGTGATGATGCCGATCATGAACAAGCAGGATCCGAACAAGGCCGCCGCCGATTGGCTGAAGGCGAATCCGCAATCGCTCGACAAGTGGCTGGCCGGCGTGACGACGATCGACGGCAAGCCGGGCCTGCCGGCGGTGAAGGCATACCTCGGCGTGCATTGAGCGTGACGCGTCGCGCTTTGCGGCCGCGGCCCGAAGCCTGACGTGAACGTCGAGCCGGCGCAAGCAGGGAGACCTGCTTGCGCCGGCTTTTTGCTGTGTGCATCGCCCTCGCGCCGACGGGCGGCGGGCGATGCGCTAGACTGCTCGATCCCCGATCGAGGAGACGGCAATGACCCGCAACCCGCTTGATGCATCCGGCCGGCTACGCGCAGCCGGCACGCGGCCGAACGGCGCGACCGCTTCGGTCGACGCAGGCGGCAACCGGACGGTCCGATACTTCGGCCCTTCATTCGCATGAAGCGCATCGGGCAAGTCGTGCTCGCCGCCGATCTCGCGGGCACGGCGGTGTTCGCGATCGAAGGCGCCAATGCGGCGATCGGCGCCGGACTCGATCTGTTCGGGGTGATGGTGCTGTCGCTCGTCGTCGCGCTCGGCGGCGGCGTGATTCGCGACCTGTTGATCGGCGCCCGCCCGCCGAGCGCCGTGAGCGACTGGCGTTATCCGGCGCTCGCGTTCGCCGCCGGGTTGTTCGCGTTCGTGTTTCATGCACGGGTCGCGTCGTTCTCGCCGGCGCTGCTGACGACGCTCGATGCGGCCGGCCTCGCGCTGTTCGCGGTGGCGGGCGCGGTGAAGGCGCTCGAATTCCGCGTCCACCCGTTCATTGCGACGCTGATGGGCGCCGTGACCGGCTGCGGGGGCGGCGTCGTGCGCGATCTGCTGCTCGCGCGGATACCGGTCGTGCTGGTCACGGATATCTATGCAAGCGCGGCGCTGCTCGGCGCGGTCGTCGTCGTGTTGTGCCGGCGTCTCGGTTGCCCGCCCGTCGTCGCGGCCGTGCTCGGCGGCGTCGCGTGCTTTGCGTTGCGGATGGCGGCGGTGCGCTTCGGCTGGCAGTTGCCGAAAATCGCCGCGGGGGCGTAGGCGCCCGACTCACGACCCCTTCGTCGCCGCCGGCACGTCGAACACGCGATCGAACGCCCACTGGAACACGAACGCGTAGCAGAAGAAGAACGCGAACAGCCCGATATCGACGACGAACGCATCGAACCACGAGATGTTGAGCCACCATGACACGACCGGCACGAGGATGAAGATCAGCCCGCCTTCGAATCCGGTGGCGTGCAGGATCCGCCGCCCGAGCGTACGCGCCGGTTGTCGGCGCGATGCTTCCCAGCGCTCGAACAGCGCGTTGAAGATCATGTTCCACAGCATCGCGATCGCCGACATCGTCGCCGACAGCGCGCCCGAGTAGACGAGATCCTGCTTGAAGAGCGCCGCGATCACGGGCGAAATGCAGGAAATGGCGATCGCTTCGTAGAGCACCGCCTGCGTGATCCTGCGCGGTAGGCCTTGCACGGGGTCCCTCCGGTTCGACTGCAACCATCGCGGCGCCATGCCGCGACGTCCCGCAAGGCTACCCGCGTTGCGCGCCCGCTTCAATTCACCTAATCTCATCCCGATTGAATCCAATTCAACCCGGCCGCATCCGGCCCGCGAGGCTTCGTGTTCTCGAAACTCCCCCTGACCGCATTGCGTGTATTCGAATCATCGGCACGGCTCGGCACGTTCAAAGCCGCCGCGGACGAGCTCGCCGTGACGCCGGCGGCCGTGTCGCACCAGATCAAGTCGCTGGAGAGCCGCGTCGGCGTGCTGCTGTTCGAGCGCGGCGCGGGCGGCGTGCGGCTGACCGAAGAAGGCGAGCGGCTGTTTCGCGCGAGTCACGATGCGTTGCTGGCATTGAGCCGCGGGCTCGACGCCGTGCGTCCGGATGCGGCCGACGCGCGCCCGCTCGTGCTGACCACCACGCCGGCCTTTGCGGCGATGTGGCTGATTCCCCGTCTCGGTGCGTTTCGCCGCGTCGATCCGCACCTGCACATCAAGGTCGAAACGGGGAACGCGCTCGTCGATCTCGAACGCGATGCAAGGATCGATCTCGCGATTCGCGCGACGTCGCGCAAGTTTCCGGCGCTGCACGAGATTGCGTTGATCGACGAGTATTTCGGCGCGTATGCGGCCGCCGGCTTCGACGCGCATCGCACCGACGCGCCGCTCGACCTGATCGAGACCGTGTGGGATACACCGCTGCCCGTGTCGGTCGACTGGGCGTCGTGGTGTCGTGCGGCGGCCCGGCAAGCGTGGCTCGAACGCGCGGTGTTTCGCCATTACGACGACGAGCATTACGCATTGCAGGCCGTGCTGCACGGGCAGGGTATCGCGCTGCTCAGTTCGGTGCTGGCCGCCGAGCACGTCGAGCGCGGTGCGTTGATGCCGATCGAGCCCGCCGTGCGGCTCGACGGCGCGCGCTTCGTCGCGCTGTGCCGGCCGGGGCGGGAGCGCGAGCCGCAGGTCAGGCGGTTTCTCGACTGGCTCGAAGCGGAAATCGCGCGGACGCGCGATGCGGTGGCGCGAATGGCGCCCGCCGATTCTCGCGTCGCTACCCGAACCTGACGCAATACACCGGCGGCAAATGCGCCGATACCTGTCGCCAGTTGTCGCCGCCATCGACTGACGTCCATAACCCGCCCGTCGTCGACGCCATCGCGAGGCGCGTGCCGGAATCGTCGACCGCGAGCCCATGCCGGTACACGAGGTCGTACGCGGGCGCGGCCGGCAACCCGTTCGACAGGCTCTCGAAACTGCGGCCGCCGTCGCGCGTGCGCGTGACGACGAACCGGCCGTTCACCGGAATCCGGCACGCGTCCTTCACGGCCGGCACGAACCACGCGGTATCCGGTTCGTGCGGATGCACGGCCACCGCGAAACCGAAGCTCGACGGTTGCGCTTCGATGCGGCGCCAGTGTTCGCCACCGTCGGTCGAGCGGAAGATCGCGCAGTGATGCTGCGTCCACAGCACGTCCGGATCGGCCGCGCACTGCACGACGCGGTGCGGATCCTGCATGTTCGGCTCGCCGCGCCGTTCGGGCGGCATGTAGTCGGCTTCCATGCCTTGCGCGGTCACGCGCCACGTTGCGCCGCCGTCGAATGTCTGCCAGACGCCGCCGCACGAGATGCCGACGGCGACGTGTCGGCTGTCGCGCGGATCGACCATCACCGAATGGATGCCCGGCGCGTCGTACCCGCCGCCGCCCCATTCGGCGCGTTCGGGGCGATCCCACAGCGCGCGGTTGAGTACCCAAGAATCGCCGTGGTCGTCGGAGCGGAACAGGCCGCCGGGAATCGTGCCGGCCCACAGTACGCCGGGTTCGTCCGTGCCGCCGGCTTCGAGCGACCAGATTTGCTGAAGGGTCCACGGCGGCTGCGGCGACCCGGGCGGTTCGTCGTCGGTGTCGCTGCCGCCCGTGTGCGTATCGGCACGGGCGGGCGGCGCATCGACGTCGGCGTCGGCGGGCTGGGGCGGATAAACCGGGGCCGCACATTCCTCCCAGTCGGCGGCGCCGGCGCGCATCCGATGCAGCTTCACGCCGAAATGGCCGAGATTGAGCGCCGCATACAGCGTGCCGTCGCGCGGGTCGGCGAGCACCATGCTCACGGGCTCGCCGATGAAATGCGGTTCGCCGAGCGTCCAGCCGTCCTTACCGTCGGGTTGCAGGACGAACAGGCCCTTGCGGGTGGCGACGAGCAGTCGATCGTTCATGTGCCATGTCTCCGGATGGTCCGCCTTGGCGCGACGGCGCTTGGTATGGGGGGATGCGCCCGTGCATCGATCCCTTTATCCGCCTGTCAGCGCCTGTACAACATATACGCGGCTGGCGTCGCCGAGCGCATCGGACAGACGCTGCCGGTCGCGGATCGGCTGGCCGTCGATGAACACCGCCAGGTGTTTTCGCAGCGCGCCCTGATCGTCGACGATGTAGCCGCGCAGGCGCGGTTGCTCGCTGAAAATGGTGTCGAATGCTTCGCCGACCGTATGCGCGTCGATGTCGCGCTCCGGCGTTTCGACATGCCGCTGGATCGATGCGGCGAAGAAGAGGTGAGCCATGGCGGTAGCTGGCAGGAGCCGCACGAAGGGATGGCTTGTAGTTTAGGCGATCCAGCGGGTGCCGAAAGGCGGAACGGAGCGCCGTGCGCGGCGCGGCGGCTAAACCGGAATCGAGCGCCCCCTGATCCGGATCCCGAGCCGCACGACGCCGATCACCGCGTTCGACAGCCACGTGAGCCAGCGCGGCATCCCGCGCCGGCGGATATCGAGCAGCAGCACGATCCGCACGGCGTCGCTGTCGTTCCATACCTCGTGCGTGAACGTGTCGTCCCACAGCAGGAAGCGGCCTTCGTCGAGCCGATATTCGTGGCCGTCGACCTTCAGCACGGCGGCCGGCGTGCCGTCCGCGCGCCTCGGCATCGACAGCACGAGATAACCGCGCAGGATGCCGCGAAACGGCCCGCGATGCGGCGGGATGTGCTTGCCGGGCGCGAGGAACGACAGCGACGCGGACAGCACGTCCGGCGACGCCGCGACGAGCGACGCGACGGTCGGGCAGCGCGACAGGTTGCGCGCGAACGGCTGGCCGTACGCCTGCATGATGAACATGCGCCAGTCGCGTGCATCGTTGGCCGAGATGTCGTACTGCTCGCGCATGATTTCGTGAAAGCGCGGGATGCGCGGCATGTCGCGTGCTACGTCGAGCGCCTCCGCGCGGATCGCGGGCCACGCGCGCACGAAACGCTCGGCATCCGGGAATGCGGCCGTGTCGAGCACCGCGCCGCTGTCGATATGGCGGTCGTACAGCGTGCGCAGCAGGGCGGCTGCATGGTCGTAAGCGGCGGACATGGTCGATCGATGGGCGGTCCGGATGAAGTGGTGGTCAGTCTGCCCGAAGCGCGACGGGCGCTGCGTTACGTCAGGTTACGCCGGCTGACGAACGAATGACAGTTCGATGAAGGTCCGGCAAAGGTGGCCCGACAAGCCGGGAATAAACCCGCCCCCTCCGTCGTCATACGGGTGTAGCACGTCGTCTCGTTGACTTCTGAAGGAGTGGAACATGAACAAGCACTGGCTGGCGGCCGCCACGGTGGCGGCGATGTCTTTCGCGGGTGTCGCGACGCAAGCGTCCGCACAGGCGCTCACGCGCGCGCAGGTCCGGCAGGAACTGATCGATGCCGAAAACGACGGGCTGCGCTTCGTGACCGATACGTCGTATCCGGACGTGAGCCCGCTGTTCCAGCACCAGGCCGAGCGGATGCCGCAGCGCCAGGCCAGCACGGCGGTCGGCAGCGATCCGGCCATGTCGTCCGAAGCGGGCAAGCCGGCGGCGATGTCGCCGCGTCGAGGCGCCGCCGCATGCGTCGGCCCCGCAAGCTTCTGCGCGATCTATTTCGGAAGCTGATCCACCTGCCTGCATCCGCAGGTCACGCCTATTCCGTCGTTGATCGATACGTCACATTGAAGGAGTTCATGATGAAAACATATATCGCACTACTGATGATAACCGGAGCGATCGCCGGTCAGGCGGCATTCGCGCAATCGGCCGGGCCGCTGACGCGCGCGCAAGTTCGCGAGGAGTTGATGCGTCTGGAAGCGGCCGGGTACGACCCGGCGAAGGGCGACGAAGGCGAGTATCCGGCGGATATCCAGGCGGCGGAAGCGAAGCTTGCCGAGCAGGATCGCTCGCGCATGGCGACGTCGGCCGCGCAGGCACCGGATGCCGGCATGCCGGCGCAAACCAGCAACTAGGTGCCGACATGGTCGTGTGTCACGGCTGGCCGCCGTGTTCGCGGGACGGCAAATCGCATGCGCTTCGCACCGCGCGACGTGCCCGACGGGCGCCGGCCGCGATGCCGGTCGTTGCACGCCGCTTCGCGCGGCGTCGCGATCAACGCGTCAACCGGTTCCGATGAGCGGCCCGATCGATCACCACGGCATCATGCGCTGCACGACCTGGTCGCGCAGCACGAAGCGGTGCATCAGCGCGGCTGCCACGTGCACGCAGATGCCGGCGAACAGTACCCACGCGAGAATGCCGTGCACGTCGCCCATCGCGTGACCGAATCCGGAGCCGGCTGCCGACAGCGCCGGCAACGGAACGATGCCGACGAGCGTTACCGCCCACGCGCGTGACGACGCGTTGATCCAGCCGAGCAGCGGCACCGCGATCAGCAACAGGTAGAGCGTGCCGTGCGTGATGCCGGACAGCGCGCGCATCGCGGGCGACAGATCGCTGGCGGGCGGGCGATGCGTCGCACGCCACAGCACGCGGCACGCCATCGCCGCGAGCAGCGCCGTGCCGACGATCAAGTGCGCGGCGATCAGGCCGACCGGCTGCGTGTCGCGATGCACGTCGGGCATCGTCCAGCCGATCGCATATTGCGCGACGACCAGCGCCACGATCAGCCAGTGAAGAGAACGGGCAACGGCGTCATAACGGGCGGGTGCGGACATGAAGACTCCTGACGGGCCACGGGGATGGCATGGTGCGGGCGGATTCTACGGCCGAATCCTTAACGAAACGTTAAGCGCGCGGCTCCGCTCGCCCCGCATCCGTCGACGGCAGCGTGATCGCCACGCCGAGGCCGTGGCCGCCGATGCCGGATTCGAACCGGACGGTGCCGCCGAAGTATTGCGCGATGCGGATCACGATCGACAGTCCGAGCCCGCTGCCGGGCGACGGCGTGCCGCTGCCGCGATAGAACCGGTCGCCGAGCCGTTCGCGCTCGCCGGGCGCGACGCCTGGGCCGTCGTCGCGCACGACGATGCATTGCAGCGAGCCGTCGTCGTGTACGCCGAGCTCGATGCGGCCGCCGGGGCGACCGTACTTGATCGCGTTGTCGACGAGATTGTCGAGCAGGATGCCGATCAGGATCGGATCGGCGTCGATCGTCCGCGCGGACAGGTCGCCGCGCACGATGTCGATGGCCTTGTCCGCGGCTTTCGACAGATGGCGGTCGACAGCGGCATCGACGAGTTCGCGCACGACGAGCACACGCGCCGGAATGCGTTCGTACTCGTCGAGCCGCGCGAGCAGCAGCAATTGTTCGGCGAGCCGCGCACTGCGGTCGACGCCCTGCACGACGCGCTGCATCGCCAGATGCTTGTGGGCGGGATCGTCGGTCGCGATGGCCACCTGGGCCTGCACCTTGATCGCGGCGAGCGGCGTCTTCAGTTCGTGCGCGGCGTCGGACGTGAACGCGCGCTCCCGGACGATCGATTGCCGCAGCCGCGCGAGCAGGCGGTCTATCGAGTCGACGAGCGTGCGTACTTCATCCGGCACGGTCGCGATGCCGAGCGGTTCGAGCGATCGTGCATCGCGTGCGCCGATCAGCGTCGACAGCATCTTCAGCGGTGCGAGACTGCGTCCGATCATCACCCACAGCAGCAGCGCCAGCACCGGCAGCGCGATGACCAGCGGCTGGACGATGCCGCGCGCGATACCGGTCGCCAGATCGCTGTGCGTATTCGACATCTCCATCACGCGCACCCGGCGCCCCGACTCGGGCGCGCGCAGCGTGTGCGTGCGCCATTGCACGTCGCGGATGACGATCGTTTCCGGTACGTCGGTCGAGCCGCGCGGGTCGGGCAAACCGGTAGCGTCGGCCGGGAGGCTCGACGCGACGACGTTGCCTTGCGCGTCGCGCACCTCGAACAGCACGTCGCGCGGCAGGCGATCGCCGTCGGCATCGGGGCCGGATTTCGCATCGCCGCGGGCCAGTTCGACGCGGGCGTCGGGTGGGAAGTGCGCGAGACGGTCGAGGTCGGCCGCCGACAGATCGACGAGCAGCGACGCATATTCGACGAGGCGCGCGTCTTCCCATTCGCCGATCTCGCGCGTCGCGTGCCGGAAGCTGCCGAACACGGCGACGAGCCAGACGACGGTCACGCAGCCGATCGCCATCAGCGACACGCGGCGTCGTATCGAGCCGGCGATCACGGAAGCTCGACCACGTAGCCGATACCGCGGACGGTACGGATCAGTTCCGCGCCGAGCTTCTTGCGCAGGTTCGACACATGAACCTCGATCGCATTGCTTTCGATGCCCTCCTGCCAGCCGTACAGGCCGTCCTCGAGACGTGCGCGCGACTGCGGCATGCCCGGGTGCGTGACGAGCTGAACGAGGATCGCCCACTCGCGCGACGTGAGCGCGATGCGCGCTGCATTGCGCGTCACGGTATGCGTGGTGAGGTCGATCGTGATGTCGCGCCATACGATCTCGTCGCCGGCACGGCCCTGCGAGCGCCGCACGAGTGCGCGACAGCGGGCGAGCACTTCGGACAGTTCGAACGGTTTCGCGAGATAGTCGTCCGCGCCGTCGTCGAGGCCGCGGACACGGTCCGCCACGGTGCCGCGTGCGGTCAGCACCAGCACGGGGACCGTATCGCCGGCGTCGCGCAGCGCGCGCAGCAGTTCCGTGCCCGATTTGCCGGGCAGCCCGAGATCGAGCACGACGAGTGCGAAGCGCGTCGTCGCGAGCGCGGTCGCGGCCGCATGCCCGTCGCGCAACCAGTCGACGTGATAGCCGGCCTGGCTCAGGCTGATCTCGAGGCCGCTGCCGATCAGGTCGTCGTCTTCAACAAGGAGGAGTCGCATGGTCGATTCGGGGTGCGGGCGTCTGCGATTGTACGAGCGTGACCGTGCGCACCGTGAAACGGATTGTAATTGCGCTACCGCAAATGTCGGACGATTCTGAAGAACGCTTAAGGTTTGGCGCCGGCAATCCCGCTACCATCGGCCACGACGTTTCCCGGGTGGTGTTCCGCTTCCCCCGATCCCGAACCGCTCCGGCGTGTCCGGCGCGAGCCGCCCGCACCCGAGCGCCAATCCGCGACCCGTTCGACCGATGTCCGTTCGATGCGCGTCGCCCGTACGGGAGGTTCAATCCTGATGGCATCCTCGACGATCGGGCAATGGCGCGCCCACCTGCTGATCGCCGCACTGGCCGGCATGTTCATTCAATGCTTCGTGCTGGTTTCGTTGCTTGCATGGCGCGTACCCGAAGCATTTTTCACCACGATGACGTTCCGCATCTGGACCGTCGTTGCGCTCGCCACCGCGATCCTGACGGCCCGTAAGCTTGCCGACGCGGCGTTCAAGGCCGCGATGGCGTGCGATTACGTGCGTATGACCGGAATCGATCGCCGCACGGTAGTCGTGTCATCCGATTGCGCGTACCGTCGGCTGGTCGTCCTTCATATCCGGCTCAACGGGAACCGGTACGGCGGCGTGCACGGGTGAGCCCGCGTGTGCGCCGCCGTTCCTTGCAATTGCGGTCGTACGGGTCATCACCGGGGGAAAGCATGGTTTTTCTGCATGTGCTGCACGCGCTGGCCGACGCAATGTCGGTCGTCTGCGGGCTCGGCGTGGCGCTGGGCATCGCGTACACGCTCACGGCGGGCGTACTGGTCGGCCGGTTCTTTTCCCGGGCGATGGCGCAGCCGCGCACGTATCCGGGCGTCACCGTCGCGCAGCCGCTGCACGGCGACGAATGGGATCTCGTACAGCATCTTGAAAGCTACTTCGTGCAGGATTATCCGGGCCCGGTGCAGCACCTGTTCGGCGTGCACGATGCGGGCGACGCGGCGCTCGCGGCCGTCGAGACGCTGCGCGCGCGATATCCGGACGCGAACGTCAAGGTCGTCGCCGATGCGCGGCTGTACGGGCCGAACCGCAAGATCGCCAATCTCGTGAACATGCTCGAACACGCGGAGTATTCGGTGCTCTGTCTCGCCGACAGCGACGTGCTGGTCGAGCGCGATTATCTGCGCGCCGTGGTCGGTGCGCTACAGCAGCCGGATGTCGGCATCGTGACGAGCGTGTATCGCGGCGTCGCATCGCCGGGATTCTGGCCCGGCGTCGCCGCGGCGATGACGAACTACCATTTTCTGCCGGGCGTGATCACCGGGCTCTTCATCGGGCGCGCGCGGCCCTGCTTCGGTCAGACGATCGCCATCACGCGCGCGACGCTCGAACGCATCGGCGGGCTGGTGCGTTTCGCGCATCACCTGGCGGAAGATCACGCACTCGGCGAAGCGGTGCGGCAAGCGGGCGCGCAGGTCGTCATTCCGTCGCTCGTCGTCGGGCATGCGTGTGTCGAAGAGACGTTCGCGCGGTTGTACGCACACGAATTGCGCTGGAGCTGCACGATCCGCGCGGCGGATCGGCCCGGTCATCTCGGCTCGGTACTGATGCATCCGGTGCCGCTGGCGCTGCTGGCGGTGCTGTTCTCCGGCGGCACGGCCGCCGCGTGTGCGCTCGCGGTCGCGGCGCTGGCGTCGCGCGCATGGTTGATGCTGAGAACGAGCCGCGCGACCGGCGCGAGCCTGCGCGGCGCATTCTGGCTGCCGCTCGTCGATCTCCTGCAGTTCGCAGTTTTCATATCGAGCTTCTTCTCGTCGCATGTCGTGTGGCGCGGCACGCGCTTTCGCGTCGACCGGCAAGGCCTGCTGTCGCCGGCGGGGGAGTCATGACGACGGAGCCGAACCGCGACGCGGCGGCGGGCCCGGTCGCCATGCGCGGCGACGCACGGCTTCGCCATGCGGGGCGGGCGGTCGCGCTCGGCGGGCTGGCGCTCGCGGTGTGGCTGGTCTGGCGCGAGCATCCGCAGGACATCCTGCATCGCCTGCGGAGCGCCGGGGCCGGGCTGCTGGTCGCCGCGCTCGCGCACGTCCTGCCGATGCTCGCGAACGCGTGGGACTGGCGGATGCTGATCCGCGGCCCGCGCCGGCCTTCGTTGCTGGCGATGCTGAAACTCGTGTGGATCCGCGAATCGATCAACGGGTTGCTGCCGGTCGCGCGCATCGGCGGCGAGATCGTGTCGTTCGGGTTGCTGCGGCAGGCGGGCGTGCGTCCGGCGACCGCCGTGGCCAGCCTCGTCGCCGACATGCAGCTCACGCTGATCAGCCAGTTGTTCTTCGCGCTGGTCGCGATCGGCTATGTGCTCGAACGCGTGTCGTCCGATGCCGCGCGGGTGGCGGCCAATCTCGCGATCGGCATGGCCGCGCTGGTCCCGGTGCTGCTGCTGTTCGCGCTGGTGCAGCATGCGCGGCCGTTCGAACGCGCGATGCGCGTGCTGAACCGCGTCACGAGCGGCAAGGTGGTGGCGCTGGTCGGCGAATCGGCACGCACCGACCAGTCGATCCGGATGATCTGGAGAAAGACGGGCGTCGTCGTGCGCTATCTGGGGATCTGGCAGACGCTGCAGTTCGCGGGCTATGCGCTGGAAATCTGGCTGGCGCTGTACTTCCTCGGCGCCGATCCGACTTTCGCGCAGGCACTGGCGATCGAGGCGCTGATCCAGCTCGTGAGCAGCATCGCGTTCCTGATGCCGGGCGGCCTGGGGGTGCAGGAGGGCGGGTTCGTGCTGATCGGCGGGCTGCTCGGGTTCGACCCGCCGACCTGTCTCGCGCTGGCCGGCGCGCGCCGCGTGCGCGACCTGCTGTTCTATCTGCCGGGGCTGCTCGCATGGCAGTGGGCGGCGGGTTCGGCGAACCGGCCGGGTGAAACGAAACGCGCGCCGTTGCCTGCCCGGGAATCCGCCGGGCCGCGCTGACGCGGCCCGACGCGACGCGGCGGGATTCAGTGCCGCTCGTCGGCGATATGGCTGCGGATCACGTCCGCGAACGACGTGTCGCCCGTCAGCCCGAGCGCTTGCGCACGCGACGTATCCCAGCGGCCCGGCCAACTGCCGACGATCTTCTCGACGCGTTCGTCGGGCGCATGGCGGATCAGCTTGACGACCTCGTCGCCCGCGACTTCGCGCAGCGCCGCGATCATCTCGTCGACCGACACCGACAGCCCCGGCAGGTTGATCACGCGCTTGTTGCCGAGCTTCGCGCCGTCGATCTCGCAACCGGCGACGAGCGCGTCGATCGCGCCGCGTGGCGACAGCAGCCACAGCCGCGTCGAGCCGGGCACCGGGCACACGCTTTCCTCGCCGTTCAGCGGCTCGCGGATGATGCCGCTCGCGAACGACGACGCGGCCGCGTTCGGGCGGCCGGGCCGCACGCTGATGGTGGGCAGCCGCAGCACGCGGCCGTCGACGAAGCCGCGCCGCGCGTAGTCGCACAGCAGCAGTTCGGCGATCGCCTTCTCGGCGCCGTACGACGATTGCGGGTTCAGCGCGGTGTCGTCCTGCACCACGTCGGGCAGCGCGCCGCCGTACACCGCGACGGAGCTCGTGAACACGACGCGCGGCTGGTGGCCGCGCGCACGGCACACTTCGAGCAGCGTGCGCGATGCGTCGAGGTTGATCCGCATGCCGAGATCGAAATCGGCTTCGGCCTGCCCGCTGACGATCGCCGCGAGGTGGAAGATCGCGCCCGTGCGCGTGTCGATCGCGCTTTCGAGCACCGCGCGATCGGCGATGTCGCCGACGATCGACGTCACGCGTGCATCGCCGAAATCGCTGCCCTGGACGACGTCGAGCAGCACCAGTTCGTCGATCTTCTCCGTCCGGCCGTCGGGGCCGGTCAGTTCGCCGCGCTCGAGCAGCTTGCGCGCGAGACGCTGGCCGAGAAAGCCGGCGCCGCCGGTGATCAGTACTTTCATGTTCTTTGCCTCTTGGAAATTCGGATTACAGGTACGGCTCGAGCCAGCCGAGGCCTTCGGACGTGCCGGCCTTCGGCCGATATTCGCAGCCGATCCAGCCGTCGTAGCCGAGCGCGTCGATCAGCGCGAACAGGTACGGGTAGTTGAGTTCGCCGACATCCGGCTCGTGGCGTTCCGGCACGCCCGCGATCTGGATATGGCCGATGCCCGCGAAATCGCGCTCGAGTTTCATCGCGAGATCGCCTTCGACGATCTGGCAGTGGTAGCAGTCGAACTGCACCTTCAGGTTCGGCGCGCCGACTTCCGCACGGATCGCCTGCGCGTCGTCCTGGCGACTCAGGAAATAGCCGGGCATGTCGCGCTGGTTGATCGGCTCGATCAGGATCGTGATGCCGTGCGCGGCGCCCGCTTGCGCCGCATGCCGCAGGTTCGACAGATAGGTGTCGCGATGGCGCGCGCGATCGGCGCCGGATGGCACCATGCCGGCCATCACGTGCAGCTTTTTGTTGCCGATCACGCGTGCATAGTCGAGCGCTTGGTCGATGCCGCGGCGGAACTCGTCCTCGCGGCCGGGCAGCGATGCGATGCCGCGTTCGCCCGCGGCCCAGTCGCCCGGCGGCGCGTTGAACAGCGCCTGTTCGAGGCCGTGTGCGTCGAGACGCGCGCGGATCTCCTCGGCGGCGAAGTCGTACGGGAACAAGTACTCGACGGCCTTGAAGCCGTCGTGAGCGGCAGCGGCGAAGCGTTCGAGAAACGCGTGCTCGGTGTACATCATCGAGAGGTTGGCGGCGAAGCGTGGCATGGCAGCAGATCCTGTGAATGAATGGGGCGGGGCGCCGTGCGCTCCCGCGTCGAATGATGAATCGGCCGGCGGCGGATCAGCGGTTCACGAGTTTCGCGGGCGTGAGCCACACGGCGATCGCGCCGATCACGAGCATCGCGGCCAGCACGTACATGCCCGACGACGTGCTGTGCGTGACGTCCTTCAGGTAGCCGATCACGTACGGGCTCGCGAAACCGGCGAGGTTGCCGACCGAGTTGATGATCGCGATCCCGGCCGCGGCCGCGGAGCCCGCGAGGAACGCGGTCGGCAGCGACCAGAACAGCGGGGCGCAGGTCAGCACGCCGCCCGCCGCGAGCGACAGGAACACGATCGACACGGCCGTATTGTGCGAGTACGACGCGGCGACCGCAAACCCGAGCGCGCCCATCAGCGCCGGCACGATCAGGTGCCAGCGGCGTTCGCGGCGCTTGTCCGCGCTGTGGCCGAACAGGTTCATCACGACGATCGCGACGACGAACGGAATCGCCGACAGCAGGCCGATCTGCAGCGTATCGGTGATGCCGGTCGATTTCACGAGCGTCGGCATCCAGAACGTGAGCCCGTACTGGCCGGTGACGAACGCGAAGTAGATCAGCGACATCCACCACATGCGCGGGTCCGAGAACACGGCCTTCAGCGAATGACCGTGTTTCTGCTGTTCCTGCGGCTGCGCGGCGATTTCGTCCTCGAGCAGTTGCTTCTCGCGCTCGTCGAGCCACTTCGCGCCGCGGATGCTGTTGTCGAGATACAGGATCGTCGCGATGCCGACGAGCACGGCCGGCACGGCCTCGATCATGAACATCCATTGCCAGCCGTGGAAACCCGAGCCGCCGTGGAAGCGCTCCATGATCCAGCCCGACAGCGGGTTGCCGAAGATGCCCGACACCGGAATCGCGGACATGAACACCGCGATGATCTTCGCGCGGCGATGGGACGGGAACCAGTACGTGAGGTACAGGATCACGCCCGGATAGAAGCCGGCTTCCGCGAGGCCGAGCAGGAAGCGCAGCACGTAGAACTGCGTCGGCGTCTTCACGAACGCGAACAGCGCGGACAGCAGGCCCCACGTGATCATGATCCGCGCGATCCAGATGCGCGCGCCGAGGCGGTGCATCAGCATGTTGCTCGGCAGTTCGAACAGGAAGTAGCCGAGGAAGAAAATCCCCGCGCCGAGCCCGAACACGGTTTCGCTGAACGCGAGATCCTGCGACATCTGCAGCTTGGCGAAGCCGACGTTCACGCGGTCGAGATACGCGACCACGTAGCAGAGCATCAGGAACGGCACGATGCGCCAGAACACTTTCTTGTAGGTGCGGTCGAGTTCGCCCGACTGGGCGGCCGCGGCGGGCGAGCGGCTTGCGGCCGCGTCGAGAGCAGTCATCGTCGTGTCTCCAAGGACGTCGTGTGCCGGCGGCGCGTAGGCCGCCGGATCGTATGTGTGTGCTGACGGAAGGGCCCGCGCACACGGCGAGCATGTGAATCGGTACGGGTGCGCGCCGCGTTACCAGCGCGCGCCGAAGGTCTGGCGCAGTTCGTCGAGTGCCGCGTCGGACAGCGGCTCGGGCTTCGGCTGCGTCATCAGCCACAGCCGCGCCGTTTCCTCGAGCTCCTCGAGTGCGTACGACGCGTGCGACACCGACGGCCCCCACATCACGGGGCCGAGGCGATCGAGCAGCACGCCGCGCACCTGGGCGGCGAGCGCCGCGACTTCGGCCGCGACGGCCGGGTCGCCGGGGCGGCGGTAACGAATCAGCGGAATGTGGCCGACCTTCATCACGTAGTACGGCGTGATCGGCGGCAGCACGTCGGTGTCGCGCCACACGCCCGCGAGCGTCAATGCGACGAGATGCGTCGAGTGCGTGTGGACGACGCCGTTTGCCTCTGCGTTGCGCGCGTAGATGCCGCGATGCAGCGCGAGCGTCTTCGACGGCTTGCCGCCCGAGACGGGCTGGCCATCGGTGCCGACTTTCGCGATGTCGTTCGGATCGAGCCGGCCGAGGCATGCGTCGGTCGGCGTGATCAGCCAGCCGTCCGCGAGACGCGCGCTGATGTTGCCGGCGCTGCCGACCGCATGGCCGCGCGCATACAGGCTCGCGCCGACCACGCAGATCTCTTCGCGCAGTTTTGCTTCGTGGCTCATCGTGCGGCTCCGTCCAGCGCGCGCAGCGCCTTGTCGAAAAAGTCCGTCGCGCCGAAGTTGCCGGATTTCAGCGCGAGGCCGAGCGGCTGGGCGTCGACGGTGGCCGTGGCCGGCACGCCCGGATCGATCTGCGCACCGATCTGCAGCGACTTCACGTCGAGCGCCTGCACGACCGCGCCGGACGTCTCGCCGCCCGCGACGACGAACTTGCGCACGCCGAGTTCGCGCAGCCCGCGCGCGATCGCCGCGAGCGTGCTTTCGACGAGATGGCCGGCTGCGTCGACGCCGAGCGCCTGCTGCACGGCCTTCACTTCGTCGGGCGTGGCCGTTGCATAGATCAGCACGGGTTGGGGCAGGTGCGAACGCGCGAAGGCAAGCGCTTCATCGACGACGGGCTCGCCGCGCGACGCCGCGAGCGGATCGATGCGGAAGCTCGGCCGCGTGGCACGCCATGCGGCGACCTGCGCGTTGGTCGCCTTCGACGCGCTGCCGGCGAGCACGGCCGACAAGCCGTCGATGCGCGGCAGCGACGCCGCGTTGTCGCGCTCGGGCAGTTGCTCCGCGCGGCGGAAATTCGCGGGCAGGCCGAGCGCGATGCCCGAGCCGCCGGTGACGAGCGGCAGGCCCGCGCACGCTTCGCCGAGTACGTAGAGGTCGCGGTCCGACAGCGCATCGGCGATCGCGAAACGCGCACCTTCCGCGCGCAACTGGTCGATCCGCGCGCGCACCGCGGCCGCGCCGAGCGCGATCGTGTCGTAGCGGATCAGGCCGACCGGCGACTTCGTCTGCTGCTGGAGCACGCGCACGAGGTTCGCATCCTTCATCGGCGTGAGCGGATGATTCTCCATCCCCGATTCGTTCAGCAGCACGTCGCCGACGAACAGGTGGCCGCGATAGATCGTGCGGCCGTTCTCGGGGAACGCCGGGCACGCGATCGTGAAATCGCCGCCGGCCGCATCGAGCAGCGCGTCGGCCACCGGCCCGATGTTGCCTGCGTCGGTCGAATCGAACGTCGAGCAGTACTTGAAGAAGAACTGGCGGCACCCTTGCGCGCGCAACCATTCATACGCGGCGAGCGATTGCGCGACGGCGTCGGCGGCGGGAATCGTGCGCGACTTCAGCGCGACGACGATCGCGTCGGCGTCGACGATCGTGTCGGCAGCCGCGCCATCGGCGGGCACGCCGATCGTTTGCACGGTGCGCATGCCGCTCTTGACGAGCATGTTCGCGAGATCGGTCGCGCCGGTGAAATCGTCGGCGATGCAGCCGAGCAGGGGACGGGAAACGGAAGCGGTCATGGCGGGAACGTCGTTCGAATCAGCGGGCGGGCGGCAGCGTGATGCCGGGGAAAGTCTTGATCACGGCGGAATCGTCCTCGCCGCCGTGGCCGGCGCTCGACGCGCTCATGAACATCTGATGCGCGGTGGCCGACAGGGGCAGCGGGAATTTGCTGCGGCGCGCGGTATCGAGCACGAGGCCGAGATCCTTCACGAAGATGTCGACGGCCGACAGCGGCGTGTAGTCGCCGTTCAGGATGTGCGGCACGCGGTTCTCGAACATCCACGAATTGCCGGCGCTGTGCGTGATCACGTCGTACAGCGCATCGGCATCGACGCCTTCGCGCAGGCCGAGCGCCATCGCCTCGGCCGCCGCCGCGATATGCACGCCGGCCAGCAACTGGTTGATGATCTTCACTTTCGAGCCGATGCCGTGTGCGTCGCCGAGGCGGTACACCTTGCCGGCGATCGCGGCGAGCACGTCCTCGCAGCCCGCATAGGCGGCGGCCGGGCCGGACGTCATCATCGTCATCTCGCCGGAGGCCGCGCGCGCGGCGCCGCCCGACACGGGCGCGTCGAGCATCTGCAGGCCGGCCGCTTCGATGCGTGCGCCGAGCGCGACCGCGAATTCGGGCGCGACGGTCGCGCTCGCGATCACGACGCCGCCCGGCTTCATCGCCGCGACCGCACCGTGTTCGCCGAACAGCACCGTTTCCGTTTGCGCGGCATTGACGACGAGCGTGACGACGACGTCGCACCGCGCGCCGAGTTCGGCCGGCGTCGCGCACGCGATGCCGCCTTCGGCGGCGAACGCCTGCAGCACGGTGTCGCGCACGTCGCATGCATGTACGCACAGGCCGGCGCGCAGCAGCGAGCGTGCGACGCCGAGGCCCATCGCGCCGAGGCCGATGACTCCAACATTTCGTGACATGGTCAACCTTGATTGATTCGGGAGAGGTTCCGGACAACGGCGGCGCCCGGCTCGGCAGGCGCCGCCGGCTTCAGCAGATGCCGGCTTCCGCGAGGCGGCGAGCGGCGTTGTACATGTGCGTGCGCGCCGCGTTGCGGGCGGCCATCGGATCGCGCGCGCGAATCGCGTCGGCGATCGCCGCGTGTTCCTCGCGCACCTGCCGCGAGAAATCGTCGCGCGTCGCTTCGTTGCCCCGCGTGACCTTCACGCCGGCTTCGAGGTACTGGTTCAGGAACTGCAGCGTCTTCAGGAAATACGGGTTGCCGGTGACGGCCGCGATCGTGCGGTGGAACGCGACGTCTTCCGCGACGCCGTCGCGCCCTTCGGCCGCCGCTTCGTCGATCTTGCGCAGCGCGTCGTCGATGTCGGCCATGTCGTCGGCGGTGTGGTGCAGCGCGGCTTCGGCCGCGACTTCAGCCTCGATCGCGCGGCGCACCGCGAGCAGGTGCGGCAGCGAACTCGCCTCGACGGCTTCCGCGTAGTCGATCCGCAGCGGCCGGATCGCGCCGTGCTGGTTCACGAACACGCCGCTGCCCTGGCGCGGCTCGACCACGCCTTCGTTCTTCAGCCGCGAGATCGCCTCGCGGATCACGGTGCGGCTGACGCCGAATTCCTGCGCGAGCACGGCCTCGGTCGGCAGCTTGCCGGTGGCCGAGAAGCTGCCCACTTCGATCTGCTTGAGCAGTTGCTGCGCGACATGGTCGCTCATCGCGCGGGCCGGAATTTTCTCGAACATGATGCTCAGGTTTGTAAGGTGATGTGGTCATCATACAAATTTGAACACACATCAGCATCCGGGATAACCCTCGTTTACGGCAAGCAACGTCGACCAAATTGACTGGAACCGGTTCCAAAAGCGTCGAAACCGAGGCGAACGTGTGCGGTTCCGCAATGGGTCGGGAAAGGGGCGGGCGCCCCGGGGGACGTCAGTCGGCGACGTCCTCGACGGCGTCGGCCGACGCATCGGGCGTCGCGGCGACTTCGGCCACGTCGCCGCCGCGCTCGCGATACGTCGCCGGCGGCACGCCGAACTGCTTGCGGAATTCGCGCCCGAGGTGCGACGCATCGGCGAACCCGCAACTCGACGCGATATCGGCGACCGTGCGGTCCGAACTCGTCAGCAGCCAGGCGGCCGTGCGCAGCCGCACCTGTTTCGCGAATGCCTGCGGGCTCTTGCCGGTCTCGGCCTTGAAGAGCCGTTCGAGCTGCCGCGTCGACAGGTCGAGCTTGCACGCGAGTTCATCGAGCGGCAGCGTACGCCCCACGTGCTGTTCCATCAGAAGAATCGCGCGCTTGACCTTCGGATGCGTCGCCGGTTCGAGGCCCGGCGGATGCGGCTGCGGCGCGTTGCCTTTCTGCATCTCGCCGACGAGCAGGATGCGCAGCGCCTTCTGCACGGTGGCGTGATCGAAATGGCGCAGCAGGATCGCGGCGGCGACGTCGATCGACGCGCGGCCGCCCGAACACGTGATCCGGCGGCGGTCGATCACGAACAGCCGGTCGGCGATCAGCAGGTCGGGATCGGCGGACGGAAAGCGCTCGATGAAATCCCAGTAATGGAACCAGCTCACGCAGGTGCGGTAGCCGTCGAGCACGCCGGCGCGCATCAGCGTGAACACGCCGGTGCAGATACCGACGACCGTCGCGCCGCCTGCCGCCGCGCGGCGGATGACGTCGAGCGTTTCAGGGCCGGCCTGCGGCCCCGAATGCAGCAGCCCGCCCACCACCACCACATAGTCGAACGGCTCGGCCGCGTCGAACGTCTCCCACGGCGTGATCTGGATCCCGCAACTCGCGCGCACCGGCGCGAGCGTCTCGCCGATCACGCTCCATGCGCAGCGCACGGGCTTGCTGTAGTCGCCGTCGTCGGCCGACAGCCGCAGCATGTCGACGAAGCCCGAGAAGGCCGTCAGCGTGAAGTTCGGCAGCAGCACGATGCCGAAGCGGATGCGCCGCGGCGCGGGTTCTGCGAGGGGGGAAGCGGGTACGTCGGGGGTCATCGCGGCCAATCTCGTCACGCCGGGCAGGCGGTCTCACTCGTTTCACTCTGTTTGCGGGCTACGGCTGCCGGGGCGGCACGGATGCAGCCAGCGTCGCCGATCGGCCGCGGCCGGACTTGTGGTTTTTCGTCGCGAACCATCGCCAAAACGCACTTTCCGGGCGGCCGGCGCGGCGCTTGGCGGCGCTATCCCACGCCGATGCCGTTTTTGTTCTATCGGCCGATTTTACGCCCTGATGTACTGAGGCCCAACGACATTTCACGCATGCAACCCAAAGGAAGCCAGATGAACGTCAGCGCGTTCGACCTGTTCAAGATCGGCATCGGCCCGTCCAGTTCCCATACGGTCGGCCCGATGATCGCCGCGTGCCGCTTCGCGTCGCACGTCGAGGACGCGAACCTGCTCGGCTTCGTGCGCCGCGTGCGGGTCGAGCTGTACGGCTCGCTCGGCGCGACCGGCAAGGGTCACGGCACCGACAAGGCCGTGCTGCTCGGCCTCGAGGGCCATCTGCCCGACACGATCGATCCCGACCTGATCGAGCCGCGGCTCGCCGCGATCCGCGCGGAGAAGACGCTGACGCTGCTCGGCAAGCAGACGGTGCGCTTCGACGAAAAGGAACACATCGGCTTCTATCGCAAGCTGATGAGCGGCACGGGCATCGTGCATCCGAACGGGATGCGCTTCCAGGCATTCGACGAACACGGCCAGCTGCTCGTCGAGAAAGAGTATTACTCGGTCGGCGGCGGCTTCGTCGTGAACCGCGACGGCGATCGCGTGAACGGCGTGCGCGCGGCGGTCGAGGTGCCGTATCCGTTCCGCACCGGCGACGACCTGATGCGCCAGTGCCGCGAACATGGGCTGTCGATCGCCGAGCTGATGCTGCGCAACGAATCCGCGCTGCGGCCGGCCGACGAAGTGCGCGCCGGGCTGCTCGCGATCTGGCGCACGATGGCCGCGTGCGTCGAGCGCGGCTGCAAGGTCGAGGGCGAGCTGCCGGGCCCGATGCGCGTGAAGCGCCGCGCGGCCGAAATGAACGGCCACCTGCGCGCGCGTTCGGAAGAGTCGCTGCGCGACCCGCTGTCGATGCTCGACTGGGTCAACCTGTATGCGATGGCCGTGAACGAAGAGAACGCGGCCGGCGGCCGGGTGGTCACCGCGCCGACCAACGGCGCGGCCGGCGTGATTCCCGCGGTGCTGCACTACTACGTGAAGTTCGTGCCGGGCTCGAACGAAGCCGGCATCGTCGAATTCCTGCTGACGGCCGCGGCGATCGGGATCATCTACAAGGAAACCGCGTCGATTTCCGGCGCGGAAGTCGGTTGCCAGGGCGAAGTGGGCGTCGCGTGCTCGATGGCCGCCGCCGCGCTCGCCGCCGTGATGGGCGGCACGCCCGACCAGGTCGAGAACGCGGCCGAGATCGGCATGGAGCACAACCTCGGGATGACCTGCGATCCCGTGGGCGGGCTCGTGCAGATCCCGTGCATCGAGCGCAACGCGATGGGCGCGATCAAGGCGCTGAACGCGTCGCGCATGGCGCTCAAGGGCAACGGCCAGCACTACGTATCGCTCGATTCCGTGATCAAGACGATGCGCGAAACCGGCGCCGACATGAAGACGAAATACAAGGAAACGTCGCGCGGCGGCCTCGCCGTGAACGTCATCGAATGCTAACGAAGGATCCAAACATGAGCCGCTACTCGATATTCAGCCTGTTCCGCAACGGCCTCTCGTATCACGAGAACTGGGAAAAGCAGTGGAAGAGCCCGGAGCCGAAGAAGGAATACGACGTCGTGATCGTCGGCGGCGGCGGCCACGGCCTCGCGACCGCGTACTACCTCGCGAAGGAGCACGGGATCACGAACGTCGCGATCCTGGAGAAGGGCTGGATCGGCGGCGGCAACACCGCGCGCAACACGACGATCGTGCGCTCGAACTACCTGTGGGACGAATCGGCCGCGCTGTACGAGAAGGCGATGAAGCTGTGGGAAGGGCTGTCGCAGGATCTGAACTACAACGTGATGTTCAGCCAGCGCGGCGTGATGAACCTCGCGCACACGCTGCAGGACGTGCGTGACACCGAGCGCCGCGTGAACGCGAACCGGCTGAACGGCGTCGACGCCGAATTCCTGACGCCCGCGCAGATCAAGGAAATCGAGCCGACGATCAACCTGAACAGCCGCTACCCGGTGCTCGGCGCATCGATCCAGCGCCGCGCGGGCGTCGCGCGTCACGATGCGGTGGCCTGGGGCTTCGCTCGCGGCGCGGACCGCGCCGGCGTCGACATCATCCAGAACTGCCAGGTGACGGGCATTCGCCGCGAAGGCGGCGCGGTGGTCGGCGTCGACACGGTGAAGGGTTTCATCAAGGCGAAGAAGGTCGCGGTGGTGGCCGCCGGCAACACGACGACGCTCGCCGACATGGCCGGCGTGCGTCTGCCGATCGAAAGCCACCCGCTGCAGGCGCTGGTGTCCGAGCCGATCAAGCCGGTGGTGAACTCGGTGATCATGTCGAACGCGGTGCACGCGTACATCAGCCAGTCCGACAAGGGCGATCTCGTGATCGGCGCCGGTATCGACCAGTACACGGGCTTCGGCCAGCGCGGCAGCTTCCACATCATCGAAAGCACGCTGCAGGCGATCGTCGAGATGTTCCCGGTGTTCTCGCGCGTGCGGATGAACCGCCAGTGGGGCGGCATCGTCGACGTGTCGCCGGACGCGTGCCCGATCATCACCAAGACCGACGTGAAGGGCCTCTATTTCAACTGCGGCTGGGGCACCGGCGGCTTCAAGGCGACGCCCGGCTCGGGCTGGGTGTTCGCGCACACGATCGCCCGCGACGAACCGCATCCGCTGAACGCGCCGTTCGCGCTCGACCGCTTCTATACGGGCCATCTGATCGACGAGCACGGCGCTGCCGCCGTCGCGCACTGACCACCATTGGAGAAAGAAACATGTTGCTGATCGAATGTCCGTGGTGCGGGCCGCGCGCCGAATCCGAGTTCTCATGCGGCGGTGAAGCCGACATCGTGCGCCCGGTGGCGAACGAGAACATGACCGACCGCGAATGGGGCGAATACGTGTTCATGCGCGAGAACAAGCGTGGGCTGCACAAGGAGCAGTGGCTGCACACGCAGGGCTGCCGCCGCTGGTTCAAGGTCACGCGCGATACGGTGACCTACGATATCAAGGGCTACGAAAAGTTCGGCAGGGCTGCCATCAGCGGCGCGGCTGCCGGTAACGCACACGAAGAGGGTACGAGCAAATGAGCCAGAAAGACCGCCTCGGCACCGGTGGCCGGATCAATCGCGCGATTCCGTTGACGTTCACGTTCAACGGCCGCACGTACCAGGGCTTCCAGGGCGACACGCTCGCGTCCGCGCTGCTCGCGAACGGCGTGCATTTCGTCGCGCGCAGCTTCAAGTACCACCGTCCGCGCGGGATCGTGACGGCGGATGTGGCGGAACCGAATGCCGTCGTGCAGCTCGAGTCCGGCCCGTACACCGTGCCGAACGCCCGCGCGACCGAAATCGAGCTGTACCAGGGGCTCGTCGCGACGAGCGTGAACGCCGAGCCCACGCTCGAGAACGACAAGTACGCGATCAACCAGAAGTTCTCGCGCTTCATGCCGGCCGGGTTCTACTACAAGACGTTCATGTGGCCGCGCAACATGTGGCCGAAGTACGAAGAGAAGATCCGCGAAGCGGCCGGCCTCGGCAAGGCGCCCGAAGTGCTCGACGCCGATCGCTACGACAAGTGCTACGCGCACTGCGACGTGCTCGTGGTCGGCGGTGGCCCGTCGGGCCTCGCCGCCGCGCATGCGGCCGCCACGGCCGGCGCGCGCGTGATCCTCGTCGACGACCAGCGCGAACTCGGCGGCAGCCTGCTGTCGTGCCGCGCGGAGATCGACGCGAAGCCCGCGCTGCAATGGGTCGAGAAGATCGAGGCGGAGCTGCGCAAGCTGCCCGACGTGACGATCCTGTCGCGCAGCACCGCGTTCGGCTATCAGGACCACAACCTCGTGACGGTCACGCAGCGCCTGACCGATCACCTGCCGGTGTCGATGCGCAAGGGCACGCGCGAGCTGCTGTGGAAGGTCCGCGCGAAGCGCGTGATTCTCGCGACCGGCGCGCACGAGCGGCCGATCGTATTCGGCAACAACGACCTGCCGGGCGTGATGCTGGCGGGTGCGGTATCCACCTACGTGCATCGCTTCGGCGTGCTGCCGGGCCGCAACGCGGTCGTGTTCACGAACAACGACCGTGCATACCAGACCGCGCTCGACCTGAAGGCGTGCGGGGCGAAGGTGACGGTCGTCGATTCGCGCGCGTCGTCGAACGGCGCGCTGCCGGCCGCGGCCAAGCGGCAGGGCGTGACGGTGATGAGCGGCGCGGTCGTCACGGCCGCATCGGGCAAGTGGCGCGTATCGTCGGTCGACGTCGCGTCCTACTCGAACGGCCAGACCGGCGGCAAGCTGCAGACGCTGCCGTGCGACCTCGTCGCGATGTCGGGCGGCTTCAGCCCGGTGCTGCACCTGTTCGCGCAATCGGGCGGCAAGGCGTGCTGGAACGACGAAAAGGCGTGCTTCCTGCCGGGCAAGCCCGTGCAGGCGGAGGCGAGCATCGGTGCGGCGGCCGGCGAATTCGGGCTGGCCCGTGCGCTGCGGCTCGCGGTCGATGCGGGCGTGGAAGCGGCGAAGGCCGCGGGCTTCACGGCCGCGCAGCGTCCGGCCGCTCCGCAGGTCGCCGAAGCCGTCGAAGGCGCGCTGCAGCCGTTGTGGCTCGTCGGCAGCCGCGAGGCGGCCGCGCGCGGACCGAAGCAGTTCGTCGACTTCCAGAACGACGTGGCGGCCGCCGACATTCTGCTCGCCGCGCGCGAAGGCTTCGAGTCGGTCGAGCACGTGAAGCGCTATACGGCGATGGGCTTCGGCACCGACCAGGGCAAGCTCGGCAACATCAACGGGATGGCGATCCTCGCGGGCGCGCTCGGCAAGACGATTCCGGAAACGGGCACGACGACGTTCCGCCCGAACTACACGCCCGTGTCGTTCGGCACGTTCGCGGGCCGCGAGACGGGCGATTTCCTCGACCCGATCCGCAAGACGGCCGTGCACGAATGGCACGTCGAGCACGGCGCGATGTTCGAGGACGTCGGCAACTGGAAGCGGCCGTGGTATTTCCCGAAGAACGGCGAGGATCTCCATGCGGCCGTGAAGCGCGAATGCCTCGCGGTGCGTAACGGCGTCGGCATTCTCGACGCGTCGACGCTCGGCAAGATCGACATCCAGGGTCCGGATGCGGTGAAGCTGCTGAACTGGATGTACACGAACCCGTGGAACAAGCTCGAAATCGGCAAGTGCCGCTACGGGTTGATGCTCGACGAAAACGGAATGGTGTTCGACGACGGCGTGACCGTGCGCCTCGCCGATCAGCATTTCATGATGACGACCACCACCGGCGGCGCGGCGCGCGTGCTGACGTGGCTCGAGCGCTGGCTGCAGACCGAATGGCCCGACCTGAAGGTGCGGCTCGCGTCCGTCACCGATCACTGGGCGACGTTCGCGGTGGTCGGCCCGAAGAGCCGCAAGGTCGTGCAGAAGGTGTGCCAGGACATCGATTTCGGCAATGAAGCGTTCCCGTTCATGAGCTACCGCAACGGCACCGTCGCCGGCGCGAAGGCGCGTGTGATGCGGATCAGCTTCTCGGGCGAGCTGGCCTACGAAGTGAACGTGCCGGCGAATGCGGGCCGCGCGGTGTGGGAAGCGCTGATGGCGGCCGGTGCCGAGTTCGACATCACGCCGTACGGCACCGAGACGATGCACGTGCTGCGCGCGGAGAAGGGCTACATCATCGTCGGCCAGGATACCGACGGCTCGATCACGCCGTACGACCTCGGGATGGGCGGGCTCGTCGCGAAGTCGAAGGACTTCCTCGGCAAGCGCTCGCTGACGCGCTCGGATACCGCGAAGGAAGGCCGCAAGCAGTTCGTCGGCCTCTTGACCGAAGACGAACAGTTCGTGCTGCCGGAAGGCGCGCAGATCATCGCGAAGGACACGCAGGTGTCGGCGGTCGATCCGACGCCGATGATCGGCCACGTGACGTCGAGCTACTACAGCCCGATCCTGAAGCGCTCGATCGCGCTCGCGGTGGTGAAGGGCGGCCTGAACAAGATGGGCGAGAGCGTCGTGATTCCGCTGGCCAACGGCAAGCGCATCACCGCGAAGATCTCGAGCCCGGTTTTCTACGATACCGAAGGGGTGCGTCAGCATGTGGAATGAAACGAGAAACCAGACGCAGGTGGCGGGTGCGGGCGGCGTGACGCTTGAATCGCCGTTCGTCGGCGCCGCCGACGTGCTGAAGGCGCACCAGGCGCGCGCATCGAAGAAATTCGCGCTGCGCGAGCGGCCGTTCCTCGATCTCGTCAACGTGCGCGGCGAGTTGAGCGACCCGGCATTCGTGGCCGCGTTCGAGCGTGTGGTCGGCTGCCGGCCGCCCGCGGAGCCGAACACGGTGGCGCGCGGCGCCGAGTACGACGTGCTGTGGCTCGGCCCCGACGAATGGCTCGTGCGGTCGAACGGGCCGGTTCAGGCCGGCGTGCTCGAAGCGAAGCTGGCGGAGGCCGTGCAGGGCTCGTATGCGGCGGCCGTCGACGTCGGTAGCGGCTACACGGTCGTCGAGGTCGTCGGCGAACGCGTGCGCGACGTGATCGCGCGCGGCTGCCCGCTCGATCTGCATCCGCGCGTGTTCAAGCCGGGCCAGTGCGCGCAGTCGCACTACTTCAAGTCGCCGATCACGCTGATCCCGACCGGCGACGAGTCGTTCGAGATCGTCCTGCGTCGCAGCTTCGCCGACTATTTCGTGCGCATCATGCTCGACGCCGCGGCGCCGCTCGCATCATGAAGCCGTTCGACGAACCGTTCGTGGCGATCGACGCGCCGCGCCTGCGCGGGCGCGGCTGGAGCGTGTTCGTCGACGAACTGAAGGTGCCCGCGCGGATCGGCATCCACGCGCACGAGCATGAAGCGCCGCAGCCGATCGTGATCGATGCGCGGCTCGGGTATCGCTGCGAGCCGAGCGAGCAGGGCGAGTGGATCGATTACGACGGCTATTGCGCGCGCGTCGCGTCGTTCCTGTCGCACAAGCCGCATACGCGGCTGCTGGAGACGCTCGTCGCCGATCTCGCGGTGCTGTCGTTCCGCGAATGGCCGGCGCTGGAATCGCTGACGCTGTCGATGTACAAGCCGAAGATCCGGCCGGGGACGAAGCGCGTGGGCGTGTCGCTCGACTGGACGCGGGGGGATTACCTGCGGTGGACGGGGGCGGCGGGGCAGCTTTGATCAGAGGGGGCCGGATCAAGGCACGAGAGAGGTGATCCGGCAAACCCGGCGGGCGCGGCGGCACGGATGTGCCGCCGCACGCGTTTATAGTTCCTGAAATATGAGAATAATGAGGTGCTGCCGGTCTTTGGTGTTTTTATTCCTGAAATATAAGAACAATTGGCGATCTGACTGACGAGCCGTACTGCTTCGACATGCGGGGAGCCGATGCCGTATCGACACCGATCGCCGGTGCGCGCGTTGCGTGCCGGAATGACGGGCGATACGGTACGGGGCGGCGGTTCAGTTCGGCTGCGTCAATTCCGTTTCCCACTTCTTCAGGATGCGCACGCGCGCCTGATCGAAATCGACCCGGCAGTTCATCCATGCGTCGTCCGCGATCATTTGCCGAGGATTGGCCGCTTTCACGTAGTCGCAAGTATCGTCTGCAAAGCCGGCCCAGCTCGTCTGCGATTTCGTGAGTCGAGCGGCAGCGTCAGGGTCGCGTTGGCGCAGCTTGTGAACAAGCGACCGGTACGCACTGTCGACTTGCCGCTGCTGCTGATCGAGTACGCAACGCCGTACGGCTTCCATCGTCAGTCCTGCTTGCTCGCAGTCAACGGCAGCGAATGCCGATACGGCAGGGGCCGACAGCGCGGCAATGGCGAGCAGTCGGGCCGCGTAGCGTCGGGCCGGGGCAGGGCGAACGCGAGTGCCCATTGCTTACTTCGCGTTGCGGTTCGCGGCGGGCGCAGAACCTGACGGATCGCTGACCGGCACCATGTGCGCGTTCGTATCGGTGGTGGCTTTCGCGCCGTCCTCGGGTTCGAGCACGAACCGGAACGATTCGACCCGCTGCATGACCTTCGCCGCATACGCACTGGATCCGCCGCTGTAGCTCTTCAGCCCGGCCTGCACGTTGCCGCCGGCCGCTTTCACGTAGCCCGACAGAATGCGCGAGCCGGCTTCGACGTTCGCATTCGGCTCGGTGAGATCCTTCACGTTGCGCAGCATGCCGCGGTGCGCGGCGGGCACGACCTGCATCAACCCGGTCGCGCCGTGCTGGCCGCGCGCCTTTTCCTGGAAGCGCGATTCGATCGAAATGATCGCGTAAACGAGGGCCGGAGGCAGCGAATATTTCGTCGCGGTCACGCTCACGATATCGGCGAGCTTCGCGGCCCGTTCCTTCGCGACGCCGAATTTCTTCGTCAGGTAGGACGTGATGCGGCGGTTTGCTTCGTTCGGCTGATCGTTGTCGCTCGCGAGCGGCGCGGAGGCGGCAGTCGGCGCCGATGCCAGCGCGTCGGACGCGGATGCAGGCACTGCGGGCGCTTGCTGCGCCCATGCCTGTTGCGCGATGCCGAACGAGAGCACGATCAGCCAGAGAAACCGTCGTCGCATGGTGGAATGCGGGGAAATGGGAGGCGCACAGTATATCGGCCAATCGTCGCCGATGGTCGAGCGCCGGCTCGAATGAAAGCGCGATGTAGGCTTGTGTCGATTCGGGCGGGGCCGACGAGCCGATCGTTGCACGCACACGCATCGGAGTCCGGATAGACCCGGCGCTTTCGTCCTGTCGTGCGACTCCTCCCACGGTACGTGGGCGTGTCGTTGCCTCGCGTGTTCCGTTGGCCGCCGTCCCGGCTTTGTTCGCGAATCGGCCGAACGGATCGCTAGTTGATGATCTCGCCGATGCCGGTTTCGATTCGGCTTCTGAGTTGCTGGATGAACGCCGGATCGTAGGGTTCCCAGCTATCGAGTTCGCCGACGATCTTCAAAGGCAGTGTGCTTCGATACGATCGCGTCGGATTGCCGGGGAATTTCTTGTCCGTGACGTTGGGGTCGTTTTCGAATTCCCCGGTGGGCTCGACGATGTAGACGCGCGGCCGGCCGTCGCCCTTGGCCATTTCCGCAGCCAGGCCGGCGCCTTTGGGCAGGGCCGTGAAATAAACGTGATTCATCACCACGTCGTCCCGATAATTCGATCTGAAGCCCGCTGTCAGCAAATCACCGATCCGCAAATTCGCCTTCGTGCCATGAAAAAACGGGCCGGCGTCCAGGACAGACATGGTGGCTCCTTCGAAAAATTCCGTGACGGATGCTAGGCGCGCCGCGCGCTCGCCACCCGCGCAATCGCGCCGATGGCGTCGCTGACGAGCACCGCGAGCAAGCCGACGATCACGCCGCCTTGCAGCACGAACGCGGTGTTCGATGTCTGCAGGCCCGCGATGATCACGTCGCCGAGCCCGCGCGCGGCGACCGTCGAGCCGATCGTCGCGGTGCCGAGATTGATCACGACCGCGAGGCGGATGCCGTTGACGATCACCGGGAACGCGAGCGGCAGCTCGACGGACACCAATTGCTGCCAGCCGCTCATTCCCATCCCGCGCGCGGCGTCGACGACGTCGCGCGGGACGTCCTCGAGCCCCGCGATCGTGCTTTCGAAAATCGGCAGGAGCCCGTACAGCACGAGCGCGATCAGCACGGGTTTCAATCCGAAGCCGACTGCCGGCACGGCGAGCGCGAGCACGGCGACCGGCGGGAAGGTCTGGCCGATATCGACGACGCTGCGCGCGAGCGGCAGGAAATCCGCACCGAACCGCCGCGTGACCGCGATGCCGGCCGCGACCGCGACGATCGTGCCGATCAGGCTCGACAGCGCGACCGTGCCGAGATGCGCGAGCGTGAGATCGAGCAGGCTCGCGCGATCGTAGATCACCGGCGCGCCGTTGTCCGCGAACGGCGCGAACAGACCCTGCAGCCACGCGGGGCGCAACAGCAGCACGAGCAGCAGCGCGAGCGCGGCCGCGCGGGCGACGTACGCGGGAAGCGAAGACCGCTTGGGCCGCACGCTGCCGAGCGTCGTCATGCGGGCTGCCTCGCGTGCGAGCGAATCGCGTCGAGCGTGATGCGGCGGGGGCCGTGTGCGTTGCCGTTGGCTGCATCGTCGACGGGTAGCGCATCGACACCGCGCCACAACAATTCGGACACCGCATCGCGCAGCGTGCGCGTCGCCGCGATCGGCTCGCCGTCGGCGTGGCCGGCTTCGGCCACTGCGTCGATCGGCGTCAGCGCGAGCAGGCGCAGCGGACGGTCGACGCCCGCGACGAGCTGCTCGACGACACCCGCTGCCGGCCTGCCGAGAATCTCGGCAGGCGGCGCGACCTGCAGCAGCCGGCCGCCGTCCATCACCGCGATCGTGTCGCCGAGCTTCAGCGCTTCCTCGATGTCGTGCGTGACGATCACGACCGTGATGCCGAGGCGGCGCTGCAGCGCGAACAGGTCGTCCTGCGCCTTGTTGCGGATGATCGGATCGAGCGCGCCGAACGGTTCGTCCATCAGCAGCATCGCGGGCTCGGCCGCCAGCGCGCGCGCCACGCCGACGCGCTGCTGCTGGCCGCCCGACAGTTCGTGCGGCAGCTTGCTCGCGAATTCGGCCGGCGCGAGATGGAACAGGTCGAGCAGTTCGTTCACGCGCGCGTCGATACGGGCGGCCGGCCAGTCGAGCAGGCGCGGCACGGTCGCGATGTTGCGCGCGACGCTCCAGTGCGGAAACAGCCCGTGCCCCTGGATCGCGTAGCCGATGCCACGGCGCAGCTGCTCGGGTGCAACGGTCGCCGTATCGATGCCGTCGATGCGGATCGTGCCGCTGGTCGGCGCGATCAGCCGGTTGATCATGCGCAGGAGCGTCGACTTGCCGCTGCCCGATGCGCCGACGAGCGCGGTGATCGTGCCGCGCTGCATCGTCAGCGATACGTCGTCGACGGCGACTACGTCGCCGAAGCGTTTGCCGACCCGTTCGATCTCGATCATCCTGCACGCCCCTTCGCGAGCGACGTCGCGGCTTCGAACACGACGGCGGCCGTCAGTGCGAGCGCGATCGTCGGGATCGCGCCGAGCAGCACGAGATCGGCGGCCGATTGCCCGATCCCCTGGAAGATGAACGTGCCGAATCCGCCGCCGCCGATCAGCGCGGCAACCGCGGTCAGGCCGATGTTCTGTACGAGCACGATGCGCACGCCGCTCAGGATCACCGGCAGCGCGAGCACGAGATCGACGCGCAGCAGCCGCTGCGCGCGTGTCATGCCCATCGCGCGCGCCGCTTCGGTCACGTGCGGCGGCACCTGTCCGAGGCCGACCACGACGCTCGATGCGATCGGCAGCAGCGAGTAGAGGAACAGCGCGAGCACGGCCGGCGCGACGCCGATGCCGCGGATGCCGAGTGCGGCGGCGAGCGGCACGTGCGCGGCGAGCAGGCCGAGCGGCGCCATCATCAGCCCGTACATCGCGATGCTGGGGATCGTCTGCACGATATTGAGCACGGGCATCGCGACGGTGCGCACCGTCGCGACGCGCGCGCATGCGATGCCGAGCGGCACGCCCGCGACGAGCGCGGCGGCGACCGAGCCGCCCGCGAGCGACACGTGACGGATCGCTTCGCGCCAGAAATCGTCGCTGCGCACCGCGTATTCGCGCATCACGGAGAGGCCGTCCCACCAGCCGCTCGCGAGCGGCACGGAAACCGCCGCGATCGCGACGGCGAGCGCGAGGAGGCGCCGCCACGGGCCGAACGCGAGGCGCGCGAGCGCGTCGGCGATGAGCACCGCCCACGCGAACAGTAGCAGCCAGACGCCGGCGTCGGGCGACACACGGGCCAGCATGTCGTCGGGTGCGACGACATGCGTGGCGGCCGCACCGACCGCATACGCGAGCGTCGCGAGCCCCACGCACCCGGCCGCGAGCCGCCACGCGGGACGGCTCGCCGCCATCGCCCACAGCGCGCCGACGGTCCATAGCGCGGCGAGCGCCGCGCCCTGCATCGCCGGCAGCGCGGCGAACACCGATAGCCCGGTGCCGGCCGCGATCCGGTTCGGCCGCAGCACCGCGAACGACAGACCGAACACGGCGACGATCGTCAGGACGCCGATCAGGATGCCGACCTTGTCGAGCGTGACGCGCCGCGCGGACGCTGCCGCGCCCTCCGTCATTTCACGAAACCCTTCGATTTCAGGTAGCTTTTCGCGACGCCGCCAGCCGGCTCGCCGTTGAGCTGGATGCGGGCATTCAGCGATTGCAGCGTCTTCAGGTCGAGGCTCGCGAACACGGGCTTCAGATACTCGGCGATTTGCGGATGCGTTTTCAGCACGGCTTCGCGGATCACCGGCGCCGGCGCGTAGACGGGCTGCACGTGCTTGTCGTCGTCGAGCACCGTGAGGCCGCTCGAGGCGATGCCGCCGTCGGTGCCGTAGACCATCGCGGCGTTCACGCCGTCGGTCTGGTTCGCGGCGGCCTTGATCGTCGCGGCCGTGTCGCCGCCGGACAGCACGACGAGCTGCTCGGGCTTCAGCTTGAAGCCGTACGCTTTCTCGAACGACGGCAGCGCGGACGCGCTGTTCACGAATTCGGCCGACGCCGCGAGCTTCACCTTGCCGCCGCCGGCCACCCACTTGCCGAAGTCGGAGAAGGTCTTCAGGTGCTGCGACTGCGCGACGGGCGCGAGCAGCGCGACGCCCCACGTGTTGTTCGCGGGCGCCGGTGCGAGCCAGACGAGATGGTTCGCCGCGTAGTCGAGTTTCTTCGCGGTGTCGTAGCCCTGGCTCGCGTTCTTCCACACCGGGTCGTCGGCCTTGTTGAAGAAGAACGCGGCGTTGCCCGTGTATTCGGGGTAGATGTCGATCTCGCCGCTCGTGAGCGCCTTGCGCACGATCGGCGTCGTGCCGAGCGCGATCTTTTCGGTGACAGGAATGCCGTGGGCCTTCAGCACCTGCGAAATGAGGTTGCCGAGCAGGTTGCCTTCGGTGTCGATCTTCGACGACACCACGACGGGCGTGTCGGCGTGCGCGCCGGGCGCCGCGATGGCGGCGGCGAACGCGAGGCCCAGGATCCGGGCGGGCAGGGCGAGCTTCATCGGGGCCAATCTCCAGGACGGGGGCGTACGCCGAAAGTTACTTGACTGAGCCGGCTTTGGCAAACCGCGTGCGGCGGCGTGTCCACAGCCGGTGTGGGGATAACCCGCACCCGTCATGCGGGCTTGTTACACTGAAATTCGTTCCCCGCCTGCGGACATTTGCTGACATGAAGCCCGAGCTGCTGGTCCTCATCGCCCTGCGCGGCGACGCGCATCGCGAGATCGCCGCGTCGTTCGACGTGCGTTACGCCCCGACGCCCGACGAGCGCGAACGCGCGATCGCCGAACACGGCGGCACGATTCGAGCGGTGCTGACCAACGGCAGCACGGGGTTGACCGCCGCCGAGATCGACCGGCTGCCGCGGCTCACGTTCGTCAGCGCGCTCGGCGCGGGCTACGAGCATATCGATGTCGCGCACGCGAAGGCGCGCGGCATTGCCGTGGTCACGGGCGCCGGCACCAACGACGACTGCGTCGCCGATCACGCGTTCGCGCTGCTGCTCGCGGCGGTGCGCAACGTCGTGCAGCTCGATGCGACAACCCGCGCGGGCGTGTGGCGCGACGGGCTGTCGATGCCGCCGAACGTGTCGGGCAAGAAGCTCGGCATCGTCGGGCTCGGCAAGATCGGCGAGAAGTGCGCGCGTCGCGCGGCCGGCTTCGACATCGAGATCGGCTATCACAACCGGTCGGAGAAGCCGGGGCCGTACCGCTATTTCGACCGGATCGACGCACTCGCGCGGTGGGCCGATTTCCTGATCGTCGCGACGCCGGGCGGCGCGGGCACGCGGCACCTGATCGATCGCACCGTGCTCGACGCGCTCGGCCCCGGCGGTTTTCTCGTCAACGTGTCGCGCGGCAGCGTTGTCGATACCGCTGCTTTGGCAGATGCGCTGCGCGAACGCCGCATCGCGGGCGCGGGGCTCGACGTGTACGAAGGCGAACCGGAGCCGCCGCGTGCGCTGACGGAGCTCGACAGCGTCGTGCTGACGCCGCACATGGGCGGCTGGTCGCCCGAGGCGCTCGATCGTTCGGTGCGGCAGTTTCTCGACAATGCGGCGCGGCATTTCGCCGGGCAGCCGGTGTTGACGCCGGTGTGAGCGTCGGGCGGCGGCGTCGAGTCAGTCCGCCTGTTTGCTGAATACCCGGTAGAAATCCGGCAGGTTCGCGGGCTTGTCGGCGTCGAGATCGACCCGGCCGAACGGGTCGTGCTCGTCGCTCGGCACGATTTCACGACGATCGACCTTGCACTATCTTCGTGCAGCGATTCCCCCGCCCGCATCGACGCGCATGCAGGCGGGGGAGGTGGTGTCGTTACGCCGGCAGCCGGCGCACGACTAGGCGCCCGCCGCCGATGAAGCCAGCGGCACCGTCACCGACGTGCCGGCCGGATCGAGCGTCAGGCCCGTGCCGGGCGTCGGCCGCAGCGTCGCCTCGTAGTCGCTGGAGAGGACGACGAGCCCCAGCCGGTGGCCGGCTTCCAGCTTGTAGTCGCGCGGCATGAACGTCAGCTTCAGGTCGTACGGCATGCCGGGCAGCACGGGTTGCGACACCCACTCGGACAACCGGTTGCGCGGGTCGGTCCACGCGCGCGTGACGATCGTCGCCGTGCCGTCCGGCGCGCGGTCGACCAGCAGTGCCGTCACGTTCGCGACGCCCGTGAAGGTCAGCCTGACGCGCGCGGTCGCGGCGCCGGACAGGCGCGTCGCGGCCGTCAGCGGGGCCGTCTCGAAGCGGCTGCGGTTTTCGCCCGTCGGCGTGTTCGCCAGCGTGAGCGCGGGAATGCGCGCATCGTCGGTGAAGCGTGCGAGCGGGCCGCCGCTCGGCAGCCGCAGCAGCGTGCCGGTGCCGGCGCCGTCGCCGCCCGCGAAGTACGTGACTGGCGTGGCGTGCCGCGCGGCCCAGTCGGCTTCCTTCAGCAGCGTGCCGTCCGCCTGCGCGATCACCGCCCGCGGATCGTGCTCGACGCCGTTGTCGTAACCGATCAGGTAGCGCGTGAACCACCGGTTCACCTCCGCGGTCCATGCGTCGGCCATCGCCGGCACACGGGTTGGATCGGTGTGTTTCAGGCGATGTAGCCACAGCTGGGTCGGCACCCCCTGGCGTCGCATCGCCAGATACCACGACGTCGACTGGTCGACGCGCACGTTGTCGTCGGTGAGCCCCTGCGCGACGAGCGCCGGTGCGACCGCGAACGCGGTCGGAATGTCGCGCGCGGCCCAGAACGGCGAATAGTCGCCGGTCTTGCGGTCTTCCTGCTGCAGCGCTTCGTCGATCAGGTGCGTGCAGCGCTCCGGATGCGCGTTCGTCAGCAGCGCCTTGATGTACACGTCGACATCCTCGCCCTGATAGCCTTCCGGCGCGCGCACGAGGCCGCCCGAGCGGTAGTAGCCGTACATGTTCGACAGCCCGGCAATCGGCACGATCGCGTCGAGCCCGCGCGTGCGCAGGCTCGCGACCATCTTCGGCAGCGTGCCGTCGTACGACACGCCGTACATGCCGACGTGGCCGGTCGACCAGTTCGCGACGACCGTCTTGCCGCTCGCGTCCTTCGCGGTCGCATCGCGGCCGAGCCAGCGGATCACCGATGCCATCGCGACCGATTCGTCGCGCGTCAGGATCGTCGGGCAGCCGTCGGAGCCGGCGGTGCCGAGCGAATCCGCGTAGACGATCGTGAAGCCGCGCGGCACGAAGTAGCTTTCGATCCACGAGCGGCCGGCCGCGGCGGCCTCGACCTGCTGCAGCATCCGCGACTGCGGCGCGGCGGCCAGGATGCGGGTGGACGCCGACGCCGCGGCGCCGGCCGCCGCGGCCGGATGCGGCGTGCCGTCGAGTTCGACGTCGACGTCGTGGTCGGGGCTGTCGGCGAGCCCCGCGTAATACGGGCTCGCGAGCACGATGACCGGCGTGCGCGCGCCGTTCGCGGTTTCGGACGGCCGCACGATGCGCACGTGGATGCGGTCGCGCGTGCCGTCGCCGTCGGAATCGACCGGCGTGTCGACCCACGCGTTCTCCTCGATCGTGCCGCCCGACAGCGACGGCTGCACCTGGCCGTTGCTGATCACCGGCTTGTAGCGCCCGTTGCTCGCGGGATTCGCGTACGGGACGCCGGACGGCGAAAAGTGCGACCCGAACGATTGCGTATCGGGTGTATCGGCCGCGGCGGCGGCCCCTGCCTGTTGGCCCTGCGCGAGCGCTGACACGCCCGCCACGCTGCCGCCGTCGTCGCCGCCGCCGCACGCGGCGAGCGTCGCGGCCGCCACGAGCGCGGGCAGCCATGCGCGCCGCACTCCGGTTCGATGAATGTTCATTGAATCGACCTCGTCTCTTGTGTTTGTCTGGAACCGGCCGGCTCGCGATACGCCCCCTGCGGCCTGGCCGGGTGCTGCGTCGGATGAAGCGGAACTGCACCATCAAAAAACGGCGGGCGAGACGTACGGGACGCTCGTCTGATGCCGGTGCGCGTCAGGCGGCGCGCATCCGGCGGGTACCGAGGCGAGTGCATCGCCCCGAACGGCAATCGTCAGTGCAGCGGGTCGCTGCGAACGCTGTGAATGCAGGAGTGCGAATCAAATGCGGGCATGCCCGAGCTTCCTTCAGGTTTCGGATGAAACGGAACGGCACGATGCGATGAGGCGGGAATGTTGCGAACGGCGGTGCTGCAACGGCAGGAAAGCGCGACGCGAGTCGGCACGCTGGCCGGATTGCTTTCCGGAAGCTTGCGCAAAAGTTATCTCAGTGAAATGCTCGTGTCAAACTTTTTTAGTTTGGGTCAAACAAAGTTTTGATATGCGGGCGGCGGGCGATCTCAACTTCCCCGAAATCCATCCGTAAACAGTGAAAAACAGCAGTGAAAAACAGGCTCAAAACGAGAGAGAGGGCAATGACGATTCCGGTCACGGCGGCGGGCGGCCTTTCGCTCGCGCAAATGGCGCAGGCGGCGCTCGACGGGCGCCGGAAGACGGACACGACCGTGTCCGGAGCGCCGCAGGATAAGCCGCTCAGCGTCCGGGCACTCGATCCGGAAGCGATGCAGGCGGCGATGACGAAACAATTGTCGATGGTGGGCGACCTGTCGATGAAGCTGCGCGGCGTCACCGACGCGCTCGCGACGAGCCTCCAGGACATCGTGGCGAAGCGCCCGGATCTGGCCGATGCACCATTCGACTTCATGACCGACGACGGCCGGATCAAGGTCGTGTCGAAGACGCTGACGGACGGCGATCGCGCATGGATCGAGTCGACGCTGAACGCGAACGCCGGCCTCGTGCTCGCGACGCGCGCTTTTCACGAGCAGGCCGTCGATATCGCCGCACAAGGCGCGGCCGTGCGCGGCGACACGTTCACGGACGGCGATCGCGCGGCGGCGAGCCAGGGCGCCGATGCGCGCTTTCACTTCATGAGCCTGCTCAACCGGTCGGTGGCGGACAACCCGCCGCCCGTGCCGCCCGGCGGCCACTTCACCACGCGGGACGGCACGACGCTGACGATCGCGCCCTCCGCCGGCAGCGCGCGCGGTACGCTTGCGCTGCTGGACACGGCACGCCAGCTGTCGTCGGGCGCGGCGATTTTCGTCGACTCGTCCGGCAAGAAGTCCTACGGCATGCGCGTGGAACTCGTCAACGTCGGCTTCGACGTGCTCGCCGCGTACGCGCCGGACGGCGGCAACAGCGTCGGCTTCCACGAGATCGCGTAACGCCGCGCCGGTCGCGCCTACTCGTCGCGCAGCGCCTCGGCCGGCCGCACCCGCGCGGCGCGCCAGCTCGGGTACAGCGTCGCGACGCACGACATCAGGAACGCGGCCGCCGCGATCTCGATCACGTCGATCGCCGAGAGCCTCGACGGCAGCGAGCTGAGGAAATACACGGACGGCGTCAGGAACCGGATGCCGAGCACCTGCTCGATCGCCGGCAGCACCACCGGGATGCTCACCGCGATCGCGCAGCCGAGCGCGACGCCCGCCAGCGTGCCGGCGAGGCCGATCGTCATCCCCTGGATCGCGAAGATCTTCACGATCGCGCGGGGCGGCGCGCCAAGCGTGCGCAGGATCGCGATGTCGCCCTGCTTCTGCGTGACCGTCATCACGAGCGACGACACGAGGTTGAACGCGGCGACCGCGACGATCAGCATCAGGATCAGCGACAGCATCCGTTTCTGCAGCCGCTCGGCTTCGAACCACGTGCGATTCTGCCGTGTCCAGTCGCGGATATAGAGGCTGCCCGACAGCGTGCGCGACAGCGCGAATGCGATGTCGGGCGCGCGCTGCAGATCGTCGACGCGCAGCCGGATGCCGGTCGGCGCGGGCACGTTGAACAGTTGCCGCGCGTCGCGGATGTGGATGTACGCGAGCGAGCTGTCGTACTGGTAGTGGCCCGATTCGAACGTGCCGACCACGTTGAACTGGCGGAACCGCGGCAGCGCATCGCCCAGGCGCGCGGTATTGCCGGGCGCGAAGAACGTGACGCGGTCGCCGATCGTCACGTGCAGCGCGTCGGCGAGCGCGGCGCCGAGCACGATGCCCATCTCGCCCGGCACGAGCGCGTCGAGGCGCCCCGTCTTCAGCTTGCGCGCGATCTCGGACACGCGCGGCTCGAGCACGGGATCGATGCCGCGCAGCGCGACGCCCGTCACGTTGCCCGCGTTCGTCAGCAGCGCCTGCGCGTCCACATAGGGCGCGACGGCACGCACCGCAGCATTCTGCAACGATTCGTGCGCGGTCAGCCGCCAGTCGGGCATCAAGCCGGACGGCGAGAAGATTTCCACGTGCGAGAGCACCGACAGCATCCGGTCGCGCACCTCGGTGCGAAAGCCGTTCATCACCGACAGCACGACGATCAGCGCGGCCACGCCGAGTGCGATGCCGGCCATCGCGGCGCCGGCGATGAACGACACGAAGCCGTCGCCGGCCGAGCGCCGGCCGCCGCGCGCGTAGCGCAGCCCGATCCGCCATTCGAACGGGAGTTTCAAGCGGTTTCCTTTCATTTCGATTCGATCCTGCCGAGCCGCGCATTCTAGCGAACGCGGCGCGAGCGCGTGCAGAGGTTGGACGGCGGCCCGCCGCCCCCCGAAATCCGCCCGCCCGGCTGGTGGTCGGCCGGCGTTGCGCGCCGGCACGCCGATATTTCCATCGTTTCGGGTCTGGTCGATAATGGCGCCCAGCATCCGGTCGAACATATCAAGTATTCACGGCGCAACCGGGCCGCGCCGTCACAGACCCATAACAATTCGGGGAAGGTTGCCGCTTGGCAGCATGTCCTTGACAAGGAAATAACAAAATGGATTTGCTGCGCTTCCTGCTGCTCCTGCCGATTCGCGTGGCGGGTTTCGTCTGGTGGCTGCTCGGCTGTGCACTGCGGCCGCTGGTCGGCAACGTGTCGTGGACGGCGCCCGCGTGGATGGGCGTCACCGCCGCGGCCGTGCGCCGCCGCCCCTGGCATGCCGGCGGCATCGTGCTGCTCGCGGCCGCGCTCGGTTACGGCGGCTACTGGTTCAAGCATCGCCCCAAGCCGCCGGAGCCCGAAACCGTCGGCTTCACCGTGAAGGCGCCGGCGATCACGACCTACGAGGTCGACGACACCGACAAGCCGAAGATCACCGTGCATCCGCTGGAGGTGGCGTTCTCGCAATCGGCCGCGCCGATCGAACGGGTCGGCAAGCCGGCCGGCGACGGCATCGAGATGACGCCCGCGCTGAAGGGCGCGTGGGAGTGGGCCGACGACAAGACGCTGCGCTTCACGCCGGCGGCCGACTGGCCGGTCGGCGCACACGTCGAGGTGCGCTTCGCCGTGCATCGGGTGTTCGCGCCGCAGGTGACGATGCGCGACGACCGTTTCGCGTTCGACGTACCGGCATTCGCCGCGACGTTCGGCAACAACGAGTTCTACCAGAATCCCGACAATCCGGCGGAGAAGCAGGCGCTGCTGCAGTTGCATTTCAACTACCCGGTCGATCCGGCCGAGTTCGAGAAGCGCATCGGCCTCGTGCTGGTCGGCCGCGACGGCAAGACCGTGTCGCCGCTGCGCTACACGGTCAACTACGACAAGATGAAGACGAGCGCGTGGGTCCACTCGCAGCCGCTCGAGATTCCGAAGGATCCGCTGTCGGTGCGGCTCGACGTCGACAAGGGCGTGAAGAGTGCGCGCGGCGGCAACGGCACGCCGGACGTGCTGCACGCGTCGGTCGGCGTGCCGGGGTTGTACAGTCTGTCGATCGACAATATCGCGCCGACCCTGGTCGACAACGAGCGCTACGAGCCCGAGCAGGTGCTCGTCGCCGAAACTTCCGACGGCGTGCGCGGCGCCGAGCTGGCCGCGCGCGCGAAGGCGTGGGTGCTGCCGAAGCGCAAGCCGGGCGTTGATCAGCCGGACGACGATCCGCCGTACGAATGGAATTTGGCCGACGTCAGCGACGCGGTGCTGAAGCAGTCGAAGCCGCTGCCGCTCGAAGTCGTACCGACCGAGGACGACTTCGCGACGCTGCAAAGCTTCAAGTACCACGCGACGCCGGGCGAGCGCGTCGTCGTGCGGTTCGAGCGCGATTTGAAATCGGCGGGCGGCTATCGGCTCGGCGAGGCGGTGACGAACGTATTCACGGTGCCCGACTATCCGAAGCTGCTGCGCTTCATGGCCGACGGCTCGCTGCTGTCGATGAGCGGGAGCAAGCGGCTGTCGGTCGTGTCGCGCAACCTGCCGGGCATGAAGATCGAGATCGGCCGCGTGCTGCCCGACCAGATCCAGCATCTCGTGAGCTTCAACAACGGCACGTACGCGCGGCCCGAGCTGTCGTATTCGTTCAGCGAGGATCACATCGTCGAGCGCTTCGTGCAGACGCGCGCATTCCCGGCCGGAGACCCTGGCAAAGCCCATTACGAAGGCATCGATCTCGGCCAGTACCTGAAGGGCGGCAAGCGCGGCGTGTTCCTGCTGCACCTGTCGAAGTACGATCCTGCCGCCGAGAAGAAGGCCGACGATGCGAAGGACGGCGATGCATCGTCCGACGGCGGCAGTCAGGATCAGTCCGACAACGCCGATTCCGGCGACAGCAGCGGCAACGGCGACGACGGCGACAACGCGCTCGGCGACACGCGCCTGATCGTCGTGACCGATCTCGGGATGCTGGTCAAGCGTGCGCTGGACGGCAGCCAGGACGTGTTCATCCAGTCGATCCGGTCGGGCAAGCCGGTTGCGGGCGCAACCGTGTCGGTGCTCGCGGTGAACGGCCAGGCGCTGTTCACGCAGACGACCGGCGCCGACGGCATCGTGCATTTCCCCGCGTTCAAGGGGCTCGACCGCGAGAAGCGTCCGCAGCTGTACGTCGTGAAGAAGGACACCGACCTGTCGTTCCTGCCGGTGGCCGGCCGCGACCGCCAGCTCGACTTCTCGCGCTTCGACGTCGACGGCGAACGCAACGCGACGGGCCAGGGGCAACTGTCCGCGTACCTGTTCTCGGATCGCGGCCTGTACCGGCCCGGCGATCCGTTCCACATCGGCCTGATCGTGCGCGCGGCCAGTTGGGCACGCAGTCCGGCCGGCGTGCCGCTGCAGGCGGAGATCGTCGATCCGCGCGGGATGACCGTCGAGCGCAAACCGGTGACCGTCGACGCGACGGGTTTCACCGAACTCGGCTACACGACCGCCGAAACGGCGCCGACCGGTGCGTGGACCGTCAACCTGTACATCGTCAAGGACGGCCAGCCGGGCGCCGAGCCGATCGGCAGCACGACGGTGCAGGTGAAGGAATTCCTGCCCGACCGGATGAAGGTCGACGCGAAGCTGTCGCAGCAGGTCGTCGAAGGGTGGGTGAAGCCGAAGGGGCTGAAAGGCATCGTCGATGCGCAGAACCTGTTCGGCACGCCGGCCGAGAAGCGCCGCGTGGCGGCGACGCTGACGCTGCGCCCCGTGTGGCCGTCGTTCCGCAGTTGGCAGGGGTATCACTTCTTCGACGCACGCCGCGCGAAGGAGGGCTACACGACTACGCTGCAGGACAGCACGACCGACGACAAGGGCCATGCCGAGTTCGATCTCGATCTCGACAAGTACGCGGACGCGACCTACCAGCTCTACTTCCAGGCGAAGGCGTACGAAGCGGAAGGCGGCCGTAACGTCGCCGCGAACGCGCAGGCGCTCGTGTCGAACAACGACTGGCTCGTCGGCTACAAGTCGGTCGACGATCTCGGCTACGTGAAGCGCGGCAGCCCGCGTACGGTGCGGCTCGTCGCGATCGACCCCGGCGCGAAGGCGATCGACGTGAAGGACCTGCGCGCGCAGCTCGTCGAGCAGCGTTACGTGTCGGTGCTGACCAAACAGGATTCCGGCGCATACAAATACGATTCGCGGCTGAAGGAAGTGCCGGTCGACGAGAAGCCGCTGTCGATTTCGGCGGCCGGGCTCGACTACGCGCTGCGCACCGACAAGCCGGGCAGCTATGCGCTCGTGATCCGCCGCGCCGATGGCGCCGCGGTGAACCGGATCGAGTATTCGGTCACGGGCGCCGCGAACGTCACGCGTTCGCTCGACCGCAACGCCGAGCTGCAGGTGAGCCTCGCGAAGCACGACTTCAAGCCGGGCGAGCAGGTGGAGATCGCGATCCGCGCGCCTTACGCGGGCAGCGGCCTGATCACGATCGAGCGCGACAAGGTGTATGCGCACGCGTGGTTCCACGCGGACACGACGAGCTCGATCCAGCACATCACGGTGCCGGCCGGTTTCGAAGGCAACGGCTACATCAACGTGCAATACATTCGCGATCCGTCGTCGGACGAAATCTTCATGAGCCCGCTGAGCTACGGCGTCGTGCCGTTCTCGGTGAACCTCGACGCACGCCGCAACGCGGTGAGCGTCGATGCGCCGGCGCTCGTGAAGCCGGGCGACACCGTCAACTTCACCGTGCATTCGGCGAAGCCCGCGAAGGTCGTCGTGTTCGCGGTCGACGAAGGCATCCTGCAGGTCGCGCGCTACAAGCTCGGCGATCCGCTGAAGTTCTTCTTCCGCAAGCGGATGCTCGAAGTCGGCACGTCGCAGATCCTCGACCTGATCCTGCCGGACTTCGAGAAGCTGATGGCGATGGCCGCGCCCGGCGGCGACGCCGACGACGCGATCGGCCGCCAGCTGAACCCGTTCAAGCGCAAGCGCGACAAGCCGGTCGTCTACTGGTCGGGGATCGTCGACGTGAACGGCGAGACGCGCCTGAGCTACACGGTGCCCGACTACTTCAACGGGAAGCTGCGCGTGATGGCCGTATCGGTGTCGCCCGATCTGGTCGGCACGTTCGAGAGCGCGACGACGGTGCGCGGCGATTTCGTGCTGTCGCCGAACGTGCCGACGACGCTCGCGCCGGGCGACGAGGCCGACGTCAGCGTCGGCGTCGCGAACAACCTGACGGGCGTCGGCAACCAGCCGGTGCCGGTCGCGGTCACGCTGAAGACGGGCCCGCAGTTGCAGGTGATCGGGCCGGCGACGCGGAACGTCGCGCTCGCGCCGCAGCACGAAGGCGTCGCGCTGTTCCGCGTGAGGGCGACCGACACGCTGGGCTCGGGGGCGCTGTCGTTCGGCGCGCGCTACGGCGCGAAGGGCGCGCAGCAGCGCGTCGACGTGTCGGTGCGGCCGGCCGCCGCGTTCCGCACGCAGCTCGACATCGCGCGGCTCGATCCGGGCAAGAAGGCGGGCGTGCCGAACCTGCGGTCGATGTACGACGCGTATGCGTCGCGCGACGCGAGCATTTCGACCGCGCCGCTGGTGCTGTCCGAAGGGTTGTCGTCGTATCTCGTCAACTTCGATCACTTCTGCAGCGAGCAGATCGTGAGCGCGGCCGTGCCGCGCGTGTTCGCGGCGAAATGGCTGTCGGTGCGCGCGCTGACGAGCGCGATGCATGCGCCCGAAGCCGGCGCCGATGCGGCCAACGCGAGCGCGATCGCGCAGTTCCTCGGCGTGTTGCGCGGCCGGCAGAACGCGCAGGGCGGCTTCGGCCTGTGGAGCGCGACGCCCGATGCCGATCCGTTCGTGTCCGCGTATGCGATGCACGTGCTGCTCGATGCGCGCGACCGTGGCGTCGCGGTGCCGAAGGATATGCTCGACGCGGGCAACGCGTATCTGCAGCGGCTCGCCGCGAACGATTCGCTCGGCTCGCTCGACCTGCTGCGGCAGCGCGCGTACGCGGTGTACCTGCTGACGCGCCAGGGCAACGTGACGACCAACAGCCTCGCGGCCGTGCAGAAGCGGCTGCAGGCGGCCTATCCGAACGACTGGAACAAGGATCTCGCGGCGGCGTGGCTCGCCGCGTCGTATCAGTTGCTCAAGCAGGACAAGGAGGCCGCCGCGCTGATCGCGGGCCCGCAGGCGTTGCTCGAACGCAAGCGCGCGTCCGACGGCGATGACTCGACGGGCTACTACATCGATCCGCTGACGCGCGACGCGAGCGTGCTGTACCTGCTCGCGAAGCACTTCCCGGAGCGCGTGCGCAAGCTGTCGCCGCGCGCGATGGACAACCTCGCCGCGCCGCTCGTCGACAACCGTTACAACACGCTGTCGTCGGCGATGACGATTCTCGCGCTCGACGCGTATGCGGCATCGAACGCGGGCCAGCTCGACCAGCTCGCGATCAATGAAGTGCGGGCGGGCGCCGCGCCGAAGGACGTGTCGTCGATCCAGGCGAACCTCGTGCGCTCGGGCACGTGGGCGGCCGGCGCGTCGCGCGTCGATTTCGTGAACGCCAGCGCGCTGCCGGCGTGGTGGGTGGCGAGCCAGTCGGGCTACGACCGCGGCACGTCGACGAAGGCGATCAAGAACGGGCTGGAGATCGTGCGCGACTACACGGATACGGACGGCAAGCCGCTTGCGAAGATCACGCTCGGCCAGGAGATCGACGTGCATCTGAAGATTCGTGCGACCGGTTCGGCGAACGTCGGCAACGTCGCGATCGTCGACCTGCTGCCGGGCGGCTTCGATCCGGTGATCGCGCCGCCGCCCGTGACCGATACGCAGGACGGAGACGGCAACGGAGACGGCGGTGCGTCGGCGCCGGCGGCCGATGCGCCGTGGCATTCGCCGATCGGCGTGAAGGGCTCGACGTGGCAGCCGCAGTTCGCGGATATCCGCGAGGATCGCGTGGTGATCTACGGCACCGCGACGACCGACGTGCGCGAGTTCGTCTACCGGATCAAGGCGAGCAACGCAGGCCGCTTCATCGCGCCGCCGGCCTACGGCGAATCGATGTACGACCGCCGCGTGCAGGCGCAGGCGCCGGGCGGCACGGCGCTGACGGTGGAACGCGTGCGATGACGATGCGCGGGCGCCGGCGTTGCCTGCCACGTCGAAAGCAACGAGCGACCGGGCGTGGTTGACGCATCCATGCTCCGGCGCGCGCGCCACGGCGCCGGCCGCTGGCTGCATCGCTGGCAGAACTGGCTCGCGGGCGCATTGCTCGTGTTCGGCGCGCTGGCCGCGTGCCGGCTGTGGCCGCATCCGCCGCTGCGCGACTGGAAACCGTCATCGGTCGCGGTGACGGACGCGCACGGCCGGTTGCTGCGCCTGACGCTGGCGAAGGATGAGCGCTACCGGCTGTGGGTGCCGCTCGACCGGATGTCGCCGCAGCTCGTCGAAGCCGTGATGCTGCACGAGGACCGCTGGTTCCGGTGGCATCCGGGTTTCAATCCGTACGGGCTCGCGCGCGGCGCATGGATCACGTATGTGCGCGGCGGCAATCCGCAGGGCGGCTCGACGCTGACGATGCAGCTCGCGCGCTCGCTGTGGAAGCTGAACACGCGCACGCCGGCCGGCAAGCTCGAGCAGGTCGCACGCGCGGTGCAGCTCGAACTCTTCTACTCGAAGCGGCAGATCCTCGAAGCGTATCTGAACGATGCGCCGTACGGCCGCAACGTCGAAGGCGCGGGCACCGCGAGCGTCGTCTATTTCGACCGGATGCCCGACGCGCTGACGCTGCCCGAGGCGCTCGCGCTCGCGGTGATTCCGCAGGACCCGGCGCGACGCGTGCGCGGCGGGCAGGAAGAGATCAACCGTGCGCTGGCCGCGTCGCGCAACCGGCTGTATGCGCGCTGGCTGACGAAGCACCCGGGCGATGCGTCGCTTCAGCCGTTGTTCGCGTTGCCGCTCGCGATGCGGCCGCTGTCCGCGCTGCCGTTCGATGCGCCGCATGCGGTCGACCAGGCGCTCGCCGCGCGCGGCGCGTGGCGCACGACGTCGGGCGGCACGGCGGCTGCCGATAGCGACGGCGACGGCGGCGCGCGGCTCGCGACGACCGTCGATCTCGATCTGCAACGCACGCTCGAACGGCAGATTTCGCGCTACGTCGCGCGCAACGATACGCGCGGCGTGCGCAACGCGGCGGCCATCCTCGTCGATACGCGCGACATGGGCGTGAAGGCGCTGGTCGGCTCGGCTAACTTCTTCGACCGGACGATCGACGGGCAGGTGAACGGCACGCTTGCGCGGCGCTCGCCGGGCTCGACGCTCAAGCCGTTCATCTACGCACTCGGCTTCGACCAGGGCGTGCTGCATCCGCAGACCGTGCTGCGCGACGTGCCGACGTCGTTCGGCCCGTATGCGCCGGAGAATTTCGACGGTCATTTCCTCGGGCCGATCACGGCGACCGACGCGCTGAATCGCAGCCGCAACGTGCCGGCCGTGTGGGTCGCGTCGCAGCTCAAGTCGCCCGACCTGTACCGGTTCCTGCAGGACGCCGGCGTGCGCCGGCTCGCGAGCGCGCAGCACTACGGGCTCGCGCTCGTGCTCGGCGGCGGCGAAGTGACGATGCAGGATCTCGCGGCGCTGTATGCAATGCTCGCGAATCGCGGCGAGTTCAGGCCGCTGCGGCTGCGCGCGGACGAACCGGCGCTGCCCGGCCGGCGCCTGCTGAGCGCCGAAGCGAGCTACATGACGATGGACATGCTGCGCCAGCATCTGCGCCCCGACGAGACGAGCGGCGCGCAGCCGTCGAGCGTGCCCGTGTACTGGAAGACCGGCACGTCGTGGTCGTTCCGCGACGCGTGGACAGCCGGCGTGTTCGGCCCGTACGTGCTGGTCGTGTGGGTGGGCAATTTCGACAATTCGACCAATACCGCGTTCGTCGGTGTCGATGCGGCCGCGCCGCTGTTCTTTCAGGTCGTCGATGCGATGAACGCCGAGCGCCCGCTCGTCGAGCCGCCGCGCGCGGTGCCGCCGAACCTGAAGCGCGTGCGGGTCTGTCTCGCGAGCGGCGATCTGCCGAACGAATGGTGCCCGCAGCAGGGCTGGACGTGGTTCATCCCGGGCACGTCGCCGATCCGCGTGAGCACCGTGCACCGGCCCGTCGTGATCGACGACGCGACGGGGAAGGCCGCCTGCCCGCCGTACGACGTCAAGCGCACCCATACGGAGGTCTTCGAGTTCTGGCCGTCGGACTTGCAGCAGGTGTTCGCGCAGGCCGGCATTCCGCGCCGGCGGCCGCCGCAGAATGCGGATTGCCGCGATGCCGGGCAGGTGGAAGGCGATCCGCCGCGCATCACGTCGCCGCTGCGCGGCAGTACGTATGCGATGCGCGTGAAAAGCGCCGACGAAACCCGCATCGCGTTCAACGCGAGCGCCGATGCGAGCGCGCATGCGCTTTACTGGTTCGTCAACGACGCGTATGTCGGCCGCAGCGCGCCGGGCGACGCGCTGTTCTGGCAGCCGCGCACGGCCGGCAGCTATACGGTGCGCGTGGTCGACGATCACGGGCGCAGCGACCAGCGGCCGCTGGGGGTGGGGCTGGAGCAGTAGGCGCGGCCCCCGCGCCGGTTCAGACGCTGTAGCCGATCCGCAGGACGCCCCATGGCCGCCCGCCGACGACGATCGGCGCGGACACGTCCTTCATCAGCACGAACTGGCCGTTGCCCATGTCGCGCCGATAGGTCTGCAACAGGAACGGCTTGCTGTGCGAGACGGACATGCGCGCCGTCCGGTCCGTGTAGATCCGGCGGTTCCGGCAATTCGCCGCGTTCCAGGCGGCGTCCGCGCGCTGGGGCAGCGAAAACTTCCGGTTGTGGGTCGGCAGGTAGCACTGCCGGTCGAAGCTCGCGCAATAGACGACGCGCTCGTCCATGTCGAGCACCGGCTCCTGGATGGCGGGCAGCACGCGATCGGTGAACGCGGTGAAGCGCGTCGTGAACTGCTGCGGGTCGGTGCCCGGAATCGGTTCGTAGTGCGCGTCGAAGAGCGCGTCGAGCGCGATATCGCCGCGGCCGACCGCCTCCTCGAAGAGTTTGCTGATCGCGGCGGCCGTGCGCTGCGCGGTGTCGATCAGGCGCGTGTCGGGCGATTCGATGCCGGTCGCGGCCGTGAGCTCGATCAGCGTCTCGGAAACGGAGAGCAGATTGCCGAGCCGGTCCTTGGCTTGCGAGAAGTTGTCGGCCGAGTGCTCGACGCCGGACGCCATCTCGCCCACCTGCTCGTCGAGACGGTGGCACTGCGCCTCGATCTCGTCCGTCAGCGACGCGATCTGTTCGGCCTCGCCGGCGAGCTCGGTGATCGCGTGGCCGGTCGCGTGCACGACCTCGCCGATCGTGCGCGTGCCCTCGCGCACGCGATGCGCGCGGGCGGCGTTGTCGGTGCCTTCCGCGATCAGGTGTTCGGTTTGCTCGGCGAGCCGCGCGAGGGTCGTCTCGATCTGGGCCGTCGCCTGTCCGGTCTTCGCGGACAGGTTCTTGACCTCGGCCGCGACGACCGCGAAGCTGCGTCCCGACTCCCCGGCGCGCGCGGCCTCGATCGCGGCGTTCAGCGCGAGCAGGTGGGTCTGTCGCGCGATGACGGAGATTTCCTCGGACACGGCCCGCACGTGATCGAGCGCGTCGCGCAGCGCGCCCATCTGGTCGCTGATCGTGGTGACGCCCTCGACGAGACCGTGAATGTCGGCGAGCGATGCCTCGATCGTCTGCTGCGACTGCCGGACCGCATTTGACGCATTCGCGCTGACGTCGCGCACCTGCTGCGCGGTCTCGGCGATCCGGTGGTTGCCGCGCAGCGTGAGTGCGGCCGATTCGCGCAGCGTATGGCACACCTGCGCCTGCCGCGCGACGCGGGCCGCGACTTCCTCGACGTGGCCCGACACGTCGCAGATCTCGATGCCGAGCCTGCCGGCCTGTTCGGCGATGTCGCCGACGAGCGCGCGCGACGAACGGCGGCCGCGGCCGATTCCGAAGAAGTTCACGTTGGTGGGTCTCCTTGAGGGCACGCGCGCCGAGTTCCCGGCGGATGTTGTGCGTGCGTTCCTGACTTGACGGCCGCACGGCCGCGGACTTGAGGTCGGGTAAACATCGAGATCGGCATGCCGGACGGCCGGACCGATGCCGGGTGGGATGCGTTCGCGCCACGTTTCCGTGGCGCCGCTCCGATGTGGGGCCGGACGGGCGGCGCGCGGCGGCGCCCGCCCGCAAGCGCTGCGTCAGAACACGTGGTGGATGCCGGCGTTGACGCCGACCGTCGTGCCCGGCAACCCGTACAGCGCGCCGCCCGTGATGCCGAGGCCCGTGTTCATCGCACCGTGGTTGTTGACCACGCCAACCTGTGCATACAGGCCCGTTCGTTTCGACAGGCTGTAGTCGGCGCCGATCGCGGCAAGCAGCGAATGATTGTGCGAATCGTTGCGGTCGGTCGTGTACCACGCACCGGTGTTCAGGTCGAGAGCCGGCGTGACGCGATAGTCGAGGCCGGCGCTATACACGTTGTTGCTGAACGAGCCGGCGACCTTGTAGCTCGTGAACGATGCCTTGCCGGTCACCGGCCCGAACGTATAGGCGGTGCCGATCGTGCGGCCGACGAACGCGACCGTGCTCGGCACCGGCGTCGGCGACGTGCCGCCGTTGCCGTCGTAGAGCGCCGCGTTGAGCATGAAGCCGCCGTTCGTATAGGTGAGACTGCCGGAATACTGGCGCCCTGCCTGGAAGTCGCCGGCCTTTCCGCCGAGACCGAACATCGCGCTGGCCGTCAGCCCGGCGATCGTGGGGCTCGTGTACGAAATCGCGTTCGGGTTGAAGAGGCCGGTGACGAGCACGTTGTCGACATACGGAACCAGCGCGGCGCCGAAGTGCGAGACGTTGCGCGGATCCGATCCGAGTATCGCGAGCACGAACGGCGAGAACTGCAGGCCGACCTTCGTTTCGCCGAATCCGCCGTCGATCCCGACCCACGCCTGGCGGCCGAAGAAGTTGCCGTTCGAATGGCCGAACGCGCCGTCCGTGATGTTGAAGCCGCTTTCCAGCTTGAATCTGGCGTGCAGCCCGCCGCCGAGATCCTCGGTGCCCGTGATGCCGAAGTTGGTCGGCGTCATGCCCGTGTCGGTCAGCGCGAACTGGCGGCCGGCGTTGCCGCCGGTTGCCGAATCGAGCGATCGGCTCGTATAGAGCAACGCGGCGTCGAGATCGCCGTACAGCGTGACGCTGCTCTGCGCGAAACCATTCGTGCTTGCCGCCGCGCCGAGCAGCGCCGCGCAAATCGTCCATGTCTTGCTCTTCATCGTTTGTCTCCGTTTTGTGAGTGTTGTAATACGTACGACTAATTAAAACTTCCATGGCGGAAGCGATGCGAGCCGCCTGCATGCCGTGCCGTTTGGGAACGCATGGCGATGCTTCTCGCCGGCGCGAAGGCGGCCGCGAGCCCGGCTCGGGAGCGGGCTTGCGGTCGTGCCGAGGCACCGCGGTGAAGCGATACGCCCGCCGTGGCGGGCGGTGTCACATCGAGCGGTTCAACTGCTCGAGGATGGCCGGATTCTCGAGCGTGGACGTATCCTGCGTGATCGCCTCGCCCTTCGCGAGCGAGCGCAACAGGCGCCGCATGATCTTGCCCGAGCGCGTCTTCGGCAGGTTGTCGCCGAAGCGGATGTCCTTCGGCTTCGCGATCGGCCCGATCTGCTTGCCGACCCAGTCGCGCAGCGTCTTCGCGAGCGCCGCGGCTTCGTCGCCTTCCGGACGCGAACGCTTCAGCACGACGAACGCCACCACCGCCTCGCCCGTCGTGTCGTCCGGACGGCCCACCACCGCCGCCTCGGCCACCAGCTCGTGCGACACCAGCGCCGACTCGATCTCCATCGTGCCCAGCCGGTGGCCCGACACGTTCAGCACGTCGTCGATCCGGCCCATGATCGTGAAGTAGCCGCTCTCCTTGTCGCGCACGGTGCCGTCGCCGGCGAGATACAGCCGCCCGCCGAGTTCCTCCGGGTAATAGCTCTTCTTGAAGCGCTCCGGGTCGCCCCAGATCGTGCGGATCATCGCCGGCCACGGCCGCTTGACGACGAGAATCCCGCCTTGCCCGTTCGGCACGTCCTGGCCCGTCTCGTCGACCACCGCGGCCGTGATGCCCGGCAGCGGCAGCGTGCACGAGCCCGGCACGGTCGGCGTGGCGCCCGGCAGCGGCGTGATCATGTGGCCGCCGGTTTCGGTCTGCCACCACGTGTCGACGATCGGGCAGCGCTCGTGGCCGACGTGCTTGTGGTACCACATCCACGCTTCCGGATTGATCGGCTCGCCGACCGTGCCGATGATGCGCAGGCTCGACAGGTCATAGCTTTTCGGATGGACCTTGTCGTCGGCTTCGGCCGCCTTGATCAGCGAGCGGATCGCCGTCGGCGCGGTGTAGAACACGGTGACCTTGTGATCGTCGATCATCTTCCAGAAACGGCCAGCGTCCGGATAAGTCGGCACGCCCTCGAACA
>NZ_CADFDY010000014.1:0-193436 GCF_902833095.1 Burkholderia sp. BCC1208 | reverse complement strand
GTGGCGGGTGGCAGGCGGCGGGCGGCGGGCGGCGGGACGGGCCGGCGGCCGCCGACCTGAGCGACCTATATGACCTACGCGACCTAAGCCGATTCGCCTGCCGCCGCCCGCTGCAGCGCGCCGAGATCGAGCTTCTTCATCGTCATCACCTGCGCCATCACGCGCTCGGCGCGGGCCGCGTCGCCCGTCATCAGTTCGGCCATCTGCACGGGCACGACCTGCCACGACACGCCGAAGCGGTCGCGCAGCCAGCCGCATTGCTGCGCGCGCTCGTCGCCGCCTTCGGACAGGCGCGCCCAGTAATGGTCGATCTCGTCCTGGTCGCGGCAATTGACGACGAACGACACGGCCGGCGTCATCTGGAACACGGGGCCGCCGTTCAGCGCGACGAACGCCTGCCCGTCGAGCTCGAACGCGACGGTCATCACCGCGCCCTCGGCGTTGCCGGACGCGTGCGCGCCGGCCTTGCCGTAGCGTGCGACGTGCACGATGCGCGCGTTGTCGAACACCGATACGTAGAAACCGGCCGCCGCCTCGGCGTCGCGGTCGAACCACAGGAACGGCGTGATGCGCTGGATACGCGAGTTCATGGCGCTGTCTCCTCGATGTCGTGCCGGCACCGTTGCCGGTCTTACATCGTAGGCGCTATGCCGGCGCCTGGCAGCGATCCGGTCCGTAGCGCCCGCCCGGCGCCGCGGCACAAAAAAAAGGGGGCGATCGCTCGCCCCCTCGTTCCTGCGTCCGGCCGTGCCGCGTCAGAACGCGACGAACGGCTGCCCGCCGCCGCTCGCGGTCTTGTCCATCCCGAAGTAGATCGTCTTGCCGTAGAAGTGCGGCATGCCGATGTCGAGCCAATTGGACGAGCCGAACGGGCCCGCGATGTCGTTGAACGCGAACGTCGACGAGTTCGAGAACAGCGCATCCGCGTTCGCGACCGGCATCGACACGGCGCCCGACGCGCCGTTCTGGCCGGTCAGCGTGGCCGAATAGGCAGTCGTGGCCGACGGGCAGTAGAACTCCGTATTCCTCGAGCAGACCGTCTGGGCCGAATCGTTGAAGAAATACGCGTTCGAGCCCGTATCGAAGAACGCGGTCACGTTGCGCCCCTGGAACGTCGCGCTGACGTCGCCGGTCGTGGTCGACGTCAGCACCGTCTTGCCGCTCAGGTTCGGCAGGCCGAACGTCAGCGTGCCGGTCGCGCTGCCCTGCCCACTGGACGAGATGTCGGGCATCTGCACGCTCACGCCGTCGTTGTTCGCGAACCGATGCACCGGGTTGGCCACCTGCTGCGCGAGCGGCACGAGCGCGACCGTGCAGCTCGCGTTGTCGCCGTTCGGGCACGCATAGTAGTTGTTGCTCGTCGACGTCGACGTCGCGCAGGTCGTGCCGCAGTCGTACGGCGCCGGCCCGATGCCGAGGATCCCGTTCGCGCCGAGCGCGCCGGTCGAGTTGGCCGACGCGCCGCCGTTCGTGCACGAGCTCGGCACGTTCGTCGTACCGAGGTCGCCGATGATCTGCACGGGCAGCGAGCCCGCCTGCTCGGTGCCGATCGACAGGTCGACGGTGCGCACCGACCCCCACGTGTAGCTCGACACGAACTTGCCGCATTCGGCGACCGGCGCGCCGCCGCTCGTCACCTGCGGCAGGCTGTCGTGCACGCCCGCCACCGCGCTGCCGACGAGCCGCAGCCCGTAGGACGCGGTATCGACGAGCACGTTGTTGACGATCTGGCAGTTCGACGTGCCGGGCACGCAGACCTTCACGCTGATGGTCGGGATGTTGATCACGTTCGCGGCGCCCGCGCCGACCGTGATGACGGCCGTGTTGCCGCTGTTGCCGTCGGACCCGCCCGAGCCGTTGCCGCCCGTGTTGCCGTTGTTGGCCGAACCGCCGCCGCCGCCATCGCCGCCGCCGCATGCGGTCACGAGCACGGCCGTTGCGGCCAGGAGGCCCAGCACGCCGAGCCAGCGCTTGAATGTACGAGGAATGCTCAAGATCGCTCTCCCGCTGTCACTGGATATCGGTGCCGGCCACGCCGGCAGGCAGCGCCGACGGCAGCCATGCCTGGCCGGAGAAGGCGCCCATGTGGCCGCCCGTCCGGATCACGAGGCCGCTCGTCTCGACGGCCACCGGCGCGCGCCAGCCGCGCGCCTGGTGCGCCGCCTGGACGCCGGCCGTGTACTGCGGGAAATAGCTGCCGAGCAGCGACGCGAGATCCGGCATCGTCGGCCCGTGCCACGCGAGGCCGAACACGCTGCCGGCGGCCGACGTGTATTCGTGGATGACGGTGCCCGATCCGAGCGTGATCTCGCGCACGGTATAGGCGGCCGTGCTCGGCTGCACGCCGTCCGCCGAGCGCATCGCGCGCTGCAGCGCGCGCACGGTGGCGGCCTGATCGTCCGCCGGCGGCGACATCGGCGCGCCGCCCAGTTCCGCGTGTGCGTGGACGGCCCACAGCACACCCATTGCAGCCGTCGCATGCGCGACGGTCCCGCCCAAGCGTTTCAGCTTCACGTTCCCCCCCATGGGACTGGCTTCGTTGCCGACGGCGCCGCCATCGGCCCGCGCCGCCTGCCAACTTATGAATCTTACGAATGACGCTACGTTGCTGCTGACGCGTAGTATGCCTGCGGAGTGTGGCGAAGTGTCAATTCGACGCAGGATCACGCCGCGCCGCGCAGGGGCGGCGCGCACGGGAAAACGAGGCGGGGACAGGGAATGCGCGCCTCGGGCGGCCCCGCGGAACGGGGCGCCCGGATGCGCCGCGGCAGGTCAGAAGCCGAGGCTCGCGAGCAGGTCGTCGACCTGCCCCTGGTCCTGAACGACGTCGGATTTGCCTTCCGGCGCGATCTGCGGGCCGTTCAGCAGCGATTCGGGGCTGCCGGTCGCGCTGATCTGCTCGGCCGCGAGCGCGGCCGCGGTGGCCGCGAACTGCTCGCGCCGCTCCGGCGCGATGTTCTCGACGAGCACGGTGAGGAGCTGCTGCTCGATCAGGTAGACCATGTCCATGATCTTCTTGATCACCTGCCCGGTCAGATCCTGGAAATCCTGCGCGAGCATGATCTCGAGCAGTTGCGCGCGGGTCGCCGACGTCGACCCCGGCAGCGTGCGCAGGAACGCGCGCGTATCGTCCATCAGCTCGCGCACTTCCGCGTGCTCGATCGGCGCCGCGTACCACTGCGCCCAGCGCGCGTCGAGCGCCTCGGCCTCGTTCTCGATGCGCTCCTGCATCGGCTTCGCGATCTCGATCGCATTCAGCACGCGCACCGCGGCCTGCTCGGTCATCGTCGCGACGTAGCGCAGCCGGTCGCGCGCATCGGGCACGGCTTCCGCCGCACGCTCGACATGCTTGTCGAGCCCGAGCTCGCGCATCGAATCGCGCAGCGTGCGCGTGACGTGGCCGATGCGCGCGAGAATGCGGTCGCTCGGGAAGTCGGCGCCTTCTGGGTGGCTGTCGGCGCTGAACCCCGCGCCGGCGAGCGCCGCATGGATCGGCTCGTTCACGTCAGCTCCCGGCCTTCGCCATCTTGTCGATGATCTTGTTCAGCTTCTCGTCGAGCGTCGCGGCCGTGAACGGTTTCACGACGTAGCCGCTCGCGCCGGCCTGCGCGGCCGCGATGATGTTCTCCTTCTTCGACTCGGCCGTGACCATCAGCACCGGCAGGTGCGTGAGCGTCGCGTCCGCGCGGATTTCCTTCAGCATCGCGAGGCCGTCGAGGTTCGGCATGTTCCAGTCCGAGATCACGAATTCGAAGCCGCCGCCGCGCAGCCGGGCGAGGCCGGCCGCGCCGTCCTCGGCTTCGTCGACGTTCGTGTAGCCCAGTTCCTTGAGCAGGTTGCGGACGATCCGGCGCATCGTCGGGAAATCGTCCACCACCAGGATTTTCATGCTCTTGTCCATCGTCGTTCCTTTCCAGATTCGTTTCGGTCGGGACGCGTATCGTGGCACGCGCCCCGTGACATTCCCTTCACACGCGCTGCACGCGGTCGCCCATCGTCGCCAGGCGCGCCATCACGCGGCGGCTCATGTCGGCGAGCGGCGCGATCTCGTCCGCGCCGCCGAGCGCGATCGCCTCGCGCGGCATCCCGAACACGATGCAGCTCGCTTCGTCCTGCGCGAACGTGTGAGCGCCCGCGCGTTTCATTTCCAGCAGCCCGGCCGCGCCGTCGCGGCCCATCCCGGTGAGGATCACGCCGATCGCGTTCTTGCCCGCGTGCGTCGCCGCCGAGCGGAACAGCACGTCGACCGACGGACGGTGCCGGTTCACCGGCGGCTCGTCCGACAACTGCGCAATATAGTTCGCGCCGCTTCTCGCGAGCAACAGGTGCGCGTGGCCCGGCGCGATGTACGCATGGCCCGGCAGCACGCGTTCGCCGTGCTCGGCTTCCTTCACCGCGATCCGGCACAGGCCGTTCAGCCGCTGCGCGAACGACTTCGTGAAGCCCGGCGGCATGTGCTGCGCGATCAGCACGGCCGGCGCATCGGGCGGCAGCGGCGTCAGCACTTCGCGGATCGCCTCGGTGCCGCCCGTCGACGCGCCGATGATGATCAGCTTCTCGGTACTGACGAGCGGGTTGTTGATCATCGGCGCGGCCGCGGCGCTGTCCGCCGCGCGCGCGGCGGCCTGCGGCTGCGGCGCCTGGCGCACGCGCGCGCGCGACGCCGCGCGGATCTTGTCGGCGAGCTTTTCCGCGTAGTCGAGCATCCCGTCGCGAATCCCGACGCGCGGCTTCGTGACGAAATCCACCGCGCCGAGTTCGAGCGCGCGCAGCGTGATTTCCGAGCCGCGCTCGGTCAACGACGACACCATCACGACCGGCATCGGCCGCAGGCGCATCAGCTTCTCGAGGAAGTCGAGCCCGTCCATGCGCGGCATTTCGACGTCGAGCGTGAGCACGTCGGGGTTGTGCTGCTTGATGAGATCGCGCGCGACGAGCGGATCGGGCGCGGTCGCGCACACCTCCATGTCGGGCTGGCTGTTGATGATCTCGGTCATCAGGCTGCGGATCAGCGCCGAATCGTCGACGCACAACACTTTGATCTTCTGCACTGCGGTCATGCCTCCTGCTTTCTTGATAGGGTCGCCGCGTACGGGGCGGCCGGGCTCCCGGCATGCGGGTTCGCCGTCCGCGCGCCGCCGGCGGCACCGGCGGCACCGGCCGCGCCGCCGCTGCCGGCCGGCGCGGCGCCGCGCGCACCGAACAGCTCGATGCGCGGGCGCGCCGGCTGCGGCGCCGCAGGCCGCTTCGCGGCGAACAGCTCGACGTGCGCGCGCGTGCGCGCCGCGCGGGCGCGATCGGCCTCGCGCGCGAGCGCGGCTTCGCGCTCGGTCACGCCCGGCACCTGCAGCCGCAGCTTCTTCACCATCGCGCGCCCGCTGTGCGGCATGAACGCGACCTTGCGCGGATGCACGCCCTGCAGGTCTTCCGCGGTGATGCGGATGCGCTCGAGCGCCAGATAGCGGCGCACGAAATCCGCGTTGCGATCGCCGATGTTGATCGTCGTCATCCCGGCCAGCACGGCCGCGCCGCCGAACACCTTCGCCTCGATGCGCTCGCGGCGCCCGCCGGCCTTGATCAGCTCGTTGATCAGCACTTCCATCGCATACGCGCCGTAGCGCATCGATTCCGACGCGGCCGCGCCCGGATCGGCGCCGTCGTCCGGCAGCATGAAGTGGTTCATCCCGCCGATGCCCGCGTACGGATCGTGCAGGCACGCGGCGACGCACGAGCCGAGCACGGTCATCAGCACCATGTCCTCGGACGTCGTGTAGAACTCGTTCGGCAACAGCTTCACGCCGGGGCGCTCAAAGTGGTTGTCGAAGTAGCGATTGGTCGCGATCGGCAGTGCGCTCATCCGCGCTCTCCATGGGCGGGCACGCCGCCCGCGGCCCGCGCGCGCACGGGCGACGGCATCGCGGCCGCCGGCGTGCCGCGCGGCCGTGCACCCTGCGCGGCGTCGCGCGTCAGTTCGTACACCGTCTGCCCGCGCAGCCGGAACGCCGGCGTCACATACGTGAAGTTCTCCGAATGGCCGGCGAACAGCAGGCCGCCCGGCTTCACGAGCGGCTCGAAGCGCGACAGCACCTGCCCCTGCGTCGGCTTGTCGAAATAGATCATCACGTTGCGGCAGAAGATCGCGTCGAACGGCTTCGGGATCCCGTAGTCCGCATCGGTCAGGTTCAGCTGCTCGAAGCGGATCATCGCGCGCAGCTCGGGGCGCACCTTCACGCGGCCGGCCTGCGCGCCCGTGCCCTTCAGGAAGAAGCGCTTCAGCCGCTCCGGCGACAGGTGCTTGACCTGGTCGTACGTGTAGATGCCGGCTTCGGCCTTCGCGAGCACCTGCGTGTCGAGATCGGTCGCGAGGATCGACGCGCTGCGCGCGGCCGTGTCGCCGAGCGCCTCGATCAGCGTGATCGCGATCGAGTACGGCTCCTCGCCGGTCGACGCCGCCGAACACCAGACCGATACCGGCGCCGGCCGCGATTTCACGAACTCCGACAGGATCGGGAAATGGTGCGACTCGCGGAAAAACGCCGTCAGGTTGGTCGTCAGCGCGTTGGTGAACGCTTCCCACTCGAGCGGATCGTCTTCCTGCTCGAGCAGGTCGAGGTAGTCGCGGAACGTGTCGAGGCCGCGCGCCCGCAGCCGTCGCGCGAGACGGCTGTAGGCCATGTCGCGCTTGTGCTCGGACAGCGAGATGCCCGCGCGTTGGTGAATCAGCGCACGGATGCGGGCGAAATCCGCGCCGGTGAACGCGAAGTCGCGCCCCGGCTCGCCCGCGCGAGGCGAGGCATCCGGTGCATCGGGTCGAAACGGCGCGCGCGCGTGCGACATGGTTTAGAAGGTCTCCCAGTCGTCATCGGACGCACCGGCGGCCGCCAGCGCCGGCTTCTCGCCGTTCAGCGCCGGGCGCACGAGCGCGGGCTTCGCGCCCGGCTTGTCCGCCGGTGCGGCCGTCTTCGCGAGACGCGGGCCGTAGCCGCCCGCGGCGGCACCGCCACGGGGAGCCGGTGCATCCTTCGGCGTACGCGCGGCGGCATCGGCCGCACGCTTCGGTTCGGGAGCGGCGCCCGCGGCAGCCGCGCGCGACGCCGGCGCGGCGCGCCGTGCCGCCGGTTGGGCCGCGGCCTGCGGCGCCGGCAGCGCGGCAACCGGCGCAGGGTGACGCGATTCCGACGGCAGCGCCGCCGGTTCGTGCGCGACCGGCCGCGCGGCGCCGCGCGCCGGCGCGAGCGCGATGCCGCCCGTGACGCGCCAGCCCGACACGATCGCCTTCATCTGGCGCGTCTGCTCCTCGAGCGACGCGGCCGCGGCGGCCGCCTGCTCGACGAGCGCCGCGTTCTGCTGCGTGACCGCATCCATCTGGCCGACCGCGCGGTTGACCTGCTCGATGCCGGTCGACTGCTCGTCGGACGCGGCGCTGATCTCGCCCATGATGTCGGTCACGCGGCGCACGGCCTGCACGATCTCGTCCATCGTCGAGCCGGCGCGCGCGACGAGCGCCGAGCCGCTGTCGACCTTCTCGGTCGAATCGCCGATCAACTGCTTGATTTCCTTCGCGGCGCTCGCGCTGCGCTGCGCGAGCGAGCGCACCTCGCCCGCGACCACCGCGAAGCCGCGGCCCTGCTCGCCCGCGCGCGCCGCTTCGACCGCCGCGTTCAGCGCGAGGATGTTGGTCTGGAACGCGATGCCTTCGATCGTGCCGATGATGTCGACGACCTTGCCCGAGCTCGCCGCGATGTCCTGCATCGTCGCCACGACCTGGCCGACCACGTCGCCGCCCTGCGTCGCGATGTCCGATGCGTTCACCGCGAGCTGGCTCGCCTGCCGCGCGTTTTCCGCGTTCTGCCGCACGGTGCCCGTCAGTTGCTCCATGCTCGACGCGGTTTCCTGCAGCGATGCGGCCTGCTCCTCGGTGCGCTGCGACAGGTCGGTGTTGCCGGTCGCGATCTCGCGCGCGCCGACGTCGATCGACTCGGTGCCGCGATGCACGGCCTGCACCATCGTCGTGACGGCGTCCTGCATCCGCTTGATGCCGCCGAACAGGCGGCCGATCTCGTTGGTGCTGAACACGCCCACCGGCTGCGTGAGATCGCCGCCGGCGATGCGCTCGAAGTGCGCGATCGCGTCTTCCAGCGGCTTGATGATCAGCCCGCGCAGCGCGAAGCGGATCGCGATCACGACGACGAACGCGATCGCGATGCCGGCCGCGATCAGCGCGATCATCATCGAGATCCGCGACTGCGTCTCGGCCTGACGTTCTTCCGCGCGCTTTTGCAGCGCCGCAATCACGGCCGCCGCCGTCTGGTCGAACGCGACGAACATCGGGCTGATCTTCGTGTCGGCGATCGCGTGGTACGCCGCCATGTCGCCCGCGCGCGCCGCGGCGAATTCGGGCTCGACGCCTTCCTTCACGATCGTCGTGTACCGTGCGGTGAGCTCGTCGACGAGCGCCTGCTCGATACCGGGCTTCGGCGTCGACTGGAACGCCTGCCAGTTCTGGTTCGACTTCGCATACAGCTCCTGCGCGCGGTCGAGCACCTTCGTCGCCTCGGCCGCATTGCCGGCTTCGGTCAGCGTACGGAAGCGATCGAGCGCCACGCGCGAGCGCAGCAGGTGCGCCGCCGTGTCGTCGAGCGTGTGGATCGCCGGCAAGTCGACGTGCGCGATCTCGTCGAGCGAGCGGCTCGCGTGATCGAGCGCGTAGAGGCCGAGCCCGCCGACCGCGGCGGTCAGGCACACGAGGATGAGTCCGACCGCCGTGAGCGTCGTGCGGATCGACCAGTTATGCAACATTGCAGATTCTCCCGAAATTGCTGCGCGCGCGGCGCGCTTACCCGCCGAGCGTCTCGATCAGCGCCATTTCACGGCTCGACATCAGCTTCTCGATGTCCATCAGGATCAGCATCCGGCCGTCGACCGTGCCGAGGCCCGTCAGGTACTCGGTCGTCAGCGTCGCGCCGAATTCCGGCGCCGGCATGATCTGGTCGGTCTGCAGCGTCAGCACGTCCGACACGCCGTCGACCACCATCCCGACCACGCGGTTCGACACGTTCAGGATGATCACGACGGTCTGGTGGTCGTACTCGACGCGGCCGAGATGGAACTTGATCCGCATGTCGACGATCGGCACGATGATCCCGCGCAGGTTGATCACGCCCTTGATGAACTCGGGCGCGTTCGCGATGCGCGTGACGCTGTCGTAGCCGCGGATTTCCTGCACTTTCAGGATGTCGATCCCGTATTCCTCGTCGCCGAGCGTGAACACGAGGAATTCCTGGCCCGTTGCGTCGCCGTGTTCCGCAGCGCGGCGGCTGGTTGCCGCGTTCGCCGCGGCCGGATTGATCATTTGGACTTCAGCAGACACGTTTGCCCCCAAATCGGTTGATGGCGAGAGTCAGAACATCGCGAGCTCGGCGCCGGCACGGGCGCCGTGCATCGCACGGGTTTCTCGGTTCAGCGCCGCGACGTCGACGATCAGTGCGACGCTGCCGTCGCCGAGGATGGTCGCCGCCGAGATGCCGTGCACCTTGCGGTAGTTGGTTTCGAGGTTCTTCACGACCACCTGCTGCTGGCCGACCAGCTCGTCGATCAGCATCGCGAAGCGGCGCCCCTCGGTTTCCATGATCGTGACGATCCCCTGCGTCGGGTCGGTGCGCGCTTCCTGGACCGAGAACACCTCGTGCAGCGCGACCAGCGGCAGGTATTCGCCGCGCACGCGCACCACGCGCTCGCCGTTGCCGACCGTGTAAATGTCGTCGTTCGACGGCTGCAGCGACTCCATCACGAAGTTCAGCGGCAGGATGAAGATCTCGCTGCCGACCTTGACCGACATCCCGTCGAGGATCGCGAGCGTGAGCGGCAGCACGATCCGCGTGGTCGTGCCGCGGCCCGCCAGCGACGTGATCTCGACGTGGCCGCCCATCGACTGGATGTTGCGCTTCACCACGTCCATCCCGACGCCGCGGCCCGACACGTCGGTCACCGTCTCGGCGGTCGAGAAGCCCGGCGCGAAGATCAGCTGCCACACTTCGTCGTCGCTGATGTTCTCGGAGATCTGCATGCCCTGCTTCGTGGCCTTCGCGAGGATCCGCTCGCGGTTCAGGCCCGCGCCGTCGTCGCTCACCTCGATCACGATGTTGCCGCCGTGATGCGCGGCCGACAGCACGAGCTGGCCGACCGCGTCCTTGCCGGCGGCGACGCGCCGGTCGACGGTTTCGATCCCGTGGTCGAGGCTGTTGCGCACCAGGTGCGTGAGCGGATCGATGATCCGTTCGATCAGGCTCTTGTCGAGCTCGGTCGCCTGGCCGAACGTGACCAGTTCGACCTGCTTGCCGAGCTTGCCGGCGAGGTCGCGCACGAGCCGGGGGAAGCGGCTGAACACGTAGTCCATCGGCATCATGCGGATCGACATCACCGCTTCCTGCAGGTCGCGCGCGTTGCGCTCGAGCTGCGCCATCCCGTTGAACAGGCGGTCGTGCAGCGCCGGATCGAACGCGGTCGCCGTCTCGGCCAGCATCGCCTGCGTGATCACCAGTTCGCCGACGAGGTTGATCAGCTGATCGACCTTCTCGACGCCGACGCGGATCGAGCTGCCTTCGGCGCCGGCCGCGGCCGCCGAGGCTGGGCGTGCGCGCTTGTCGTCGTGATGCGCGGCGACCGGCGCCGCGGGTTCGGCCGGTTGCGGTTGAGCGTGTTGTTGCGGCTGCGCCGCGACCGCGGGCGGCTCGGCCGGCGCCGGTGCCGGAGCAGCCGGTTGCGGTGCGGCAGCCGGCGGTGCGAATACCTCGACACGTGCGGGCTGCGGGGCGGCCGGCGCTTCAGCCGCGTCGGCAGCCACGGCGGGGGCACCCTGCGCGACGGCCGGTGCCGCCTGCGCGGCCGGCGCCGTGCCGCGCCCGACGCGAATCTGGCTTTCGTCGATCACGAAGCAGCACACCGCGACGATATCGTCGGACGGCACGTCCGATTCGACCCACAGCGACAGGTCGGCGCCCGCTTCCTCGCGTCCGACGATCCGGCCGAGGTTGCCGAGTTCTTCGGTGAGCAGCGCCTGATCCTTCGCGTCGACGCCGACCAGCGTGATCTTCAGGTGCGGGCCGCCGGCGTCGGCCGCCGGATGCGCGGCCGCGACGGCCTGCTCGACCACATGGTCGGGTGCGCGGTCGCCGCCGGCGGCGGGCTCGGCGGCCGGCGCCACGGCTGCGGCAACCGGAGCGGCCGGGGCAATCGGCGCCGGCTCGGCTGCGGCAGCAGGCGCGCCCGTACCGCTTTCGGCCTTCAGCCGTTCGAGCTTCGCGCAGATCGTCGCGGCGGCCGCCGCGTCGGGTTCGGCGCTCGCGCGGTAGTCGACGAGCTGGTCGGACAGCACGTCCTTGGTCTCGAGGAACGCGTCGACCATGTCCTTGGTCAGCGTCAGCTCATGGTTGCGTGCGCGGTCGAGCAGCGATTCGAGGATGTGCGTCGTATCGGTCAGCGCGGAAAAGCCGAACGTCGCCGCGCCGCCCTTGATCGAATGCGCGGCGCGGAAGATCGCCGCCAGATCCTCGGGATCGGGCGAATCGACGTCGAGATTCAGCAGCAACTGCTCCATCTGCGCGAGCAGCTCGTCCGCTTCGTCGAAAAAGGTCTGGTAGAACTGAGTGATGTCGAGAGTCATGCCCGGTCACCGGTTGAATTCGTCGCGTTCATGTCAGGAGGCAGCCGGCTCGGACAGCGTGGCGACCAGGTCGACCAGCACGCCCGGGTCGATCGGCTTTTCGATCCAGCCGGTCGCACCCGCGTCGCGTGCGGCGTCCTTGAACGCGTCGCTGCCCTCGGTCGTCAGGATGAGGATCGGCGTGTCCGCGTACGCGGTCAGCTTGCGCAGCGCGGCGATTACCTCGAGCCCGCTCTTGCGCGGCATGTTCTGGTCGGTCAGGACCAGGTCGTACGGCGCCGTCGCCGCCATGTCGAAGCCGGCTTCGCCGTCCGGCGCCACCGTCACGTCGTAGCCGGCCTGCGCCAGCGTGGCCTGCAGCAGCGCACGCATGGTCGCGGAGTCGTCGATGGCGAGAATGGTTCGGATCATGTCTGTCTCGGGAACGTCAGGGTTTCGGCGCCACGGCGACGGCGCTCGCCACGACCGGACGCACCGCCGGCGTCCGGCCGCCGAGCTGCTGCGCGAGCAGCTTCGAACCGGCCGCGTCGGCGGACAGCGTCGTCGTCGTCGCGTCGTCGCGCATCAGCGCTTCTTCGGATTTGCGATTCAGCACGATCACGCTGATCCGGCGGTTTTCCGGATCGAGCGGATCGGCCTTGTTCAGGTTCTGCGTCGACGCGAGGCCCAGCACGCGCAGCACTTTCGCCTCGTCCATGCCGCCGGAGATCAGCTCGCGGCGCGACGCGTTCGCGCGATCGGCCGACAGCTCCCAGTTGCTGTAGCCGCCCTCGCCGCCTGCGTACGGCACGGCGTCGGTGTGGCCCTGGACGATGATCCGGTTCGGCACATCGTTCAGCGTCTTGCCGATCTCGCGCAGGATGTCGCGCATGTACGGCTCGACGTGGTCGCTCGACATCGCGAACATCGGCCGCTTCTGCGTATCGACGATCTCGATGCGCAGCCCCATCAGCGTCGAATCGATGCGGATCTGCTGCTTGAACTGGCGCAGCGTCGGATTGGCCTCGATCGCGGCCATCAGCTTGATCTGCAGGTCGTGCAGGCGCGCCTGCTCGAGCCGCTCGAGCGCGCCCTGCGCCTGCGCTTGCGCATGCTCGTCGACCGGCTTCGCGACGCGCTCGGCGAGCGACGTCGTGCCGTCGGTGCGGCGCAGCGTGCCGGCGTCGACGCTCGACAGGTCGCGGCCGCCGCCGTTGATGATGCTCGAGTCCTGCGAGCTGCGGTCGCCGCTGCCGAGAATCGCGGCCTTCAGCGGCATGTTGAAGTATTCGGCGATCCCCTTCAGCTGCACCGGCGTGACCGAACTCAGCAGCCACATCAGCAGGAAGAACGCCATCATTGCGGTCATGAAGTCCGCGTACGCGAGCTTCCATGCGCCGCCGTGGTGGCCCTTCTTCGCCGGGGCCACCCGCTTGACGACGATCGCGCGATCCTTGCTCTTGCTCATCGGTTGCTCCGCGTCACTTCGCCTTCACGCGGCGCACATGTTCTTCGAGTTCGGAGAACGACGGGCGCTCGGTCGAGAACAGCACCTTGCGGCCGAACTCCACCGCGATCGCCGGCGCATAGCCGTTCAGCGTCGCGAGAATCGTCACCTTGATGCACTGGAACATCTTGGTCGACTCGGCGACGCGCTGCTCCGCGAGGCTCGCGAGCGGCCCGATCAACCCGTACGACAGCAGGATCCCGAGGAACGTGCCGACCAGCGCCTGCGCGATCATCGCGCCGAGCACCGCGGGCGGCTTGTCGGCCGACGCCATCGTGTGCACGACGCCCATCACCGCCGCGACGATGCCGAACGCCGGCATCGCGTCGCCGACGCGCATCAGCGCATGCGCCGGGCCTTCGCCTTCCGTGTGGTGCGTCTCGATCTCCTCGTCCATCAGGCTCTCGATCTCGAACGCGTTCATGTTGCCGCCCACCATCAGGCGCAGGTAGTCGGTCAGGAATTCGACGATGTGGTGATCGGCGAGGATCTTCGGGTATTGCGTGAAGATCGGGCTCTTTTGCGGATCGTCGATGTCGGCCTCGAGCGTCAGCGTGCCTTCCTTGCGTGCCTTCGCGAGCAGCACGTAAAGAAGCGCCATCAGCTCCATGTAGACGTCCTTCGTGTATTTCGAGCCCTTGAAGAGAGTCGGCAGCACGCGCAGCGTGGCCTTGATGGTCTTGCCGCCGTTGCCGAGGATGAACGCACCGACGCCCGCGCCCACGATCATCAGGATCTCGACCGGCTGGATCAAGGCGCCCAGATGCCCGCCTGCCAGCGCATAACCGCCGAAGACGGACAACAGCGTCACGAGTGTTCCCACGATAATCAGCACTGCCTGTCCCTCACGAAAGACCGGCGGGGAGACCGCCGTTAAACAGGTTTACGGCAGTCGGCAGGAAAACTTTCGCGGCCGCCCGGCGGCGGCCCGACGGTGTTTACCAGCAATGCGCGGACGATTCGCGCGGCCCGCGGGCGTCGCCCGTGCGGCGCTCGCGCCCCCTTCCGGCGCGGCGCTCAGGCCGCTGCGGCGGCCAGTTCGGCGCGCGCGGCGGCGGCCTTGCGGGTCTTGCCGGCTCGCGACGGCGGCTGGCAGAGACCGCACACGAAACCTTGATGCGGATCATGCGCATGCGCGACGAAATGGCCGCCGCAGCGCGTGCAGGGCGTCATCTGCAGCATCCCCGAATCGAAGAAGCGCACCAGCGTCCATGCCCGCGTGAGGCTCAGCGCGGCCTCGTCGCCGGACAGGTTCACGTGCTCCTGATAGAGCCGGTACGCCTTCACGATCGACTGGATCGGCTCGCAGCGACCGTGGTCCTGCATGAACCGGTAGATGTTGTAGAACAGCGACGAGTGGATGTTCGGCTGCCACGTCATGAACCAGTCGGTCGAGAACGGCAGCATCCCCTTCGGCGGCGACACGCCCTTCAGTTCCTTGTACAGCTTGATCAGACGGTCCCGCGACAGGCTCGTCTCCGCCTCCAGCAGCTGCAGCCGGGCGCCCAGTTCGATCAGTTCGATGGCGAGGGTGATTTCCTTCACCTCGATCACGACGCTTTTGCTTGCCATGGTGATAACCGTCCGCTTGACGTTACTCGAATGAATGGCCAATACGCTGCCGGCCGGCGGCACGCCGGGACAGACGCAAGGCAGGATGGATCAGCGGACGCCTTCGACCTGCTGCCCGGCCATCAGGATGGCCGAGTGGGCGTGCGCGACGATATCGCTGCGGCCCTTGTCGGCGAGCGACGACAGCAGCGCGTGATCATCGAAGCGGAAGCGGCACAGCATCTGGTTCGACGCGGCCAGCTTCACGGTCTGGGCGAGCGTGAGGTTGGCGAGCACGTCGGCGAGTTCCTGGGAAATGCCCATGCGGAACATGCCCATCGCCTTGTCCTCCCGCAGCAGTCGCTGCGCGAGGAGAAGGTACGACAGGTTGACCTCTTTGATCTCACTGAGCATTTCGCTGGTGGCGCTCATGATTCCCCCGTTAAAAAGCTTTGCTTTGGCCATACGTGTTATGACAACGTTTGCTCGATCAGTGCGCACTCGGCGCTCGGTCGGCTCGTTTATAGTCTTACAGGGCGAATTTTGGCCAAACGGGATTTATGTCGGTATCAGCGAAGTGGCGTATGCCGTGCAGGATTTGTCTGTAAACCGTGTAGGAATTTTTCCGACAAGGCGAATTGAAAGGGACAGTCGGAAAAACGGGTTGCAACGCGAATTCGGCTGCGAGGGGCCGATGGCCGCCGCGCGCGTGGCGCAAGGCTTGCCGGCAGGGATGCCGACAATCGGATCGGTAAAAATTATAGTGGTTTTTCACGATAGCGCAACAATAGTTATGGCTGTCGCGATTTACGATTCCCTGCCCTTTTTCTCGGGGTTTTCGCGTATTTCATCGTGTAACAAGCCTTAAGTGTTTGAAAAAACACTCGAACCCCGCAGGGCGATATCGATAATGGAATCCAATGGGCGGCGGCGCGAGCCGTGCCGGCCCGCCCCGCAGCTTGCCGACCGGCGCCCCGCGCACCCCGCCCAGGGCCCGGCCACGTACCGCGAACCGCGTGCGTCGGCAAGTTCCGCAACCTTGTACGGGATCCGCATCGGCGCCGTCGCCGTCGGATCGACACTGGAGATCACCCATGCGAATTGCCCAGATCGCGCCGCTTTACGAAGCCGTTCCGCCGAAACTCTACGGCGGCACCGAGCGGGTCGTGTCCTACCTCACCGAGGCGCTCGTCGAACTCGGCCACGACGTGACGCTGTTCGCCAGCGGTGACTCGGTCACGTCGGCGCGTCTCGAGGCGGCGTGGCCGCGTGCGCTGCGGCTCGACCCGTCGGTCCGCGATTCGATGGCGCCCCATATGCGGCTCCTCGAGCAGGTCGCCCGGGTCGCGCACGAATTCGACGTGCTGCACTTCCACCTCGACTACCTGCCGTTCCCGCTGATGTCGCGCCTCGACACGCCGTACGTGACGACGCTGCACGGCCGCCTCGACCTGCCGGAACTGCAGCCGGTGTTCGACGCGTTTCCGGATTCGCCGGTCGTGTCGATCTCGAACAACCAGCGCAAGCCGCTGCCGCAGGCCGCGTGGGCCGGCACCGTGTACCACGGGCTGCCCGAGACGCTGCTCACGCCGCAGCCGGACGTGAAGCCCGAATATCTCGCGTTCCTCGGTCGGATCTGTCCCGAAAAGCGTGTCGACACCGCGATCCGGATCGCCGCGCAAAGCGGGCTGCCGCTGAAGATTGCCGCGAAGGTCGACAAGGCCGACGCGGACTACTTCAAGGAAGTGATCGAGCCGCTGCTCGGCGAGGCGCATGTCGAATTCATCGGTGAGATCAACGAAGCGCAAAAGCCGGCGTTCCTGTCCGGCGCGAAGGCGCTGCTGTTCCCGATCGACTGGCCGGAGCCGTTCGGCCTGGTGATGATCGAGGCGATGGCCTGCGGCACGCCGGTCGTCGCGTTCAACCGCGGCTCGGTGCCGGAAGTGATCGAGGACGGCGTGACCGGCTTCATCGTCGAAGACGTGCAGGGCGCGGTCGGTGCGCTGCACCGGATCGACAGCCTGTCGCGCCCCGCGATCCGCGCGCGTTTCGACACGCGTTTCAGCTCGAAGGCAATGGCGCAGCGTTACGTCGAAACTTACGAATCGCTTTGCGCGGCAACCAAGCAACCGGCATTGCGCCGCGTCGCGGGCGCCTGACACGGAAATCCGCACGGAAAATATTCCGGAAAATCCGCGCCGAAATCGGCGCGCAAAACAAAAGAGCCGCATCGTCGATGCGGCTTTTTCTATTCGGCTTTCGGTCACTCGATCAGGAAACGATCGCGGTTTTTACCGACGATCCAATTCGGCGGCTTGCCACGCCCGCTCCAGGTTGCACCCGACTTCGGATCGCGGTATTTCGGCGGCAGCGGCGCCTTCTTCGGCGGACGCCCGCGCCGTGCCCGCTCCGCGAAGCCCAGATCCTGGGCCGTCAGGCCATACTCGGCAATCAATCGCTGGACATCGGCGATCACCGCTGCCACTTCCTGGCGGCGCACGTCGTCCGCCTGGGCTTGCAGATCGGCGATCTGCGCCTTGAGTTTTGCGTATTGAGACATTTTTCGACTCCCCTTTTCGTTGATGCGGCCCCGGCGAATCCGGCCGGGACACCAACATCCGTTACGTCATCCGCACTGCCGCCCTGCCCTTCGAATAAATGCTGCCATCTTTAACCGGATCGCCTATATCGAGAATGCGGACTTATTCTAATAAAAGGCATTCGTCAGCCATTCAAATTTAACAATCGTTTACCCTCCTGGGCCCGATTCATTTCCTATAATCCAGACCAATTCCAGACGACGGAATAAATCCGTTGCGTCGTCCGGGGTCTTCAACCCACTTGAACGAGGTCCTTACATGAATCTTTCTCAGCGTCTCGCTGCAGAGGTATTCGGCACGTTCTGGCTGGTGCTCGGCGGGTGCGGAAGCGCCGTGCTGGCCGCCGCCTTTCCGGGCCTCGGCATCGGCTTTGCCGGCGTCGCACTCGCCTTCGGCCTGACCGTACTGACGATGGCATTCGCAATCGGCCACATTTCGGGTTGCCACCTGAATCCGGCGGTGAGCGTCGGCCTGACGGTCGCCGGCCGCTTCCCGGCACGCGATCTCGCGCCGTACATCGTCGCGCAGGTCGTGGGCGCCACGCTCGGCGCGTTCGTGCTGTACCTGATCGCAACCGGCAAGCCGGGTTTCGACCTGGTCGGCAGCGGCTTTGCGACGAACGGCTTCGGCGATCGCTCGCCCGGCCATTACTCGCTCGGTGCGGCATTCATCTGCGAGGTCGTGATGACGGGCTTCTTCCTGTTCGTCATCCTTGGGGCGACCGACAAGCGCGCGCCGGCCGGCTTCGCGCCGATCGCGATCGGCCTGTGCCTGACGCTGATTCACCTGATCTCGATCCCGGTCACCAACACGTCGGTGAACCCGGCCCGCTCGACCGGCCCCGCGCTGTTCGTGGGCGGCGACGCGATTGGCCAGCTCTGGCTGTTCTGGGCGGCGCCGCTGATCGGCGCGGTACTCGCAGGGATCATCTACCCGCTGGTCGCGGGGCGTGACAACGCCGTCGACGTGCTGCCCGCATCAGCTCGCACCATCGAATAAAACACTACGGGGTCACGCGAGCAGAGCAGCGAGCCTCACGCTGTCGAAGAACATCGAGGCAGGCAATTTCGACGGGCGCCCCTGGCGCCCGTTTTTCATTTCCGCGCGGAAAACGCGCCCGAGGTGGGCGTTCAGGACGCGACGACGTCGTCTTCGAGCGAGAACAGCGTGCGCAGGTGGCGGGCGACGCCCGCGTCGAAGTTGTTGCCGATCCGCGGGATGTGCGGCAGCCGCGCCATCAGGTCGGGGTTCGCGTTATTCATCATGAATGCATGACCGGCGGTTTCGAGCAGGTCGATGTCGTTCATGTTGTCGCCGAATGCGATGCAGTGGCCAGTGTCGACGCCGAGCCGCGCGAGCACCGTGCGCAACGCGCGCCCTTTCGACACGTTCGCGGTCATCACTTCGAGGCAATCGGGCAGCGAGTACGTGACGTACAGCGTATCGCCGAACTGCACGCGCATCTGCTCGGCAACGACCGCCAGATCGGCCGGTTCGCCGATATACAGCACCTTCGCGATGGCCGCGCCGTCGTGCGCGGCCATGTCGATCACGTCGTACCGGAAGCCCGAATCCCGGTGGAATTCGAGCAGGTGCGGCGCTTCGCGGTCGATCAGCCAGCCGTCGTTGGTGAACAGGTTGACGATCACGCGGCCGTGCGCGCCGACGACTTCCGGCTGCACCAGGCTGCGAACGACCGCTGCGTCGATGTCCTGCGCGTGGATCGTCGTGTCGTCCGGCGCATGCACGCGCGCGCCGTTCGACGTGATCAGGTACGGCCGTATGCCGAGGACATCGCGAATGCCGGCGACGTCCGCGTAATGGCGCCCCGTGGCGATCACGAACTGCACGCCGTCGCGGTCGAGCCGGCGAACGGTGTCGATCGTGTACGGGTCGAGCTGGTGGTCGCTGTTCAGCAGCGTACCGTCGAGATCGGTGGCGATGACTTTGTACATGGGGCTGGAAAGTGGCGCTCACGGCACGGAGGAAGCGTCATTTTAACGTCGCGCCCGATCGCGCGCCGGGCGGTTGCCGCCCATGCGCCGCCCGAGATGCTGCTGCGGCGCGGCAATCTATCGCGTGCCCGCCTCACCTTAGTCGCCCTGCGCCGCCCGCAATGCCTGCAGCGCGAGCCGCAGCGCACCATGCGCCGAATCGTCGAGCGGCGCGCGCAGCCGTGCGGCGTGCCGCGCCGGCACGGCCGGCGCGAGCGCGTCCGCCAGGCCGCCGCACAGCGCGACCGGCAGCGCCTGCTGCGGATCGAGCGCGTCGATCATCTTGCCGATCTCGGCGCCGGCTTGCGCGATCAGCGCGCTCGCGACCGGGTGCGCGCGGTGTGCGAACACGATCGGCGCGAGACGCGCGTAGGCCGTCTGGTTCGCGTCGCACGACCACTGGACGAGCGCGTCGCGATTCTGCGCGCCCGTTTCCGCAAGGAGCGCCGTGGCGAACGCGTCGCGCGGCACGCGGCCGTCCAACGCCTGTTGCGCATAGGCGAGCGCGCGCACGCCGAGCCACGCGCCGCTCGCCTCATCCCCGGACGGAAAGCCGAAGCCGCCCGCGATCCGGCACGCGCCCGCCGCATCGAGCGCCGCCGCGATGCTGCCGGTGCCGAGCGCGACGATGAGCCCCGGCGCGCCGCCGTGCGCGCCGACGACGGTCGTGTACGCATCGCTCTCGATCGCGAGCGCGCCGAGCGGCGCCTGCGCGCGGAACGCGGCGAGCCACGCCGCGTTGTTGACGCCGGCGAGCCCGCAGCCGAGCGCGCACTGCGACCATTCGAACGCGAAGCCGGCCTGCGTGAACGCGTCCGCGCAGGCCGCGCCGATCGACGCCCATGCGCGCTCGATACCGAGACCGAGCCCCGACGGACCGCCGCGCCCCTGCGCCAGCTCTCGCCCGTGCCGGTCGGCCAGCACCGCGCGCGTGCCCGTGCCGCCGCCGTCGATGCCGATCGCAAAAAGTAATGCCGTCATGCCTTCATCCCGCTGATTCGAACAGGCGCCAAGCTTAACCGGATCGGCGCCGCGCGCCCATCTGCCGTTCGGCCGGCTATCCCGCCCAAAGAGCTTCCGCTATGCTGGCGCGATCGAATCGACACTGAAAACGAGGCAGACGATGTCGCAGCGGTGCAACTGGGTGAAGACGGAAGCGGACGCTCACTATCACGATACCGAGTGGGGCGTGCCGTCGCACGACGATCGCCACCTGTTCGAAATGCTGATCCTGGAAGGCGCGCAGGCCGGGCTGTCGTGGTCGACGATCCTGAACAAGCGCGCGGGCTATCGCGAAGCGTTCGCCGATTTCGACGTCGACGCCGTCGCGCGCTTCACGCCCAAGCGCATCGAGAAACTGCTGGAGAACCCGGGCATCGTGCGCAACCGCGCGAAGGTCGAATCGGCGGTGACCAACGCGCGCGCGGTGCAGCGCATCCGCGAAGAGCACGGGTCGCTCGCCGCGTTCCTGTGGTCGTTCGTCGGCGATACGCCGGTCCAGAATGCGTGGCAGTCGTACCGCGACGCGCCCGCGTCGACCGAGCAGTCCGACGCGCTCAGCAAGGCGCTGAAGGCGTACGGCTGCAAGTTCGTCGGCTCGACGATCTGCTATGCGCTGATGCAGGCGACCGGCATGGTCAACGATCACGAAGCCGGTTGCCCGTGCCACGCGCAATGCGCGGCGCTGGGCGGCAAGCAGCTGGCACGCCGGCGCAAGGCAGGCTGACAACGCTGGTGCCAAGCCAACTCGGCGCGGGTGCGGGCGCCGCATGGCCGCCGCCCTCGCGTGGCCAGCCGCCTCGTTCGCGCATGCGGACGATTCGCCCGCCCACCGCTCACCGCCCACCGCCGGGCCTCGGCAGTCGGCGGGAACACCCCCGGAATTTTCCCGGCCTGCAAAAGCAAAACGGCGGAGTGGCCTCTTTCGAGGCACACTCCGCCGTTTCGCGGCGAACCGGCAGACGCTCTTAGTGGAGCTTCTTCGGCAGCATCTGGCTGCGCAGACGCTTGTGCAGGCGCTTGACGGCTGCTGCCTTCTTGCGCTTGCGGACTGCGGTCGGCTTTTCGTAAGACTGGCGCTCACGCAGTTCAGCGATCAGGCCATTTTTTTCGATAGCGCGACGAAAGCGGCGAATCGCCACTTCGAACGGCTCGTTTTCTTTCAGAAGAATCGTCGTCATGTCGTTCCTAAATTGCTTAAACGGTCAAAAACGTAGCGGCCAAGCGCCACGCACCGGCCATCCGAGCGTCCCCACAAACAGGCGAAACGAGCGGAAATACGGCCTCGGAGGCCGGAAAAGAGAGGCGGAAAGCACCGCGAGTACGCTTCACAACCGCGTGCAGCGCCGCGTTTGACTGTCAGCAGACATGCCGAAACCGGCAAAGGCGTGACAGAAAATCTCAATTCAGCCCGCCATCATAGCAGGGAATCACAGATAAAACCACCCTTTTGTCGGTCGCGGGCAAACGTTCCGCCCAACCGCGCGATTCTCGCGCCACGGCCGCCACGCCGCCCGCCATGCCCCGTGCGCCTTCCCGGCGAAACCGGTCCTTCGGTCCCGAATTTCCTCAAACATCCCTCTAAAGTTTTCGCCGGGTGCCGCCGTCAACCAGGAAAGGCGGGCAGCGCCAGACGCAAAAAGCGCCACGCCGAAATCAGAACCTGTCTGTATCTCAGGCATTTTCCAAAACGAGGAAGCAAATGCTGAACATCAACACCAACATCCTTTCGCTGACGACGCAGACGAATCTGTCGGGCTCGCAAAGCGCACTGTCGCAAGCAATCAACCGCCTGTCGTCGGGCAAGCGCATCAACACCGCTGCTGACGATGCAGCAGGCCTGGCGATCTCGACGTCGCAAACGGCGGCAATCAATGCGCTGACGCAAGGTGTTGCAAACGCGAACAACGGCATCTCGATGATCCAGACCGCCAACGGCGCGCTGCAATCGACGGTCGACAACCTGCAGCGTATCCGTACGCTGGCGCAACAAGCGGGCGACGGCTCGCTGGATTCGAGCGCTCGCGCGAACCTGCAAGCTGAAGTGACGACGCGTCTCAGCGAAATCGACCGTGTCGCATCGCAAACGACGTTCAACAGCCAGACCATCCTGGGCGGCGCCGGCAGCGTCACGTTCCAGATCGGCGCAGCAGCGAACCAGGTCGTTACCGTCGACTTCGGCACGGCGAACTGGAACAGCACGGGCATGAGCGTGAACAGCCTGAGCGTCGCCACCCAGTCGGGCGCGCAATCGGCGATCACGGCGATCGACGCGGCACTGAAGCAAGTCAACACGTTCCAGGCAACGCTGGGCGCAGCACAGAACACGTTCCAGGCTGCGATCTCGACGACGCAAACCCAGGCAACCAACATGACCGCCGCTCGCTCGCAGATCACCGACGCGGACTTCGCGACGGAAACGGCGAACCTGAGCAAGGCTCAAGTGCTGCAACAAGCTGGTATCTCGGTTCTGGCGCAAGCGAACTCGCTGCCGCAGCAAGTCCTGAAGCTCCTCGGCTAATCGAGCAGCACCCGCGGCGGGCCACGTGCCCGCCCGCCTCCGGGCACGGCGGCGTCGCCATGCGACGCATCGCGACGCCGCCGAAACCGCCCAGACCGGAATTCTCCAGGGAGGCACGCCTCCCTCTTTGCATTGAACCGCGGCGCCCCGCCGCATCGCGCACGTTGATTGCGCGGACGACCGGAGCAACGGCATGGCCACCACCCCCGTCAGCAGCACGGACATCAGCACCATCCTGGCGAATGCAGGTCAATCGATCATCAGCGGCGCGACCAATTCGACGCTCGACGTCAATACGCTCGTCACGACGCTGGTGAACGCGAAGACGGCCGGGCAATTGCAGGCCCTGCAGACCCGACAGACGAACGACAATACGCAGCTGTCCGCGATCGGCCAGCTGAAGGGCGCGCTGTCCGCGCTGCAGACCGCGCTCACCGGCCTCTCGGACGGCACCGCGCTCGGCAGCCTCGCCGCGACGGCGAGCGGCACGGGCATCGCGACGACGATCAAGAGCGGCAGCGGCGCGGTGGCCGGTTCGTATTCGGTCAATGTCACGCAGCTCGCGACCGCCAACAAGCTGTCGTCGGCCGGCGTGACGTCGGCGGACACGATCTCGGCCGGTTCGCTGAGCATCACCTTCGGCAGCAACCCCGCGTTCAACGTCAACGTGGCGGCCGGCGCATCGCTGTCCGACATCGCGTCGTCGATCAACTCCGCGTCCGGCAATGCCGGCGTCACCGCGTCGGTCATCACCGGTTCGGACGGCCAGCATCTCGTGATGCAGTCGAACGTCACCGGTGCAGCCAACACGATCTCGATCACGGGCACCGGCGTCAACTCGAAACTGACGTCGGGGTACACGACGGTCACGTCGGCCGCCGACGCGAAGCTGACGATCGACGGCACGCCGGTGTCGAGCGCGTCGAACAACGTGTCGGGCGCGCTGACGGGTGTCACGCTGGCGCTGTCGCAGGCCGCGGTCGGCACGACGCAAACCATCACGCTGTCGCAGGACACGGCCGCGGCGACGACCGCGATCAACAATTTCGCGACCGCGTATACCAACTTCGTGAATACCGCGAAATCGCTGTCGAGCTACGACTCGACCGCGAAGACCGCCGGCCCGCTGCTCGGCGACGCGATGCTGAACACGATCAGGAGCACACTCGCGACGACGCTCAGCAGCGGCGTCACGACGGGCGGCACGACCTATGCGCTCGGCAGCATCGGCATCAACGTGGACTCGACCGGCGCGATGTCGGTCGACACCGCCGCGCTGACCACCGCGCTCAAGTCGAACAGTTCCGCGGTGACGGCGATCTTCAACCAGACGAACGGCATCGCCCAGGCGCTCAATGCGAACATCAACTCGTACACGCAGACGTCCGGCCTGATCGACCAGCGCACCAACGCGATCAACGCCGATCTGAAGAGTGTGCAGGGTCAGGCGACGCAGCTGCAGAGCTACTCGGACCAGTTGACCAAGCAATACAATGCGCAATTCACCGCGCTGAACACGCTGATGGCGACGATGGCGAACAACACCCGCTACCTGACCCAGCTGTTCGGCGGCCAGAACAGCGCCGGCGCGATGGCCAACAACAAGTAAGCGTTGGCCGCCCCCTTCGGAGCAGAACCATGACGAACGACACCCTGTCCCGCGCCTTCGACCTGACCCGTGCCATGCAGTCGGCGGCCGATGCGCGCGACTGGGTGCGCGTCGCGGCCCTCGCCGACGAACGCTCGCCGCTGCTGATGAACCTGTCCGGCGAGCAGACCCCGGACGTGCTGGACCAGGTGCGGCAGATCATGGCGATCGACGCGTCGATCACGGAGCATGCGCAGACGGACCGTGACCGCCTGGCTGCGGAATTTGCGCAGTCCCGGGAGCGGATCAAGGCCGCGAGCCAGTACCAGAAAGCCGGCATGCTGTGACCGGCCGGGCGTCTCGCCCGCCGCGCATTTCGAATTAAAAGACGCCGCCAGTCGAGCGGTCCGTTGTCGCCGTACCGTCGAGCCGCTTCAATGCGGCTTTTTTTTCGCGTGCAAGCGGGAGCGCGAGCCGGATCGCGCCGGCTACGCCCGCGTCGCCCGCTCGCCGGCCGCGTCGATCATCTCGGGCGGGCGGCCCGACGATGCGCGAGCGCGGCTTCCAGCCGTGGCGCGATCCCGCTCGTCACGCGTCCCGGGGCGCCGTCTCGCCGGCCGCGTAGCGGGTCCACATGCCGTGCAGCGCGTCCTCGAGGTTGCGTGCGAAGCGCGACGCATCGCACAGCGGCGACGCCAGCGCGCGCTCGCGCAGCGTTGCACGCAGCGTCGCCAGCCCGTCGCGGTCGCGCGCGAACGCGACGGCCTTCGCGAGGTACGCGTCCTCGTCTTCCGCGATCCAGTCGCCCATGCCCGCCGCGTGCAGCAGGCTTTCGCAAATGTGCGTGACGAACCGGCCGCCCTTCATCCCGAGCACCGGCACGCCCATCCACAGCGCTTCGGCCGTGGTCGTGCCGCCCGGATACGGGAACGGGCTCAGCGCGATGTCGATGCGGTTATACGCGGCGAAGTACTCCGCACGCGGCGAACCGCCTTCGAGAATCAGCCGATCCGCGCCGATGCCGTGCCGCGCGAAGCGGTCGAGCGTCGCCTGGTTCACGTCGCCGGCGCCGAGCTCATGGGCCTTCAGCAGCAGGCGTGCGTCCGGCAGTGCGTGCAGGATGCGCGACCACAGCGCGACGACCTCGTCGCTGATCTTGATCAGCTTGCCGAAGCAGCCGAACGTGACGCCGCCATGAGCCGCCATCGGCAGCGGGCCGACCGCGACATCGTACGGCGGCGGCGTGAAGCATAGGTAGCTGTCCGGCAGCCGCCACGGCCGCTCGGTGAAGTGATGCGCCTCGTCGGCCGGTAGCGTATACGCATCGCCGATGAAATAGTCGATCGCGCGGCAACCGGTCGTCGCGAAGAAACCGAGCCAGCTCGCCTGCACCGGCGCGGGCTTGTGCCCGAAGATCGGCAGGCCGCTCCAGTTGGTATGGCCTGCCATATCGATCAGGATGTCGATGCCGTCGTCGCGAATCAGTTGCGCGGCCTCCTCGCGGCCCAGGCTGACCACCTTCTTCCAGCTCGCGAAGTTCGGCCTGAGCCGCGCGGTCACGTCGTCCTCGCCGACGAAGGTCACATAGGCATGCGGCTCGATGCGCGACCGGTCTATCCGCGCGAGCACGCTTTCCAGGAAGATGCCGACCGGGTGCTGGCGCAGGTCGCCCGACACGAAGCCGACGCGCAGCGGCCGCCCCTGCGCCTGCGCGACGCGCTGCGCGCGGTCGTGCTCGAACGGATGCGCGTCGCGCTCGAGATGCTCGCCGTAGCGGCGCGCTTCGGCGACCCACTCCTGCGGCTCGAACGCGGGTGAGCTCGACATGTTGAACAGCATCCGCGAGTACGCGCGATGCAGGTCGTGCCGGATCGCCGAGCGGAACGCATCCAGCGCGCCGGCGAGATCCCCTTTCGCCCACAGGATGTCACCGAGCGTCATCTGGACCTTCAGCGGATCGATGCCGAGCGCCCTCGCGATCTCGGTGTGCTTCATCGCCTCGTCGAGCTTCTCGAGCCGAAACAGCGCGGCGGCGAGATTGTGATGCGCGTCGGCGTCGTCCGGGTTCAGGTCGATCGCATGCCGATGGCTCAACTCCGCGGCGGCCAGCAAGTTGAGGTTGTGATACGCGAAGCCGAGGAAGTTGTATGCGTCGGCCAGTTCGGGATCGACCTCGATCGCACGCCGGCACACCTGCACCGCCTGCCCGTATTCGCCCTGCTGGTTGCGCAAATCGCCGAGCCACGCCCATGCCTGTGCATGCGCGGGGTCGATCGCGACCGCCTGCTCGAGCAGTTCGAGCGCCTTGTCGAAATCGCCGATGCGCTGCAGCAACCTTGCCAGCACGCAGTGCGCGTCTGCGTCGCCCGGATCGAGCCCTTCGCGCGCATGGTCGATCGCGCCGTGCAGATCGCCGGCCGCGCGCAGCGTCGCGCTCAGCCCCCGGTGCGCGACACGGAAGCCCGGTTGCAGCGCGATGGCGCGGCGATAGGCATCCGCGGCATCGTCGAATTTATCCTGCGCATGCAGCGCGTTGCCGAGATTGCAGTACGCATCCGCGTACTGCGGCTGGTGCGCGACGGCCTTGGCGTAGCTCGCGGCCGCCGCTTCGTGCTCGCCCAGGTCCTGCAGCGCATTGCCGAGGTTGTTGTACGCCTGCGCATAGCCGGGGCGCAGCTCAATCGCGCGCGCGCAGCTCTGCATCGCGGCCGCCGGCTCGCGTGCGTCGCGCAACGCGTTGCCGAGGTTGTTGTGCGCCTCCGGATAGTCCGGCCGCAGCGCCACCGCGCGCCGATAGTGCGCGATCGCGTCGTCGAGCCGGCCGCTTTCGCGCAGCATGTTGCCCAAGTTGTTGAAGTACGACGCATCCGGCCGCTCGACGAGCGATTGCTCCATCAGCGCGAGCCCCGCGTCGTACTGCTTCAGCTGGCATGCGAGCAGCCCGAGGAAATGCAATGCATCCGGCTGGCCCGGCTGCGCGGTGAGGATCGCGTCGTACAGTGTCTTCGCTTCCGCGAGACGCCCCGCCTGATGATGCGCGAGCGCGGACTGCAGCGTGTCGTGGATATCGTTCATGCTTCCTGCTCCGAGTTCGTATAGCGTTGCCACATGGCGAGGAACGCCGCTTCGAGATGCGCCGCGAACCGGCGCGCGTCGCACAACGGCGACGCGAGCAGCTGCGCACGCAGGCTCGCGCGCAGCGCCGCGAGGCGCTCGCGATCGTGCACCGCCGCGATCGCCTTCGCGACATAGCTGTCCTCGCCGTCAGCGACCCATTCGCCCATGCCCGCCGCGTGCAGCACGCTTTCGCAGATGTGCGTGACAAAGCGTCCGCCCTTCATGCCGAGCACCGGCACACCCATCCACAGCGCTTCGGCCGTGGTCGTGCCGCCCGGATACGGGAACGGGCTCAGCGCGACGTCGATGCGGTTATATGCGCGGAAGTATTCCGCGCGCGGCGAACCGCCCTCGAGGATCAGCCGGTCCGCGTCGATGCCATGCCGCGCGAAGCGCGCGGCGGTCGCGTCGCGCACGCCCTCGCGACCGAGTTCGTGCGCCTTGAGCAGCAGCCGCGCGTTCGGCAGCGCGTGCAGGATGCGCGACCACGCGCGCACGACGTCGTCGCCGATCTTCACGAGCTGGCCGAAGCAACCTAACGTCGGATGGCCGCTCGCCGCCATCGGCAGCGGGCCGACCTCGACGTCGCAGGCCGGCGGCGTGAAGCACAGGAAGCTGTCCGGCAGCCGCCACGGCTTCTCGACGAAGTGATGCGCTTCGGCGTCCGGCAGCGTGTAGCGGTCGCCGATGAAGTAGTCGATCGCGTCGCAGCCGGTCGATGCGAAGAAACCGAGCCAGCTCGCCTGCACCGGCGCGGGTTTCCAGCCGAACACCGGGAGCCCGCTCGACTGCGTATGGCCCGCGAGGTCGACGAGAACGTCGATTTCGTCGTCGTGGATCATCCGCGCGGCCACGTCCGGACCCAGCGCGGCGATCGAGCGCCAGCCGTTCGCGTGCGGCTTCAGTTTCGCGGTGATCGCGTCCTCCTCGTCCGTGGTCACGTACACGCGCAGGTCGATGCGCGTGCGCTCGAGGTGCGCGAGCACGCTTTCCAGGAAGATCCCGACCGGGTGCAGGCGCAGGTCGCCGGACACGAAGCCGACGCGCAGCGGCCGCCCTTGCGCGCGCGCGCGCCGCTCGCGCGGATCGTGCGCATGGCGCGTCGAACGCGCGGCCAGGTGCCGGCCGTAGCGCCGCGCGTCGGCCAGATAGTCGGCGGGGTTCACGCAAGCGGACGCCGCCGCGCTGAACAGCAGCCGGTTCAGCACGGTCGCCGCCACGTCGTCGGCATCGTCGCGCACCAGCGCAAGCGCGTCGCGATACGCGTGAACCGCGGCATCGACGTTGCCCTGCGCGCGCAGGATGTCGCCGAGATTGACGTGCATCAACACGGCCGGCGGGCCGGCCTGCAACGCCTGCCGGCAATACACGAGCGCCTCGTCGAGCCGCTGCAGCTTCAACAGCACGACGGACAGGTTGTGGCACGCGCCGGCGTCCGCCGGATTGAGCGTGACGGCCGTGCGATGGCACGCTTGCGCATCCTCGAGCCGGTTCAGTCCGTGATACGCGTTGCCCGCGTGGTTATGTGCGTCGCCGAGGTTCGGCGCGTGCCGGATCGCGTCCTGCGCATGCGCGAGCGCTTCCGCGCAGCGCAGTTGCTTGTGACGCACGGCGCTCAGGTTCGCATGGGCCATCGCCATCGACGCATCCAGCTCGATCGCGCGGCCGTAATGCGCGGCGGCGCCATCGAGGTCGCCCAGATCCTGCAGCGCATTGCCGAGGTTGTTGTACGCCTGCGCATAGCCGGGGCGCAGCTCAATCGCGCGCGCGCAGCTCTGCATCGCGGCCGCCGGCTCGCGTGCGTCGCGCAACGCGTTGCCGAGGTTGTTGTGCGCCTCCGGATAGTCCGGCCGCAGCGCCACCGCGCGCCGATAGTGCGCGATCGCGTCGTCGAGCCGGCCGCTTTCGCGCAGCATGTTGCCCAGGTTGTTGAAGTACGACGCGTCCGGCCGCTCGACGAGCGATTGCTCCATCAGCGCGAGCCCCGCGTCGTACTGCTTCAGCTGGCACGCAAGCAGCCCGAGGAAATGCAGCGCATCCGGCTGGCCCGGCTGCGCGGTGAGAATCGCGCCGTACAGCGTCTTCGCTTCCGCGAGACGCCCCGCCTGATGATGCGCGAGCGCCGCCTGCAATGCCTGTCCTGTTCCGTCCATCTCGTCTGTCCTGCTCAATAGGGATGCGGTTCGCGTCGGAAGTCGATCGGCCTGCCGCCGTGCCGATCATCACGGCCGGCGCCGCAATCCCATCGCGCGCCATCCCGACGACGGTGTCGCGCACGCGCCGCCGGTCGGCATGACGATCGCGTCGGCCGGCGCGGTGTTCGGCGCGAGGGGCGCCATGTTCCGCTTGCCGCCAACGTGGAAATGCCCACGCACGTCAAGTCGCGAGCGGCCTCACACGGTTGCGGCCGGCGTGGCTTCGACGTGCTGCGCCCACATGCCGTGCAGTGCGTCCTCGAAGTGGCGCGCGAAGCGGGGCGCGTCGCACAGCGGCGACGCGAGCACCAGCGCGCGCAGCGTCGTGCGCCGCGCCGCCAGCTCGGCAGGCTGGCCGACCTGCGCGACGGCCTTCGCGACATACGCGGCGTCGTCGTCCGCGATCCACTCGGGCAGCCGCGCCGAATGCAGCAGGCTCTCGGCGATGTGCGACAGGAAGCGCTCGCCGCGCCGGCACAGCACGGGCACGCCCATCCACAGCGCTTCGGCGGTCGTCGTGCCGCCCGGATACGGGAACGGGCTCAGCATCAGGTCGACACGCCCGTACGCGGCCAGATATTCGGCGCGCGGCGAGCGGCCTTCGAGGATCAGGCGCTGCGCGTCGATGCCGTGCGCAGCGAAGCGCGCGGCAAGCGCCTGCTGCTCGCGCGGATCGTCGAGATGCTCGGCCTTCACGAACAGCTTCGCGCCCGTGACCGATTGCAGCACGCGCGACCAGACCGCGACGACGTGATCGGTGATCTTCGCGAGCTTGCCGAAATAGCCGAAGGTCGGATGGCCGTTCGCGAGCATCGGCAGCGCGCCGACGTCGACAGGCTCGGCCGGCGGCGTGAAGCACAGATAGCTGTCCGGCAGGTGCCACGGCCGCTCGGTGAAATGCGCGGCCTCGGCGGGCGGCAGCACGTGACGGTCGCCGATCACGTAGTCGATCGCGCCCACGCCGGTGCTCGCGAAATAACCGGGCCAGCTCGCCTGCAGCGGCGCCGGCTTCCACGCGAACAACGGCAGGCGGTTGTAGACCGTGTGGCCCGCCGCGTCGAGCAGCACGTCGATGCGGTCCGCGCGGACACGCGCAGCCGCCGCTTCGTCGCTCAGGCCGGCGATGCTGGTCCATGTCGAGAAGGCCGGCTTGATGCGGGCGGTCACGTCGTCCTCGACGTCGCGCGTCGGGTACGCATGCATCTCGATCCGGTTCGCGTCGAGATGCTTCAGCATGCTCTCGATGAAATAGCCGACCGGATGCGACTTCAGGTCGCCCGACACGATGCCGACCTTCAGCGGCCGCCCGCCCCGGGGAGCCAGGTCGACGAGCCAGTCCGTCCACGGCTTCGCGCAGCGCGTGACGAGTTCGTCGTAGCGCGCGGCCTCGGCGAGATAGGCGTCGTGGTCGAACGCTTCGCTGAAGTGGCTCGCGAACAGCAGGTTGCTGCGCGGCTCCGGCAGTTCGGGGCGCAGCGCGACCGCGTGCCGGTAAGCCTCGAGCGCGGCCGGAATCTCGTTCAGGTCGAACAGCGCATTCGCAACGTTGTTGTAGGCCTGGCCGTTGTCCGGCTTCAGCGCAATGGCCTGGCAGAACGCATCGACGGCCGCGCGGACGTCGCCGGCGAGCCGCAGCGCGTTGCCGAGGTTGTTGTACGCATCGACGTAGTCGGGTCGCAGCTCGATTGCGAGACGGAAGCACTCGGCGGCGGCGGCGTAACGGTTGTCCGCCTGCATCACGTTGCCGAGGTTGTAGTAGTACATCGCGTCCGGCCGGATCTCGATCGCCGCCATGATCAGGTCGGATGCCTCCTGATAGCGCCCGTACTGATGGCCGATCAGGCCGAGGAGGTGAAGCGCGTCCGCGTGCCGGGGATCGGTGTCGAGGATCTGCCGGTACAGCGTCTCGGCCTCTTCCAGCCGTTCGGCCTGATGGTGCGCCAGCGCCTGTTCGATCGTGGCGGCGGCGGGGGAGGTGAGCATCATGAGCTATGTCGTCCTGGTAGCCAATACGGGATTCGAATCGCGGCCGGCGCCGCTGCGTCGGCACACGTCTTCGCCCGCGGACGCACGCATCGACGGTCTCCGACGTGTCCGAATTCTCCACGCGCACGCCGCGTTCCAATTTGGCGAGCAGGTGCTGGAATTGGTCGCTATTCCCGCGACTGCAAGCCGCGCCCGCGGGCGCCCCGAATTCGCGCCGGACACGCGCGCATCCATCGAAATGCGGGGTGAAACCACCCGCTAATCCGACATTCGATCCTGGCGGCGCTCGCTAGACTTGATCGTAGAAAGATGTCCGACCTGCGACGCTCGGACGGTTGCGCATTCCGATGCCACCGCGCCGACACGCGCTCGTCCGGTCACACCCTTTGTGCCTGGAGCCCTGTGTATGCACGAATCAGCGATCATCACCAACGCAGATGGCGATCAGCTCGCGGCGCGCCGCGAACTGTTCGACCTGATGCAGACCTACCCCGCGACGCGCGAGGAACTGGAACGGTCGCTCGGCCTGTTCGTGCGCGGCTCGCTCCTCGCACGCATTCTCGCGACCTTCGAGATTTATCAAAAAATCGTGCCGCTGCCGGGCGCGATCCTCGATCTCGGCACGTGGCGCGGGCAGACCGCCGTGCTGTGCGAGAACTTCCGCGCGATTCTCGAGCCGCTGAACTTCCAGCGTCGGATCCACGCATTCGATACGTTCACGGGCTACACGGGCTTCGCCGAGCACGACACGCGCGACCGCAAGCTGTTCTCCGACGGCACGTACTCGCTGTCCGGCGAGTACGCCGACCTGCTGCGCAAGCTGCTGAACCTGCACGAGCGCAGCAACGCGATGGGACACGTGCATGACAAGCACCACGTGTGGGAAGGCGACTGCCGCGACACGCTGGCGGCGTTCGACGAAGCGCATCCCGGCGAGATGGTCGCGCTCGCGTGGTTCGACCTGAACGTGATCGAGCCGACCCGGCACGCGTTCGACGCGGTGATGGAGCGGCTGGTGCCCGGCGGCGTCGTCGCGTTCTGGCAGCTCACCCGCGGCGGCCAGCTGCCCGCGGAAGGCGTCCATTACCTGCGCGACCTGCTCGGCAACCGTCCGCACCAGATCCACAAGGCTGCAGCCTATCCGTCGCTCTGCTACCTGTCATTCCCCGAAGGTGGGGGCACACGCAAATGAAAATCGCAATCCTCGGCAACGGCATTCTCGGCCTGATGACGGCCCGCGCATGGCAGCAGGCCGACGCGGGCGTCGAGCTCGTGATCGTCGGCCACGCGCACCGGCCCGGCTCGGCCACGCGCGCCGCGGCGGCGATGCTCAATTCGTTCACCGAGCTGGAAGGCGATTCGCTCGGCACGCCGATCGACCGCTTCAAGTTCGAGCTGAGCCGCGGCGCGACGGCGGCCTGGCCCGCCGTATTCGCTGAAATCTGCACGCCGGAGCGCGCGGTCGCGCACGGCTTCGGCACCTTCGTGCTGAACAACGCGGCGACCGACGCGCTCGACGACGAGAACTTCGCGGCCATGCAGCGGTTCTGCCGCGAATTCGAGGAGCCCTGCGAGGCGGTCGATCCGTCAGGGATCCCGAACTATCATCCGGACCCGCGCTATCGCGCGCTGAAGGCGGTCTTCCTGAAGCGCGAAGGCTGGGTCAATCCGAAACAGTTTCTCGACGCGCTGACCGCGTCGGTCGCGCAAGCCGGCAACGTGCGCTTCATCGACGCCGAGGTCGAGCGGCTCGACACCGCGGCCGGACGCGTCACCGGGGCGCGCCTGTCCGATGGCAGCGTGCTCGGCGCGGACCGCTTCATCCTCTGCAACGGCGCCAACGTGACGCGCGTGCTGCAGGCGAGCCTGCCCGAGCTGCCGGTGCAGCGGATGTTCTACGGCATCGGCATGTCGATCGAACTGCAGAGCACGGAGAACGTGCACACGCACTGCGTGCGCACGACCAACCGCGGCCTCGCGTGCGGTGTGTATTCGGCGCCGTACGGGCCCGACCGGACCCTCGTCGGCGCCAGCAACTACATCAGCCCGGTGCCGCACGAGCACGGCCACGCCGGCAGCGCGTACACGCTGCTCAAGTCCGCGATGGACCAGATCAACACCCGCTTCTCGCGCGCGAACCTAGTCAATGTCAACGTCGGCTGGCGACCGACGACGTCCGACCTGTATCCGCTGTTCGGCGAAACCAGCGTGCGCGACCTGTGGATTCTCGGTGGCACCAAGCGCGACGGTTTCCACCTGTCGCCGGTGCTGTGCCGCGATCTCGTCGCGGCGATGCGCGGCGAGCCGATCGATCCGCGCTACGCGGAACTCGCGCCCGAACGCCCGCTGATCCGCAACATGACGCGCGAGGCCGCGATCGCGAAGACGGTACGCCATCAGCTCAATGCCGCGTACCAGCACGACTTCGTGCCGGCGCGCAACCGCATGGTCGAACAGCTTCGGAACGCGATGCGCGCGGACCTGGAGGCGCTGCACGACAAGCTGGGCGCAACGGACTGGGGCATTCCGCCCGAGCTCGTCGACATGTACCGGTACGGCCACATTCCGGCATGAGCGGTGCGACCATGAACCGCGACGCGAAGCGGGTAGCGATCGTCCAGTCCAACTACATTCCGTGGAAGGGCTACTTCGACCTGATCGCCGCCAGCGACGAGTTCATCCTCTACGATGACGCGCAGTACACGCGCCGCGACTGGCGCAACCGCAACCAGATCAAGACGCCGCAGGGCGTGCAATGGCTGAGCGTGCCGGTAAAGGTGAAGGGCAAGTATCACCAGTCGATCCGCGAAACCGAGATCGACGGCGCCGACTGGGCGCCGCTGCACTGGAAGGCCCTGCAGCAGAACTACGCGCGCGCGCCGCACTTCGCGCGCTATGCGGACGAGCTCGAAGCGCTCTACACCGGTCGCACCTACGGGATGCTGAGCGAGCTGAATTTCGCGATGCTGACGTGGGTCCTGCGGCAACTGGAGATCGGCACGCGCGTGTCGTCGACGTCGGACTATGCGCTGCACGGCGACCGCACCGAGAAGCTGCTGAACCTGTGCGTGCAGGCGAGCGCGTCCGAGTACCTGTCCGGCCCGGCCGCGCGCAGCTACCTCGACGAGAGCCTGTTCGCCGATGCCGGCGTCGCGGTGCGCTGGTTCGACTATCCGAGCTATCCCGAGTATCCGCAGCAGTGGGGCGACTTCGTCCACGGCGTGACGGTGCTCGACGTGCTGTTCAACTGCGGTCCCGACGCGCGTCGGTACGCGCTGACCTCGAAAGACTGAGGCGATGTCCATGAGCGAATCCCGGCATGCGAGCCTGCTGGAAGAAGTGGCCGCGTACTACAGCGCGCGGCTGGCGGAGCACGGCGCGACCGCGCGCGGCGTCGACTGGAACGGCGAAACGAGCCAGTTCCTGCGCTTCGAACAACTGACGAAGATCCTGCCCGAGTCCGGCGGCCACTCGATGAACGACATCGGCTGCGGCTACGGCGCGCTGGTCGATTTCCTGAAGGCGCGTGCGCTGCCGGACGGCTTCGCGTATGCGGGCTACGACATCTCGTCCGATATGGTCGACGCCGCGCGGCAGCGCTATCGCGAAGACGCGAACGTCGCATTTCATGTCGGCGCGGTGCCGCAGGCCGCGTCGGACTACGGGATCGCATCCGGCATCTTCAACGTCAGGCGCGGTCACGGCGACGACGCATGGCTCGACTACATCCACGCGACGCTCGACACGCTGCACGCGACGAGCCGACTGGGCTTCGCGTTCAACTGCCTGACGTCGTATTCCGATCCGCCGTTCATGCGCCCGGACCTCCTGTACTACGCGGACCCGTGCGCGCTGTTCGATCGCTGCAAGCGCCGCTATTCGCGTCACGTCGCGCTGCTGCACGACTACGGCCTGTACGAGTTCACGATTCTCGTCCGCAAGGACATCTGAGCGGCGCCGCGCGCAAGCCGCGCGGCCGAACGTCCCCCTTACTGCGGAGCCTGACCATGTTCGGCCCACCCAATCTCGACGTCATTCCGTTCGGCCGCCCGTTCGTGGTCGGCAAGGAGCTCTACTACATCGCGAAAGCGGTCGAGCAGGGCGGCCTCGCCGGCGACCAGGCGTTCACGAAGCTCTGCCACCGCTGGCTGGAAGCGCGCATCGGCTGCCAGCGCGCGCTGCTCACGCACTCGTGCACGGCCGCGCTCGAGATGGCCGCGATCCTCGCCGACGTGCAGCCCGGCGACGAAGTGATCATGCCGTCCTACACGTTCGTGTCGACCGCCAACGCGTTCGTGCTGCGCGGCGCGACGCCGGTGTTCGTCGACATCCGCCGCGACACGCTGAACCTTGACGAGACGCAGATCGCCGCCGCGATCACCCAGCGCACGCGCGCGATCGTGCCGGTGCACTACGCGGGCGTCGCATGCGACATGGACGCGATCGGGCAGCTCGCGGCGGACCACGACCTGTGGGTGATCGAGGACGCCGCTCAGGCGCTGCAGTCGTCGTGGAACGGCAAGCCGCTCGGCAGTCTCGGCCACCTCGCGTGCCTCAGCTTCCACGAGACCAAGAACGTGATCTCGGGCGAAGGCGGCGCGCTGCTGGTCAACGACCCGCGCCTCGTCGAGCGCGCGGAGATCATCCGCGAGAAGGGCACCAACCGCAGTCAGTTCTTCCGCGGGCAGGTGGACAAGTACACATGGGTCGACGTCGGTTCGTCGTTCCTGCCGGGCGAGTTGATCGCGGCGTTCCTGTACGCGCAGTTCGAGCACGCGGACGTGATCACCGCGCAGCGGCGCGCGACCGTGCAGCGCTACCAGGACGCACTGCAGCCGCTGCGCGCGGACGGGCTGATCGAGCTGCCCGCGATTTCGCTCGCCGAGCGCGGCAACGGCCACATGTTCTATTTCCTCGCACGCGACCTCGCCGAACGCACCGAGCTGCTGCAGCAGATCCGCGCGGTGGGCGTGAACGCGGTGTTCCACTACGTGCCGCTGCACAGTTCGCCGGCCGGCCAGCGCTATGGGCGCTGCGGGTCCGGCATGGCGGTGACGGACCTCGTCGCCGACCGGCTCGTCCGGCTGCCGCTTTACCACGACATGACCGAAGCCGAACAGGATCGCATCCTCGACGTGGTCTTCGATTTCTACCGCACCCGATAACGATGACGACTCCCAAACCTGGCCTGGCGCACGGCGGTTCGCGCATCTTTACGCGACTCGGCCACCCGTACTACATCCTCGCGCCGAATTTCCGGCAAACCTCCGGCGGGATCCGCGCGATGCACTACCTGTGCCACGTGCTGAATCTGCTCGGCCACGAAGCGTACGTCTGCACGCCGATCGTGCATCCTGACCTGCGCACGCCGCCGCTGACCAACGACATCGTGCAGGCGCACGCCCGCGCGAATCGCAGCCCGATCGTCGTCTACCCTGATGTCGTCACCGGCAATCCGTTCAACGCGCGCTGCGTCGTGCGCTACCTGCTGGCCGAGCCCGGTCGCATCAACGGCGAACCGATCGCCCTGCAGCCGAACGACCTCATCTTCACGTTCGGGCCGTCGCTGGTGCCCGAAGAATGGAAGGCGGACCTGCTGCGCATACCGCTGGTCGACACGCGCATCTTCAACAGCGACGGTGTCGACAACGCCCGCCGCAACGGCACGGCCGTCTTCATCAATCGCCACCTGCGGCGCGGCGGCACGCTGCATCCGGTCACCGCCGAGTCGATCGAAATCTCGACCCGCGTGCCGGAACGTTCGGCGCACGAACTCGCGGCGCTGTTCCGACAGGTCGAGTGCGTGTACATGTACGAATGGTCCACCGCCGTGTTCGAAGCGCTGCTGTGCGGATGCCCGGTCGTGTGCATCATGAATGACGCGTCGCTGTCGGAGCCGACCCGGTGGGTGATGGACGGCAAGGGCATCGCGTGGGGGCTCGACGAACACGAGATCGCGCACGCGAAGGCCACCGTTCACGAAGCGCGCGGCGTCTACCTGAAGGAAGAGGACGCGTTCTGGCAGCAGTTGCAGAACTTCGTCGAGCGGACCCAGGCACACGCGGACAAGCTGGATGCGCAGGCCGTCGCGACGGGCGCCGCCGCCCAGGGGCAGCCGGCGTCCGCGCCGTGCTCGTGCATCGCGGTCGTCACCGCCGGACCGGCCGACCACGCGCGCACCAGCCTGCGCTTCGCGCAGCCGTTCGCGCGGCTGGACCGCGAATGGGCACTGACTTTCCCTGTCACGCCAGCCGGCATCGATCCCGAGGCGCTGCAGCGCGCCGACCTGATCGTGCTGCAGGGCGACACGCCGGGCCTGCTGTCCCCCGCCACGCTGGAACACCTGTTCTCGCTCGGCAAGCCGGTCGTCCTCGAGATCGACGCGCCGCTCGACACGCTGCTCGCCGACATCCCCGGCGCGGCCGACAACGCGCGCCGCAAGGCGGGCATCCGCAGCGCCGTGCAGCGCGCGCATGCGCTCGTCGTGTCGTCGGAAGCGCTGGCGCGGCAGTACCGTCATGTCAACGCATCGGTCCACGTGCTGCCGACCGGCGTCGATCTCAAGCGTCTGCACCGCGCGGCGCCCGGCGTGCGCGACCGCGTGAACCTCGCCGTTTCCGGCGCCGGTCTCGACGGCGTGCGTCTCGAGCAGGTCCGCCAGGCGCTGGCCGAGCTCCGCCGCCGGTTTCCGGGGAAGCTCCGGGTGTCGTTCGTCGGCGCGGCGCTGCCGGCCGGCTGGGACCGCGAACCGGACGTCACGCTGATCGCCGAGCCTGCCCCTTACGACAGCTACGCCGACGCGCTGAAGCGCGCGGACCTCGACATCGCGCTGGTCGCGACGCCGGTCACGTTGCGCGACGATGCGCCGCCGCGCGCATGGCTCGAATGCTCGGCGGCCGGCGCGGCCACGGTGCTCGTCGCCACGCCGACGGAAGGTTGCCCGGTTGTTCACGGCCGCACGGGCTGGCTCGTCGCCGACACCGCCGACGCGTGGGTCGACGCGATCGCGCACCTGATCGAGCATCCGCAAACCCGCGCGCAACTCGCCGCGGCCGCGCAGGATGCGATCCGTGCGCAGCACGACATCGGCCGCAACGCCGCGCGCCACGGCGTGCTGTACACGCGGCTGCTCGCGGAGAACCGGACGCTGGCGCCTGTCGCCGCGACTGCGGACGCCGCACCGCGCCGCAAGCGCCTGATCGTGTATTCGATCGATCCGGACGCGTGCGCGTCATCGCGAATTCGCCTCACGCTGCCGTTCGGTCTGCTGAACGACGAATGGGAACTCGTCCCGGGCATCCGGGACGGCCAGATCGACAGCAGCGTGCTGGCCACGGCCGACGCCATCCTGCTGCACCGGCTGACGCCCGGCATCCTGACGGGCAACGACCTGTATACGATCTTCAAGCATGAAAAGCCGGTGATCTACGAGACCGACGACCTGCTGACCGACCTGCCGGCCGCGCACCCGCTCGCCGCGCAAGGCGGGATGGCCCGCGCGGGGATCGAGCTCGTGCTGCGCAACGCGGACGCCGTGATCGTATCCACGCCGTTCATCGCCAGCCGCTACCGGCTGTCGCACCCGCGCGTTCACGTGCTGCCCGACAGCGTGGACTTCGACCGGTTCTACCGCCCCGTGACGGCGCGCGGCGACGACTGCGTGACGATCGGCATCGCCGGCGCGTCGCTGCGCGCCGACAACTTCGCGCTCGTCGACGCGGCGCTGCAGGCGGTCTGCGCGCGCCATCCCGGCAAGGTCAAGGTGAGTTTCGTCGGCGCGGACGTCCCGCCAGGCTGGGCCGGCCACCCGGACGCCGGGTGCGAGCCCGAGCTTCACGACTACGACGCGCACGCACGACGCCTGCCGGAACGGTGCTGGGACATCGCGCTGCTGCCGCTCGCCGACCACGACTACAACGCCGGCACGAGCACGATCCAGTGGCAGGAATACGCGGCGGCCGGCATCGCCTCGATCGTCAGCGACCGGCCAGCCTATCGCCTCGCGCTGCACGACGGCTGCGACGGCCTGCTGGTCCCGGACGAGCCGCAGGCGTGGGTCGACGCGCTCGACCGGCTGATCGCGAACCCGGCGCTGCGCCGCGGGCTCGCGCGCACGGCGCAGGCGAAGGTCCGCAAGCATCACGCGCTACAGCAGGCGCTGCCGCGCTATCGCCATGTGTATCAGCAGTGCATCGACAAAGGCGCTGCCGGCAACGCGCCCGGCCGGCCGGATGCGCCGATCCCCGGCGCGCTGATCCTGGACGCCGAGGGCGACCTCGACAAGGTCCGGCTGAGCCTGCAGGAAATCGCAAGGCGGCCGGAACAGGATCTGCTGGCGGTCGTGCTGACCACGTCGCAGGCGACGCTGCCCGAATGGACCGACAAGGTGCGCTACCTGCACGCGCCCGTGCACGAGTACACGGCCACCGTCGAGCAGCTCTGCGCCCTGCCGGCGTTCGACTGGACGCTGATCGTCGAGGCGGGCGACGGGCGTGCTGCGCAGGCACGAACGCCCGCCGATGCCGCAATCGCGTAGTTCGGCGCGCGCCGTGCCGCTTGCCTGACGCAGGCGGCCCGGCGCGCTATCCCGGCAGCGCGCCCTATGCTCAGTTGCTCGAACAGCCGCCGCAACTGCTTGAGCTGCATGAGCTCGATGAACTGCACGAACTCGAACTGCCGCCGGCGTCGGAGCCGGAGTCGGACGGACCGCTCGACCCGCCGGTGTTCACGGCGACGGGCGGCGGCGCCATCAGCACGCTCGAATGCGCGGCCCACACGGTGCCGGCGAGCGCGCCGGCGCCGAACAGCGCGGCCGTCCACAAGAGGCCGTCCGGCATCGCGCGGTCGCCCCGGCGTTCGTCGCGGTGCGCGGCGAGCGCCGCCTCGCCGCCGCGCGTCATGCCGCCGCGCCCGAAGCCGGGCAGGCGGCCGACCATGAAGTGGTACGCGACCATGAACGCCGTCATGAAAATCATCAGCAGCAGCACGGGCCGGCCGCGGGTCAGGCCGACCGCGAGCTTCGCCGTGCCCGCGCCGAACACGAGCAGCAGGATCGCGCGCGCGGCCATCCGCGTCGCCCGCATCTCGCCCGGCGCCCAGAGCCAGCCTTTGCGCTGCAACGCTGCGGCGCAGTCGGCTTCGCGCCACGCGAGACGCTGACCGAACGCGTGGCAGCTCGTCTCGCCACCAGGTTGCCTCTTCAGCCATTCCCAGTCGGCGCCATAAGCGCCTGCATGTCGCGGATCGTCGATCCGCACCCGCGCGCCGTGGACCTTGCTCATCCGCAGTTCGATCGCACCGGCATGCGCGAGCGACAGCATCGCGACCTGCGCCATCCGCGCGCCGCCGCCCGCGAGATACGCCGCTTCCTCCGCGCTCAGGTCGGGCGACGATTCGGGGGCACGCGTTCCCCACGCACGGTGGCGGTATTCGATCCACTGCAGGCCGGCGATCAGCAGCAGCGCGGCGATGCAGAGCGGCACGTAGAACAACCCGAGAAAGTCCGGCCCAGAGAAGTCCAGCACATTGAAATCGCTCGCGCTCGCGCAGGTCGCCGCGACGCTGATCGCCGCCGTTGGCCACGCGAACCTCGCGAAGCGCCGCCAGCGTCGCGTGCGCGCGGCGGGCGCGCTCGAAGGGCCGTCGCGCAGTTCTGCGCGCTGCTGCACCGGGGCGTCGGCGGGCACGGCCGGCTCGGCCGCGGGGCGCGGCCATATCGCTTCGGGCGGTTCGCAGCCCAACAGCCGGCGGTAGCTGTCGAGCGTCTGCCGATAGTGCCACGCGTACTGCGCGGCCTCGTCGGGCGCGCCCGCGCCCGGCACGTGATGCAGCGGCGCGCGCAGCACGTCGGCACAGAACACGTCCCAGTATTCGCGCGTGTATTGCAGGTGCAGGTGCCACGCGGCATCGACCGCGACCGACGGCGTGACCGGATGGCCGGCTACCTGCGCGAGAAACGCGAAGCGCTTGTATTCGTCGATCACGGCCAGCGCGTGCGCATGCGACCAGCCTTCGGCTTCGGCAACGCGGCGGCTGTATGGCAGCGGCGCGTGCAGATCGTCGGGAGAATAGGTGTTCAGACGCGCGAGCAGCGCCTGCTGCGCATCGGTCAGCGCGCAGCCAGCGACTTCGGTCGAGGTGGACGGAATGGCAGCCATCGGAGTCGGCGCGATGCGCGGACGGCCGCCGCGATCGACGCTTTGAGTTGTCGTTGCGGGCGATTCTCGCACAATGGAAAGGTGGGGGAATACCGGGGGAAATGACGGCGCGATACCGTGCGGTGATGTTACGCCTGGACGACTTCAGGAAAACGGATCGGGAAAATCGACGCCTGGAATCAGGCTATTTGGCGCGCCCGGCTGGGATCGAACCAGCAACCCCTGCCTTCGGAGGGCAGTACTCTATCCATTGAGCTACGGGCGCGTGAGACAGTGAAGCGACCCCATATACAGGCCGCCCACGATTGGCAAGACGGCAAGGATACCCGGTTTCCCATGACGCGTCCACCTTGCCCGCCGAATCGCCGCCGGGCGAGCCTGCGTGCGGGTAAACACGCGCCATCGCACCGCTCGCCGTGATGTAAACGTTCCGTCTATAATCGTCCGTGCTTCATTGGACTGCCATTTTGCCGTTGCACCGCGCTCACAATTCCTATTCATGGAGACGAGGCAAGCATGAGCGAAGCACCCCACGAATCTCCCGTCAAAACCCCCGGGCAGCTGATTGCCGTCATCATCGCGTCGTTCGCGATTCCGATTGTCCTGATCGTCCTGTTCGCCAATTACGCGAACCATGCGTTCCGTTCCGGCGCCGGCACGGACGCGCTATCCGACGAGCAGGTCGCCGCGCGTATCGCCCCGCTCGCGAAGGTCGACGTGAAGGACGCCAACGCGCCCCACACGTACAAGACCGGCGAGGAAGTCTACAAGGCCGTCTGCGTGACCTGCCACGGCACCGGCGCCGCCGGCGCGCCGAAGTTCGGCAACAAGGACGACTGGGCGCCGCGCATCTCGCAAGGCTTCGACACGCTGCTGAAGACGGCCCTCGCGGGCAAGGGCGCGATGCCGGCGCGCGGCGGCACGAGCCCCGACGACGTCAGCGACTATGAAATCGCCCGCGCGATCGTCTACATGGCGAACAACGACGGCGCGAATTTCCCCGAACCGGCCGCGCCGGCCGCCAACGCGGCGCAGCCCGTCAGCGGCGCACCCGCGTCGGGGGCCGACGCGTCGAACGCGCAGGCCGCCGCCGCCATGGCTGCGATCGCCGCGATCCCGAAGGCCGGCGAAAAGCCCGCGGCCGCCCCGGCCGGCGCCGATGCGGCAACGGCCGGCAAGGCGCTGTACACGTCGACCTGCCAGGCCTGCCACGCGGCCGGCGTGCTCGGCGCGCCGAAGTTCGGCAGCAAGGAAGACTGGGCGCCGCGCCTGAAGGATTCGATGGATACGGTCTACAACTACGCGCTGCACGGCAAGGGCGCGATGCCGCCGAAGGGCGGGTCGAGCGCGTCGGATGCCGACGTGAAGGCGGCCGTCGACTACATGGTCAACGCGGCGAAGTAACGCGCCCACCCGGCCATCCGTAAAAAACCCCCGCGACGCACGCGCATCGCGGGGGTTTCGTTTTCGTGTTGCCGGTTCGTCGCGCCGTCGTGCTCGCGGCGGCGCCGCCGCGTCACTTTTGCAGCAACGCCTTCAGGCTCGCGAGCCGGTCCTTCGGCGACATCGGCGCCTCTTCCGGCGTCGGCGGCGGCGCGTCGTCGAGCCCCATCTCCGGAATGAACCGCGACGGTTCGCACACGACCGTCTCCCGCGCCCGCTTGCGCTTCTTGCACCAGTTCAGGTGCAGGCTGCGCTGCGCGCGGGTGATCGCGACATACATCAGCCGTCGCTCCTCCTCGATCCGCTCGTTGTCGATCGGGCCGTCGTCCTCGCTGCCGCCGCGGTGCGGCATGATGCCTTCCTCGACGCCGACCAGGAACACGTGCGGATACTCGAGCCCCTTCGACGCATGGACGGTCGACAGCCGCACGGCGTCCGGATCCTCGTCCTTGCCCTCGAGCATCGACATCAGCGCGACGGTCTGAATCAGGCCGAGCAGGTTCTTGCCCGTATCGGCGAGCCCGTCCGCGTTGTGGAAGCCTTCGGCCTCGCCGTCGACGGCCTCTTTCTCGGGCTTCGTGCCCTTGCGCTTCAGCCATTCGAGGAATTCGAGCACGTTCTGCCACTTCGACTGCGCCTGCCGCTCGTCGAACGCGTCGTACAGGTACGCCTCGTAGTGGATCGCCTCCATCATGTCGTCGAGCACGACGGTCGCGGGTTCCTTGTCCGCGCGCTCGGTCAGGCGCTGGATGAAGTCGCAGAACATTCGCAGCGGCTCGACCTGGCGCGCCGACAGCCGCGCCTCGATCCCGCCCATGTATACGGCCTCGAACAGCGACACCTTCGCCTGCCCCGCGAACGAGCCGAGCGCCTCGAGCGTCGTGTTGCCGATGCCGCGGCGCGGCGTCGTGACCGCGCGGATGAACGCGGGATCGTCGTCGGCGTTCGCGATCAGCCGCAGGTACGCGCACAGATCCTTGATCTCGGCCTTGTCGAAGAACGACTGGCCGCCCGACAGCACGTACGGAATCCGCTCGCGCCGCAGCACCTGCTCGAAAATCCGCGCCTGGAAGTTGCCGCGGTACAGGATCGCGTAGTCGCGGAACTGCGCGCGCCGCTCGAACTTGTGCGCGGACAGCCGGAACACGACCGATTCGGCCTCGTGTTCCTCGTCGTTGCACGGCGTGACGGTGATCGAATCGCCCATCCCGTGCTCGGACCACAGCTTCTTCTCGAACAGCTTCGGGTTGTTCGCGATCACGTTGTTGGCGGCGGTCAGGATCCGCACCGTCGACCGGTAGTTCTGCTCGAGCTTGATCACGTGCAGCTTCGGGAAATCCTTGCCGAGCTGCGCGAGGTTCTCCAGCGTCGCGCCGCGCCAGCCGTAGATCGCCTGGTCGTCGTCGCCGACCGCCGTAAACGCGGCGCGCGGGCCCGCGAGCTGCTTCAGCAGCTCGTACTGGCACGCATTGGTGTCCTGGTACTCGTCGATCAGCAGGTAGCGCAGCTTGTTCTGCCAGCGGTCGCGTACCTGCTCGTTCTTCGCGAACAGCTCGGCGGGCAGGCGGATCAGGTCGTCGAAGTCGACCGCCTGGTACGCGTGCAGCGTCGCCACGTAGTTGCGGTAGACCAGCGCCGCCTGGTGTTCATCCTCGTTGGCCGCGATCGCCATCGCCTCGTCGGGCATGATCAGGCCGTTCTTCCACAGCGAGATGATGCTCTGGACCTTGCGGATCAGCCCCTTGTCGGTCGTGCCGAGCTGCTCCTGGATCATCCCGAAGCAGTCGTCCGAATCCATGATCGAGAACTGCGGCTTCAGGCCGACGTGCTCGGCCTCCTGCCGCAGGATCTGCACGCCGAGCGAATGGAACGTGCAGACGGTGAGCTGGTTGACGGGCACCTTGCGGCCTTCCTTGCCGGGCGTGGTGAGCGTCTTGCCTTCCAGCAGCTTCGACACGCGCTCGCGCATTTCGGCGGCGGCCTTGTTCGTGAACGTGACGGCGGCGATATGGCGCGGCTCGAAGCCTTTTGCTTCGATCAGATGCGCGATCTTCTGCGTGATCACGCGGGTCTTGCCGCTGCCCGCGCCGGCGAGCACGAGGCAGGGACCGTCGAGGTAGCGCACCGCTTCATTCTGAGCGGGATTGAGGCCTGCGGACATGATGGCGGATGGTGTTGCGGTTGACGGCGGAACGCCGGGAGGATGCCGTGCGCGGCAAGCTGGCGAAGCAGACGGACACGCGGGCAGGACGCGCATGTTAACACGTCGGCGGCGTGTATTTCGGGCACGCCGCCGGACCGGGGCGCGCAGGCTTGCCGGGCGGGCGCCCCCTGTCCGTTCGCCGTAGTCGTGCCTGTCCGTTCGGCCAATCCGGTCCCTTCCGCGCTGCGATCGGACACAATACGTACTCCCCGGCGCCACTGAACCGTCACCGGATCGATCTCATGGGATACCCGCTCGCCACCGCCGCCCTCGGCCCGCCGCTGTTCGTGCAGGGCGCTACGTGCGCCGCGTCATGCCGCGGCTGCCGTCCCCCGCAAAATGCCGGCATTCCTTGCGCAAACGCCGCATCGCTTCGTGCGTTTCGCCCGACGCGTCTGTGCAAGCGGCGGCGCCATGCCAAAATAGCCGGTCGTCTTCGTGCCGTTTCGGCGCGCCATCCTTTAGTTTCCTTCGCAGCCAGGAATTGCCATGTCGTCATTGCTCAGGATTGGTTTGATGGGTTTCGGTTTCGCCGGCGCGACCTTCCACGCGCCCGTGATCGCCACGAGCGGCCGCACTGAAGTCGCCGCGATCGCGACGAGTCAGTCCGATCGCGCGCACGCCGCATATCCGGGTGCGCGCATCGTCGCCGACCTCGACACGCTGCTCGGCCTCGACGATATCGAATGCGTGGTAATCGCCACGCCGAACGACACGCATTTCACGCTCGCGCGCCAGGTGCTCGAAGCCGGCCGCCACGTGGTCGTCGACAAGCCCGTCACGCTCACCGCCGACGAGGCGCTCGCGCTCGCGCGGCTCGCGAACGCGCGCAGCCGGCTGTTCGCGCCGTTCCACAACCGCCGCTGGGACGGCGATTTCCTCACCGTGCGCCGGATCGTCGAATCGGGCGAGCTCGGCCGCCTCACCTGCTTCGCGTCGCACTTCGACCGCTTCCGGCCGACGCCGCGCACGCGCTGGCGCGAGGAGCCGGCCCGCGGCGGCGGCCTGCTGCTCGACCTCGGTCCGCACCTGATCGATCAGGCGCTCGCGCTGTTCGGCACGCCGGAAACTGTGAGCGCCACCGTCAAGACGCGCCGCGACAACGGCACGGCGCCCGATTTCGTGCACCTGCTGCTCGGCTATCCGGACAAGGACGTCGCGCTGCATGCGAGCGCGCTGTCGGCGATCGAGCCCGCGCGCTTCACGTTGCACGGCACGCGCGGCAGCTACCAGAAATTCGGGCTCGACACGCAGGAAGACCAGCTCAAGGCCGGCCTCACCGCGGACGACGTCGAATTCGGCGGCGGCAATCCGCCCGGCCTGCTGCGCGTGCTCGACGGCGACGTCGAGGTCGAACGTCCGGTGCCGACGCTCGACGGCCAGTACGCGGAGTTCTACCGCGCGCTCGCCGCGTCGATCCGCGACGGCGCGCCGTTCCCCATCACCGCGCAGGACGCGGTCGACGTGATGACGATCATCGAGCTCGCCGCGCAGAGCGAGCACGACGGCCGCCGAGTGCCGTTCGTGCGCCGCATCGTCTAATGGTTGCCGCCGGCCGGGTCGGCGCCGCGCCGGCCGCCAACCCGCGCCACGTGCGGCGGCGGCGCAGCGTCTGCCGGCCGCCGCCCCGCCGGCACGGCCGCCAACATTCCGTTACAAATGGTGCGGGAACGAAAGTCAGCGCTCATCCGGTCTGACGCGTTTCTCAAAAAGTCGATCCGACACCCATCCGTCAGGAGAATTCGATGCAACGGTTGATTCGCGCAGCGGCATGCTGCGTCCTGGTTTCCTCGCTCGCGGCCTGTATCGTGCAGCCGCAGCGGCCGGCCCGGCAGGCGCCGCCGCCCCGGCCGAATCCGCAGGTCGTGGCGAATGACCGCATGCAGGAGGTCCAGGGCCGGATCGACAACCTGCACCGCCGGATCGACGCGCGCGTGAACGGTGGCTACTATCCGCCGCCGTATGGTGCGCAGCTGCACCACCGCCTCGACGTGATCCGCCAGGAAGCGAACGACATGTCGGCCCAGCACAACGGCGGCCTGTCCGGCGACGAGCAGCGGGTGCTGAACCAGGAACTCGACACGGCCGCACGCGCGATCGGCGAGTAACGCGCCTGCGCCTGCCGGAGCGGATGAAGCGGCGGCGCCGGTTGCCGCCGCTTGTCGCGAAGCGACATTCTTTTGCCCAAATTGACAATGCCCACCCGCTCGCGTACAGTCGCCCGCACGCGTCGGGAGAGCGTGTGACCGGGTGTTCCGACACCGGTTGCGCCGCCGAAGGGGCACACCCGCAAACTCTCAGGCAAAAGGACCGACCGCGTCGGGGATCGCGTCCGCGCAGTGCGCGGGCAATACTCTCCCCGCACTCTGGAGAGCGGCAGTAGCCCGCAGCGCATCGGCTGCGCGGGCAAGCTGCCCACCGAAGGGGCGCGCGTTCGCCGGGCTTCGCCCGCAGCGCAATCTCTCAGGTATCGAGGACAGAGGGGCATGTACCGGATCGCTCGAGGCCATCGGCCGCGGCGGTCGGCACATGGCCGTTCTGATCCGCGCGCAAGCGCTTGCCTGAGGCCTCGATGACTGCACTGAATCACACCCCGCTCAACGCCGCGCACCGCGCGCTCAATGCCCGCATGGTCGACTTCGGCGGCTGGGACATGCCCGTCAACTACGGCTCGCAGATCGAAGAACACGCCGCCGTGCGCACCGACGCCGGCATGTTCGACGTGTCGCACATGTGCGTGGTCGATTTCACCGGCACCCGCGTGCGCGCGTTCTTCGAACATGCGATCGCGAACCACGTCGGCAAGCTCAAGACGCCCGGCAAGGCGCTCTACTCGTGCCTGCTCAACCCGCAGGGCGGCGTCATCGACGATCTGATCGTCTATTACTTCACCGAAGAATTCTTCCGCGTGGTCGTCAACGCCGGTACCGCCGAGAAAGACATCGCGTGGTTCAACCAGCTGAACGAGCAAGGCGGCTACGGCCTGACCATTGCACCGCGCCGCGATTTCGCGATCGTCGCCGTCCAGGGTCCGAACGCCCGCGAAAAGGTCTGGGCGACGGTGCCGTCCGCACGCGCCGCCACCAGCGAGCTCAAGCCGTTCAACGCCGCGCAGGTCGCCGCCACGCCGTTCGGCGATCTCACGGTCGCGCGCACCGGCTATACCGGCGAAGACGGCTTCGAAGTGATCGTCCCGGCCGTGCACGTCGAGGCGCTGTGGAATGCCCTGCGGCAAAACGGCGTGCGTCCGTGCGGGCTCGGCGCGCGCGACACGCTGCGCCTCGAAGCCGGCATGAACCTGTACGGCCAGGACATGGACGACACCGTCTCCCCGCTCGACGCGGGCCTCGCATGGACGGTCGACCTCACCGCGCCGCGCGACTTCGTCGGCCGCGCCGCACTGGAAGCCAACGGCACACGCGCCGCGTTCGTCGGCCTAATCCTGCAGAAGGAAAACGGCAAGGCGGGCGGCGTGCTTCGCGCACACCAGAAAGTCGTCACGCCGCACGGTGAAGGCGAGATCACGAGCGGCACGTTCTCGCCGTCGATGCAGGAATCGATCGCGTTCGCGCGCGTGCCGGCGGCCGTCCAGATCGGCGACACCGTTCAGGTGCAAATTCGCGACAAGAATCTTCCCGCGCGCGTGGTAAAACTGCCGTTCGTGCGCAACGGCAAGGTCCTCGCTGCGTAACGGCCGGGGGGCCTCCTCCCGGGAAGCCGGGAGATGGCGCCCGGCGCAAACCACATCCGGCACGCCCCGGCGGCGCGCCAGCAGAACGAATCACACCCTTTTATCCAGGAGCATCCGATGAGCAACGTCCCGGCCGATCTGAAATACACCGAAGAACATGAGTGGATCCGCACCGAGTCAGACGGCACGCTGACGGTCGGCATCACCGATCACGCGCAGAGCACGCTCGGCGACATCGTCTTCCTCGAACTGCCCGAAGTCGGCAAGTCGGTGAACGCGGGCGACGCGGTTGGCGTCGTCGAATCGGTGAAGGCGGCATCCGACATCTACTCGCCGGTGTCCGGCGAGATCGTCGCCGTCAACGAAGCAGCCGCCGATGCACCGGAAGGCGTGAACAGCGACGCGTACGGCGTGTGGCTCTTCAAGATCAAGCTCGCGTCCGGCGCATCGACCGACAAGCTGATCGACGCTGCCGCCTACACCAAGCTGATCGACTAACTTCCTTACCGAACCGCGCGGGGCAGCTACCCCGCGCGGGACCAGAGTCACGCCATGAAGCTCGAACACCCGGACCGCCTGATGAACCGCACGCCCCTCTCGCTCGCCGCGCTCGAAACGCACGACGCGTTCGCCGAACGCCACATCGGCCCCGACGCCGCCAGCCAGCAGGCCATGCTCGACACGCTCGGCTTCGCGTCGCGCGCCGCCCTGATCGACGCCGTGATCCCGGCCTCGATCCGCCGCGCCGAAACGCTGCCGCTCGGCCCGTTCGCGCAGCCGAAGAGCGAGGCCGAAGCCCTCGCCGCGCTGCGTGCGCTCGCGGACAAGAACCAGGTGTTCCGCTCGTATATCGGCCAGGGCTACCACGACACGCACACGCCGGCCGTGATCCTGCGCAACGTGCTCGAAAACCCGGCGTGGTACACGGCCTACACGCCGTACCAGCCCGAAATTTCCCAGGGCCGCCTCGAGGCGCTCCTGAACTTCCAGCAGATGGTGGCCGACCTCACGGGCCTCGCGATCTCGAATGCATCGCTGCTCGACGAAGCCACCGCCGCGGCCGAAGCGATGACGCTGCTGCAGCGCACCGGCAAGCCCGCGTCGAACGTGTTCTACGTGGCCGACGACGTGCTGCCGCAGACGCTCGAAGTGATCCGCACGCGCGCGCTGCCGGTCGGCATCGAGGTCAAGACGGGCCCGGCCGCCGATGCCGCGCAGGCAAACGCGTTCGGCGTGCTGCTGCAGTACCCGGGCGTGAACGGCGACGTGCGCGACTACCGCGCGCTCACCGAAGCGATCCACGCGGCCGGCGGCCACGTGGTCGTCGCGGCCGACCTGCTCGCGCTCACCGTGCTGACGCCGCCCGGCGAATGGGGCGCGGACGTCGCGATCGGCAACACGCAGCGCTTCGGCGTGCCGATGGGCTTCGGCGGCCCGCACGCCGCGTATCTCGCGGTGCGTGACGAATTCAAGCGCCAGATGCCGGGCCGCCTCGTCGGCGTAACGGTCGACGCGCAGGGCAAGCCCGCGCTGCGCCTCGCGCTGCAGACGCGCGAACAGCACATCCGCCGCGAGAAGGCGACGTCGAACGTGTGTACCGCACAGGCGCTCCTCGCGATCATGGCCAGCATGTACGCGGTCTACCACGGCCCGCACGGCCTGAAGACGATCGCGCTGCGCGTGAACCGCATCGCGGCGCTGTTGGCCGCCGGCGTGAAACAGCTCGGCTTCGCGACCGTCAACGACACGTTCTTCGACACGCTGACGATCGACACCGGCGCGCGCACCGCGCAGGTCCACGAATTCGCGAAGGGCAAGCGCATCAACCTGCGCCGCGTGAGCGACACGCAGGTCGGCGTATCGGTCGACGAAACGACGACGCGCGACGACCTCGCCGATCTTCTCGACGTGTTCGCGCAGGCCGCGGGCGGCACCGCGCCGGCCGTCGATGCGCTGGACGCGGGCCTTGCCGGCGTCGCCGCACTGCCGGCCGGCCTCGAGCGCACGAGCGCGTACCTGACGCACCACGTGTTCAACCGCCACCATTCCGAAACCGAAATGCTGCGCTACCTGCGCAGCCTGTCGGACAAGGATCTCGCGCTCGACCGCTCGATGATTCCGCTCGGCTCGTGCACGATGAAGCTGAACGCGACGTCGGAAATGCTGCCCGTCACGTGGCCCGAGTTCGGCGGCATCCACCCGTTCGCGCCGGCCGAGCAGACCGTCGGCTACCGCGAGATGATCGACCAGCTCGAACAGATGCTCGTCGCGGCCACCGGCTACGCGGCCGTGTCGCTGCAACCGAACGCGGGCTCGCAGGGCGAGTACGCGGGCCTCCTGATCATCCACGCGTACCACGCGTCGCGCGGCGAAGCCCATCGCGACGTGTGCCTGATCCCGGCATCCGCGCACGGCACGAACCCGGCGTCCGCGCACATGGCCGGCATGAAGGTCGTGGTCGTCGCGTGCGACGCGCAGGGCAACGTCGACATCGCCGATCTGAAGGCGAAGGCCGAGCAGCACTCGAAGAACCTTGCGGCGATCATGATCACGTATCCGTCGACGCACGGCGTGTTCGAGCAGAACGTCCGCGAGATCTGCGAGATCGTCCATGCGCACGGCGGCCAGGTGTACGTCGACGGCGCGAACATGAACGCGATGGTCGGCCTGACCGCGCCGGGACAGTTCGGCGGCGACGTGTCTCACCTGAACCTGCACAAGACCTTCTGCATCCCGCACGGCGGCGGCGGCCCGGGCGTCGGCCCGGTCGCGGTCGGCGCGCACCTCGCGAAGTTCCTGCCGAACCAGCGCTCGACCGGCTACGCACGCGCGGAAGACGGCATCGGCGCGGTGTCGGCCGCGCCGTACGGCTCGGCGTCGATCCTGCCGATCTCGTGGATGTACATCGCGATGATGGGCGCGAAGAACCTGACCGCCGCCACCGAAACCGCGATCCTCAACGCGAACTACATCGCGAAGCGCCTCGCGCCGCACTACCCGGTGCTGTATTCGGGCCCGGGCGGGCTGGTCGCGCACGAGTGCATTCTCGACCTGCGTCCGATCAAGGAATCGAGCGGCATCAGCGTCGACGACGTCGCGAAGCGCCTGATGGACTACGGCTTCCACGCGCCGACGATGAGCTTCCCGGTGCCGGGCACGCTGATGGTCGAGCCGACCGAGTCGGAATCGCAGGAAGAACTCGACCGCTTCATCGCCGCGATGATCGCGATCCGCGAGGAAATCCGCGCGGTCGAGGAAGGCCGCGCCGATCGCGAGGACAACCCGCTGCGTCACGCGCCGCACACCGCCGCCGTCGTCACCGCGAACGAATGGCCGCACGCGTACTCGCGCGAGCAGGCCGCGTACCCGGTCGCCTCGCTCGGCACGAACAAGTACTGGCCGCCGGTCGGCCGCGCGGACAACGCGTACGGCGACCGCAACCTGTTCTGCTCGTGCGTGCCGATGTCGGACTACGCATAACGCGCGTCAGGCCCGGAGCCGACCGATGGTGATCGCACCGCACGCAACGCCATGTTGCGTGCGGTTTTTGCTTTCGCCGCTCGAACCGGTGCGCGTTCGTCCGCCAATCCGGCTAACATCACACGCGATCCAGCCAATGAAGGAGTTCCGCATGGTGCGTCCGATGTTTCCGGGCCATGGTGCAACAGAGCGGCCGCGCACGCGCGCCGGCCGCTACGTGCCGATGCTCGTCGCGTCGCTGTCGCTGGCCGCCGCCGGCCTCGGCGTGTCCGGCCGTGCGCACGCAGCGATGAATTTCTGCGCGGCGCCGGCGCTGCAGGCGAGCGAGACGACGCAGGCCGAGCCGGGCGTGCAGGCGCTGATCCGCAGCGTCGACGCGCGCATCGGCGAGCAGCCGAAGGCGATGCCGCGCGTGCATACCGAGGGCACGCTGCCGCACGAAGGCATCTACGACCAGAGCGCCGCCGCGCTCAAGGACATGGACCTGATGCGCGACGCGGCGCTCGCGTGGCGCGTGACGAACGCGCCGCGCTACCTGCAACTCGTCGACCGCTTCCTGTCCGCGTGGGTCTCGACCTATCAGCCGAGCTTCAACCCGATCGACGAGACGCGCTTCGAGAGCCTGATCGTCGCGTACGACATGACCGCGAGCGCGCTGCCGGTGAAAACGCGCAACGCGACGGCCGCGTTCATCGCGAAGCTCGGCGCCGGCTATGTCGCGCAGGTCGACGCGCAGAAGCGTCCGCTCGCCGGCACCTGGCGCAACAACTGGCAGAGCCACCGGATCAAGCTGATCGCGCTGTCCGCGTTCACGCTCGGCGACCGCAAGATGATGAACGCCGCGCAGCGGCTGTTCGTCGAGCATCTCGCCGACAACATCGGCCCGGACGGCAAGACCTGGGATTTCGAGGAACGCGATGCGCTGCATTACGCGGTCTACGATTTGCAGCCGCTGGTGACGGCCGCGCTCGCCGCGCGCCGCTTCAACCGCAACTGGCTGCGCGAGCGCGGCGCGAACGGCGCGACGCTCGCGGCCGCGCTCGACTGGCTCGTGCCGTATGCGCTCGGCGAGAAAACGCACGAGGAATTCGTGAATTCGCCGGTGCCATTCGACGCGAAGCGCCGCGAGGCCGGCCTGCCGGGTTACACGGGGCAGTGGGACCCGAAAAACGCCACCGAACTCTTTCATCTGGCCGCGCGGCTCGACGGGCGCTACGCCCGCGTCGCGCAGCAGCTTTCCCCAACGCCGCCCGCATGGCTCGCCGCGTGCCTGCCATTGCAGGCGCGCTAGCCTCATTCTTATCGCAAGGCAGGTATCGAAATGGCAGTCAGCGTATTTGACCTCTTCAAGATCGGCATCGGTCCGTCCAGTTCGCACACGGTCGGACCGATGCGCGCGGCGCTGATGTTCGTCCAGGGCCTCGAGCGCGACGGGATGCTCGACGCGACGGCCCACGTGAAGGTCGAGCTGTACGGCTCGCTCGGCGCCACCGGCAAGGGCCACGGCACCGACCGCGGCGTGATGCTCGGCCTGCTCGGCGACGCGCCCGACACCGTGAATCCCGACACGATCGATGCGCGGCTCGAAGACGTCCGCAAGTCGAAGCAGCTCGCGCTGCTCGGCACGCATCCGGTGCCGTTCGTGCTGAAGGAGAACATCGCGTTCTACCGCCAGGCGCTGCCCGAACATCCGAACGGGATGAAGCTGCGCGCGTCCGACGCGAACGGCGCGGTGCTGGTCGAGCGCACTTACCTGTCGGTCGGCGGCGGCTTCGTCGTGACGGCCGGCGCGCCGAACACCAAGGTACTGAGCGCGGCCGAGCAGATGACGCACCCGTTTCGCACCGGCGCGGAGCTGCTCGCGCTGACCGCATCGACCGGCAAGTCGATCGCGCAGCTGATGTGGGAAAACGAGCGCGCATGGCACACCGAGGAGGAAACGCGCGACGGGCTGCTGAAGATCTGGGCCGTGATGCAGTCGTGCGTGTCGCGCGGCTGCGGGATCGGCAATCCCGATGCCGACGGCAACCTGCCCGGCCCGTTCCAGGTCAAGCGCCGCGCGCCGCAGCTGTACCGCACGCTGACGGGCAGCCCGGAGCGCGCGCTGCAGGATCCGCTGTCGATGATCGACTGGATCAACCTGTACGCGATCGCGGTCAATGAGGAAAACGCGGCCGGCGGCCGCGTCGTCACCGCGCCGACCAACGGCGCGGCCGGCATCATCCCGGCCGTGCTGCATTACTACACGCGCTTCACGCCCGGCGCGAACGAACAGGGTGTGATCGACTTCCTGCTGACGGCCGCCGCGATCGGCATTCTCTACAAGCTCAACGCGTCGATCTCGGGCGCGGAAGTCGGTTGCCAGGGCGAGGTCGGCGTCGCCTGCTCGATGGCGGCCGGCGCGCTCGCAGCCGTGCTCGGCGGCACGCCGCAGCAGGTCGAGAACGCGGCCGAGATCGGGATGGAACACAACCTCGGCCTGACCTGCGACCCGGTGGGCGGGATGGTGCAGATTCCGTGCATCGAGCGCAACGCGATGGCGTCGGTGAAGGCCGTCAACGCGGCGCGCATGGCGCTGCGCGGCGACGGCTCGCACTACGTGTCGCTCGACTCGGTGATCAAGACGATGCGCGAGACGGGCGCCGACATGAAGACGAAGTACAAGGAAACGTCGCGCGGCGGGCTCGCGGTGAATATCGTCGAGTGCTGATGCCGGCCCCGGCGGCGGCGCGGGGTGGATCGACACCCTGCCTTGCCGCCGGGCATGGCGCCCGATGCTAGTCGTTCAGCCAGTTCTCCAGTCGCAACCTCGGATAGCTGACGAAATCCCGCTCGTTGTTGGTGACGAGGACGACATCGAGCGACACCGCATGCGCGGCGATCAGTTTGTCGAGGTGATCCTTCTTCCGCTCGCGGGTGGCCTCGCGGACCGGACCGTACGCTTGCGCGGCCGCGGCGTCGAAAGGCGCGACGGGAATATCCTCGATCAACGCGGCGAGATTGCGGCGCTCACGGGCCGGGCTCGCACATGCGGTCACGCCGTACTCGAGCTCCGCATACGTGATCGCCGACATGACGACGTCGCCTGTGTAGCATTGCGCAAATCGTTTCGCGACCTGCTCCGGCTGATGCTTCATCAGATAAATGCACATGTTGGTGTCGAGCATGAAGCGCGGCATCACAAGCCCTCGCGTTCGGCCTGCTCGTGGTCGCCGCGCCCTTCGGCCATGAAGTCCGGCCCGAATTTCGCGAATTTCTCCAGTACGCGGGTCAAAGGCCGCCGCATCGGCCGAATGCGGATTTCGTCACCGACGCGCTCGATTTCCAGTTCGATATCGCTGCGTTCATAGGCCAGGTCGGCAGGAATTCGCACGGCCTGCGAGTTGCCGTTCCGGAATACCCTCGTAGTATGCATGTCGATCTCCGCTCGGATGTACAGTGTATGTACATTATACGATGCGGGCTTCGATGTAAATCCATGTGTGTACATAACAGGTCTTCCATTGGCTGCCGAACCGGCAGTGAATATCGCGCATCACGGCCATTGCCGTCGCGCATGCCGCCGTCAATGCCTCCGCGCGATCGGGCCGGGTGGCCCGGCGGGCCGCCGTCTCGACACAAGCATCCGGGTCGTCGTCCGTAGCGCTTACTTTTCACCGTCGCGTCGGCGTGCACAAGCTGGCCGTTCGGCCAGCCGAAGCCGAAACGCACTCGCCGAACCGCCCGGTGTTCCGACACTTTTCGGCGGCCGGCGCACCGGCGCCCGGCCAACCGGCGTAAGCTGTACGTCCCGCTACCCAGGGAGACGGCAGCCCATGTCGCATTCCAAGGATCTCGAGCCGCGCGCCACCACCGGTGCGCGACTGCTCGTCGATGCGTTGCTCGCCAATCACGTCGAACGCGCGTTCTGCGTGCCGGGCGAGAGCTTCCTCGCCGTACTCGATGCGCTGGCGGACGACACCGCCCGCATCCAGACGGTCGTCTGCCGCCACGAGGCGGCCGCCGCGAACATGGCCGAAGCGGTCGGCAAGCTGACCGGCCGTCCCGGCATCGCATTCGTCACGCGCGGGCCGGGCGCGACGCATGCGTCGATCGGCGTTCACACCGCGTTTCAGGATTCGACGCCGATGATCCTGTTCGTCGGTCAGTGCGCACGCGAGCACCTCGACCGCGAAGCCTTCCAGGAAATCGACTACCGCCGGATGTTCGGCCAGATGGCGAAATGGGTCGCGCAGATCGACGACCCGCGCCGCATCCCCGAATACCTGAGCCATGCGTTCCACGTCGCGACGTCCGGCCGGCCCGGCCCGGTCGTGCTCGCCTTGCCGGAGGACGTGCTGTCCGACGCGTGCGCACCGCAGCCCGTCGTGCCGGCCGCGAAACGCGTCGCAGCGGCGCCGTCGGCCGCGCAGATCGACGAGCTGCGCGAACGGCTCGCGCGCGCGCAACGGCCGTTCGCGATCGTCGGCGGCAGCGGCTGGACGCCGGACGCCTGCGCGAACCTGCGCACCTTCGTCGAACGCTGGCAATTGCCGGTCGCGTGCGCGTTCCGCTTCCAGGACACGATCGACAACGCGCACCCGAACTACGCGGGCGACGTCGGGCTCGGGATCAATCCCGCGCTCGCGAAACGCATCCGCGACGCCGACCTGCTGCTCGTGATCGGGCCGCGCCTCGGCGAAGCGACGACCGCCGGCTACACGCTGCTCGACATCCCGAAGACGCGCCAGACGCTGATCCACGTGCATCAGGGCGCGGACGAACTCGGCCGCGTGTACGCCGCCGATCTGCCGATCGTGTCGGGCATGCCCGAGATCGCCGCGCCGCTGGCCGCGCTCGAGCCGCCCGAGCGGCCCGCGTGGGCCGGCGCGGCCGCCGACGCGCACCGCGCGTACCGCGAATGGCATGCGCCGCTGCCGATGCCCGGCGACGTGCAACTCGGCGACGTGATGGTGCAGTTGCGCGAGCGCCTGCCGCACGACGCGATCCTGACCAACGGCGCGGGCAACTATGCGATCTGGCTGCATCGCCACTTCGCGTACCGGCACTTCCGTTCGCAGCTCGCGCCGACGAGCGGCGCGATGGGCTACGGGCTGCCGGCCGCGCTCGCCGCGAAGTCGCTGTATCCGTCGCGCGCCGTCGTCGCGCTCGCCGGCGACGGCTGCTTCATGATGGCCGGCAACGAGCTCGCGACCGCGATGCAATACGGGCTGAACATCGTGGCGATCGTCGTCAACAACGGCCATTTCGGCACGATCCGCATGCATCAGGAGCGCAACTACCCGGGCCGCGTGCACGGCACAGGGCTCACGAACCCGGATTTCGCCGCGTATGCGCGTGCGTTCGGCGCGCATGGCGAGACGGTCGAGCGCACCGCCGATTTCGCGCCCGCGCTTGAACGCGCGCTGACCTGCGGGCTGCCCGCGGTGATCGAGATCCGCATCCCGCAGGACGCCAGCACGCCGGCCGCGACGCTCGAGCAGATCCGCGAGCAGGGCCGCCGCGCGCGCGGCGCATGACGGTGGACATGCATACCTCTCCGCCCGTCGCCGCGCTGTCGCACGACGACGCGCTGGCCTGCCCCGGCACGCTGCTCGCGCCCGACGGCATGCTCGTCGCGCCGTACGACCTCGAGCATGGCGACGCGCGCGCCGAAGGCTACGTGCCGGCCGCGCCGGCGCTCGGCCTGCTGCACGCCGCACACCGGCCGTTCCGGCTCGATTACGGCGAGGCGCGGCACGTGCACGTGATCAACGGGATGGGCGTCGCGCTCGGCGATTCGGTGATCGGGCTGACGGCCCTCGCCGCGCTGCGGGCGGCACATGCGGACCTGCGCTTCACGCTCTACCGGCCGGCGCGCGCGCCGCGCTATGTCGATGCGCTGTACGCGCTCGCGGCCGACGTCGTCGCGCCGTCACGCTTGCTGCCGTGCGCCGCCGAAGCGCTGCCCGCCGACGCGCACTGCATCGACGTCGGCAATCAACTGTACTGGCCCGCATTCGCGCGGCTGCCCATGATCGATTTCTTCCTCGACGCGCTCGGCGTCGACCCGGCCGCCGTGCCGGCCGCCGCGAAGCGCAACCGCTGGCTCGCGCGGCTGCCGCTGCCTGCGCTGCCGGCCGCGTGGCAGCGGCCGTACGTACTGTTCTGCCCGAATGCGAGCACGGCGGTGCGCAGCGTGCCGCCCGCGCTGTGCGTCGCGTTCGTGGAACGGCTCGCGCAGCGTTACGGGCTGCCGGTGGTCGGCTTCGGCCCGCTCGCGCATCCGGCTTACGTGGACGTGAGTCGCGACGCGACCGACACCGCGCGCTTCATCGCCTGGATCAAGGGCGCGAGCCTGCTGTTCGCGCCGGACACGGCGGCCCTGCATCTCGCCGACGGTTTCGACGTGCCGACGCTCGCGTGCTTCACGACGATCGGGCCGGCATTGCGCGTGCGCGACTATCCGCATTGCGTGCCGGTCACGCTGGACGTGCCGGCCGAATTGCACGGGCTGCATCGCAGCGAGCGGCCCGACGATCTGGCGGCGGTCGAAGCCGCTTATCGCGCAATCGACTGGGACGCGCTGGCGTGGCCCGCACCGCGCGACGCGGCAGCGATAGCCATCTGAGCGGAGCCGACGCGGCGGCGAGCGGAACGATCGAACCGGCAGCACGCGCCCAGCGCGCGCCCCGCCACGGGCGCCGTGCCGGCCACCCGGCTCACCGTGCCGAGCGCCTCATGCGCGATCGCGCAGCGTCTCCGACGGCCGCTTGCCGAACAGGCGCCGGTAATCGGTCGCGAACTGACTGAGATGCCAGAAGCCCCACGCCTCCGCGACATCCTGCACCGAACCGGCCGCGCGGCCGCATAGGTCGCGCCGCGCGCCGTTCAGCCGCAGCGTGCGCAGGTAGGTCGCGGGCGCCATCCCGAGCACGTCCTGGAAGCAGTACTGCAGCGTGCGCCGGCTCACGTGCAACTGCTCGCACAGCTCGGGCACGCCGACCGGGCGCGTACGGTGCGCGAGCACGTAGTCGCGCGCCTGGTCGACGAGCCAGCGGCGCGTCGACGGCGCACTGCCGCTGCCGTCGTCGGCCGGCTGCGCGCACGCATCGAACAGCGCGGCCAGCACTTCGGCCTGCAGGTCGTCGCGCTGCGCATCGGGCAGCGGGCCGGCCATCGCCACCGCACCGTCGAGCCGGCGGCCGAGCAGCGCGCACAGGCGCGCGAGCCGCGCGTCGCCGACCTGCATCACGCGCTGCGTGAACAGCCGCTCGTCGAGCGCGCGACGCTCGACCTCCTCCGCATAGCGGCGCAGCACGTCGCCGCGCACGACGACGCCGTAGATCGAGAACTGCGCGGGGGTCACGAGTTCGAATTCGACGTTGCCGGGCCGGAACGCGAGTGCGCCCGGGCCGATGCGGCACGCATCGACGCGCGCCGAGCCGTCGCACACGAGCGGGATGCCGAACCAGTACGCGTCGCCGCGCACTTCGCACGCCTGGCGCAGCAAGTGGCTGGTCGATTCGCGAAACAGCTTCATCGTGTCGAGCGGCAGCTCGGTGAGCGTGCCGACGAAGCGGCCGGCCGCGAGCTGGTCGTAGGTCTGCCGCCAGCCGATCAGGTTGCGCGCCTGCTCGTCGGCATCGTGCGCGACGCTGACGACGGCCTGCCCGGCGAACGCGTCGTCGCCCTGCGCGCTGCGTCGCGTGTCTTCGGCGGTCGGTTCTTCCGTACACGCCACGTGTTGATCCATCGTATCCTCCCTCACCTGCGCGGAACCCTGCGCATCACGCAAGTCCCGTGCCGAACCGCACGGCCCGGCGAGCCGCCCGCCATTCCACGCTGTCCGGCCGATGCGCGCCATGGGGGCGCACCCGAAGGCGGCATGTCGCGCACGCCGCCGGTGCGATCCGCGCGGCGACCGCGCATGCGCGCCGCCGGCGCCCGGATGCCCGTGCCCGTGCCTCGACGCCGACGCCCGGATGCCGATGCCCGGATGCCGATGCCCGGATGCCGATGCCCGGACGACGACGCCCGGATGCCGACGCCCGGACACCGACGCCCGAACGCCGGCTACCAGGCCGGCTTCAGCCGCACGACCCGCGTGCCGCAATTGCCGTATGCCTGCGCGATCGCCAGTTCGACGATCGCGCTGCCCGCCGCCCACGGCGCAGCGTCCGCTTCCGGCAAATCGGCGCGCAGCGTGGCGCGCCCGTTGATCCGGTAGCGCAGGCCGCGCACGAAATCGACGAACAGCAATCCGACACCGCTGCCGTCGCAGGCGGCCGCGTCGATCCGGCCGCCGTCGCCGTCATGCGCGGCGGGCAACGCGAACCGCAGCGTCTTCGTATCGATCACGCGCACCACCGGCAACCGATCGCCGTTCGCGTCGCGCCGGCTCAACACGATGTCGCAGGTCATCGACGCACCCACGCCGGACGCCGTGCCGACGAACATGAACGGTTGCGATTCGACGAACTGCCGTACGCCGACGCTCAGCCGCGTGGTCACGGCGTCGCTCATCCGCTCGGCTTCGTCGGCGACGCCGAAGCGGTGTTGCGCGTCGAGTTCGCCCGGATGGAATACCGGGTGACGCGGAAAGGATCGGGGCGGTTCTGCCATGCCGGGAGTCGTCACACGTATCGGCGCGCCGTGCCGTCGCGCATGCGCGACGGCCGGCAGCGTTGCCGGCGCCGGCCGCCGGAAACGCAACCGGCGCCGCCAGTCGAACAGGGAAATCGAACCGGACGACGTGCCGGGCCCAAGCGGCCCCGGCACGTCGCCCCGGCTGCGGCGATCAGAAGAACCCGAGCGCCTCGGCTTGGTAGCTGACCAGCAGACACTTCGTCTGCTGATAGTTCGACAGCGCCATCTTGTGCGTCTCGCGGCCGATCCCCGATTGCTTGTAGCCGCCGAACGCCGCATGCGCGGGGTAAAGGTGGTAGCAGTTGGTCCACACGCGGCCAGCCTCGACCTCGCGGCCCATCCGGTACGCACGCGTGCCGTTGCGGGTCCACACGCCCGCGCCGAGCCCGTAGAACGTGTCGTTCGCGAGTTCGATCGCTTCCTGCTCGTCCTTGAACGTCATCACCGACGCGACCGGCCCGAAGATCTCTTCCTGGAACACGCGCATCTTGTTGTTGCCGAGCAGCATCGTCGGCTTCACGTAGTAGCCCGTGCCCAGCTCGGCGGTCGGCGCCGCGCGCTCGCCGCCCGTCAGGCATTGCGCGCCTTCGCCGCGACCGATGTCGATGTACGACAGGATCTTGTCGAGCTGCTGCTGCGACGCCTGCGCGCCGATCATCGTCTGCAGGTCGAGCGGGTGGCCGGACTTGATGCGCTCGACGCGCGCGACGGCCTTCTCGATGAAGCGTTCGTAGATCGATTCCTGGATCAGGATCCGCGACGGGCACGTGCACACTTCGCCCTGGTTCAGCGCGAACATCGCGAGCCCTTCGAGCGCCTTGTCGAGGAACGCGTCGTCCTGGTCGAGCACGTCGGCGAAGAAGATGTTCGGGCTCTTGCCGCCCAGTTCGACCGTCGACGGGATCAGGCTCTCGGCCGCCGCGCGCAGGATGTGCTTGCCGACCGGGGTCGAGCCCGTGAATGCGATCTTCGCGATCCGCTTGCTGGTCGCGAGCGCTTCGCCCGCTTCCTTGCCGAAGCCGTTCACGATGTTGATCGTGCCTGCCGGGAACAGGTCGCCGATCAGTTCCATCAGCACGAGCACCGATGCCGGTGTCTGCTCGGCCGGCTTCATCACCACGCAGCAGCCGGCCGCGAGCGCCGGCGCGAGCTTCCACGCGGCCATCAGCAGCGGGAAGTTCCACGGGATGATCTGGCCGACCACGCCGAGCGGCTCGTGGAAGTGGTACGCGACGGTGTTGTCGTCGATTTCGGAGATGCCGCCTTCCTGCGCGCGGATGCAGCCCGCGAAGTAGCGGAAGTGGTCGATCGCGAGCGGCAGGTCGGCCGCCATCGTCTCGCGCAGCGGCTTGCCGTTGTCGATCGTTTCGGCCACGGCCAGCAGCTTCAGGTTCTTTTCCATCCGGTCGGCGGCGGCGAGCAGCAGGTTCGCGCGCTCGGCGACCGAGGTCTTGCCCCACTTGCGACGCGCCGCATGCGCCGCGTCGAGCGCCAGCTCGATGTCGTCGGCGCCGGAGCGCGGCACGCGGCAGAACGGCTGGCCGTTGATCGGCGACACGTTCTCGAAATACTCGCCCTTCACGGGCGCTACCCACTTGCCGCCGATGTAGTTGTCGTATTGCTGACGGTACGGGTATTCGACGTCGAGGCCCAGTTGTTTCAGGTCAAACGGGTTCATACATGTCTCCTGTTCATCGTGCTTGTGTGAGTACAGCGCCGGTTGGAATGCGCTGGTCCCGTTTACGCAACATGCGTGCCAAACGGAACGGGCGCACGTCGATCGCGGCCGGCGCGTGGTCGCACCGTGCGGTGTTCACGCACGCAACACGGCGGGTGTACCGATTCTGAACACCGCGGTTGCGCAGCGATGCGGCCGGTGTTCGGAATTTTCACAGTGCGCGGCGGTGCGTTGCCCGCGCACGGGCGCCGCGCCGCGTGGCATGTCGCTTGCGTGCGAATCGCGGATCCACACGCACGGCGCACACGCCGACCGACACCATGAACGATCGCGGCCCCCTGACCGACGACGCCATCGCGTTCATCCGTGAGCAGGCTTTCCTGATCGTCGCGACCGCCGACGCGGCCGGCAACGCCGACTGCTCGTACCGCGGCCGCCAGCCGCACGCGGACGGCTCGTTCGCGCCGCTCGTCGATATCCCGGACCGCCGCACGCTGGTGCTGCCCGATTTCGCGGGCAACAACCTGCTCAACACGATCGGCAACCTGCTCGTGAATCCGGCCATCGCGCTGCTGTTCGTCGATTTCGTGCGTCAGACGACCTGGCTCGTGCAGGGCCGCGCGACGCTCGACGAGGATGCGCAAGGGCGCGCGCGCCTGTGGCCGGATGCGTTGCGCTGTCTGGTGATCGATGTGGAATGCGCGCAGGCGCGCACGGATGCGGCCCTGCCGCCGCTGGTGCTGGCGTGACGCGCGGCGGGCGACGCGTCTACCGACGGACCATGCGGGCACGGCGGCCGGGTTGACCGAAATACTGAAATACCGAAATGCCGAAGCACCGATGCGCCACGGCGCGATGCTCACCGCCCGTGCGTCTGCGCACAGGCCGGTTCGACCCGGCCGCGCGTCGACGCATCGGCGTGCGCGTGGCCGTCCGCGTCGTCGCCCGTTTCGTCGGCGGCCGGCCGCCCGCCGAGAAACCCGAACACCACCACCGCACACAGCACCGTGACGACGGCCAGCCCGGTCAGCAGCCGGTCGAACGCGTGCGAGTAGCTCGCGATCAACACCGCGCGACCGACGCCCGGCAACGCGGCAGCCGCGCCCGCGAGATCGCCGGTCGCAAGCCGCGCGGCGGCCCGCAGCGTCGCGTCCGGCGTGCCGGCAGCCGCTGCCGCGTGCGCCAGCCCCGTTTGCGCGAGCGCGGCCAGCACCGCGCCGACGATCGCCAGCGCGATCCCCTCGCCGGCCACGCGCGTCGTGCTGAAAATGCCCGTCGCCATCCCCGCGCGCTCTTTCGGCACGACGCTCACCGACAGCCCGTCCATCAGCCCCCACGGCATGCCGGCGCCGACGCCGATCGCGAGCATCGGCGCGATCGCCGCCGGCCCCGCGCCGCCGCGCAGCGCGATGCCGAGCCACACGAGCCCGGCTGCCGCGACCAGCAGCCCGAGCCCCGAAATCACGCCGGCCGACAGCCGGCGCGCGAGCGTCGCCGCGCCGAACGGCACGACCAGCATCGGCGCGGAGATCGCGAGCATCAGCCAGCCGGCGTCGATCTCGCTGAAGCCGTCGATGCCGATGAAGCGCAGCGGCAGCACGACGAGCAGCACGATGTAGCAGCAGCAGGTCGACACCGGCAGCACCTGCACGCCGACGAAGCGCGCGATGCGGAACAGCGACAGGTCGAGCATCGGCCGCGCGACGCGCGTCTCGATCGTCACGAACGCGCACGCGCCGAGCGCCGCGCCGGCCAGCAGCGCGATCACGAGCGGGCTCGACCAGCCGCGCGCGGGCGCCTCGATCACGCCGAACGTGAACAGCGTCAACGCGGCCGTGAATGCGGCCGTGCCGGGCCAGTCGAGCCCCGTCGCGTGCGGATCGCGCGACTCGTGCATGCGCGGCAGCCCGAACGCGAGCGATAGCACACCGGCCACCGCGCTCGTCACGAAGATCGCGCGCCAGCCGTAGTGCCCGATCAGGCCGCCCGCGAGCACGGGCCCGAACGCGAGTCCGATCCCGAACGTCGTGCCGAGCAGGCTGAAGGCACGCGTGCGCGTCGCGCCGTCGAATTCCTGCGCGAGCGCGGCCGTGCCGCCGGCCAGTGCCGCGGCCGCCGCGAGCCCTTGCGCGGCGCGCAGCAGATCGACCGCGAGCATCGACGGCGCGAACGCGAGCGCGATCGACATCAGCGTGAAGCCGCCGACGCCGATCGCGAACAGGCGCTTGCGGCCGAACTGGTCGGCCAGCGCGCCCGACGCCATCAGGAAGCTGCCGAACGCGAGCATGAACGCGTTGGTGATCCAGTTCATCGCGACCGGGCTGCCGTGCAGGTCGCGGCCGATCGCCGGCGTCGCGACCGCGCCGCCCGAAAACGACAGCGGCAGCGCGACGGCGGCCATGCAGACGGCGGCCAGCACCCATGCGCGCCGGCGCGCCGCCAGGGTCGAAACGGCGGAAACAGGATGATCCATCATCGCTCCTCGAAAAAAGCCGGCGCGGAGGCGCCATCAGAGCGACAGAAGATAAATCCGATTCAATCTGCGAAAACCACGCGAAGTTCCGCATATAACGGACTAAAATTCCGCAATTCACGTGGCCGCGTGCGTCGCCGCACGCCGTTCGATTCGATGGAAAACCTCACCGGCATCGTCGCGTTCGTCCGCACCGCCGAAGCGCTGAGCTTCGTCGCGGCCGGCCGCGCGCTCGGCATCTCGGCGTCGGCGGTCGGCAAGACGATCGCGAAACTCGAGCAATCGCTCGGCGTACGGCTGTTCAACCGCACGACGCGGCGCGTGACGCTCACCGAAGAGGGGCGGCATTTCTACGAGCGCTGCCAGCGCATCCTCGAGGATTTCCGCGAGGCGGAGGCGACCGTAACGGCGTCCGCGCAGCGCCCGCGCGGCAAGCTGCGCGTGAGCCTGCCGGTGATCGGTTACCGCTTCCTGCTGCCGGTGCTGCCCGAATTCCGGCAGCGCTATCCGGACGTCGAACTCGATCTCGATTTCAACGATCGGATGGTCGACGTCGTCGAAGGCGGTTTCGACGCGGTGATCCGCAGCGGCCCGCTGTCCGACTCGAGCCTGATGTCGCGGCGGCTCGGGCCGTTCGCGTTCGTGCTGTGCGCGACGCCCGCGTATCTCGCGCGGGCCGGCGCGCCGCGCACGCCGCGCGACCTCGAGGCGCACGACTGCGTGCGCTACTGCTTCCCGACCACCGGCAAGCTGCAGGACTGGGCGCTCGCGGCCGACGACGGCCTGCCGCTCGCACTGCGCACCGCGATGACCTGCAACAACATGGAGGCGCTGCGCGGCGCCGTGCTCGCGGGGCTCGGCATCGGCTACATGCCCGACTTCCTCACGCGCGACGCACTCGAGCACGGCGCGCTCGTCACCGTGCTCGACGACTACCGGATCGCGCCGGGGCAGTTCTCGATCGTGTGGCCGTCGAGCCGGCAGTTGTCGCCGAAGCTGCGCGTGTTCGTCGATTTCCTGTGCGAACGGCTGTTCAGGTAGTCGCGCCGATCCGCTCCGCTTCCGCCGGCGGCAGCAGCGCGTCGCTGTCGTCCTTCAGCCCGACGCCGGTCAGCCCGAGGCGGCGCGCGTGCGTCATCAGGTAATGCAGCTTGTGCGCGGCGGCCGCGTGCGGCAGCCCCTCGGGCCGCACGTTCGAGATGCAGTTGCGCAGCGCGTCGTGACAGCCGACCTTCGGCGCCCACGTCAGATATACGCCGAGGCTGTCCGGCGAACTGAGTCCGGGCCGTTCGCCGATCAGCATCGCGACCACCTTCGCGCGCAGCAGCTCGCCGATCTCGTCGCCGAGCGCGACGCGCGCCTGCGTCGCGACCACCACCGGGCCGATCCGCCAACCGTCCGCGTCGAGCCGCGGCCGCACGGCCTGCAACAGCGGCAGCGCCTGCTTCGCGGCGGCGAACGCCGACAGCCCGTCGCCGACCACGAACACGACATCGGGCGCATCGTCGAGCGCCGCCCCGTAGCCGGCCAGCAGCCCGCGGCTGTCGTCCGACAGCTTGCGGCCGAGATCGGGCCGGCGCAGGTAATGGTCGCGGTCCGGCGCGGCACTCTGCACGCCGAGCGTCGGCAGCAGGCCGGCCGCCTCGATCTCGCGCCGCAGCGCGTCCACGTCGAGCGGCTGGTGCACCGCGTCGCGCGCCTGCGCATGCGACAGGTTGAAGGCCAGCAGCGGCGCGGTCGGCAGGCTGTTGCCCGCGCGGCCGAGCGCGATCCGCGCGTTCGTGAACGACTTCAGCTGCGCCCACGGGTTCTTCTCGACGGCGTCGCTCATGCGGACACCCCCATCCAGTCATTCGCGCCCGCCAGCAGCGGCACACGCGACGTCGCGGCGCGCAGCGCGCCGTGCGCGTCGGCGATCTCCATCGTCTCCAGCCATTCCTCGAACTCGGGCGCGCGGCGCAGGCCGAGCACCTCGCGCACGTAGAGCTGGTCGTGGAACGACGTGCTCTGGTAGTTCAGCATCACGTCGTCCGCGCCCGGAATCCCCATGATGAAGTTGATGCCGGCCGCGCCCAGCAACGTGAGCAGCGTGTCCATGTCGTCCTGGTCGGCTTCCGCGTGGTTCGTGTAGCAGATGTCGCAGCCCATCGGCACGCCGAGCAGCTTGCCGCAGAAGTGATCCTCGAGCCCCGCGCGGATGATCTGCTTGCCGTCGTACAGGTATTCGGGCCCGATGAAGCCGACCACCGTGTTCACGAGGAACGGCTCGAACTTGCGCGCCACCGCATACGCGCGTACTTCGCAGGTCTGCTGGTCGACGCCGAAATGTGCGTTCGCCGACAGCGCACTCCCCTGGCCCGTCTCGAAGTACATCAGGTTGTTGCCGACGGTGCCGCGCTTCAGCGACAGCGCGGCCTCGCGCGCCTCGCCGAGCAGCGCGAGCGAGATCCCGAAGCTCGCGTTCGCCTTCTCGGTGCCCGCGATCGACTGGAACACGAGATCGACCGGCGCGCCCTTTTCGATCGCCGCGATCGTGTTGGTCACGTGCGTGAGCACGCACGACTGCGTCGGCACGCCGTAACGTTCGCGGAAACCGTCGATCATCGCGAGCAGCTTCACGATCGCCGCGAGGCTGTCGGTGGCCGGGTTGATGCCGATCATCGCGTCGCCGCAGCCGTACATCAGCCCGTCGAGCATCGATGCGGCGATGCCCTTCACGTCGTCGGTCGGGTGGTTCGGCTGCAGCCGCACCGACATCCGGCCGGCCAGCCCGACCGTGTTGCGAAAGCGCGTGACCACGCGGCGCTTGCGCGCGGCCGCGATCAGGTCCTGGTTGCGCATCAGCTTCGACACGGCCGCGACCATCTCGGGCGTGAGGCCCGGCGCGATCCGCTCCAGCGCGGCGCCGTCGGCCGCGGGCGACAGCAGCCAGTTGCGGAAATCGCCGACGGTGAGGTGCGAGATGTCCGCGAACGCCTGCGCGTCGTGATCGTCGATGATGAGGCGCGTGACCTCGTCGTGTTCGTACGGGATCACCGCTTCGTTCAGGAACGCCTTCAGCGGCACGCCCGCCAGCGCGATCTTCGCGGCGACGCGCTCCTCCTCGCTCGCCGCCGCGACGCCGGCGAGCTGGTCGCCGGAACGCAGCGGGCTCGCCTTCGCGAGCAGCGTCTTCAGGTCCGCGAAGCGGTACGTGCGCGGACCGATCGTCTCCGTATAGGACATCGTTCGAATCTCCTTGCCAAAAGCCGACGGCGCGCCCGTTCGACGGGGCGCGCCGGATGCCGTCAGGAACGGCCTTTCACGTTCGCCTGCACCGTCGTCATTCCGTTCACTCCTCCAGCAGCGCGTCGCCGGGCGCGCTCGCGCGCTGCGCGCGGGTCGCGAGGAAGTACGCGTAGCCGAGCGCGAGGAACGCGACGAACACCATCGCCACCAGCCCGTTGAAATACACCATCGTGCCGAGGCAGACCAGCGCCGCAAGAATCGCGAATGCCGGGAAGATCGGGTACAGCGGCGCGCGGAACGGCCGTGCCATGTTCGGGTGCGAGCGGCGCAGCTTGAACAGCGACGCCATGCTGACGATATACATCACGATCGCACCGAATACCGACATCGTCACGATGTTCGCGGTGAGCGTCTGCCCGCCGAACTGGATCAGCTCGTCGCTGTAGATCGCCGCGATGCCGACCACGCCGCCCGCGAGGATCGCGCGATGCGGGGTCTTGAAGCGCGGATGCACCTTCCCGAGCCATTCCGGCAGGTAGCCTTCGCGGGCCAGCGCGAAGATCTGGCGCGAATAGCCGAGGATGATCCCGTGGAACGACGCGACCAGCCCGAACAGTCCGAGCCACACGAGCATGTGCATCCAGCCGCTGTTCGCGCCGACGATGTACTTCATCGCCTGCGGCAGCGGGTCGTTGATGTTCGCGAGCTTGGTCCAGTCGCCCGCGCCGCCGGCGAACACCATCACGCCGATCGCGAGCGCCACGAGGGTCAGGATCCCGGCCACGTACGCGATCGGAATCGAGCGCTTCGGGTTCTTCGCTTCCTCGGCGGCCATCGCGACGCCTTCGATCGCGAGGAAGAACCAGATCGCGAACGGAATCGCCGCGAACATCCCGTGGAACGCGCCCACGCTGAAGTGATCGGCGCCCGACCAGCCGCCCTTCGTGAAATTGCTCCATGCGAAGCCCGGCGACACCACGCCCATGAACACCAGCAGCTCGAAGATCGCGAGCAGGGTCACGACGAGCTCGAAGGTCGCCGCGATCTGCACGCCGACGATGTTCAGCGCCATGAACACGAGATACGCGCCCATTGCCGCGTGTTTCGGTTCGAGCCCCGGAAACTGCACGTGCAGGTACGCGCCGATCGCGAGCGCGATCGCGGGCGGCGCGAACACGAACTCGACCAGCGTCGCGGCGCCCGCCAGATAGCCGCCGGTGGGGCCGAACGCGCGGCGCGCATACGCGAACGGGCCGCCCGCGTGCGGGATCGACGTCGTCAGCTCGGTGAAACTGAAGATGAAGGTGGTGTACATCGCCGCGACGAACAGCGCGGTGATCACGAAGCCCAGCGTGCCGGCGCTCGCCCAGCCGTAGCTCCAGCCGAAGTATTCGCCGGAAATCACGAGGCCGACCGCGATGCCCCACAGTTGCCAGGTCCCGAGCGTCTGCTGTAGCGCGGGCTGACCGGACGACTTGGCGCCGGCGACGGGCCGGCCATTCGACTCTGCTTTCATCGGACTCTCTCCTCAAAGGCGCCGGGCCTGCGGACCCGCGCGACTGAGAATCGATGCTAGAGAGTCATTAAACGACGTGTTATCGAAATTCGGCAAAGATCGCGGCTGACGTTTCGCTTGCGAAAACGCCGGCCGCGCGCGTTGCCACGCCGATCCGGCCGCGCGATGCGGCCGGATCGGCCGTGCTTACTGGCCGCCGCCGCGCTGGTTGAACCAGCGGTCGAGCAGCTTGCCGGCCGCCTCGCGGCCGCCGAGGCCGAACGACAGCGCGACCGCCACCGCGATCGCGCCGAGCACGAGGCCGAACGCGAGCTGGACGATTTCGTTCGCGATGCCCATCGCGCGCAGCCCCATCGCGAACACGAGGCCGAGGATCGCGAATTGCGCGATGCGCGCGAACAGCACGCTGTGCTCGCGGTCGGCCTGCTCGATCACGCGGCGCGCAAGGCCCGCGAGCCACACGCCGATCACGAGGATCACGCCGCCCATCAGCACGTGGCCGCCGAATTCGATGAACAGCGTGACGACGTCGCGCACCTGCGAGAAGCCGAGCCGGTTCGCGGCCTCGACCGACGCGAACAGCATCGCGAAGAACACGATCAGCCGCGCGACCAGCACCGACGGCTGCAGGATGCCCGAGAACACGCGCTCGACGCCGAGCAGGGCCGGCAGCCCGTCGACGCCGGCGGCTTCCAGCAGTTTCTGCGCGAGCGACGCGACGAAGCGCGCGAAATAGAAGGTGACGAGCACGATCACGATCGCCGCGACGATGTCCGGCACCGCGCCGAGGAACTGATTCAGCATGTTGGTCGCGGGGATCGAGATCGCGTCGATCTTCAGCGCGTCGAGCGCGGAAATCAGCGTCGGCACGAACACGAACACGTAGACGATCGTGCCGACCAGGCTCGACACGCGTACGGGCGTCGGGCTGTCGATCCCTTGCGTGAGGCGGTCGGCGCCGGCGGCGACCAGCAGGTTCGTCACGAGGCCGCGCAGCACGCGCGCGACGATCCAGCCGACGAAGCCGATCACCGCGGCCGCGAAGATGTTCGGCACGATCGCGAGCAGCTTGTCGACCATTCCCTGCACCGGCGACAGCAGGCCCGACAGCGCGAACGACCCGAGGATCGCCGGCAGGAACATTAGGATCACCAGCCAGAACAGGACGTCGCCGAGATAGCCGCTCATCGGCTGCATGCCGGCGCTTTCGGACAGCGTGGCGTCGACCTTGCTGGCCTTCAGCGCGCGGTTCGCGAGGCTGCGCAGCAGCGACGCGATCAGCCACGCGATCAGCGTCAGCGCCGCGCCGCCGATCAGGTTCGGCAGGTAGTTGACGATGTGCGTGACGAGCAGCGAGAACGGATTGGAGACCGCGTACAGGTTGAGCACGTTGAAGATGCCCACCGCGGTGACGAGCAGCACGAGCCAGAACAGGCCGCCGGCGATGATGCGTTCGACGCACGCGCCCTGGCCGGTGCTTTCGTTGATCCGCTGATCGACCTTCAGTGCGTTGAGCAGGCGCAGCGCGCCGGCCCGCACCACCACGGCGATCAGCCAGCCGACTACCAGGATGCCGATCGCGCCGGCGATCTTGGGCAGGTATCCGCCTAGCGTGGTCTGCAGCGACGTGATGAAGCTGGAAGCATCCATTTCTTCTTCTCCCGAAAACGTGGTGGTGCGATTGAACATCGACGAACGACCTGCGTACTTCGAAAAGCGTGGTGCTCCGTCCGAGCAACTTACCCGAGAAAAATGACGGGATCACCCGATTTCACCGTCTTTAACTTTAGTTCTAGATCGCAGCGGGACAAGACCCTATTTCGGTGAAATAAAAAGGGGCGGATTTCGGACCGCTACGCTTTTCCGCAAGATTTGTCCATTCGGGCCGTGCTACCGTGGCGTCGGGTTCCAGCCACGACACGTCGATGCCCGCAGCCGAAACGAAAACCGATCCGCCTGCATGGGTCCGCTACGCGGCGAGCGTGGCGCGTGTCCATGCGTACATCGGCGCGCATCTCGACGGCCCGCTCGACCTGAACCGGCTCGCCGAAGTCGCGTGCCTGTCGCCGTATCGCTGGCAGCGATCGTGCTGATGGTGCGGCGGATACGGATGGTGCGGGCATCCGAGGATCCGGTCTGCACCGCGCGGCCGCTCGACCAGATCGCGCGGCGCGCGGGCTACGGTTCGACGCACGCGTTCGCGCGGGCGTTTCGCGACGCGTACGGCGTGCTGCCCGCGCAGCACTGGCGCACCGGCACCCACCGGCCGATTTATCCGTTACAGAGAGGAGAGGCAGACATGTTCAAGCATGAGGTCGAGATCCGGCGCCTGCCGGAACAGCGCGGCTACGCGGTCGCGCACACCGGCGCGTACATGAAGGCCGGCGACGCGTTCGGGCGGATCGGCGCGTGGGTCGGGCAGCACGGGCTGATCGGCCCGGGCGCGAAGATGATCGGGATTTTCTACGACGATCCGGACACGACGCCCGAAGCGCAGTTGCGCGCGAAAGCGTGCTTCGTGCCGGCCGACGGCGCGCCGGACGTCGAACCCGAGCCGCCGGTGGAGCGTGCGACGATCGCGGGCGGCGAATACGCGGTGCTCCTGCATACGGGGCCGTATGCGGACCTGAAGACGGCCTATCAGTGGCTCTACGGCGACTGGCTGCGTCACTCGGGCCGCGAAGCCGCCGACGCGCCGCCGTTCGAGCTGTACCTCAATACGCCGATGGACACGGCGCCAGCCGACCTGCGCACCGAAATTCACCTGCCGCTGCGCTGAGCGGCGGGCCGGTGCGCTGAGCGGCGGGCCGGTGCGCTGAGCGACGGGCTGCTGCGCTGAGCGCCGGGCCGCCGCGCCGGCCGTCGAACGCAACGTGCCGGCCAATGCTCATGCGCGGCCGGCGCGAACGCACGCAGATCTAAGCAGCTGGCGTCCCGCAGCCGGGACAGAACCGCGCGTCGGCCGCCAGCGCCGCATGGCAGCGGCTGCAAGCCTTGCCGCGTTGAGCGCGCCGCAGCCCGCGCACGCGAGCTGGCTCAGCGGCACGTTGCCGCCGTGGCCGCCTCGCCCGCCACCGGCATCGCCCGGCGCCTGCCAGCCCCAGCCGTGGCGATCGCGGCCACGCACATCGTGGCCGCCATGCCCGCCCTGGCGCGGACCGCCGTGATGGCCGTTGCCGCTGCCGGGGCCGCCGTGGCTGCCGGGACCACCGTTTCCGCTGTTTCCGCTGTTTCCGCTGTTTCCGCTGTTTCCGCTGTTTCCGCTGTTTCCGCTGTTTCCGCTGTTTCCGCTGTTTCCGTGCCCGTTGCGGTGCCCGCTGCGGTGCCCGCTGCCATGGCCACCGCCGTGGCCACCGAGCATCCGTTTCAGAAAGCTCATCGCCCAGTCCTCAACGCTTGGCCTGCGCGCCGCCGAACGTCCCGGAGGACGACAGCAGCCGCAAGCCGTTGGCCACGACGAGCAGGCTCGCGCCCGCGTCGGCGAAGACCGCCATCCACATCGTGCCGAGCCCCGCCACCGTCAGGCCGAGGAACACGACCTTCACGCCGAGTGCGAAGCCGATGTTCTGCACCAGCACGCGATGCGTCGCGCGCGACAGCCGCACGAACGCCGGGATCTTGCGCAGGTCGTCGTCCATCAGCGCGACGTCGGCCGTCTCGATCGCCGTGTCGGTGCCCATCGCGCCCATCGCGAAGCCGATGTCGGCGCGCGCGAGCGCCGGTGCATCGTTGATCCCGTCGCCGACCATCCCGACCGCGCCCGCGCCGCCCACCGACAGTTCCTCGACCGCCGCGAGCTTGTCTTCCGGCAATTGGTTGCCGCGTGCGTCGTCGATGCCGGCCTGCCGCGCGATCGCCTGAGCGGTATGCGGGTTGTCGCCCGTCAGCATCGCCGTGCGGATGCCGAGCGCATGCAGATCGGCGATCGCGTCGCGGCTCGTGTCCTTGATCGTGTCGGCCACCGCGAAGATGCCGAGCACGCGCGTGTCGTCGACCAGCACGACGACGCTCTTGCCCTGCCGCTCCAGTGCGTCGAGCTTCGCCTCGAGCGCCGCCGAACAACGCTCGAGCTCCTCGACGAGCCGGTGGTTGCCCAGCCAGTAGCGCGTCCCGTCGATCGTGCCGCGCACGCCGCGCCCGACGATCGCTTCGAATTCCTGCACATCGGCGAATGCCGCCGTGCCGGCGTCGCGGGCCGCGGCGGCAATCGCCTGCGACACAGGGTGATCGGAGCGCGCGGCGAGGCTCGCGCCGAGGTGCCGCACGCGCGCCGCATCGGCGCCGTCCGCATGAACGTCGAAGTCGGTCTGCACCGGCTTGCCGTGGGTGATCGTGCCGGTCTTGTCGAGCGCGAGCCACGCAAGCTTGCGCCCTTCTTCCAGATAGACGCCGCCCTTCACGAGAATCCCCCGCCGCGCCGCGGCCGCGAGGCCCGACACGATCGTCACCGGCGTCGAGATCACCAGCGCGCACGGGCACGCGATCACGAGCAGCACGAGCGCGCGGTAGATCCAGTCGTGCCACGCGCCGCCCATCACGAGCGGCGGCGCCACCGCAACCAGCAGCGCGACCGCGAACACGATCGGCGTGTAGACGCGTGCAAACTGGTCGACGAAGCGCTGCGTCGGCGCCTTCGCGCCCTGCGCTTCCTCGACCGCGTGGATGATCCGCGCGAGCGTCGAGTTGGCCGCGACGGCCGTCACGCGATATTCGAACGAACCCGATTCGTTGATCGTGCCCGCGTACACGGCGTCCCCGGCCGTCTTTTCGACGGGCAGGCTCTCGCCGGTGATCGGCGCCTGGTTGACCGTCGAGCGGCCCGCGACGACTTCGCCGTCCAGCCCGATCCGCTCGCCCGGCTTCACGCGCACGACCGCGCCGAGCGCGACCTGCGCGGCCTCGATCGTGCGCCAGGCGCCGTCGGCCTGCCGCACGGTCGCGGTATCCGGCGCGAGCTGCATCAAGCCCTGGATCGCATTGCGCGCACGGTCGAGCGACTTCGCCTCGATCAGCTCGGCGATCGTGAACAGCACCATCACCATCGCGGCCTCCGGCCACTGGCCGATCGCCATCGCGCCCGTCACCGCGATGCTCATCAGCGCGTTGATGTTCAGGTTGCCGTTGCGGATCGCGATCCAGCCCTTCTTGTACGTGGTGAGCCCGCACGCGAGCACCGCGGCCAGCGCGAGCGCCGCCGACAGCCACACCGGGAGCCCGGCCCAGGTCGCGCCTTCGGACGCGAGCGCGGCGACGCCGGCGAGCGCCAGCGGCCACCACGGCTTCGCAGGCGCGTCGGCGACGCGCGCCGCCGGGGCGCCGGCCGTGGCGGCCTCCGGCGTCATTCCGAGCGTGCGGATCGCGCCCTCGATCGCCGGCTGCGCGCCGGGCACGTGCTCGACGGTCAGCATCCGCTGCATCAGGTTGAATTCGAGCGCCGACACTTCGCCCATCCCGCCGAGCTTTTTGCGAATCAGCGTTTCCTCGGTCGGGCAGTCCATCTGCATGATCCGGAACGCGGAGCGCACGTGGCCCGACGCGGTCGCCTGCGCGACCGGCAGCGGCGCGAGCGTCAGCGAGGCCGGCGCGCAGCACTCGCCGGCCGCGTGGTCGTGGTCGTGGTCGTGGTCGTGGTCGTGGTCGTGGTCGTGGTCGTGGTCGTGGTCGTGACCGGCATGGTCATGCGCGGCGTGGTCGTGCGAGCACGTGGCGCCGTGTACATGCTTGCCGTCGCCAACATGGTCGCGATCGTGGTCATCACCCGCATCGCCGTGAGCTGCGTGAGCTGCGTGAGCTGCGTGAGCGTGCCCGTGATCGTGATCGTGGCCATGGCCGTGCGCGCGCTCGCCGGCCGCCGGCGCCGCGTCGGCTACGGTCGCCGTCTGCGTGTCGCGCGAATCGGCGCGGCAGGCGTCGGCGCCGCCGGCCTGACGGTGTCGTGGGTCGTGGGGACGCTGGGCGTCGGTCATGACAACCTCCTTTGTGGCTTGACGGTGTAGAGTTAACACCCTGAAGCCACTACAAGGTCAACCCTTACACGGGAGAAAGGCATGAAGATTGGCGAACTGGCCAAAGCGGCCCGCTGCACCCCCGAGACGATCCGTTTCTACGAGAAAGAGGGTCTGATGCCGGACGCGGAGCGCACCGATTCGAACTATCGCAACTACACCGACGTGCACGTCGAGCGGCTGCGCTTCATCCGCAATTGCCGCGCGCTCGACATGGCGCACGACGAAATCCGCGCGCTGCTGCAACTCACCGACACGCCGGCCGATCGCTGCGATTCGATCAATTCGCTGCTCGACGATCACATCGGACACGTCGATGCACGCCTCGCGGAATTGACGCATCTGCGCGATCAGCTCACCGAATTGCGCCGCCGGTGCGTCGGCGAGCATTCGGTCGAGGATTGCGGAATCGTGCACGGCCTCGCGACGATGGAAACCGTCGCGCCGGCCGCGAAGCGCTCGCACCTCGGCTGAAACCCTTGTCAAACAGGATAGTCTTCTTGAGAATAGTTATATTCTTACTAGGTATATTTTAACTATTCATGTCTATGAGCCGCCCGTCCCCGCTCGCGCTGGCCGTCCTCGCGACGCTCACCGAAACGCCGATGCATCCGTACGGGATGCTGCAGCAACTGAAGGCGCGCGGATACGACGAAGTCGTCAACGTACGGCAGCGTACGAGTCTGTACCAGACGATCGACCGGCTGCTGCGCGAGGGGCTGATCGCCGTGCACGACACCGAGCGCGCCGGCGCGTTTCCGGAGCGCACGCTGTATGCGCTGACCGAAGCCGGGCACACGGCGGGGCAGGCGTGGTTGCATACGCTGCTCGCGGAGCCCGCGAATGAATTCCCGGCGTTCGGCGCCGGCCTAGCGTTCCTGCCGCTGCTCGATGCGGAAGATGCGCGCCATCAGATCGAACTGCGAATCGCACGGCTCGACGCCGAGCGCGAGCGGCTGGAAGCGCTGCGCGCCACCGCGCAGGCCGATCAGGTGCCGCGCCTGTTCCTGCTGCAAAACGAGCATGCGCTCGTGCTGCTCAATGCGGAGCTCGACTGGGCGCGCAGTGTGGTCGAACACCTGAAGATCGGCGCGCTGCGCTGGGTGGACGGCTGACGCGTCACGAAGGTCGATTCCCGCCGGCAACGGGAATCGCCCTCGTCAAAGCACCTTGCCGGGGTTCAGGATTCCGCGCGGGTCCAGCGCGGCCTTCAGGCGCCGCATCAGCCCGATTTCCGCGTCGCTGCGCGTGTACGCGAGATAAGGACGCTTGAGCACGCCGATCCCGTGCTCGGCCGACACCGAGCCGCCCATGTCGCGCACCACCGCATACACGCAGCGATCGAGCGCATCGGCGTCCGCGTCGGTCATCCCGGCCAGCGACACGCCGATATGCACGTTGCCGTCGCCGACATGGCCGAAGAACAGGCACGTGAGCGCCGGCCAGCGCGCCCGCAACGCCGCCTCGCAGCGCTCGGCGAACGTGCCGAGTTCGCCCGTGGGCAGACTCACGTCGAAGTTGACGAGATGGGGCAGCGCATCGATCGCGAGGCCTTCGCGCAGCGTCCACAAATCGCGCGCCTGCCGCTCGGAGCTCGCGAGTACCGCATCGTCGATGAGCGCTGCATCGAACCCCGCGGCCAGCCCCGTTTCGAGCGCATGGTGCGCATCGCCGCCCGGCGCGCTCGTCGCACATTCGATCAACACCGCGAAACCGCCGTCGCCCGCGAACGGCGCGGTTACGCCCGGCGTATGGCGCGCGACGTAGTCGTAGAACGCCGGCCACATCGCCTCGAAACTGACGACCTCCGGCAGCGCGCGCATGCGGTTCCACAGCCCGACCACCGCATCGTAGTCGCGCACGCGGCACAGCGCCGTGGCCGGCGCCGCGAGCAACGGATGCAGCCGCAGCACCGCGCGCGTGACGACGCCGAGCGTTCCTTCGCTACCGATGAACAGTTGCTTTAGGTCGTAGCCGGCGTTGTTCTTCAGCATCCGGTTCATCGACGACACGACCGTGCCGTCCGCGAGCACGACCTCGAGCCCGAGCACCTGCTCGCGCATCATCCCGTAGCGGATCGCGCGCGTGCCGCCCGCATTGGTCGCGAGCATGCCGCCGATCTGGCACGAGCCGCGCGCGCCGAGATCGACACCGAACGTGAAGCCCGCCGCTTCAGCGGCGTCCTGCACCGTCTGCAGCGGCGTGCCCGCGCGCACGGTGATCGTGCCGGCCGCCGCGTCGAGCGCCTCGATGCCCGCGAAGCGCTCCATCGACAGCACGACCTCGCCGCCCAGCGCGACCGCGCCGCGCGCGAGCCCCGTCAGCCCGCCTTGCGGCACGACCGGCTGGCCGAGCCGCATACATGCCGCGAGCGTGCGCGACACGTCGTCGACGCTGCGCGGGCGCACCAGTGCACGCGGCCGCACGCCGGCCGGCTCGTTGTACGCGGTGAAATAACGCGGGTCGATATCGGCCGCACGCGTGACGAGCGCGTCGCCCAGTTCGGCGGCGAGCACGGCGTCGCGTGCATCGCGTGCATCGTCCGGCAGCGGCATGCCGTCCGGTGCGCTGCCCGCGGCGGCCGGGTTCGGGGTCGGCATCGTGCGCGGCCCGCTTACTTCGTCGAGATGTCGATATCGCCGAAATACTTCAGGCCGAGCGACTTCACCGTGCCGTCCGCCTTCAGCTTGTCGATCGCCGCGTCGAGCTTCGCCTTCAGCGCATCGTCGCCCTTGCGCAGCCCGAACGCGATGCCGCTGCCGAGAATCCTGTCGTCGTGCACCGGCTGGCCGACGAACGAGAAGCCCTTGCCGTCCGGGCGCGACAGGAAGCCGCGCTGGCCGGACGGCGCGAGCACGAGCGTCGCGTCGAGGCGGCCCGCGACCAGATCCGCATACGCCTGGTTCTGGTCCTGGTACGCGAGGACCGCGACGCCGGCCGGCTCCCAGTGCGCCTTCGCGAAGGTTTCCTGGATCGACGCCTGCAGCACGCCCACGCGCTTGCCCTTCAGCGATTCCGGCGTCGGCAGCAGGCCGCTGCCGGTGCGCGCGATCAGCTGGGTCGGCACGCGATAGATGATCGTCGTGAAGTCGATCGCCTGGCGCCGTTGCTCGGTGGCGTTCATCGCCGAGTTGATCGCGTCGAACTTGCGGCCCTTCAGCGCCGGAATCAGCCCGTCGAACGACGTCTCGACCCATTTGCACGACAGCTTCGCCGTCTGGCAGACGGCATTGCCGACGTCGATGTCGAAGCCCTGCAGGTCGCCGTTCGGCGCCTTCGATTCGAACGGCGGGTATTGCGCTTCGAGGCCGAAACGCAGCGTCGGCGCATCGGCGAGCGCCGCGCCGGAGCCGATTGCGCACGCAAGTGCGAACGCGAGTTTCAGGGTGGCCGTGTGCTTCATCGTGATCTCCTGTGTCTGGTCGATGCGACGTGCCCGTCGCCGGTTGCCCGTCGCCGGTTTTTCTACAGCGAACGCAGTCGCCGCGCGCCTTCGACCAGCGTCGCGTCGTCCTTCGAAAAACTGAGCCGGATCACGCCGGCGTCGGTGCCGTCGGTATAGAACGCCGACAGCGGAATCGTCGCGACACGCGCGTCGCGGATCAGGCGCAGCACGAAATCGCTGTCGCTTTCGTCCGAAAAGTGGCGAAAGCGCGCGAGCATGAAGAACGAGCCTTCGCTCGGCAGCAGCTCGAAACGCGAATCGGCCAGCTCGCGCGCGAGCAGGTCGCGCTTGGCCTGGTAGAACGCCGACAGGCCAAGATAGCTGTCCGGCCGCGCGAGGATTTCGGCGAACGCGACCTGCATCGGCGTGTCGGCCGAGAACACCATGAACTGGTGCACCTTGCGGATCTCGTCCATCAGCTCGGCCGGCGCGAGGCAATGGCCGACGCGCCAGCCGGTCACGTGGAACGACTTGCCGAACGAAGACACGATCACGCTGCGCTCGGCCAGCTCGCGGTGGCGCGCGACGCTCTGGTGCCGCGCGCCGTCGAACACCACGTGCTCGTAGACTTCGTCGGACAGCACCACGATGCCCGTGTCGCGCGTGAGCTGCGCGAGCCGCTCGAGATCGTCGGCGGAGAACACCGTCGCGGTCGGGTTGTGCGGCGTGTTGACGATGATCATCCGCGTGCGCGGCGTGATGGCCGCGGCCACCTCGTCCCAGTTCACGCGGAAATGCTCGGGCGACAGCTTGATCGCGACCGGCGTCGCGCCCTGCAGCCGCACGATCGGCGCATAGCTGTCGAACGACGGCTCGAAATAGATCACTTCGTCGCCCGGATGCACGAGCGCGCTGATCGCCGCATAAAGCCCTTCGCTCGCGCTCGCGATGACCGTGATCTCGGTCGCCGGGTCGTAGCGCGCGCCGTACAGCGCCTCGGTCTTCTCGGCGAGCCGCTCGCGCAGCGCGATCACGCCGGCCATCGGCGCGTACTGGTTGTGGCCGTCGCGCATCGCACGCGCGACGCCTTCGACGAGCGCCGGATCGGGCGCGAAATTGGGTGCGCCCTGCGAAAGGTTCAACGCATCGTATTGCGCGGCCAGCTGGCCGATCACCGTGAAGATCGTCGTCCCGACGTCGGGCAGTTTCGAACGGGGCGCGGCGGCGCTTCGCATGACTCCTCCTCCTGATGTCCTTCGGCGGGCCGCGCCCTGCGCGGCCCTGCATCTGCCGCATGATTTAGCCCCAGCCAATATCGGCGGACAATCGAAAGTTCGTCATGGCGGCCATGCATTTTTCTCATGGCTCGCGGCGAGAAGTACGCAACGGCAAGGCTGATCTGCGGCCTCGACATGCGAATCAGGCATTTCCCCTACGAAAGCTATCCATTCGCCGCCGCGAGGTACGCGAGCAGCACGGCCCGCAGTTCGCGGCGTTGCGCGGCGAAATCGAGCGCCGGCCCGAGCGTCAGCAACGCCTGCGACAGCCCGCCGTAGCAGATCGTGTGGGCCATCCGCGCGAGCCCGTCGAGCCGCTCGGCCGGCGGCGGGTCGGCCGCGTGCGCGAGCGCATCGCGCCACAGCGCGACATAGGCGTCGTAATGCCGGCGATAGGCGGTCAGCGGCGACACCTGCCGCTCCAGCGCGAACAGCGCGCCCCACAGCGCCGCGTCGGCAGCGATCGTCTCGACCTGGAGGTCGACCAGCGCGGCAGCGAGCTGGGCCCGCGGCGCGCCGCGCAACCGCCGCACCATGTCGCGCAGCCGGTCGGCCAGCGCCAGCACGCGGCGGTGAATGCAGAGCGCCGCGAGGCTCTGCTTGTCGCCGAAATACTCGTAGAAGGTGCCGATGCTGACGCCCGCGACGGCCGCGATCTCGCGGATCGTCGCCTTCGCGTAGCCGCGTTCGAGCAAAAGCTGAACGAACGCCTGTTGCAGCGCGTCGGAGCTCGCCTGCGCGCGCGACTGGCGCGGCCGGCGGCGCAACGCGGGCGCGGGTTGCGCCGCCGGCGAGCCGGGCGGCGCCGGAACCTGAACATGTCGCGGCGGCATATTTGCTACTCTGAATTCAGCAGGGCATCCGTTTACCGGAAGCCGGAACCCGCGCCGAAGCGCCCCCCGCGCGGCACGACGCCGGCTGACCGCGAAGCATGAGACCGGAGACAACCGCGATGATCGACTCGATTCACGCCGTCACGAACCAGTTCGACGAACTCGTCGACTATAACCTCTTCGCGACGGATCTCGCGCTGCGCGGCGCGCTCGCCCGGGCGGGCGCCGACTGGGCCGTGCCGCAGCTCGACGCGTACGGCGCGCGGCTCGGGAGCGCCGACACCGCGCGGCTCGCCGACGAAGCGAACCGCCACACGCCCGAACTGAACGCGTTCGACCGGCGCGGCCGGCGCATCGACCGCGTCGACTTCCATCCCGCATGGCACGCACTGCTCGGCCAGTATCGCCACGAAGGCTTCGTGTCGCTCGCGTTCCGCGACGCGCGCCGCGGCCGCTGGGCCGCGACGGCCGCCGGCTTCTACCTGCACGGCCAGATCGAGGCCGGCACGCTGTGCCCCGCGACGATGACGCAGGCCGCGATCCCCGTGCTGCAGAAGGAGCCGGCGCTGTGGGCCCTGCTGCGCGACAAGCTCTACAGCGACGACTACGATCCGCGCGACGTGCCGGTCGCCGACAAGCGCGCGATCTGGTTCGGCATGGGCATGACCGAGAAACAGGGCGGCTCCGACGTGCGCGCGAACACGACGCTCGCCACGCCGGTCGGCGCGGGCGGGCGCGGCGGCGAATACCGGCTGCGCGGCCACAAGTGGTTCTTCTCCGCGCCGATGTGCGACGCGCACCTCGTCGTCGCGCGCACCGAAGCCGGCGGCCCGTCGTGCTTCTACGTGCCGCGCTGGCAGCCGGACGGCACGAAGAACGCAGTCGAGATCCAGCGGCTGAAGAACAAGGTCGGCAACCGCAGCAACTCGAGCAGCGAGGTCGAGCTGAACGATGCGTGGGGGATCATGCTCGGCGACGAAGGCCGCGGCATTCCGACCATCATCGAGATGGCCACCACCACGCGGCTGAACTGCGTGCTCGGCAGCGCGGCGATGCTGCGCCAGGGTGTCGTGCAGGCGATCGCCTACACGCGCCAGCGCCATGCATTCGGACGCGCGCTCGCCGAGCAGCCGCTGATGCGCACCGTGCTCGCCGATCTCGCGCTCGAAAGCGAGGCGGCACTGTCGCTCGCGATGCGCCTTGCCGACGCGTTCGAACGCGACGACTCGCCGCGCGAACGCGCATGGAAGCGGATCGTCACGCCCGCCGCGAAATTCTGGGTCTGCAAGCGCGCGGTCGAGCTGACCGGCGAGGTGATGGAAGTGTTCGGCGGCAACGGCTACGTCGACGACGGCCCGATCGCGCGCCTCTTCCGCGAGGCGCCCGTCAACTCGATCTGGGAAGGCTCGGGTAACGTGATGTGTCTCGACGTGCTGCGCGCGGTGTCGCGCGAGCCCGACGCGGCCGCCGCGCTGTTCGACGAATTGGCCGACCTCGGCGCGGGCGAACCGCGCATTCGCGCGCCGCTCGACGCGTTGCGCGCGATGCTCGCCGCCCCGGCCGACACGCTCGAGGCATCGGGCCGCGTGTTCGCGCAGCGGCTCGCGATCGTCGCGCAGGCGTGCCTGCTGCGCCGCGATGCGCCGGCGGCCGTCGCCGACGCGTTCGTCGCGACGCGGCTCGCCGCGCCCGACTGGGGCCGCATCGCGGGCGGCTTCGAGCCGCACGCGATCGACGTCGCCGCACTGCTGCAGCGCGCGTACCCGGCCTGACGCCGGTCCGTTCACCCGAATTCGCAGTCGTTCGCCTCGCCCCGGAGCCTCGATGAACCTCGTCGCCGCCCTCGACCGCGCCGCCCGTGCGACGCCCGACAAGCCGTTCCTCGTCAGCGAATCCGCGACGATCACGTATGCGGCCGCACGCGAGCGTTCGTACCGCGCGGCGGCCGTGCTGAGCGCGCTCGGCGTCGCGGCCGGCGACCGCGTCGCCGCGATGTGCCTCAACACGCCGGCCTTCGTCGACCTGATGTTCGGCGCATGGCGCCTCGGCGCGGCATTCGTGCCGGTCAACCACAAGCTGCAGGCGCCGGAGATCGACTACGTGCTCGAACACAGCGGCAGCAAGGCGCTGCTGTTCGACGTGACGCTCGCGCCGGTGGTCGAGCGCATCGTGCATCCGGCGCGGCGGCTCGTCACCGAGGGGGAACTCGACGGCGTGCCGAACTTCGACGCGATGTGCGCGACGATGGACGGCCTCGCGGGCATCGAGCCGGCCGACGACGACATCGCGCAGATCCTCTACACGTCCGGCACGACCGGCCGCCCGAAGGGGTGCGTGCACAGTCATCGCACCGTGACGCTCGCGGCGATGCAGGCGGCGCTCGCGACCGGGATCGGCCGCGACGAGCGCACGCTGATGGCGATGCCGATCTGGCATTCGTCGCCGCTGAACAACTGGTTCGGCGGCACGCTGTACGCGGGCGGCACCGTCGTGCTGCTGCGCGAATACCATCCGCTGCGCTTTCTGCAGACCGTCGAGCGCGAGCGCGTGACGCTGTATTTCGGCGCGCCGGTATCGTATACGCTGCCGCTCGACACGATCGACGGCTTCGCGGCATTCGACCTGTCGAGCGTGCGCGCGTGGCTGTACGGCGGCGGCCCGATCGGCGCCGCGCAGGCCGAACGGCTCGCCCACGCGTACCGCAGCCACGCGTTCTTCCACGTGTACGGGATGACCGAAACCGGGCCGGCCGGCACGACGCTGTATCCGGACGAGCAGATCGCGAAGGCGGGCTCCATCGGCCGCCAGGGCGGCCCGGGCGTCGACCTGCGGGTCGTACGGATGGACGGCGTCGATGCGCGGCCGGGCGAAACCGGCGAGATCTGGCTGAAGGCCGACTGCATGATGCTCGGCTATCTCGACGACGCGGCCGCGACGCGCGCCGCGTTCGCGCCGCACGGCTGGTATCGCACCGGCGACCTCGCGCGGATCGATCAGGATGGCTACCTGTTCATCGTCGACCGGCTGAAGGACATGATCGTCACCGGCGGCGAGAACGTCTATTCGAAGGAAGTGGAGGACGTGCTCGGCGCGCACCCGGACATCGCCGAGGCGGCCGTCGTCGGCGTCCCGCATCCGGACTGGGGCGAGACGGTCGTCGCGCACGTCGTGACGCGGGCGAACGCGGCGCTCGATGCGGATGCGCTGCGCACGTTCTGCGGCGAGCGGCTCGCCGCGTACAAGATCCCGCGCGAATTCACGTTCGTGCAGGCGCTGCCGCGCACGCCGACCGGCAAGCTGCAGAAGTTCCTGCTGCGCGTGCGCGGGGAGTAGCCTCCGCTCACGCCGATAAAAAAAGCCACCGAGCTCGACGGCCCGGTGGCTTTTTTACATGCATGAGCGGCCGGGCAGCGACCTTCGCCGCCGCCCGCGCTTCAGAACATCACGACCGGCTGCTTACTTGCCGCCGATGCTCTTCAGCGGCTTCCACTCGCCCTTCTCGACCTTGTACATCGTGATGCCGCCGTTCTTCAGGTCGCCCTTCGCGTCATACGCGACGTGCGTCGACGTGACGCCGGCCATGTCGGTCTTCGCGAGCACCGGCAGGTACTTCGCCGGGTCGGTCGAATCGGCCTTCTTCATCGCGTTCAGCATCGCCATCGCGCCGTCGTACGCGTACGGCGAGTACGTCTGCACGTCTTCGCCGAAGCGCTTCTTGTACTTGTCGGCGTAACCCTTGCCGCCCGGCATTTCTTCCAGCGGGAGGCCGGCCAGCGACGCGATCGTGCCTTCGGCCGCGTTGCCCGCGATCTTCAGGAACGTCGGCGTCTTCACCATTTCGCCGCTCATCAGCGGTGCGGTGATGCCGAGCGTCTTCATCTGCTTGACCATCGGCGCTGCCTGCGAATCCGCGCCGCCGTAGTAGACGAGGTCCGGCTTCGCCGCCTTCAGCTTCGTGAGAATGGCCTTGAAGTCGACGGCCTTGTCGTTCGTGAATTCACGGTCGACGATCGTCGCGCCGCCGGCCTTCGCGGCCTTCTCGAACTGGTCGGCGAGACCCTGGCCGTAGGCCGTGCGGTCGTCGACGATCGCGATCTTCTTCATGCCGAGATCCTTCGACGCGAACGTGCCGGCCACCGAGCCCTGCTGCGTGTCGGACGTCATCATGCGGAAGGTCGTCTTGTAGCCCTGCTGCGTGTATTCCGGCGCCGTCGCCATCGCGATTTCCGGAATGCCGGCGTTCGCGTAGATGCGCGAGGCCGGAATCGTCGTGCCCGAGTTGAAGTGGCCGAGCATGCCCTTGATGCCGTCGTCGACCAGCTTCTGCGCGACCGTCGTACCCGTGCGCGGGTCAGCCTGGTCGTCCTGCGTGTCGAGCACGAACTTCACGGCCTTGCCGCCGATCTTCGGGTTCGTCGCGTTGAAGTCTTCCAGCGCGAGCACGATCCCGTTCTGCATATCCTTGCCGTAGTGCGCCTGCGCGCCCGTCATCGGCCCTGCGTAACCGATCTTCACGTCATCCGCATGGGCCGTCCCCGCCAGCGACATGACCGCGACGAACGTCGCGCCTGCCACCTTTTTCATCGTGTGTTGCATAGCATCTCCTTGGTACCAGGGTAAATGGAGCGGCTTCGGGATCGCCTTGCCGCTTCCTTTGTTTGATCCGAACGGCAAGGATGATCAGCCGATCGTCATCAAATTCGCATTGCCGCCCGCCGCGGCCGTGTTCACGCTCACCGAGCGCTCCGTCAGGAGCCGCTCGAGCGCGTAGTCTTCCGCATCGCCGTTCTCGAACGCGCCCACCGACACGCCCTGCACCGACACGATCGGGCCCGGCCGCTGCGCGACGTCCTTCACGAGCGTCTGCAGCTCGTCGCTGTCGCCTTCGAACAGCACCGCGTCGAACGGCGCGTCGGCCTGCTTGCGCACGGCCGCGTGCGCCTTCAGCGACGCCGGCAGCGCGGCGACCAGCGCCTCGCCCGCCGCGCCGGCGAACAACGCGCGGTTGCCCGTCGCCAGCACCGCCGCGAACTGCGCACGCGCGCCGCCCGGCGTGGCCGCGACACACAGCACCGTGCCGCGCGGGCCGAGTGTATACGTGTTTCGCTCGCCCGTCGGGCCGGTCAGCACGGCGGTCGCGCCGGCCGGCACCTGCGCGAGATAGCCGTCGCAACGCGCGGCCAGCGCCGGCTCGCGCTGCTCGATCAGCCAGTCGCGCAGCGTCGTGAGCGCCGCCGCCGGGTTGCCGCGCGCATCGCTTTCGGTCGCGCCGTCCGCCACCAGCGACTGCGCGAGCGAGCGCGGCAGGCCCGACGGACGCGTCGCGAGCAGGCGCTGCAGGTACAGCGCGCCGCCGGCCTTCGGGCCCGTGCCCGACAGCCCTTCGCCGCCGAACGGCTGCACCCCGACCACCGCGCCGATCACGTTGCGGTTCACGTAGATGTTGCCCACGTGCGCATTCGAGATCACGTGCGCGATCGTCTCGTCGATCCGCGTGTGGATGCCGAGCGTCAGCCCGTAGCCGGTCGCGCGGATCTGCTCGAGCAGCTTGTCGAGCTGGTTGCGGCGGTAGCGCACCACGTGCAGCACGGGGCCGAACACTTCACGCTTCAACTCGTCGATGCTGCCGATCTCGATCAGCGTCGGCGGCACGAACGTGCCGTGCGCGCAGGCCTCGGGCATCGGTAGTTGCGTAACCGCGTGGCCCTTGTCCTTCATCGCCGCGACGTGCGTGTCGATCGTCTGCTTCGCTTCGGCGTCGATCACCGGGCCGACGTCGGTCGACAGCCGGTCGGGGTTGCCGAGCGTCAGTTCGTGCATCGCGCCCTTGAGCATCGTCAGCGTGCGGTCCGCGACGTCGTCCTGCAGACACAGAACGCGCAGCGCCGAACACCGTTGACCGGCCGAGTCGAACGACGACTGCATCACGTCCGCGACGACCTGCTCCGCGAGCGCCGACGAGTCGACGATCATCGCGTTCTGGCCGCCCGTTTCGGCGATCAGCGGAATCGGCTTGCCGTCCGGATCGAGGCGCGCCGAGAGCGTCTTGTTGATCAGGCGCGCGACTTCGGTCGAACCCGTGAACATCACCGCACGCGTGCGCGGATCGGCGACCAGCGCCGCGCCGACGGTCTCGCCGGTGCCCGGCAGCAGTTGCACCGCGCCGGCCGGCACCCCGGCCTCGCGCAGCAGGCGCACGGCTTGCGCGGCGATCAGCGGCGTCTGTTCGGCGGGCTTCGCGAGCACCGTGTTGCCGGCGGCCAGCGCCGCGGCCACCTGGCCCATGAAGATCGCGAGCGGGAAGTTCCACGGGCTGATGCAGACCACGGGGCCGAGCGGACGGTGCGTGTCGTTCGAGAATTCGCCGCGGATCTGCGCCGCGTAGTAGCGCAGGAAGTCGACCGCTTCGCGGATCTCGGCGATCGCGTTCGGCAGCGACTTGCCGGCTTCGCGCACGATCAGGCCCATCAGCGTGTGCATCTGCGCTTCGAGCAGGTCGGCCGCGCGCACCAGGCAATCGGCGCGCGCGTCGACCGGCGTCGCCTGCCAGATCGGCGCGGCGGCCACCGCGTGCGCGAGCGCCGCGCTCACGTGTTCGGCCGTCGCTTCGCTGACCGTGCCGACCACGTCGCGCTGGTCGGCCGGGTTGCGCACGTCGCGTGCCGGTGCGTCGGCGAGCGCGTCGTCGGCGAGCATCGGCGCCGCGCGCCACGGATGGTGCGCGCTCGCGAGCAGCGCGGACGACAGCGACGCGAGACGGTGTTCGTTCGACAGATCAAGGCCCATCGAGTTGGGACGCTCGTCGCCATACAGGTTGCGCGGCAGCGGGATCTTCGCGTGCGGCGCGCCGAGCGGCACGACCTTCGATGCTTCGTCGGCCGGATCGGCGACCAGTTCCTTCACCGACACCGTCTTGTCGGCGATACGGTTCACGAACGACGTGTTCGCGCCGTTTTCCAGCAGACGGCGGACGAGGTACGCGAGCAGCGTCTCGTGCGTGCCGACCGGTGCGTACACGCGGCACGGACGGTTCAGCTTGTCGCGGCCCGTGACTTCCTCGTACAGCGGCTCGCCCATCCCGTGCAGGCACTGGAATTCGTACTGGCCCGGGTAGTAGTTCTGGCCCGCGAGCTGGTAGATCGCGGCCAGCGTGTACGCGTTGTGCGTCGCAAATTGCGGGTAGACGGCGTCCGGTGCCGCGAGCAGCTTCTTCGCGCACGCGAGGTACGACACGTCGGTGTAGATCTTGCGCGTGTAGACCGGATAGCCTTCGAGGCCGTCGACCTGCGCCCGCTTGATTTCGGTATCCCAGTACGCGCCCTTCACCAGACGGATCATCAGGCGGTGACGGCTGCGGCGCGCGAGATCGATCAGGTAGTCGATGACGAACGGGCAGCGCTTCTGGTAGCCCTGCACGACGAAGCCGATGCCGTTCCAGCCCGCGAGCTCCGGATCGAAACACAGCGCCTCGAGCAGGTCGAGCGACAGTTCGAGGCGGTCGGCCTCTTCCGCGTCGATGTTCAGCCCGATGTCGTAGCGGCGCGCGAGCAGCGCGAGCGCACGCACGCGCGGCAGCAGTTCGCTCATCGTGCGGTCCTGCTGCGAGCGCGAGTAGCGCGCGTGCAGCGCCGACAGCTTGATCGAGATGCCCGGGCCTTCGTAGATGCCGCGGCCGCCGGCCGCCTTGCCGATCGCATGGATCGCCTGTTCGTACGACGCGTAGTAGCGCAGCGCATCCTCTTCGGTCGTCGCCGCTTCGCCGAGCATGTCGTACGAGTAGCGGAAGCCGCGCGCTTCGTACTTGCGGCTGTTCGCGAGCGCTTCGGAAATCGTTTCGCCGGTGACGAACTGCTCGCCCATCAGGCGCATCGCCATGTCGACGCCCTTGCGGATCAGCGGCTCGCCGCCGCGGCCGATCAGGCGCGTGAGCGCCGACGACAGGCCCGCTTCGCTGTTGGTCGTCACGAGCTTGCCGGTGATCATCAGCCCCCAGGTCGCCGCGTTCACGAACAGCGACGGCGCGTGGCCGACGTGCGAGCGCCAGTCGCCCTTGCTGATCTTGTCGCGGATCAGCGCATCGCGCGTCGCGCGATCGGGAATGCGCAGCAGCGCTTCGGCGAGACACATCAGCGCAACGCCTTCCTGGCTCGACAGCGAGAACTCGTGGATCAGCCCTTCGACGCCGCCGCCCGAGCTCTTCTCGCGCAGCGTCTCGACCAGCTTCGTCGCGAGCGCCTGCGCGTCCGCCTGCAGGTTCGCGGGCAGACGCGCCTGGCCGAGCAGGAACGGCACGCATTCCGGTTCCGGGCGGCGGTACGCGGCCGTGATCGCCGCGCGCAGCACCGATTGCGGCTGCACGTTCTGCGCGAACTCGAGGAACGGATGCGACGAGTTGTCGTCGTCGCCGTCCGCCGTCTGTCCGTCGGCGAGCTCCGTCACGCCGCTGTGGCCCGACAGCTCGGCCGGCAACTGGCCGTGCTCGATGCGCTCGAGATACGCGAAGATCGCCTGCTTGATCAGCCAGTGGGGAGTGCGCTCCAGACGCGCGGCGGCGTCCTTGAGGCGCGAGCGGAGAAGGTCGTCGACTTTGACGCCGAGAGTCGTGCTTGCCATGGTGGGTTCGTGCGCCGGTGCGAGCCCGGCAATGTGGTGTAAGAGGATGCGCGAAATCCTACGGCACGCAATAAAAAGGTGCAACCAAATTGAGAGGCAGGTTGCACCCATAAGTTAGCCAATATAATCAGACACTTATCCGGTTGCAACCTAGGGGTTGCCCGTGGTCTCGGGATCGGTGTTTTCCCTGATCGAGCCGGTTCGACGGGCGTGTGCAACCCTCGGCATGCGCGAAAGCGACCGAAAACGGGTTGCACTGGGGTGATGTGGTGCGGTGCCGGCGTCGGGCACGCGACGGCGGAAGACGGGTCGGGGCGCCCGGCGGCCCTGGCTTCCTGGCTTCCTGGCTTCCTGGCTTCCTGGCTTCCTGGCTTCCTGGCTTCCTGGCTTCCGGCAGCGGCCCGCGCCATGCGGGCGGGTACGCCGCTCAGATATCCAGCGGATCGACCTCGACGCTCCACCGCAACACGCCCTTCAGCGCGCGCAGCTCCGGCAGCCATGCGCGCAGCGCATGCTGCAGCGCCGCCCGCGACGCGCTTTCGAGCAGCAGTTGCGCGCGGTGGACGTTCGCGACCTTCACGATCGTCATCGGCACCGCGTCGTACACGGTCACACGATCGGCGCCCGGCAGCCCCGGCAACGCGGTCGCGGCCTGCAGCAGGAACGCAAGCGCCGCGTCGAGCGTGCGGCCTTCGGCGCGCAGCAGCGCCTGGTAGACGAACGGCGGCAGGTGCGCGTCGCGACGCTCGCCGAGCGTCGAATTCGCGAAGCCCACGTAGTCCTGCCGCCCGAGCGCGTGGTACAGCGCGTGACGCGGGTAGCGCGTCTGCACCATCACCTCGCCCGGCAGCCCGGCACGCCCTGCACGACCGCTCACCTGCATCAGCTGCGCGAACAGCCGCTCGCTCGCGCGGAAGTCGTGCGAGAACAGCGCGGTATCGGCATTGAGCACGCCGACGAGCGACACGCGCTGGAAATCGTGCCCCTTCGCGATCATCTGCGTGCCGACCAGGATGTCGACTTCGCCCGCGTGCACGTCCGAGAACAGTGCCTGCGCACTGCCCTTGCGGCGTGTGCTGTCCGCGTCGATCCGCAGAATCCTGGCGCCCGGCACGGCTTCGGCGAGCGCCTCCTCAATGCGCTGCGTCCCGCGTCCGAGCGGCGCGATATCGACGTTCCCGCACTCGGGGCACGACCGCGGAATGCGCGCTTCCCAGCCGCAGTGATGGCAGCGCAGCGCGTGCTCGGGCTTGTGCAGCACGACGTAGGCGCTGCAGCGCGGACAGCCGGCCACCCAGCCGCATGCGTCGCACGCGAGCTGCGGCGCGTAACCGCGCCGGTTCAGGAACACGAGGCTCTGTTCGCCGCGTTCGAGCCGCGCCTTCAGCGCCGCGACGAGCGGCCCCGACAGCCCGCCCATCGACGCGCGCCCGCGCCGCCGCTCTTCTTCTAGGTCGATCAGCCGCACGGTCGGCAGCGTCGCGTCGGCCACCGCGCGGCGCGACAGCGTGAGCCGCGTGTAGCGCCCCTGCTCGGCCTGCCACCAGGTTTCGAGCGACGGCGTGGCCGAGCCGAGCACGACCGTGATGCCGAGCTGTTTCGCGCGCCACACGGCCAGGTCGCGCGCCGAATAGCGCAGCCCTTCCTGCTGCTTGTACGCGGGCTCGTGCTCTTCGTCGACGACGATCAACGCGAGCGTCGGCATCGACGCGAGCACCGCGAGGCGCGTGCCGAGCACGATCCGCGCACGGCCCGTGTGCGCGGCGAGCCAGTTGCGCGCCCGCTCGCCTTCGGCGAGCCCGCTGTGCAGCGTGACGATCGCATCGTCGGCGAGCGTGCCCGCGAAGCGTGCGCGAAACGCGGCCTCGAACTGCGGCGTCAGGTTGATTTCGGGTACGAGCACGAGCGCCTGCGCGTCCGGCCGCGCGTCGAGCAGCGACGCGAGCGCATGCAGATAGACCTCGGTCTTGCCGCTGCCCGTCACGCCGTGCAGCAGGAATGGCGCGAACCCCTGCGCGGCGCGGAGCGCGTCGAGCGCCTCGGCCTGCTGGTCCGTCAACGCCGGCGGCACAGCGCGTCCACCGTTTGTCGACAGGTTATCCACAGGTTTGGTCACAGGCGCATCGGCCCAGCCGATCTCCTCGACGTCCACCCAGCCGCGCGCCGCCCAGTCGTCGAGCGTCGCGGCCGCCTTCGGATGCAGCGCGCGCGCGTCGGGCAGCGTCAGCGAGCCGGTATCGACGAGCGCCTGCGCGAGCCGGCGCAGCGCGGCGCCGCGCGCGGGCAACGCATCGGGCAGCGCGGCGCGGCCGGCTTCGGTCAGCCGGTAGCGTACTTCCGGCGCGAGCAGCCGCCCCCAGCGCCCGGCGTCGCGCAACGCCTGCGGCAGCGCCGGCAACGCGACTTCGCCGCGCCCGCGCTGATAGTAGTCGGCGGCGAACGACACGAGCGCGAGCCAGTCGGCCGACAACGGCGGCAGGTCGGCGCAGATCGCATCGACCGCGCGCAGCCGCGACGGCGGCACATCGGTGTGAGTGGTGACTTCGCAAACGAGCCCGACGGCCTGCCGCTTGCCGAACGGCACCTGCACGAGCGTGCCGGGCATGGGCGCCGGCTGCACGTCGCAGCGGTAGTCGAACAGGGTCGCGAGCGGATGGTCGAGCGCCACGCGCAGGTAGGTGCCGCTCATCGACATGCTCCGGCAGCGGCGGCATGCGGCGGACAGACGGCTTGCATCCTCGCCCGCACCGCGACGGCGAACTTAAAGTAAAACTTCAGATTCGGCGCTAAGTTTTGGATTCGCATTAGGAATCGCCGTATACCCTGCCACAGCCTGTGGATAACTTTGTTGAGAACTCGCCGCTCAACGGCCGCAACGCGCGCGGGGCCGCGCTTTCCGCTGTTTTTCGCCGCTTGCCGCGGGGCCCCGCGAAGCCTTATTCCATAAGGCTGCTATTCAAATTACCTAACCATAGCGAGATAAATTGACCGATACGGGGCTCTACCGCGCTGCAACGTGGAAAATGTGTATAAGTCAAGTCTTGACAAGCACCGAATCGGCAACGGGAGCGGGGTTGCGTCCTGTTTAGTTTCAGAAACGAAACACCGCCATTCCGCAACGCAGCATGACGGCGCTTGCGTTCAGCTCGCCGTTCCGCTACGGATCGCGCGGCTGTGGGTATGCACTTCGTCGACGAGTTCGGCGACGTGATCGGGCGACGTGAATTGCGAAATACCGTGCCCGAGGTTGAACACGTGGCCCGGATGGTTGCCGTAGCTGTCGAGCACCGCGCGCGCCTGTTCGCGCACCGCGGCCGGCGGCGCGAACAGGATCGTCGGATCGAGGTTGCCCTGCAGCGCCACGCGCCCCGCGACGCGCTCGCGCGCGGCGCCGAGGTTGACCGTCCAGTCGAGCCCGACCGCGTCGACGCCGGTCGCCGCGATCTCCTCGAGCCACAGCCCGCCGCCCTTCGTGAACGTGATCACCGGCACGCGCTCGCCGTCGTGCTCGCGCTTGAGCTGCGACACCACGCGGCGGATGTAATCGAGCGAGAAGCGCTGGTACGCGCCATCGGCCAGCGCGCCGCCCCACGTATCGAAGATCATCACGGCCTGCGCGCCCGCTTCGATCTGCGCGTTCAGGTACGCGGCCACCGCCTGCGCGTTCACGTCGAGGATCCGGTGCATCAGGTCGGGGCGCGAATACGCCATCGACTTCACCGTGCGGAAATCGTCCGAGCCGCCGCCTTCGACCATGTAGCACGCGAGCGTCCACGGGCTGCCCGAGAAACCGATCAGCGGCACGCGCTGACGGCCCTGGCCGTCGGTGAGCGCGTGGCGGATCTCGCGCACGGCGCCCGTCACGTAGCCGAGCGTCTCCTCGATGTCCGGCACCGCGAGCTTCGCGACGTCGGCCTCGGTACGCACCGGATGCGCGAACTTCGGCCCTTCGCCGACCTGGAAGTCGAGGCCGAGCCCCATCGCGTCGGGAATCGTCAGGATGTCCGAGAACAGGATCGCGGCGTCGAGCGGAAAGCGCTCGAGCGGCTGCAGCGTCACTTCGGTCGCGTAGTCGGGATTCTTCGCGAGGCCGAGGAAGCTGCCGGCGCGCGCGCGCGTCGCGTTGTATTCGGGCAGGTAGCGGCCGGCCTGGCGCATCAGCCAGATCGGCGTGTAGTCGGTCGGCTCGCGCAGAAGCGCACGCAGGAAGGTGTCGTTGAGCAGGTTATGGGCCACGGTAGGAGCGACGATGCGAAGGCAAAGCGGCATTTTACCGGACAGCTGCGATCGGACTGCGCATGCCGATGCGATGGCGGCCATATGACGCGCGCGATGGCTCCGTTATGATCGGACGCTCATATCGAACCGAACGAAGGAGGAGACCGATGAAGACATTCGCCACGCTCGCCGCAGCCGCGTTGCTGTGCTGCACCGCCGCGCACGCGCAGACCGCGGCCGGCACCGCCACGACCGCGCCGGCCGCCGGCTCGCGGCTCGACGACGTGCTCGCGCGCGGCGCGCTGCGCGTGTGCACGACGGGCGACTACAAGCCGTATTCGTACTACCGGGCGGACGGCCGCTTCGAGGGCATCGACATCGACATGGCGGAATCGCTCGCGAAATCGCTCGGCGTGAAGACCGACTACGTGAAGACGAGCTGGTCGAACCTCACCAACGACTTCGTCGCGAAGTGCGACATCGCGGTGGGCGGCGTGTCGACGACGCTCGAGCGCCAGAAGCGCGTGTTCTTCACGCAGCCGTACGTGGTCGACGGCAAGACGCCGATCGTGCGCTGCGCGGATGCCGACAAGTACCAGACCGTCGCGCAGATCGACCGGCCCGAGACGCGCGTGATCGTGAATCCGGGCGGCACCAACGAGCGCTTCGCGAAGCAGTTCTTCACGCATGCGAAGCTGGCCGTCTATCCGGACAACGTGACGATCTTCAAGCAGATCCTCGCGGGCAAGGCCGACGTGATGGTGACGGATGCATCCGAGACGCTGTTGCAGCAAAAGCTGAATCCGGGCCTCTGCTCGGTGCATCCGGACAAACCGTTCCAGTTCGGCGAGAAGGCGTACATGGTGCCGCGCGGCGACGTCGTGTTCCAGCAGTACGTCAACCAATGGCTGCATCTCGCGCTGTCCACCGATGAATATCAGGCAATTTCGGATAAGTGGCTGAAGTAAGCGGGCCTGCGCCATGGCGGCCGATCGCGGGCACCGACCCCGCTGCCGCCGGGCGCCGATCGCTCACCTGCGGCGGCAGCCGGCATGCCGCCGTTACATCTTCCCTTCGCGCCGCGGCGCCCGCCATCGGCGCAAAACCGTCGGATTGGCCGAACGGCCGACTTTCGCGCGTACCGATCACGTTTCAAAATCTTTCTGACGAATGAATCGTCATGCGCGGTATCGATCGCGCCATGCACTTTCTCGCGTGAAAATCGGCAATTCATCGCGCCCGATACGCGTGAAAAACGCATCGCGCGCATACCTTGAAAACGCGGCGGAAAATATGGGTAAAAATGACCTTTTTCAGGACCCCGAAAACAGCAAAAAATCCCGGAAAGCCTTATCTGGCGGGCGTTACAACCTGAAACACTTTGTTACCGCGACGGGTCATTAATTCGACCACAATGGGCCTCAACGGTTTCAACACGGATGCGGTCTCGTGTGCCAAGTGTGAGCGGACGCGAAGCGCTGCGAGCCAGTCGGTCACGTACCGAAGCCCTTCCGAGGGGCATCCCTGTTGGAGTCGTTTCCGGCTCCCCGCCGGACACGGTTTCATCTTTGGTCTCCTCGCGCTAACCCCGTAGCGTGTGGTTTTTAGCGGGCTAATAAGCCCGCTTTTTTTCGTCCATCGAAAACGTAGCGACCTGCATGGTCGGCCCGCAGGCCGCCATGTTTCTCCCGCATTTTCGCGCATCGTCCCGCTTCAAGCGGTCTTCTGCACGTCGAGCTTCAGCTCCTCGATCATCCGGTCGCGCATCACGAACTTCTGTACCTTGCCCGTCACCGTCATCGGCAGTTCGTCGACGAAGCGGATATAGCGCGGAATCTTGTAGTGCGCGATCTGCCCGTTGCAGAACGCGCGCACGTCGTCCTCGGTCATCTGCTCGTCCGCGCGCAGCACGATCCATGCGCACAGCTCCTCGCCGTACTTCGCATCGGGCACACCGAATACCTGTGCGCTCTGGATCTTCGGATGCCGGAACAGGAATTCCTCGATCTCGCGCGGATAGACGTTCTCGCCGCCGCGAATCACCATGTCCTTCAGGCGGCCGACGATGTTGCAGTAGCCGTCCTCGTCGAGCGTCGCGAGGTCGCCCGTATGCATCCAGCCGTCGATCAGCACCTCGCGCGTCTTTGCGTCGTCGTCCCAGTAGCCGAGCATCACCGAATAGCCCTTCGTGCACAGCTCGCCCGTCGCGCCGACCGGCACGATGTCGCCGGCCGGATCGACGATCTTCACTTCGAGATGCGGCTGGATGCGGCCGACCGTCGTCGTGCGCTTTTCCAGCGGATCGTCGGTCGAGCTCTGGAACGACACGGGGCTCGTCTCCGTCATCCCGTACGCGATCGTGATTTCGGAAAGATGCATCTGCGACACGACGCGCTTCATCGTCTCGATCGGGCACGGCGAGCCCGCCATGATCCCGGTGCGCAGCGTCGACAGGTCGAACTTCGCGAATTCCGGATGATCGAGCTCCGCAATGAACATCGTCGGCACGCCGTGCAGCGCGGTGCAGCGTTCTTCGGCCACCGCCGCGAGCGTCGCGACCGGGTCGAACGCTTCGCCGGGGAACACCATCGCGGCGCCCTTCGACACGCATGCGAGGACGGCCAGCACCATCCCGAAGCAGTGATAGAGCGGCACCGGGATGCAGAGCGAATCCTGTTCGGTGAAACGCATCGCCATCGCGATCGAGCGCGCGTTGTTGACGACGTTGCGGTGCGTGAGCGTCGCGCCTTTCGGGCTGCCGGTCGTGCCGCTCGTGAACTGGATATTGATCGGATCGTGGGCCTCGAGCGTCGCACCGATCGCATCGAGCAGCGCCGGATCGACGGCCTGGCGCCCGCGCGCCATCACGTCCGCGAAGCGGAACATGCCGGCGGGCGCCACCTCGCCCATCGACACGACCGTGCGCAGGCCAGGCACGCGCGCCGCGTGCAGGTCGCCCGGCGTCGCGGTCGCGAGCTCCGGCGCGATGGTCTGCAGCATCTCGACGTAGGCGGACGTCTTGAAGCGCTCGGCCGCGATCACGGCCTTGCAGCCGACCTTGTTCAGCGCGTATTCGAGTTCCGACAGGCGGTAGGCCGGATTGATGTTGACGAGCACCGCGCCGATCCGCGCGGTCGCGAACTGCGTGAGCAACCATTCGCTGCGGTTCGGCGACCAGATGCCGACGCGGTCGCCCTTCACGATCCCGAGCGCGGCGAGCCCCGCGGCCAGCACGTCGACCTCGTTCGCGAACTCGCGCCAGGTCCAGCGCACCTGCTGCTCGCGGAACACGACGGCCGGACGATCGGGAAAGCGGCCGGCCGTGTCGAGCAGGAACCGGCTGATCGTCGCTTCGGATAGCGGCACGTCGGTTGCGCCGCGCACGTACGACAGTCCGTTTTCGGGCGCGATCAGCGCCCCCTTGCCAAGGTCTGCTGCCATCGATGTCTCCGTCCGTTTTTGTCTGATCGGCCCGCGCGTGCGCCGCGCCCGTCTCCGCCGCAACGATCGCGACGGCCAGCCTCACCGCGGATGATGCCGCGCTCCGCTGACGACACTCTGACATCGAATCGCGGCGGACGGGTGAAATAGCACGACCGGACGATACGATCCGGCCCGCAAAAAGACGAACGAAAACCGCAGACGAAAAAAAAGCAGCCCGAAGGCTGCTTCCTTTCGCGGGATACGCGGCGCGGCTCAGTGCCGGCTGCGAATCTTCGCCAGACGCTGGATCGCCTCGAGCTGCGCCATCGCGGTCGCGAGCTCGGATTGCGCTTTCGCGAGGTCGAGATCCGACTTCGCGTTCTGCAGCGTTTCCTCGGCGCGCTTGCGCGCTTCCTCGGCCTTCGCCGAGTCGAGATCCTTGCCGCGGATCGCGGTATCGGCGAGCACCGTCACGGCGCCCGGCTGCACTTCGAGAATGCCGCCCGCGACGAACACGAATTCGTCGTTGCCGCCCTCGACTTCGATGCGCACCGCACCCGGACGAATCCGCGTGATCAGCGGCGTGTGGCCCGGCAGGATGCCCAGCTCACCCGCTTCGCCCGGCAGCGCGACGAATTTCGCCACGCCCGAGAAGATCTGCTCTTCCGCGCTGACGACGTCTACTTTGATGGTTGCCATATCGACTCCTGTCGATCGGTGTCGGCGCTTTGGCGCTTACTCCGATCCCATGCCGTGGTTGGCGAGAGTTGGCGCTTCAGCGCTTACTCTCGGCCCGCGGCGCTCTCATGCACGGCGGGTTGAGCATGTTGCGGCCGGCACGTGCCGGCCGGAACCTCAGTCAACGACGACTGACATCCCGGCCGACACGCGTCAGCATGCGACTCACTCAAGCCCTTACTGGATCTTCTTGGCCTTTTCGAAGGCTTCGTCGATCGTGCCGACCATGTAGAACGCCTGTTCCGGCAGGTGGTCGCACTCGCCTTCGACGATCATCTTGAAGCCACGGATCGTTTCCTTCAGCGGCACGTACTTGCCCGGCGAGCCCGTGAACACTTCTGCAACGTGGAACGGCTGCGACAGGAAACGCTGGATCTTACGTGCGCGCGCGACCGACAGCTTGTCTTCCGGCGACAGTTCGTCCATGCCCAGAATCGCGATGATGTCGCGCAGTTCCTTGTAGCGCTGCAGCGTCTGCTGCACGCCGCGCGTGATCGAGTAGTGCTCTTCGCCGATCACGTTCGGGTCGATCTGGCGCGACGTCGAGTCGAGCGGATCGACTGCCGGGTAGATACCCAGCGAAGCGATGTCACGCGACAGAACGACGGTTGCGTCCAGGTGGCCGAAGGTGGTGGCCGGCGACGGGTCGGTCAAGTCATCCGCAGGGACGTACACGGCCTGAACCGACGTGATCGAGCCCTTCTTGGTCGACGTAATGCGCTCTTGCAGCTTGCCCATTTCTTCAGCCAGCGTCGGCTGATAGCCCACTGCCGACGGCATACGGCCGAGCAGTGCCGACACTTCGGTACCGGCCAGCGTGAAACGGTAGATGTTGTCGACGAAGAACAGCACGTCGAGGCCTTCGTCACGGAAGTGCTCGGCCATCGTCAGGCCGGTCAGCGCGACGCGCAGACGGTTGCCCGGCGGCTCGTTCATCTGGCCGTACACGAGCGCGACCTTGTCGAGAACGTTCGAGTCCTTCATTTCGTGGTAGAAGTCGTTCCCTTCACGGGTACGCTCGCCCACGCCCGCGAACACGGAGTAACCGCCGTGCTCCTTCGCGATGTTGTTGATGAGCTCCATCATGTTGACGGTCTTGCCCACGCCTGCACCACCGAACAGACCGACCTTGCCGCCCTTGGCGAACGGGCAGATCAGGTCGATGACCTTGATGCCCGTTTCGAGCAGTTCGGTCGACGGCGACAGTTCGTCGAACGCCGGCGCCTTCTGGTGGATCGAACGCGTCACGTCGCTGGCGATCGGGCCAGCCTCGTCGATCGGACGGCCGAGCACGTCCATGATCCGGCCGAGGGTCGGCTTGCCGACCGGCACCGAGATCGGCTTGCCCGTGTTCTTCACGACCAGGCCGCGGCGCAGGCCGTCGGATGCACCCAGACAGATGGTGCGGACCACGCCGTCGCCCAGCTGCTGCTGGACTTCGAGCGTCAGTTCCGAGCCATCGAGCGTCAGCGCGTCGTAGATCTTCGGCATGGTTTCGCGCGGGAATTCCACGTCGATAACGGCGCCGATGCACTGTACGATCTTGCCTTCTACCAAAGCAGCAGTACTCATCGCTTTTCCTTTAAATACCTGATTCTTTACTCGCGCAAAGGCGCAGTTTCCCGAGCGTCAAATTCCCGCGCGCGCTTAAACAGCAGCAGCGCCGCCGACGATCTCCGACAGTTCTTTCGTGATCGCGGCCTGACGGCTCTTGTTGTAAACCAATTGCAGCTCGCTGATCACCGTCTTCGCGTTGTCCGAAGCAGCCTTCATCGCGACCATTCGCGCCGATTGTTCCGACGCCATGTTTTCCGCCACGGCCTGGTACACCAGCGCCTCGACGTAACGCACGAGCAGTTCGTCGACCACCGCGGGCGCATCCGGTTCGTAGATGTAGTCCCACGCCGTGGACGGCGTGTCGCTGTCGCCCTCGAGACGATCCGACGACAGCGGCAACAGCTGTTCGATCACCGCTTCCTGCTTCATCGTGTTGATGAAGCGCGTGTACCCGATATAGACAGCCGACAGCTTGCCTTCCGAGTACTGATCGAGTTGCGTCTTCACTGCGCCGATCAGCTTGTCGAGATGCGGCGTATCGCCGAGATGCACGACCTGCGAGATCACCTTCGCGCCGAAACGATTCAGGAACCCGAGGCCCTTGCCGCCGATCGCGGTGGCTTCGACCTTCTGGCCCTTCTCTTCCAGCTCCTTGAACTTCTGCAGCGTGGCGCGCAGCACGTTCGTGTTCAAGCCGCCGCACAGACCCTTGTCGGTCGTGACGAGGATGATGCCGGCCGTGTTCGCGCCGTCGTTCGCCACCATGAACGGGTGGCGGTACTCCGGGTTCGCGCGGCCCATGTGCGCGGCGATGGCGCGGACCTTCTCCGCATACGGGCGGGCAGCGCGCATGCGTTCCTGCGCGCGGCGCATCTTCGATGCGGCCACCATCTCCATCGCCTTCGTGATCTTGCGCGTGTTTTGCACGCTCTTGATCTTCCCGCGAATTTCCTTCATTCCAGCCATAGCTTGCTCCTTGACCGAAGCGGCGCGGGCGCGTTATGCGGCCCGCGCCGCTTCAAGGTGTCCCTCGCGGATCAATAGGCACCGGACTTCTTGAAGGCGTCGAGCGCGGCGCGCAGCGCGCCTTCGTCGTCCTTCGACAAGTCCTTGTTGTCTTCGATGCGCTTGATGAGGTCAGCGTGGCTCGTCTTCAGGAATTCGCGCATGCCCTTCTCGAACGGCAGCACGTCCTTGACGTCGATGTCGTCGAGGTAGCCATTGTTCGCAGCGAACAGCGACACGGCCAGCTCCCACACCTGCAGCGGCTGATACTGCGGCTGCTTCAGCAGTTCCGTCACGCGGCGGCCGCGCTCGAGCTGCTTGCGGGTCGCTTCGTCGAGGTCAGACGCGAACTGTGCGAACGCGGCGAGCTCACGGTACTGCGCGAGGTCGGTACGGATACCGCCCGACAGCTTCTTGACGACCTTCGTCTGCGCAGCGCCACCGACACGCGACACCGACACGCCGGCGTTGATTGCCGGGCGGATGCCTGCGTTGAACAGGTCGGTTTCCAGGAAGATCTGGCCGTCGGTAATCGAGATCACGTTCGTCGGAACGAACGCCGTCACGTCGCCTGCCTGCGTTTCGATGACCGGCAGTGCCGTCAGCGAACCGCTCTTGCCCTTCACTTCGCCGTTCGTGAACTTCTCGACGTAGTCTTCCGACACGCGAGCCGCACGCTCGAGCAGACGCGAGTGCAGATAGAACACGTCGCCCGGGTACGCTTCACGGCCCGGCGGGCGGCGCAGCAGCAGCGAGATCTGGCGATATGCCCATGCCTGCTTGGTCAAGTCGTCATAAATGATCAGCGCGTCCTGGCCGCGATCGCGGAAGTATTCGCCCATCGTGCAGCCCGCATACGGTGCGAGGTACTGCATCGCGGCCGAATCCGACGCCGAAGCGGCGACCACGATGGTGTACTCCATCGCGCCCGTTTCTTCGAGCTTGCGCACCACGTTCATGATCGACGAAGCCTTCTGGCCGATCGCGACGTAGATACAGATGAGGTCCTTGCCCTTCTGGTTGATGATCGCGTCGATCGCCACCGCGGTCTTGCCGCACTGACGGTCGCCGATGATCAGCTCACGCTGGCCACGGCCGATCGGCACCATCGCGTCGATCGACTTGAGGCCCGTCTGCACCGGCTGCGACACCGACTTGCGCCAGATCACGCCCGGCGCGATCTTTTCGATTGCGTCGGTCAGCTTCGCGTTGACGGGACCCTTGCCGTCGATCGGGTTGCCGAGCGCATCGACCACGCGGCCGATGAGTTCCGGGCCGACCGGGACTTCGAGAATGCGGCCCGTCGTCTTGACGATGTCGCCTTCCGAGATGTGTTCGTATTCGCCGAGAATCACCGCGCCGACCGAGTCGCGCTCGAGGTTCAGCGCGAGGCCGAACGTGTTGCCCGGAAACTCGAGCATTTCGCCCTGCATCACGTCCGACAGGCCGTGGATACGCACGATACCGTCGGTCACGGAGATCACGGTGCCCTGGTTGCGAACGTCCGCGTTCGCTTCAAGGCCCTGGATCCGGCTCTTGATCAGCTCGCTGATCTCAGAGGGATTGAGTTGCATTATTCGCTCCTGATAGTCAATTCTGTTGCGTGCCGGCGTGGCGCTCAGGCGGCCAGAGCGGCCTGCATCGAAGCAAGGCGCGCGCGAACCGAGGTGTCGAGCACTTCGTCGCCGACCGTCACGCGCACGCCGCCGATCAGCGACGAATCGACTTGGACCGTCGGCTTCAGCTTGCGCTTGAACTTGCGCTCGAGGCCGGAGACGAGCCCTTCGAGCTCGGTACCGTTCAGCGGATACGCGCTGACGATGGTGGCATCGGCGGCGCCTTCACGCGCATTTTTCAACTCGTCGAACTGCGTGGCGATTTCCGGCAGCAGCGCGATACGATGATTGTCGACCAGCATCTGCACGAAGTTCTTCGCCTCGGCGCTTGCCGCGAGCGGCGACTTCTGCGTGGCGAGCAACAGCTCCACCACTTGCGCACGGGTCACCTTCGGGCTCGACGCGACGGACAACACATCGGGCAGACGCGCAACCTGGGCCAGCTCTTGCACGAGCGAGGACCAGGCGGCGATGTCACCCGCCTCGGCCACGCGGAACAGCGCTTCAGCGTAAGGGCGGGCGATGGTTGCAAGTTCGGCCATGATCAGAGCTCGGCTTTCAGTTGATTCAGCAGTTGGGCGTGGGCCGTTTGATCGACTTCGCGCATCAGGATCTGCTCGGCGCCCTTGACGGCCAGGCTGGCGACTTCGCCGCGCAGCGTTTCACGCGCCTTCACGATTTGCTGGTCGGCGTCCGCCTTCGCTTGCGCGATGATGCGGGCGGCTTCGGCGTGTGCCTGGGCCTTGATTTCGTCGGCAACGGCCTGCGCGCGCTTTTCAGCGTCGGCAATGCGTTGTTGACCGTCGTTGCGGGCCTGCACGAGTTCCTGTTCGACGCGCTTGTGCGCCGCCACGAGTTCCGCCTGCCCCTTTTCCGCAGCCGAGAGGCCGTCGGCAATTTTCTTCGAGCGCTCGTCGAGGGCGTTGATCAACGGCGGCCACACGAACTTCATCGTGAACCACGCGAGGATCAGGAACACGACCATTTGCGCAAACAGGGTTGCGTTGAGATTCACGGTGTTTCCTTATCTGCTATTCCGGAAATTGAAACGAGGAGGAGCGCGTCGAAACTGAATTCGATTGGCGCTCGTCATCCGTTCCACCCTGCGCCGGCGATGCCTGGCGCAATGCTTCCGAGGAACCTTAGCCTGCGAGCTTCGACAGGAGCGGGTTCGCGAATGCAAACAGCATTGCCACGCCGACGCCAATCAGGAACGCCGCATCGATCAGGCCAGCCAGCAGGAACATCTTCGTTTGCAGCGGGTTGATCAGCTCGGGCTGACGTGCGCATGCTTCGATGTACTTGCCACCCATCAGGCCGATACCGATACAGGCGCCGATAGCACCCAGGCCGATGATGATGCCGATACCGATAGCGGTCAGACCCTGGATGTTGGCGATGAAAGCTTGCATGATCACTCCTTTGTGAAAAGACTTGGAACTGGAATTAAAAAAACTAAAAACAAACCTGCTTGATTGCCCCGCCGCTCAGTGCGACTCGTGTGCCTGACCGAGATACACCAGCGTGAGCATCATGAAAATGAACGCCTGCAGCAAAACGATCAGGATGTGGAAGATCGCCCAGATGCTGCCCGCGAGGATGTGGCCGATGAAGCCGAGCACCGACGCGTCCGCGCCGAAGCCCCACATGCTGCCCAGCAACGCGATCAGCAGGAACAGCAGTTCGCCCGCGTACATGTTGCCGAACAGCCGCATGCCGAGCGACACGGTCTTGGCGACGTATTCGACGATGTTCAGGCCGAGGTTCGGGATCCACAGCAGCGGATGCGCACCGAACGGAGCCGACACGAGCTCATGCACGAAGCCGCCCGCGCCCTTGATCTTGATGCTGTAGTAGATCATCAGCACGAACACGCCGAGCGCGATGCCGAGCGTACCGTTGAGGTCGGCCGTCGGGACGATGCGATGGTGCGAAATCACGTCCGACAGACCGAGCGCGCCGATGATGCGGCCCGGCAGGTCGACGGGGAGGAAGTCGAGGGAGTTCATCAGCGCGACCCAGATGAACACGGTCAGCGCGAGCGGCGCGATGAAGGTACGATTGCCGTGCACGACGGCCTTCGACTGGTCTTCCACCATCTCGACGATCATCTCGATCGCGCACTGGAAGCGACCCGGCACGCCCGGCGTTGCCTTGCGGGCAGCCATGTACAGGATCAGAATCGTAGCGAGACCGCAGACGATCGACCAGAACAGCGTGTCGAGATTCCAGACGTGGATATCGAAAATCGACGTCTGATGCGCGGTGGAGAAATTCTGCAAGTGGTGCGCAATGTACTCGGACGGATCCAGAGCACGCGAGCCTTCGCTGGTTGCCATATCGTTAGTGCCACCCAAATTGTCGAAAATCGGTCGTCCGCTTCGCCGCAACACTCTATTGCGGGAACGCGCCTGCGCAGGTTCCGGTCAAACCGCGCAAGACTTCAAAGCCTATCGCCAGGCCAGCGCTATCCAGTACGTTTTCAGCACGAGCAGGTACGTAATCAGCAGGGGCACCCAGTGCACACCGGGATACCACACGGCGATCGCCACGAACATCGCGATCGTCGCACCCATCTTGACTACTTCACCGACCACCCAGCCCATCACGGTGTCGGCACCGCCTCGCCTCAAACGCGCCGCGAACAATGCGCTCGGCAGCCAGCCAATCGCTCCGCCCATGAATGCCGATTGCGCAGCGGCGCCCGGCGGCTTCGAGGAAAACAGCCACCACGCCAGCGTTGCAACCAGGGACAAGACCACTTGCGCGATCACCACCCGGTAAGGCGTGACCCGTGAGGGTCGGCTCACGTCCGGGCCGAACAGCGTCTCCGCTTCTGCCCGCGTAAGCGGAACGATTGTATTGTCTTGCTGCTCGGCATCCCATTCGTCGTCGGCGGCATGCCGCCCGTCGACCACCGGTTGAGTGCGGCGCGCGCTGTGCTTGTCGTGACCTTCGATCGGCTCCTGACTCGCCATCGCAACCTTCCGCAAATTCCCAATCCGCCCCAAACTTTCCGAAAGCTTTCGGGGGTGCCTAGCTAACAAATCCGGGCGATTGTAAGCGATAGTTGCAAGTGATTCAAGGCTTTAGACGTGATAAAAACCGGCGTAAAACGACACGTCATCATGTGGAAAAACACGCGATTCGATGACGTACGATGACAGTTGTAAGGTCAGATTGGGCACCGGTAGTTCTTGCTCGAACAAATCCGGCGACGGGCAGCATGGCGGGAAGCGATGCCCGATGGGGACCAGGAGGAAGCGGCGCGACCGCCGCCGCGAATTCGCTGCAGTGCAGCCGTCGGGAACGGCCCGGCGCGACGCGGCGGAACAAGCGGAACACCGCGCCCGGACCACCGCGCGCGACCCGCGAGATTCGACCGGAGGTTCGCGCATCGATTCGTCCAGTCAGTTGTCGCGCCGCCACAGATGTTCGACTGTGGGTTGCGGCACTTATCAACAGCCCTGATCGCCGCGAACGCCGTGCGCCCCGCTCGTCACCCGAACGGCACACCTGTGCCGCACGCACCGGCCTCGCTCAACCGTGCATGAGCAGCCACGCGCCGAGCACCGCGCTCACCAGCGCGAACGGAATCGACACGAGGTGGAACGGCAGCCACATGCGCGGCTCCTTCGCGAGACGCACCGCGATCAGGTTCGCGAGCGAACCGATCGCAAAACCGAAGCCGCCGACCGATACGCCGAATGCAAGCGCGCGCCAGTCGTGCGTGAACTCCGACAGCAGGATCGCAGCCGGCACGTTGCTGATCGCCTGCGACAGCACGGCGCCGGCGGCATAGACACGCAGCGGCGAATCGAGTTGCGCGTGCGCGATCGCGTCGTGCACGACGGGCAGCGCAGCCGCACTGCGCAACACGACGAACATCAGCACGAAGATCAGCAGCAGCAGCCAGTCGATCTTCAGGACTGCGTCGCGTTTGACGGCGAGCAGCACGATCGCGACACCGACGAGGCCCGGCAGCGGATGGTGCGCATCCGCGAGCAGCACGAACGCGGCGAACAGCACCGCCGCGATCAGCGCATGCAACCGTTGTACGGGAAAGGCGGCAGCGTCGCCGGACAGGTCGAGCGGTTTCGCGCGAAACATCAGCGCAGTCAGCACGAGCAGCAGCGCCATCAGCGCGAGGGCGAGCGGCCCGAGCGTGACCACGAAGCGGCCGAACGACACGCCGCTCAATTGCCACAGGAAAAGATTCTGCGGATTGCCGAGCGGCGTCGCGACGGACCCCGCATTGACGGCCAGCGCAACGACGATCACGAGCCGCCGGAACGGCAGCGGTGTCAGCGCGCGTAGCGACACCATCAACGGCACGACCACGAACAGCGCGACGTCGTTGGTGAGCCACATCGACAACACCGCGGCGAAGCCGACGAGCAGCAACGCGAGCCCGCGTTCGGAATGCACGTGATGCACGATGCGATGCGCGAGCCACATCAGGCAGCCGGACAGCTCGAGCGCCTTGGTCAGCATCAGCAGGCCCGCGAGCGTCGCGACCGTCTGCCAGTCGACGCGATCGGCGAGTACCGAAAATGGTTGCGGGCGCACCCATTGCAGCACGATCAGGCCAAGCGCGAGCACCGACAGCACCGGTTCCTGCGCAAGCCAGCCGAGCCACCGGCGCGGCGCCGGTGTGCCCATCTGTTCCATGGGTTGCCCGTTACTCTTCGGTCGCGACGTTGCCGCGCAGTCGCGCGAGAATGCCCTCGAGCGCGTCGAGATTGCCGAAGTCGATCAGCACCTGCCCTCGCCCGCGACGGCCGAGCTTGATCTTCACCGTCGACGCGAGCAGGTCGGACAACTCCTCTTCAAGGCGACGCGTATCGCGGCCGCCATCGTCCTTCGCACGCGCCTTCACGGCCGGCGCTTCCCTGGTCGTGTGCGCGACGAGCTTCTCGGTCTCGCGCACCGACATGCGCTTGTTGACCACCTGATGCGCGAGCGTGATCTGCGTGGCCGCATCGACGGCGAGCAGCGCGCGCGCGTGCCCCATGTCGAGATCGCCGGCCAGCAGCATCGTCTGCACCGGTGACGCGAGGTTCAGCAGGCGCAGCAGGTTCGACACCGCGCTGCGCGAACGGCCGACCGATTCGGCGGCCTGTTCGTGCGTGAAACCGAACTCGTCGAGCAGGCGCTGGATACCGTGCGCCTCTTCAAGCGGGTTCAGGTCCTCGCGCTGGATGTTCTCGATCAGCGCCATCGCGGCGGCAGCCTGATCGGATACGTCCTTCACGAGCACCGGCACTTCATCGAGGCCGGCCAGACGCGCGGCACGGAAACGCCGTTCGCCCGCGATGATCTCGTATTTGTCTGATGAAATGGGCCGTACCAGGATCGGCTGCATCACGCCCTGCGCGCGAATGCTTGCCGCGAGCTCCTGCAGGCTGCCCTCGTCCATCCGCGTGCGCGGCTGGTACTTGCCGGCTTGCAGCTTGCCGAGCGCGAGCGTGTTCGGTGCGCCTTCGATCTTCACCGCTTCGGTGATATCGGCACTGCCGCCGAGCAGCGCTTCGAGGCCACGTCCCAAGCCCTTCTTCTTTGGTACCGCGTTCATGTCTTTCTTCCTCGCTTCGCTCATGTCCGGATCACGACACCTCGAACGCGCGCACGCGCTCGATCATCTCGGCACCGAACTGGATATACGCCTGCGCACCGCGCGAATTGCGGTCGAACACGACGCCCGGCAACCCGTAACTCGGCGCTTCCGCCAGGCGCACGTTGCGCGGAATCACCGCGTCGAACACCTTGTCGCCGAAGTGCGCTTTCAGTTGATCGGAGACTTGCTGCTGCAGCGTGATGCGCGGATCGAACATCACGCGCAGCAAGCCGATGATCTTCAGGTCGCGGTTCATGTTCGCGTGAACCTGCTTGATCGTGTTGACGAGATCCGACAGCCCTTCCAGTGCGAAGTACTCGCACTGCATCGGGATCACGACGCCATGCGCCGCGCACAGCCCGTTCAGCGTCAGCAGCGACAGCGTCGGCGGGCAATCGATCAGCACGAAATCGTAGTCGTCGGCCACGCGCTCGAGCGCGGCCTTCAGGCGGCGCTCGCGGTTGTCGATACCGATCAGTTCGATCTCGGCGCCGGACAGCTCGCGGTTCGCGGGAAGCACGTCGTAAGTCACGCCTTCCGGACGCACACGTGCGTCCGTCACCGACACGCCGTCGATCAGCACTTCATACACGGTCGCTTCGCACGCGGCCTTGTCGATCCCGCTGCCCATCGTCGCGTTGCCCTGCGGGTCGAGATCGATCAACAGGACTCGTTGCTCCTGCGCTGCAAGGCTTGCGGCGAGATTGACCGATGTCGTCGTCTTGCCGACGCCCCCCTTCTGGTTCGCAACGCAGAAGATCTTTGCCATCGTTGGTGTGTTCCCTTTACCTTCAAACAAACGGCGCGCTACTGCGCGCCTTCAATTCGCGTCGTCGACGGCCACTTCGAACAGATGCCGCTCTGCATCGAGCATCGGCACCGCCAGCCGGATCGTCTGCTTCACGCGGCTGCCTTCCGGCAACCGCGCAATCTCGTCATACGGGTGAACGCCCTTCATCGCCCAGATCGACCCGCCCGGTGCAACCAGATGTCGAGCAAGTTTAACGAAGTCGGACAGGTCAGCGAAAGCGCGGGATACGATCATGTCGAATTTTTCCGGCACTTCGACACCCGGCTGCAGCGATTCGACCCGCCCGGTGACGACTGACAGGTTCGCGAGCTTCAGCTCCGCGCGCATCTGCGTCTGGAAGGCAGACTTCTTCTGCACGATATCGTTCAGCGTGACCTGCCAACCCGGCTCGACGATCGCCAGCACGATACCGGGCAGCCCGCCGCCCGAGCCGACGTCGAGCACGCGCGCCGACGTACGGCCGCGCAGATGCGGGACGATGGAAAGCGAATCGAGGATGTGCTGGATCAGCATCTGCTTCGGGTCGCGGATCGCGGTCAGGTTGTAGACCGCGTTCCACTTGCCGAGCAGCGCAACATAGTCGAGCAGTTGGTTGCGTTGTGTATCCGTCAGCGTGAGGTCGAGTGCCGCCGTACCTTCGACGAGCATCTGTTCCAGTACGTCCCGATTAACCGCCGGCGCGCGACGCACCGTCATTGTTGCGTCGGGACGCTGCCGTCCCCCTGCTCCGCGGCCTCTGCGGCCGTGCCGTTACGGCGGCCCAGGCCGCGACGCTTCAGATGCACCATGAGCAGCGAGATGGCCGCCGGCGTGACGCCCGAGATGCGCGATGCCTGCCCGATCGTTTCCGGCCGGAACTCGTTGAGCTTCTGGCTCACCTCGAATGACAGCCCGCGGACTTCGCGGTAATCGATACCGTCCGGCAGGCGCGTGTTCTCGTTCGCGTCGTTGCGCTCGATCTCGGATGCCTGACGTTCGATATAGCCCTGATACTTGATGCCGATCTCGACCTGCTCCTTGATCTGCTCCAGCAGCACCGGATCGTCCGTCAGCGGCTCCGCAGGGCCGCACTCGCCGCCCTTCAGCCCGCACACGCCGTCGTAGCCCACACCCGGGCGGCGCAGCAGCTCGGCGAGGCTGTATTCGTGATCGATCGCCTTCCCCAGCAGCGCTGTCGCCTCTTCCGCCGGCAGCGTCTTCGGCGTAACCCACGTCGACTTCAGGCGTTCGGTTTCACGTGAAACAGCGTCGCGCTTCCGGCTGAAGGCGTCCCAGCGCGCGTCGTCGACCAACCCAAGCTCGCGGCCGACCTCGGTCAGGCGCATGTCGGCGTTGTCTTCGCGCAGGCTCAGGCGGTACTCGGCCCGGCTCGTGAACATCCGGTACGGTTCGGCCACGCCGCGCGTGACGAGATCGTCGACCAGCACGCCCAGATACGCCTGGTCGCGACGCGGGCACCATGCATCCTTCTCTTGCACGTAGCGGCCCGCATTGAGGCCGGCCAACAAACCCTGCGCAGCCGCTTCCTCGTAGCCGGTCGTGCCGTTGATCTGGCCCGCAAAGAACAGCCCGTTGATTGCCTTCGTCTCGAGCGACGCCTTCAGCGCGCGCGGGTCGAAATAGTCGTATTCGATCGCGTAGCCGGGGCGCAGGATATGCGCGTTCTCGAGGCCGCGCATCGAATGCACGAGCTCGAGCTGGACATCGAACGGCAGGCTCGTCGAGATCCCGTTCGGATAGAACTCGTTGGTCGTCAGCCCTTCCGGCTCGAGGAAGATCTGGTGCGATTCCTTCGACGCGAACCGGTGGATCTTGTCCTCGATCGACGGGCAATAGCGCGGCCCCACCCCTTCGATCACGCCTGTATACATGGGCGAACGATCGAGACCGCCGCGAATGATGTCGTGCGTGCGCTCGTTCGTGTGCGTGACCCAGCACGGCAGCTGCTGCGGATGCTGCTCCGCGCGGCCCAGGAACGAGAACACGGGGATCGGATCGAAGTCGCCCGGCTGCTCGTCGAGCTTCGAGAAGTCGATCGTGCGGCCATCGATACGCGGCGGCGTACCGGTCTTCAGCCGGCCCTGCGGCAGCTTCAGCTCCTTCAGGCGCGACGACAGCGACACGGCCGCCGGATCGCCTGCGCGACCGCCCGTGTAATTGTTCAGGCCCACGTGGATCTTGCCATCGAGGAACGTACCGGCCGTCAGCACCACCGCGCGAGCGCGGAAGCGGATGCCGATCTGCGTGACGGCGCCCACCACGCGGTCGCCTTCGACCATCAGATCGTCGACGGCCTGCTGGAACAGCCACAAGTTGTGCTGATTTTCGAGCCGGTGGCGGATCGCGGCCTTGTACAGGATCCGATCGGCCTGCGCACGCGTCGCGCGCACGGCCGGACCCTTCGACGAATTGAGGATCCGGAACTGAATACCGCTTTCGTCCGTCGCGGCCGCCATTGCGCCGCCCAGCGCGTCGACTTCCTTGACCAGATGGCCCTTGCCAATGCCGCCGATCGACGGATTGCAGCTCATCTGCCCAAGCGTTTCGATGTTGTGGGTCAGCAGCAGTGTCTTTGCGCCCATACGGGCGGACGCCAGCGCGGCTTCCGTGCCGGCATGACCGCCGCCGACGACGATGACGTCAAATTCTGTGGGAAAAAGCATGGTGGATTCCGTACGCGGAGCTGCGCACGAACCTATCTGAGAAATGTATGGGCCGAATTATAGCGGGTTCGCTTTTCACCCGAAGGCCGTCCGAATGGTAGGGTCTGTGCATTTCGGCGATTTTTTAGCTGTGGAGACGGGAATTTGCCGTATCGGGCAGCTTCGGCGGTACCTGCGAGCACGTCTACGCACATCGTCGCACCTGTGCAAAATCTGGTTGATCGTCACGCCAGCATGTGTGGAATCCCTGATCTGACCGATGTCTGTGCCCAACCGGCACTCCAGACACCACAACTCTGTGCCCTAACTCCACACAGCATTTCTGGCCGGAGTCCCGCGACTTGTCCACCGAAGTGCGACGCATCGCCGACGGTGGAACAAGCCTGCGCGGCACCGCACAGTACCTCCGACTATTCCGGAGCGACTTATCCCCCACCCCCAAACGCCGATGCATCGAGCCCCCGCGCGACCTCGCAAACAAAAACGGCGTGTTTCACGTGAAACACGCCGCCCGTTTCCTACCCACCGCACCACCAATCAAGCCGTCTTCTTCGCCAATCCAAGATAGGTCTCGATTACACGCGGATTCTGCGCAAGCTCGGCCGCCGGCCCCTCCAGTACAAACTCGCCCGTCTCGAGCACATAGCCGTAGTCGGAGATCTGCAGCGCCGCCCGTGCATTCTGCTCGATCAGCAGCGTCGCAACGCCGGTACCGCGCAACGCGCTGATGATATGAAAGATCTCCTTCACGATCAGCGGCGCCAGCCCGAGGCTCGGCTCGTCGAGCATCAGCAGGTCGGGCTTGCCCATCAGCGCACGACCGACCGCCAGCATTTGCCGCTCGCCGCCCGACAGCGTGCCGGCCGCCTGCCTACGGCGCTCCTTCAGTCGCGGAAACAGCGCGAACACGTGATCGAGTTGATCGAGGAAGTTCGTTTCCCCTGCCTGCTTGCGCCGATATGCGCCCAATATGAGGTTGTCCTCGACCGTCATCGTGCTGAACAGCTCGCGCTTTTCCGGTACAAGGCACATCCCGCGCGCGACGCGCTGCTCGACCGGCAACGCGCCGACATCGTTGCCGCGATACACGACCGCGCCCGACGCGTGCCCCGTTATTGGCAGCGCGCCCATGACCGCGTTCAGCAGCGTCGATTTACCGGCCCCGTTCGGGCCGATCACGCTGACGATCTGCCCCGCCCCGACCTTGATGGCAGCACCGTGCAGCGCCTCCACCTTCCCGTACCGCACCGCCAGCCCGCGTACCTCGAGAATCGGCATCGTCGTGTCCGTCATCACTCCACCCCGCCCAGATACGCTTCGAGCACGGCCGGATCCTGCTGCACATCCTGCGGCAGCCCTTCCGCGATCCGCGTACCGAACTCCATCACCACCAGCCGGTCGGTGAGGTTCATCACGAAATCCATGTCGTGTTCCACGAGCAACACGCTCATGCCTTCGGCCTTCAGCCGCCGCAGCAGGTCGGCGAGTTGCTGCTTCTCCTGGTAACGCAGGCCGGCGGCCGGCTCGTCGAGCAGCAGCAGCGTCGGATCGCAGCACAACGCCCGTGCGATTTCGAGAATCCGCTGCTGGCCGAGCGCGAGGCTGCCCGCTTCGTCGTACATGTGCTTCTCGAGCCCGACGCGGCGGATCTGGCGCGCGGCTTCGGCCAGCAACTGCGCTTCCTCGTGCGCATTGAGCCGCGCGATGCTGCGCCACACGCCCGTATGACCGCGCAGATGCGCGCCAATCGCGACGTTCTCGAGCACCGTCATCGCCGGCAACAGCTTCACGTGCTGGAACGTGCGACCGATGCCGCGGCGGACGATCTGACGCGACGTCAGCCCGTCGATGCGCTCGCCGCGAAACGTGATCGCACCGCCGGTCGGCTTCAGCACGCCGGTCACGAGGTTGAACGTGGTCGACTTGCCCGCGCCGTTCGGGCCGATCAGCCCGACGATCTGCCCCGCTTTCACGTCGAAGCTGACGTCGTTGACCGCCACGAGCCCGCCGAACTGCTTGCGCGCGGTGTCGACCACGAGCAGCGGCTCGCCGGCCACGGGCTTCGCGCGCTGCGGCAGCGGATCGGCCTGCTCCGGCACATGCGCGCGCGGCCCGCGCGGGAACAGTCTCGCGACGAACGGCCAGACGCCCTGGCGCGCGTACTGCAGCAGCAGCACCATCAGTACGCCGAACACGATGATCTCGAAGTTGCCCTCCGAACCGAGCAGCTTCGGCAGCAGCGTCTGCAGATAGTCCTGCAGCACGGTGAGAATCGCCGCGCCGAGCACCGCGCCCCATACGTGCGACACGCCGCCCACCACCGCCATGAACAGGAATTCGATCCCGTGGTTCAGGCCGAACGGGGTCGGGTTCACAGCACGTTGCAGGTGCGCGTACAGGAAGCCGGACACGGCAGCGAGCACGGCCGCATAGACGAAGATCACCACGCGCATCCACGCGGTGTTCACGCCCATCGCCTCGGCCATCACGCCGCCGCCGCGCAACGCGCGGATCGCGCGGCCGGGCCGGCTGTTGAGCAGGTTCTGCACCGACACGATCGCGGCCAGCACCACGGCCCAGATCAGGAAATACAGGCTGCGGCCGCTTTCGAGCTGGATGCCGAACAGGTTCAGCACCGGAATCCCGTTGATCCCGTCGTACTTGCCGAGCAGTTCGAGGTTGCCGAACAGATAGAACAGCGCGAGGCCCCACGCGATCGTGCCGAGCGGCAGAAAGTGCCCGGACAGCCGCATCGTCACGGCGCCGAGCATGAGCGCGACGAGCGCCGTCAGCACGACGCCGACGATCAGCGCGAGCCACGGCGACACGCCGTACCGCGTCGTCAGGAACGCGGTCGCATACGCGCCGATGCCGACGAACGCGGCCTGCCCGAAGCTCGTCATTCCGCCGACGCCCGTCAGCAGCACGAGCCCGATCGCGACGATCGCATACAGGCCGATGTAGTTCAGCAGCGTGATCCAGTACTCGGGCACCTGCAGCGCGCCGGGCAGCACCGGCAGCGCGAACAGCACCACGAGAAACAGCCAGAAGGTCTTGTTGCGTACCATCGTCTTCATCGCGTCACTCCTCTTCCGCATGCGGCGTCACGAAGCTCCGCCACAGCAGCACCGGAATGATCAGCGTGAACACGATCACCTCCTTGTATGCGCTCGCCCAGAACGACGAATACGATTCGAGCACGCCGACCAGCAGCGAGCCGGCGGCCGCGAGCGGGTAGCTGACGAGCCCGCCGATGATCGCGCCGACGAAGCCCTTCAGGCCGATCAGGAAACCCGAGTCGTAGTAGATCGTCGTCAGCGGGCCGACGAGGATCCCCGACAGCACGCCGAGCCCTGCCGCGAGCGTAAACGCGAGCCGTCCGGCTTCGGTCGTGCCGATGCCGACGAGCCGCGCACCGAGCCGATTCACCGACGTCGCGCGCAGCGCCTTGCCGGCGATCGTGCGGCCGAAGTACACGTAGAGCGCGCCGATCAGCACGAGCGCCGTGACGACGACCAGGATGCTCTGGGCCGATACCGTCATGCTGCCGATCGCGAACGACGCGTCCGAGAATCCGTTGGTGCGCGAGCCTTCCGCACCGAACATCACGAGGCCGAGGCCGACCATCGCGAAATGGACGGCGACCGACACGATCAGCAGCAGCAGCGTCGTGCCTTCGGCGATCGGCTGGTACACGAGCCGGTAGACGAACGGCCCCATCGGCACGACGATCGCGAGTGTCAGCGCGATCTGCGCGAGCATCGGCAACGGCTGCGCGGCAAAGCCGCGCGTGACCGCGAATACCGCGAGCGGCAGCAGCACGTAGCGGCTCGCCAGCGTCGCGAGCGTGCGGCCGAGCTGATGACGGCGTTCGCGATGGCGGATCAGGCCGCCGACTTCCAGCAGGAAGCACGCGATGCCCATCACGAACAGCAGCCAGCAGGTGGCGGGGAATTTCTGCGCCTGCAACGCGGCCAGCGTCAGCACACCGTAGGCGACGAATTCGCCCTGGGGAATGAAGATCACCCGCGTGACGGAAAACACCAGCACGAGCGCCAGCGACAACAATGCATAAATGGCGCCGGTCGTGATGCCGTCTTGCGCGAGGATCGCCGCAATCGAGAGATCCATACGTTTCGTGTATCGAGAGAGAGAATGCTGCGGAGAAACGAAAGGCGAAAACGCCCGGGGCGCGCGCGAAGCGATCGGCCCGTCGCGCGCCATGCGGCGGCCCCCGGTGGTTCCAGGCGGCACGGGTGCGGCCCGTGGGGCGCGCCACCCTGCCGACGGCACACGCGGCGCCGTTCGCGCCGCGCACGCCGGTTTCACGTGATGCTTACTCGGCCTGCAACTTCCACTTGCCGTCGACGATCTGCACCATCACGCGCGCACGCGTGTCGAAGCCGTTGTGATCGGTCGCCGTCGTGTTGATCACGCCGTGCGAGACGGGCAGATCCTTCACGCTTTCGAGCGACGCGCGCAGCGCTTCGCGGAACGCCTCGGTGCCCGGCTGGCCCTTCTTCAGCGCTTCCGGGATCGCCCTCTGCAGCAGCAGCCCCGCATCCCACGCATGGCCGCCGAACGTCGACAGCGAACCCGCGCCGTAGGCCTTCTCGTACGCGGCCTTGTAGCCGAGCGCCGGCTTCTTCACCGGATTCGAATCGGGCAATTGATCGGTCACGAGCACGGGGCCGGCCGGCAGGATCTCGCCTTCGCAATCCTTGCCGCACACGCGCAGGAAATCGTTGTTCGCGACGCCGTGCGTCTGGTACACCTTGCCCTTGTAGCCGCGCTCCTTCAGCGTCTTGGCCGGCAGCGCCGCCGGCGTGCCGGAGCCCGCGATCAGCACCGCATCGGGGTTCGAGCCCAGCAGCTTCAGCACCTGCCCCATCACCGACGAGTCGGTCCGGTTGTAGCGCTCGTTCGACACCAGCTTCAGCCCGTTCTTCGCGGCCGCCGCGTCGAACGTCTTGTACCAGCTGTCGCCGTACGCATCGGCGAAGCCGATGAAGCCGACCGTCTTCACGCCGTGCTTCGCCATGTAGCCGGCGATCGCGTCGGCCATCAGCTGATCGTTCTGCGGCACCTTGAACATCCACGCGCGCTTCGCGTCCATCGGCGCGATGATCTGCGCGCTCGCCGCAAGCGAGATCGTCGGCGTCTTGCCTTGCGACACGGGGTCGAGCATCGCGAGCGAGTTCGGCGTGACGGAGGAGCCGATGATCGCGTCGACGTGGTCCTCGTCGATCAGCTTGCGCACGTTCTGCACCGCGCGGCTCGTGTCGGAGGCGTCGTCGAGCACGATGTACTGCACGCTCTTGCCCGCGATTTCCTTCGGCAGCAGCGCGATCGTGTTCTTTTCCGGAATCCCGAGCGAGGCGGCCGGGCCGGTGGCCGACAGCGTCACGCCGATCTTGACCTGCGCCGACGCCGTGGCCGCCGCACACATGAGGCCCGCGGCAAGCAGGGCCTCCATCCATCGATTCATCTTCATTTACGTTGTCTCCAAACGCTGCTCGAAAAAACCACGGGTCGCTCGGGCGGCTCCCGGTCCCCAAAACAAGTTAATATCTTAATTATCCAGATCATCCGCGCCCATGCTCGTTTTCCCGTGAAACGCCGCACCCATGCGCCGCATGCCGGCCGAAACGGTCATTCGGCCATCACGATGCGCAGCAGCAATGTCGTCAGGATGAAGAAGGCGAATAAATGCGGGATCGCGCGGAAAATCGGTGCGTGCGCAACGATGGCGGAAACGCACGCCATTCCGGGCCGGTGCAGCCCAGTACGCGCACGATGAAACGTCGGAAAACCGGCCGCTCATGAGGAGGATGCAGATACGGATGCGAGCGCAACGATCCGCGCGGGCGTCTGGACGCGCATCCAGGCCGCGGAGCGGCTCGGGAATGCCGCGACGACCCATCGCGCATCCGATGACGAACGAACGGCGCTCGCCGCCTCTCCTGCCCCGATCCACCGCGCTGCGCTGCTCATCCAACCGTACTCCCTCTTCTGCATTGTGCTTGTAGGAGAACTGCCGACCGATTTTCCCGACCGCACGGTCGGCGAAAGCCGAGTGTAACGGACGCATTTCGTGCACGCCAACCGGGTAAGCCCGGAGCGCCTGTGCAGGATTGCGCATCGTCTGCGAACGGATCGCGGGAAAGGGAAAACGGGGGGACGCGCGAAGCGCGGAAAGACGCGGTGCGAACGCAAACGCGGGAGGCGGCCGTCACGCGGGCCGATGCACCATCGATGGAATCCGTGCACGCAAATGAAAAAGCGCTGTTGGATTCCGTCCAACAGCGCTTTGGGGTCCGGGCACTTTGTGCCTCGATTGTCTCCTCGTTCTCCACCTGCAAATTCGTTTCGCGGTGCATCAGAACTGAGGTGAATCTTAAAGAGGCTTAAGCACCACGACAACTTAGCATTTACCCCTATGGTGCATCGCCGCACGAAAATGGGGCAACAGCGTGCCGCGCGGCGTCGGCGCCAACCCGCTGCGACGCCGTTCCCGGGCGTGCCGGATGGTGCTTCGCATCAACGCGCGGCGACGCGCACGGCCGGCTCACGACGAGGCTCTCAACGGCTTGATCCGCGCGACCATCTCGCCGACGATGCCGCGCCGGAATGCCAGCACGCATGCGATGAAGATCAGGCCGGTAACGATCGTCGCCGATTCGCCGAGCGAATGAAACCACGCGACGCCCGTCGTCGACGCGAGCCATTCGCCGATGTCGCCGAGCCGGTCTTCGAGCGCCACGATCAACGCGGCACCCAGGAGCGGCCCGAACAGCGTGCCCATCCCGCCGACGAGCGTCATCAGCACGACGAGGCCCGACATCGTCCAGTACGCGTCCGACAGCGTCTCGAAGCCGAGCACCAGTACCTTCAGCGAGCCGGCCAGCCCCGCGAGCCCGGCCGACAGGATGAACGCGAGCAGCTTGAAGCGATCGGTGTCGTAGCCGAGCGAGATCGCGCGCGCTTCGTTCTCCTTGATGGCGACGAGCACCTGGCCGAACGGCGAATGGACGACCCGCACGATGAACGCGCACGCGGCCACGACCACCACCAGCACGACGTAGTACAGCGCGACGTCGTTCGACAGGTCGAGCAGCCCGAACAGGCGGCCGCGCGGCACGCCCTGCAGGCCGTCCTCGCCGTGCGTGAACGGCGCCTGCAGATAGATGAAGTAGACCATCTGCGCGAACGCGAGCGTGATCATCGCGAAGTAGATGCCTTGCCGGCGGATCGCGAACAGCCCGACGACGAGCCCGAGCAGCGTCGCGGCGACGGTGCCGACCAGCACGCCGAGCTCCGGCGTGAAACCGAGCGTCTGTATCGAATAGCCGGTCGCATAGCCGGCGGTCGCGAGGAACATCGCATGGCCGAACGACAGCAGCCCCGTATAGCCGATCAGCAGGTTGAACGCGGCCGCGAACAGCGCGAAGGTGAGCACCTTCATCACGAACACCGGATACGCGCCGATGAACGGCGCGGCGAGCAGTGCGGCGAGCAGCACGCCGTAGAGCACTTTTCTCTGCATCATTTTTCCTTGCCGAAGAGGCCCGCCGGGCGGAACAGCAGCACGATCGCCATGATCACGAACACGACGGTGGCCGACGCTTCGGGATAGAACACGCGCGTGAAGCCCTCGATCACGCCGAGCAGCAGGCCCGTGACGATCGAGCCGAGGATCGAGCCCATCCCGCCGATCACGACCACCGCGAACACGGTGATGATCATCGGCTGGCCCATCAGCGGCGACACCTGGATCACGGGCGCGGCCAGCACGCCAGCGAAAGCGGCGAGCGCGACGCCGAAGCCGTAGGTGAGCGTGATCATCATCGGCACGTTCACGCCGAACGCCTCGACGAGCTTCGGGTTCTCGGTGCCCGCGCGCAGGTACGCGCCGAGGCGCGTCTTCTCGATCACGAACCACGTCGCGAGGCACACCGCGAGCGACGCGACGACGACCCACGCGCGATAGTTCGGCAGGAACATGAAGCCGAGGTTGGTCGCGCCGGACAACTGCGACGGCACGTCGTACGGCTGGCCGGACGACCCGTAGATCGACCGGAACACGCCTTCGACGACCAGCGTGAGGCCGAACGTGAGCAGCAGCCCGTACAGGTGATCGAGCTTGTACAGCCAGCGCAGCATCGAGCGTTCGATCGCGATTCCGAACGCGCCGACGAGCACCGGCGCCAGCACGAGCATCGCCCAGTACGGCAGCCCGAAATACGACAGGCCCATCCACGCGAGCATCGCGCCCAGCATGAACAATGCGCCGTGCGCGAAGTTGATTACGTTGAGCAGCCCGAAGATCACCGCGAGCCCGAGGCTCAGGATCGCGTAGAACGAGCCGTTGACGAGCCCGAGCAGCAACTGGCTCAGCATCGCCGGCAACGGAATGCCAAAGATTTCCATCGACTTAGCCGTCAGAATGAGTTTCATTGCGTGCGCAACGTTCATGCATCGCGCACGCGGGCGGCGCAGCGGGCACATCGCTGCAGCCGCCACCGTGCGGCGCGCCCGTGCGCGCCGCTAGGCGATGCTTACTTCCACAACGCGCAGCGCGTTTCCTGCTTGGTGCCGAACGCCTGTTCGCCCGGAATCGTCGCGAGCACCTTGTAGTAGTCCCACGGCTCCTTCGATTCCGAGGGCTTCTTGACTTCCATCAGGTACATGTCGTGGATCATGCTGCCGTCCTGGCGGATATAGCCCTTCGCGTAGAAGTCGCTGATCTTGATCTTCTTCAGCTCGGCCATCACCTTGTCGGAGTCAGTCGTACCGGCAGCCTGCACGGCCTTCAGGTAGGTCGTCACCGACGAGTAGTCGGCCGCCTGCAGGCTCGACGGCATCTTCTTCATCTTGCCGAAGTAGCGCTGCGCCCACTGGCGCGACGCCGCGTCGCGGTTCCAGTACCAGCTGTCGGTCAGCACGAGGCCCTGCGTCGTTTCGAGGCCGAGGCTGTGCACGTCGTCGATGAACATCAGCAGCGCGGCGAGCTTCATCGTCTTCGTGATGCCGAACTCCTTCGCGGCCTTGATCGAGTTGATCGTGTCGCCGCCCGCGTTCGCGAGGCCGAGAATCTGCGCCTTCGACGCCTGCGCCTGCAGCAGGAACGACGAGAAATCCGACGCGGATAGCGGGTGACGCACCGCGCCGAGCACCTGGCCGCCGTTCGCCTTCACGACGTCCGAGGTGTTCTTCTCGAGCGCCTTGCCGAACGCGTAGTCGGCCGTCAGGAAGAACCACGTCTTGCCGCCCTGCTTCACCACCGCGGAACCGGTGCCCTTCGCGAGCGCCATCGTGTCGTACGCGTAGTGGACCGTGTACGGCGTGCACTGCTCGTTGGTCAGCGTGTCGGCGCCCGCGCCGATGTTGATGTAGACCTTCTTCTTCTCGGCCGCGACCTGGTTCATCGACAGCGCGGTCGCCGAGTTCGTGCCGCCGACCAGCAGGTCCAGCCCGCCGCGGTCCATCCATTCGCGCGCCTTCGACGCGGCGATGTCAGCCTTGTTCTGGTGATCGGCATAGACGACCTCGATCGGCTTGCCGAGCACCTTGCCGCCGAAGTCCGCGACCGCCATGCGGATCGCCTCGAGACCGCCCTGCCCGTCGATATCCGCGTAAAGCCCCGACATGTCGGTGATGAAGCCGATCTTCACGGTATCCGCCGCGTGGGCGGCGCCGGCGGTGAACGCGGCGGTCGCGAGCGCGAGACAGGCCTGTGCGAGGGTCTTCATTTTCATTGACGTCTCCTGTTGTTCTGATGCGTTGTGGTTGTTCGAGGGCCGCCACGGCTAGCGGCAAGGGAAACGGGGCGGCGTCACACCCCGAGCAGGTCGTGCAGGGTCGGCATCTTGCCTTCCAGTTCGGACGCGCGGAAATGCTCGACGATGCTGCCGTGCTCCATCACGTAGAAGCGGTCGGCGAGCGGCGCGGCGAAGCGGAAATTCTGTTCGACCATCACGATCGTGTAGCCGCGCGCCTTCAGCGCGACGATCATCCGTGCGAGCGTCTGCACGATCACCGGCGCGAGGCCTTCGGAGATCTCGTCGAGCAGCAGCAGGTTCGCGCCGGTGCGCAGGATCCGCGCGACCGCGAGCATCTGCTGCTCGCCGCCGGACAGCCGCGTGCCCTGGCTCTGCCGGCGCGACGCGAGGTTCGGGAACATCGCGTAGATCTCGTCGAGCGACATCGCATGCTCGCGCGGCCCGATCAGCGGCGGCAGCATCAGGTTCTCCTCGCACGACAGGCTCGAGAAGATCCCGCGCTCCTCCGGGCAGTAGCCGATGCCGTAATGCGCGATGCGGTGCGTCGCGAGGCCGATCGTCTCGTGGCCCGCGACCTTGATCGACCCGCTGCGGCGGCCCGTGAGGCCCATGATCGCGCGCAGCGTCGTCGTGCGGCCCGCGCCGTTGCGGCCGAGCAGCGTGACGACCTCGCCGCGATGCACGGTCAGGTCGACACCGTGCAATATGTGGGATTCCCCGTACCAGGCCTCCAGGCCCGTGATCTCCAGCGCAGGCGTACCGCTCTCGACGCCGCTCAATTCGCGTTCCTCCCGTTCGCTGTGCTTCATGCGTGCGCCCCCGCGAGCGCCGCGTCGGCACTGCCCATGTAGGCCTCGATCACGAGCGGATTCTTCGACACTTCCGCATACGAGCCTTCGGCCAGCACCTCGCCGCGTTGCAGGACGGTGATCGTGTCGGAGATCCCCGCGATCACGTTCATGTTGTGTTCCACCATCAGGATCGTGCGGCCGCTCGCGACCTTCTTGATCAGCGCGGTCACGCGGTCGACGTCCTCGTGGCCCATCCCCTGCGTGGGCTCGTCGAGCAGCATCAGTTCGGGCTCCATCGCCAGCGTCGTCGCGATCTCGAGCGCGCGCTTGCGGCCGTAGGCCAGCTCGACGGTGGGCACGTGCGCGAAATCGGTGAGGCCGACCTGCGTGAGCAGGTCCATCGCGCGATCGTCGAGCCGCTTCAGCGTGCGTTCGCTGCGCCAGAAATGGAATTCGGTGCCGAGTGCCCGCTGCAGGCCGATGCGCACGTTCTGCAGCGCGCTCAGATGCGGGAACACGGCCGAGATCTGGAACGAGCGGATGATGCCGCGCCGCGCGACCTGCGCGGGCCGCTCGTCGGTGATGTCGATGCCGTTGAAGACGATCTGGCCGGCCGTGGGCGTCAGAAATTTGGTGAGGAGGTTGAAACAGGTGGTCTTGCCCGCGCCGTTCGGCCCGATCAATGCATGGATCGCACCGCGCCGCACACGCAGGTTGACGCCGTTCACGGCGGTGAAGCCCCTGAATTCCTTCGTCAGTCCGCGTGTTTCCAGAATCGTGTCGCCGAGAATCATGTTCCCTTCCGTACGAAGTCAGGCGAAGCACCGGGAAGCCTGGCGCAAGCGGCCGCGAACAGGTCAGCGGATCAGCGGGCTGCCCCCGGGCGCCGTGGTACGCCTCGAGGGTGGTCTCCCGCGCCGACGCGTATGCACATTGCGCAACATTGTCGCGCCGTTGGTGCAGTGCAATCATCGGGATTTGCACTTATAGGGGTGGCCGCCATATCGGACGCGACTGCGTGCGGTTTTTCTCCACGCTTTTTTGATACGTGCATCATCACGCGTTGACCTGCTGCAGGACGCGGCACGCGCGCCGAAAAAAAGCCGCGCGACGGCGCGGCTTGCACGGATCTTGCCGTTCGAGCAGAAGCGACGTCAGCCATGCTTCGCATAGCGAATCAGCGGGTGTGCATGACGGCGCGCTGGCGCGCGTGTCAGCGGGCCGTCATGCAGCCGTCACCGCGGCCTCGGTTCGCACCGACGTCGTTTCGCGCGCCGCACGGCGGTCGGCACGAATCATGTCGCTCGCGCGCTCGGCGATCATCAACGTCGGCGAATTGGTGTTGCCCGACGTGATGAACGGCATCACCGACGCATCGACGATTCTCAGCCCGGCGATGCCGCGCACGCGCAGCCGGCTGTCGACCACCGCGCGCTCGTCGTCGGCGCGCCCCATCCGGCAGGTGCCGACCGGGTGGAAGATCGTCGTGCCGATGGCGCCGGCCGCATCGATCAGTTCGGCCTCGGTCCGGTACTGCGGGCCCGGCAGGATTTCCTCGGGACGATAGCGCGCGAGCGCCGGCGCGGACGCGATCCGGCGTGTGAGACGCAGCGCGTTCGCGGCGACGTGCCGATCGTGATCGGTCGACAGGTAGTTCGGCGCGATCGACGGTGCGCTGCCCGGATCGGCGCTCGTGACGTGCACGCTGCCGCGCGACGTCGGCCGCAAATGGCAGACCGACGCCGTAAAGGCGTTGAAGCCGTGCAGCGGCTCGCCGAAGCGTTCGAGCGACAGCGGCTGCACGTGGTATTCGAGATCGGGGCGCGTGAGTGCGGGATCGTCCGGGTCCGATTTCGCGAATGCGCCCAGTTGCGACGGCGCCATCGACATCGGCCCGCGCTGCAGCAGCGCATATTGGGCGCCGATCATCAGCTTGCCCCACCAGTGCGCGGACAGCGTGTTGAGCGTGCGCACGCCGTCGACGCGAAACGCCATCCGCAATTGCAGGTGATCCTGCAGGTTTTCGCCGACGCCCGGCAGATGCTGCACGACGTCGATGCCGAGCGCCTGCAGCCGCCGACCGTCGCCGATCCCCGACAGTTCGAGCAATTGCGGCGAATTCACGGCGCCCGACGTCAGCAGCACCTCCGCCCGCGCCCGCGCGACGTAATCGGTGCCGCCGCCGTGGTACTCGACGCCGACCGCGCGCCGCCCGTCGAAGATCACGCGCTGCGCGTGCGCGCCGGTGATCACGGTCAGGTTCGGGCGCGCCATCGCGGGCCGCAGGAACGCCTTCGACGTATTCCAGCGCACGCCGCGCTTCTGGTTCACTTCGAAGTAGCCGACCCCGGCATTGTCGCCGCGGTTGAAATCGTCGGTGGCGGGGATGCCCGTCTGCTGCGCGGCCTGCGCGAACGATTCGAGAATCTCCCAGCGCAGCCGCTGCTTCTCGACGCGCCAGTAGCCGCCCGCCCCGTGCGCGTCGCTCGCGCCCGCATGGTGATCCTCGCTGCGCTTGAAGATCGGCAGCACGCTGTCCCACGACCAGCCGGCGTCGCCGGTTTCCCGCGCCCAGTCGTCATAGTCCTCGCGCTGGCCGCGCATGTAGATCATCCCGTTGATCGACGAGCAGCCGCCGAGCACGCGGCCGCGCGGATACGACAGCGCCCGGCCGTTGAGCGCCGCTTCGGGCTGCGTCTTGTACAGCCAGTCGGTGCGCGGGTTGCCGATGCAGTACAGATAGCCGACCGGGATATGAATCCAGTGATAGTCGTCCTTGCCGCCTGCTTCGAGCAGCAGCACGTGGATGTCGGGATCCTCGGTCAGGCGGTTCGCGAGCACGCAGCCCGCGGTGCCTGCGCCGACGATCACGTAGTCGAATTCGCCCTCGAGCGTGCGTTGAGTAGTCACTGCTTGTCTCCTGTCGACCAGCGTTAGCGCTTTAGCGCTTACGCTGGTCCCATGGCGTGGCTGGATGGAGTTAGCGCTTCAGCGCTTACTCCATCCCCACGGCGGTCGATCCAAGTTGGCGCTTCAGCACTTACTCGGGTCCCATGGCGTGGCTGGACGGAGTTGCCGCTTCAGCGGCTTACTCCATCCCCACGGCGGTCGACCCAAGTTGGCGCTTCAGCGCTCACTCGGCTCCAAACCTCTTTGTTATTGCACCGCGCGGCGCGATGCCGCGCGCCTTTTCAGCATAGTGCGTCGCGTCGCACCGCGCCTGCTGCCCGCGCGCACGACCCGATGAAGCGTACTCCCGCGCCCGGCCGCCGATCCAATGAGTTATGCTGAACCGCGTTATAAGCTACGCTCATATCACGACGATGGATCTCACCCTGCTCCGCGCGTTCGCGACGGTCGCGCGCGAAGGCAACCTGACGCGCGCCGCGGCGCAGTTGCACCTCACGCAGCCGGCCGTCAGCCTGCAGATCAAGCATCTGCAGGAAACGCTCGGCGTCGTGCTGTTCACGCGCACGTCGCGCGGCCTTGCGCTCACGCGCGACGGCCAGACGCTGCTGCCGCACGCGGAACGCGCGCTCGCCGCGGCCGCCGACGTGCAGCGCGCCGCTGCCGCGCTGCGGCACGAGGTGCGCGGCCGGCTGCGGATCGGCACGATCCTCGACCCGGGGTTCCTGCGGCTCGGCGGCTTCCTGCGCGCGCTGGTCGAGACCCATCCGCAGATCGAGACCGCGCTGCGGCACGGGATGTCGGGCTGGGTGATCGAACAGGTGCGCGCGCGGGCGCTCGACGTCGGCTACTACATCGGCCGGCCGGGCGAGGACGATCCGCTCGACGGCGCGCTGTTCCACACCCTCACGCTCACGCATTTCCAGTACCGCGTGCTCGCGCCCGCCGGCTGGAAGGAGCGCGTACAGCGCGCGCACGACTGGCGCGCGCTCGCCGCGCTGCCGTGGATCTGGACGCCGCCGGCGTCCGCGCATCACCGGCTGCTGTCGCGGCGTTTCGCGGACGCCGGCGCACAGCCGGTGAAGGTCGCCGAGGTCGACCAGGAGCAATCGATGCTCGACCTCGTCAAATCGGGGATCGGGTTAACGCTCGCGCGCGATTCGACCGCGCTGGCCGAAGCGCACGCGCATGCGCTGACGATCGTGGAGCGCGTGACGGTGCCGACCGAACTGACGTTCGTGACGCTCGCCGAGCGGCGCGACGAACCGGCGATCGCGGCCGCGCTGCGGTTGATCGAAACGCAGTGGGCGATATGAGCGTTGCTGATGTCGATGCGGCCGGCTGTGCCTCGGGTTTCGCCGCCTGACGCATTCCGCGGATCGCCGTGACGGACCGGATCGCCCGCTCCCGCGTCGTGTCGCCGCGTCCCGTCCGGTCGTCACGCCATCGTTGCAGGCTTTTTGCTAGATTGTGCGTTCGCACACCGCGAGACCCCGATTGAAGGAGACCCGCATGGCCCGCAACATCGAGATCAAAGCCCGCGCCCGCGAATTCGACCGGCTGCGCGAACAGGCGGCTCAGCTCGCGACCGAAGCACCATTGTTCTACCGCCAGCAGGATTTCTTCTACGACGTGCCGCGCGGCCGGCTGAAGCTGCGCCGCTTCGAGGACGGCACGCCGGCCGAGCTGATCTTCTATCAGCGCGACGACCGCGATGGCCCGAAGGCGTCGTACTACACGCGCAGCCCGGTGACGAACCCCGACGCGATGCATTCGCTGCTCGCGACCGCACTGACCACGCGCGGGATCGTGACGAAGGAGCGGCACGTGTACCTCGCGGGCCGAACCCGCATCCACCTCGACCGCGTCGACGGCCTCGGTGACTTCATCGAGCTCGAAGTCGTGCTCGGCCCGGACGACGACGAAGCCGGCGGCGAAGCCGAAGCGCACGAGGTGTTCACGAAGCTCGGCGTGGCGCAGGACGATCTCGTCGCGGTCGCGTACGTCGATCTGCTGAACGCCGACACCCAACCCGAAACGGCCTGATCCGGCCCCACCGACGGCGCCCCGCACGGGACGCCCCCGGGGCCTGTGCCGCGGCTCCTCCCCGTCACGCGGCGCCGGGCGCCAGATGCGCGAGCGGCAGTGCGCCGTTGCGCTTGAAGGTCGTCAGCACGATGTTCGAGCGCACGCTGTCGACGCCCGGTACCCGCATCAGCTTCTTCATCACGAACTGCGACAGCGCGTTGAGATCCGGCGCGACGATCCGCAGCAGGTAGTCGGCATCGCCCACCACCGCATGGCATTCGAGCACTTCCGGCAGCACGTCGATCTGCTGCTGGAACTGCTCGATGATCGAATCGCCGTGATGCTTGAGCTTCAGGCTCGTGAACGCGGTCACGCCGAGCCCGAGCTTTTCGGGCCGCAGCATCACGCGGTAGCCTTCGATCACGCCGGCCGCCTCGAGCCGCTGCAGCCGCCGGCCGATCTGCGACGGCGACAGCGGCACCTCCTCGCCCAACTGCTGATGCGTCGCGCGACCGAAGCGCTGCAGCACGTCCAGCAGCGCGAGATCGAAGTGATCGAGTTCCAGCATGAACATTCTCCGCATTGATTCATGGTTTGATGCGAGATTATCGCATCATTGAGCGATTGAACGCCAACTATGCGCCCATTCCGCGCGCGGCCCGCTCTACACTTGCATGGTCCCAACCTCAGCGTGCAGAGCCTGATCATGTCCACCGTCGTCACCGCGAAACTGCAGGAGCAGTTCGATGCGGGCCTCGAAACCCGCGCCGATTTCACCATCGACCAGCCGCTGCAGCGCTACGGCCAGGTCGACCACGCGGTATGGACGCAGCTCTATGCGCGCCAGTCGGCCCTGCTGCGCGGCCGCGCGTGCGATGCATTCGTCGCCGGGCTCGGCAAGATCGACCTGCCGGTCGATCGCGTGCCGTCGTTCGCCGACGTGAACCGCCAGTTGAAGCCCGTGACCGGCTGGGAAATCGTCGCGGTGCCGGGCCTCGTGCCCGACCGCGTGTTCTTCGAGCACCTCGCGAACCGGCGTTTTCCGGTCACCTGGTGGATGCGCCGTCTCGATCAGCTCGACTACCTGCAGGAACCCGACTGCTTCCACGACCTGTTCGGCCACGTGCCGCTGCTGATCGATCCGGTGTTCGCCGACTACATGCAGGCGTATGGCCGCACCGCGCTCGCGGTCGCCGACGACGAAGCGGCGCTGGCGCGGCTCGCGCGCCTCTATTGGTATACGGTGGAATTCGGGCTGATCCGCGACCCGCGCGGGACCAACGGGCTGTCGATCTACGGCGCCGGGATCGTGTCGAGCAAGGGCGAAAGCCTGTACAGCCTCGAAAGCGCGGCGCCGAACCGGCTCGGGTTCGACCTCGAGCGCGTGATGCGCACGAAGTATCGGATCGACACGTTCCAGAAGACCTACTTCGTGATCGACGATTTCGCGCAGTTGTTCGCGCTCGCCGACGTCGACGGTCGCGCGCTGGCCGACCGGCTCGCGGCGCTGCCCGAATTCGCGGCCGGCGCGGTGCTCGAGACCGACCGCGTGCTGCATCGCGGCACGGGCGAAGGCTGGCCCGACGACGACGCGTGACGCATGACACGCCGGCGCCGCGGCGCCAGCCGCCCGTCACCCTTTGCACAACTATGAAACAATGAACGATGCCGGCTGCGCCGCGCGGCGCAGCCGTGCGCGGGCGCCGTTACCGAACGAGAGGTGCAAGATGATCCACAAGCTCACATCCGAAGAACGCAAGACCCGGCTCGAAGGCCTGCCGCTCTGGACGGCCGTGCCGGGCCGCGACGCGATCCAGCGCCGCCTGCGCTTCGCCGATTTCAACGAGGCATTCGGCTTCATGACGCGCGTCGCCATCAAGGCGCAGGAGATGAACCATCATCCGGAATGGTTCAACGTGTACAACCGCGTCGACGTCACGCTGTCGACCCACGACGCCGACGGCCTGACCGAGCGCGACATCGAACTCGCGCGGTTCATCGACGGCGCCGCCGCGCACGCGCAACCGGGCGCCTGAGTCCCGCCTCTACCGCCGCGCGTCTTTTCGATGCGCGGCGCGTCAACTTTTCATTTCGCTAAACGTTTTCTAGGATGTACTCAGCGAAAGCCTTCAGCTTTCCAAGCCATCCTTAAGGCGCGCGTAAGTCTCGTACGCTTTCCGCGCCTTGGGGTCCAAACCTTCCAGTTGCAGCGCGCTTTCGCGCTGTACAATCAGCAGCGCATACGGCTTGGAGAGCGCGCTGGCCTCTTCGCAGAGTTTGAGTTCGTCGCCGCTCGACGGCGAGCGGGCGCGCCAGAAATTGATCGCGGCTTCTAGGTCGTGGATCGAAATATCGGACATGATTGGATCTAATCGTTCGCTGGCCGCCATGCTTGATGTCAGGCGATGCGGCACCCCTGTGGAAACGGCTTCGTGCTGTCCGCGTGCCTGAACCGCCAACCCATTGTACTTGAGCGAACTTCATGCGACTCCTTCTGATCGAAGACGACCGCCCCATCGCACGCGGTATCCAGAGCAGCCTCGAGCAGGCTGGCTTCACCGTCGACATGGTGCATGACGGCATTTTTGCCGAACAGGCGCTGGCACAAAACCGCCACGAACTCGTGATCCTCGACCTCGGCCTGCCGGGCATCGACGGGATGACGCTGCTCACGCGCTTCCGCCAGACCAACCGCCACACGCCCGTGATCGTGCTGACCGCACGCGACGAGCTGAACGACCGGATCCAGGGCCTGAACTCCGGCGCCGACGACTACATGCTCAAGCCGTTCGAGCCGGCCGAGCTCGAAGCGCGCATCCGCGCGGTGATGCGCCGCAGCGGCCCGCACAGCGACATGCCGCGTCCGGAAGTGTCGCTCGGCGGCGTCCGGCTGTCGGGCGTCGACCGCCGCATCTTCAACGACGACAAGCCGCTCGAACTGTCGCCGCGCGAATTCGCGGTGCTCGAGATGCTGCTGCTGCGTCACGGCCGCGTCGTCAGCAAGGCCCAGTTGCAGGATCACCTCACGCATTTCGGCGGCGATCTCGGCGACACCGCGATCGAAGTCTACGTGCACCGCGTACGCAAGAAACTCGAACAGTGCCGAGTCGAAATCGTCACGGTGCGCGGTTTCGGCTACCTGCTGCAGGAAATCCGCCAGACGGCGAGCGTCTGAGCGACGCCGCGCGCCGGCCGGCCGCGTGCCGTCGGCGCATGCGTGCGGCTCCGCGTCGCCGCTCCCGGCGTACGACCGCGCCGCTCCCCGTGAGCGGCGCTTATCCATTTGCCCGTCGAAATGTCTCCTGATCCGGCTGTGACCACCAGCCTGCGCCGCTCGCTGCTCCGGCGCCTCGCCGCCCCGCTGTCGATGCTCGCGCTGATGAGCGGCCTGATCGCCTACTGGCTCGCGTGGCAATACACGCAGCACGTGATCGACCGTTCGCTCGCCGATCTCGCGACCGCCATCTCCAAACAGATCCAGATCGCCGGCCCCGACGCGCCGTTCACGGTGCCGCCGCTCGCGCAGGCGATGTTCTCCGATCCGGCCGAAGCGCTGATCTACCGGATCAGCGACGGCGAGCAGGAACTCGCCGGCGACCCGAAGCTGCCGCTGCAGGGCATCAACGTCCGCCGCATGCATCATGCGTACGTGTTCGAGGCCGAATACGACAACCGCGCGGTGCGGGTCGCGCAGGTGCGCGTCGACAACGTCGAAGGCGGCCGGCCGATGGTCGTCGAAGTCGCGCAGCCGGTACGGCACCGCTACCGGATCGCGGCCGAATTCCTCGTCGCGATCATGATGCCGCTGCTGCTGCTGCTGCTCGCGGGCTGGGGCATCGTGTGGCGCGTCGTGAACCAGCAACTGGGCCCGCTCACGCATCTCGCCGATTCGCTGAACCGGCAGACCCACACGTCGCTGGAACCGGTCGACGAAACCGACGTGCCGCTGGAGATCCGGCCGCTGACGAGCGCGATGAACGCGCTGCTCGGCCGCCTGAAGACCGCGCTCGACGCGCAGCGCAAGTTCATCGCCGATGCCGCCCACCAGTTGCGCACGCCGCTCACCGCGGTGAAGCTGCATGCCGAGCAGGCGGCCGTCGCGCGCGACCCGCACCAGACCTACGCCGCGGTGCGCGAGCTGCGCGCGGCCGCGGACCGCGCGGTGCGGCTGTCCAACCAGTTGCTGTCGCTCGCGCGTGCCGAGCCGGGCGAACAGGCCGCACGCTTCGTCGATGTCGATCTCGCGGCGATGGCGTTCGAGACGGGAGCCGAATGGGTGCCGCGCGCGCTCGCGTCGCACGTCGACCTCGGCTTCCAGCGCAGCGACGACGCAGGCGACGACGAGAAGCTGATCGTGCGCGGCAACCCCGTGCTGCTGCGCGAGGTGATCGCGAACTTGCTCGACAATGCGCTGAAGTACGTGCCGCTCGCGCGGCCGAACGGCGCGCGGATCACGGTGAACGTCGCGCGCGCCGCGCTCGAGGACAGCCAGCCTGCCGCCGAGATCGTCGTCGAGGACAACGGCCCCGGCGTGCCCGCCAACCAGCAGGCCGACCTGTTCAAGCGTTTCTTCCGCGGCGACGCGCAAAGCGGCAACGGCGTCGAAACGGGCGCCGGGCTGGGGCTCGCGATCGTGCACGACATCATTGCGATGCACGGCGGCACCGTGTCGTACGAGGACGCAGCGGAAGGCGGCTCGCGCTTCGTGGTGAGGGTGCCGCTCGCCGCGCATACGGAGAAACCGGCCAGCGAAACGCCGGCCGCGGCGCCGACGCACTGAGCGATTCGCGGCGGGCAGCCGCCGGCCCGTTGACCGGGTGGCCCGCCGGAAAAGGAAAGCGAACGACGGCCCGCTACGATGCGGCAACCGTCGGCTGAAACGACAGCGGCAGCGCGAGATGCGCTGCCGCCTGCATCACTTCCTGCTCTTCTTGTCCTTCGAACCGGACGCGGACTTGCCGTCCTTCTTGTCCTTGTCCTTGTCCTTCTTCTTTTTCTTCTTTCCGCCTTCGTCGGACGTCGCAAGCAACGTGCCGCGGCACGACTCCGCCCCGCAGTGGCACGCGTATTCGCGCTTGAGCTTCTTCGTCAGCTTCGCGTCGATCACGAGGCCGTAGTCGTAGAACAGCTCTTCTTCCGGCCCGATGTCGCGCAGCGCGTGGATGTACACGCGGCCCTTGACCTCCTCGGCTTCGCAGTTCGGCGCGCACGAATGGTTGATCCAGCGCGCGCTGTTGCCGTCGATCTTGCCGTCGATCACGCCGCCTTCGTCGAGTGCGAAGTAGAACGTATGATTCGGCTCGCTCGGGTCGTGCGGATGACGGCGCAGCGCTTCCTTCCACGAGATTCGCTCGCCCTTGTATTCCACTACGCGCTCGCCGGCCTTGATCGGCGCCACGGCGAACACGCCCTTGCCGTGTACTCCCGAGCGGCGCACCGCGATCCTGCGTGAACTCATCGAACGATCCCTTGTGAAGACGACTTGAATGGAAGCGGCCGCGATCGCGGCCGGGCGCCGCACCAAACGAAAACGCGGCACCGGTCGGTGCCGCGTCGGGGCATGCGGCGAATCACCCGCATCCTACACGTTCACGATTGCTTCGTTCAACATCGCGCGCAATATTGCGCGATGTGCTCAGCGCTGGCCGAATGCGACGTCGCCGAACAGCGCCTTGTGCTCGCGCGGCTGCGAGCGCCAGTATTGCGGCGGCGCCGTCACCTGCGCGCCGAGTTCGGCCGCCGCGTGCCACGGCCAGCGCGGGTCGTACAGCATCGCGCGCGCCATCGCGACGAGATCGGCGTCGCCGGCCTCGATCAGCCGGTCCGCGTGCCCGGGTTCGTTGATCAGGCCGACCGCGATCGTCGGCATGCCGACCGCCCGCTTCACGGCCTGCGCGAACGGCACCTGGTAGCCGGGCGCCAGCGGAATCTTCTGGAGCGGCGACACGCCGCCGGACGACACGTCGATCCAGTCGCAGCCGCGGCGCTTCAGTTCGTGCGCGAACGCGATCGTATCGTCGAGCTCCCAACCGCCTTCGACCCAGTCGGTCGCGGACACGCGCACGCCGACCGGCCGGTCTTCCGGAAACGCGGCGCGCACGATCTCGAAGATCTCGAGCGGAAACCGCATCCGGTTTTCGCGCGAGCCGCCGTATTCGTCGGTGCGCCGGTTCGCGAGCGGAGACAGGAACTGATGCAGCAGGTAGCCGTGCGCCGCGTGCACTTCGATCGCATCGATACCGAGCCGCGCGGCCCGCCGGGCCGACGCCGCGAAGGCGTCGCGGATGCGGTTCAGGCCCGCGGCATCGAGTGCGAGCGGCGGCGTCTCGCCGTCCTTGTGCGGCACGGCCGACGGCCCGTGGGCCAACCAGCCGCCGTCGGCGACCGGCACGAGCTGGCCGCCTTCCCACGGCGCCGCGCTCGACGCCTTGCGCCCCGCATGCGACAACTGCATCGCGACGCGGACCGGCGAATGCTTGCGGATCGCGGCCAGCACCGGCTTCAGCGCGGCTTCGGTCACGTCGTCCCACAGGCCGAGGTCGCCATGCGTGATGCGCCCGTCGGGTTCCACCGCAGTCGCTTCGATGCACAGCAGCCCCGCGCCCGACAGCGCGAGATGGCCGAGGTGAATCATGTGCCAGTCGGTCGCTTCGCCGCGTTCGGCCGAGTACTGGCACATCGGGGAAATCACGATCCGGTTCGGAAGGGTTACGCCGCGCAGCGTGAACGGAGAAAACAGCGCTGTCATGGAAGCCGCTCGTCAGGAAAGGGAAAGAGCGGACGAGCGTAGCACGCACGCCTGAAGCGTGCAGACGGCGCGATCGACAGTAAGCGGATGGTCAGGTACGGCCGGCCGGATGCCGGCGGTGCACGGAACGTGCGGTGTACGGCGATGCGCCGGCTCGCAACGGATGCAGACTGGACCCAAGCTTGGCAGCGGCGCGGCTGCCCGCGACGTCAGAGCCCGACGCTGTCGAGCCACTCCGCGAACATGCGCCGTGCGGCCGTCTCGAGCGCGGGGCCTTGCTGCGCGGTATCGGCGCGCAACTGGCGCGCGTCGACACCGGGCGTCGCGGCGATTTCGCCGGCGTTCGCGATCAGCCACGGTTCGAAGCGCTCGGTGCGGATCTCGGGATGACATTGCAGCGCCAGCACGTGCTGCCCCCATGCGAATGCCTGGTGGCGGCAGGCCGGCGTCGACGCGAGATGGATCGCACCGCCCGGCAGGTCGAACGTATCGCCATGCCAGTGCAGCATCGACGTCGTCGCGCCGTCGAGATGGCGCAACGGCGACGCACGACCGGCGTCGGTGAGCGTCAGTGGCGTCCAGCCGAGTTCGTGCCGTGCGGCCGGATAGACGTGCGCCCCGAGCGCCCGTGCGATGAACTGCGCGCCGAGGCAGATGCCGAGGATCGGCAGCCCCGCGTCGATGCGCTGGCGCACGAGCGCCAGGAGCGGCGCGATCGTCGGATACTGCGCATCGTCGTACACGCTGAGCGGCCCGCCGAGCACGACGAGCAGCGACGGCTCGAGCACATCGAGCACCTCGACCCGCGACGATCCGACATCGACGTAGCGCACCCGTCGACCGCGTTCGCCGAGCACCTGCTCGAAGCTCCCGAGATCCTCGAAATGCACGTGGCGGATCGCCACGACTTCAGCGTTCATCATCGGCCTCCCGGTCGATCGACGGACGTCAGCCTGCGAAAATCTTCCAGGTCTTCTTCTGCGTCGCCGCGTCGGCTTCTTCCTGCACCGAGCAGTCGAGACGCAGATCGCTGTCGGACATCGAGATGTCGAGCGCCGCGCAGTGATGCACGGTCTTCTTCGACAGCTTGCCCGGCTGGAAATGCGTGCACGTGAGGCACATGCGTTGCGGCGGCGTCGCCCCGGCCACCTGCAGCTCGCGCAGCGTCTTCAGCAGCGCGCGATACAGCGTGCCCTGCTCGTCCGCGCCGAGCTTGCCGACCGCTTTCGTCAGGAATTCAGGCCATTGCAGCGCCTTCTTCGCGGCCGTACGGCCACGCGCCGACAGGCGCACGGCCAGTGCCCGGCCGTCGTCCAGCGCACGGCGCTTCTCGACGAGCCCCTTCGTCTCGAGCGTGCTGACCGCATCGCTCGTGGTGGCTGCGGTGAGCTGCGTCTCGCGCGCGATCTCGCCGAGCCGCATCGGGCCCTTGCGCTGCAGCAGCAGCACGAGAATCTCGCCCTGCGTCGGCGTAAGGCCAGCGCCTTCCGCCCAATCCCATGCCTCGCTCCGCATGGCCGTGCTCAACCGCAGCAGGCTGTGGGTCACACGTCCCGCAGCCTGGTTCCCGTAAACGCCTTCGCTCATAGTCTTTTCGCTTTGCCGCCGCCCGGATGGCCGAGCGGCCGTAGTGTGGAGATCGAATCCATCTCAAAACAGACGCACTCTTTCGAGTGGCGTCAGCACGGCCGTCGCGAGGCACACGCGGCGGTCGCGTTCGCGGCGACCGGAGAGACACGCATCGTTTCCGGTGTCCGCAAAGCCGACATTCTAAGCGAGAGCGGAAAATCGCACAGCTAAGTTATCCCCTGCACTCTGTGGAAAATCGCTGGATAACCGGATTTTTTCGTTGTGCGTGCAATGTCGCGCGCCCGCGAAACGGGGCGCGCCGGTATTTTCCTGTTCGGATCGGCCATCGGCCGCACGCTGATGATCCACCGGGTTATCCCGCCCGCAGAGCATTGACTTTGCAGTGGAATATCGGGTTATCCACAGATTTTCAGGACGCCCGACGACGATTTCGGCCGGACATGGCAGCGAACGCCATTCAGTGAATCGCGCCGCGGTCGATCCCGCAATCTGCAAAACATTTTTTCACTCGCGCCAACGCAAGCACTGCTGCCGGACCGTCTCGTTCAGCGATTTTTCCTGTTTGAAAACGGTTCTCAACCACGATGCGTCGTTCACGCGCGCCTTCGCGAGCGCACCGATCTCGTCGAGCGCCGCGCGCGAACCCAGCGCGGCCGCATGCGGGGCGATCCGGTCGAGCGTGTCGAGGATGTCTTCCGCGATCGTGCGGCGCTCGCCCGTCTGAGGATTCACGCAGGTGCCTTCGAGCCCGAAGCGGCACGCTTCGAAACGGTTGAACGTGTAGACGAGGTAATCGTCCTCCGACAGCTTCAGCGGCCGGTCGGTCAGCAGGTAGCGTGCGAGCGTCTGGATGTAGCAGGCGATCGCCGCCGCGCGATCTACCGACAGCGGCGTGTCCATCACGCGCACCTCGATCGTGCCGTAGCCGGGCTTCGGCCGGATATCCCAGTAGAAGTCCTTCATCGAATTGACGACGCCCGTGTTCACCATCTTCGTGAAGTACTCCTCGAAGCTGTCCCAGGTCAGCACGAACGGCGCGCGGCCCGACAGCGGGAACGCGAACACCGAATTCAGGCGTGCCGAATGGAAGCCCGTGTCGACGTTCTGCACGAATGGCGACGACGCGGACAGCGCGATGAAGTGCGGGATGAAGCGCGACATCGAGTGCAGCAGGAACAGCGCGCTGTCGGGATCGGGGCAACCGATGTGCACGTGCTGGCCGAACACGGTGAACTGCTTCGCAAGATAGCCGTACAGCTCGGAGATGTACTGGAAGCGCGGCGCATCGTAGATCTGCCGGTCGCTCCATTGCTGGAACGCATGCGTGCCGCCGCCGGCCAGCCCGACGTTGAGCTGGTCGGCTGCCTTCACGAGCACGTCGCGGATCGCATGCAGTTCGCCGACGGCTTGCTCGTGCGAATGGCAGATGCCGGTCGACAGCTCGATCATGCTTTCGGTGATTTCCGGCGTGATGTTGCCCGGAAAGGTCTCGCCCTGGATCAGGCGCATCAGGTCGGATGCCGCTTTGGTCAGGTCGTAGTTGTGTGTGTTGACGACCTGGATCTCCAGTTCGACGCCGAACGTGAACGGTTCGGAATTGACGAAGGTTTCGAGTGCCATGGCAGGTTCCGGAATCAGTTGCCGTCGCTGCGTTCGCCGACCGCCGACAGGCAGCGGTAGACGACGAACGGGCTGACGAGCTGCAGGATCACGATCGAGCACATCACGATCGCGCGCAGGTGCGGGTCGAAATTCGGATAGAGCTGGTAGGTATCGTCGACGAGCAGGTACGACAGCGCGGACATCGGCGTGAGCGCGATGCCGAGCGCGATGCCCTGCTTCATCCCGATGCCGCTCGGCTTCGCGAACGCGACGACGCCGGCCAGCTTCGCGACGAGCCGCGTGACGATCAGCACGATCGCGAGCAGCCCGCCGAGCGCGATGTCGCCCCACGTGAACGACGTGAGCGTCAGCACGAACAGCACCACCGTCAGCAGCCATCCGGCCGTGCCGAAATGCTCGGGCCACAGCTGCGGCCGCGCTTCGAGGTTCTTCACGATGATGCCGGCGAGCAGCAGCGTGAGCAGCGTCGACAGTTTCAACGCCTGCGCGACGGCAATCGCGAGCATCACGAGCCCGAACAGCGCGACGAACGAATGCTCGTCGCGCATCGTCGCGGTCATGTGACGGAACAGGTAATTGCACGAACGCGCGACAAGATACGCGACGATGAAGGAACCGGCGAGCAGGTAGAGCGGTTGCAGGATCGTCGCGAAAACGTTGCCGTACGCTTCCTGATGCAGCCAGCTCGTCACGAGCTTGGTCAGCACGATCGCGTACACGCTGTTGAGCGCGGTGAGCGTGATGAGACGCTGCGACACCTGCCCTTCCGCGCGCAGTTCGGTCTTGAGCTGGATCACCATCGACGGCGACGTCGCGATCGCAATCGCCGACAGCACCAGCGCGACCATCCCCGATACGCCGAGCGCGAGCATCACGAACAGCACGAGCACGAACGTGAGCGTGGCTTCCGCGAGACTCGACGCGACGAGCCACGGATTGCGCCGGATCCAGCGCAGGTCGAGGCGGCTGCCGAGCTCGAACAGCAGCAGGCCGAGCGCGACGTCCATCAGCAGTCGCGAGGTTTCGTCGGTGCTCGCGTCGATCACGCCGAATCCGAATGAACCGGCGATCAGGCCGATCACGGCATAGCCGGTGATGCGCGGCAGGCGCCACGCGCGATAGCACAGCTCGCCGCACAGGCCGGCTGCGAAGAGCGCGAGCCCGGCCCAGAACACGGCATCCGGCGCAAGCGGCCAGTTGGGCAGGAATGAGAACGCCGACTTCATCGTGGTGACTTCTCCTTTGGAAGCAACCGCCAGCGACGCGGGGTCAAGCGTCAGGAATGGATGCGCGCCGGCTGGGTATCGCCCCGAATGTGATTGTTGTGCTCGACGATGGCGGTACATGGGGTCCGCCTGTTCCGCCACAAGGCGGAACGTCGTTCAGGTTGCCGATCTGGATTGTCGGCCTGGTGTGTGAACGGACAGCGCTGTCTCGAAGATTCAGATTCGAAATCGTGCCGACCGTTCCATTGAAGCATGTCCGGCGCCTGGCCGAACGAACGCGAAGGAAACCGATTGTGCCACAGCTTTTTCGCTCTGGAACCGATTGAATCGACTCGCGGCGCTGTGCGGCACCACAGGTCTTTGGTTTCAAAGGTTTACTTGTATATATACATAGTAGAAGTTAACAAAGGGCGCACAGTTCTGTGGATAACTCCGGTTTACGCTGCCATATCAAGGCGTTGGCGAAACCATAACCGATTGCACAGGCTGTTCGTGCACAGACGTTTGAGTTGAGCAACTTTCGGGCCGCTTCACAGCTGTGCCGAGTTACCCAGTTTACGTCCACTGTGATTACACATGAAGTGCGTGCGGATTTCGCGCGGTTATCCACAGCATGGCGTGGATAACCTTGCACGGGAAAATCGGAAAACTGTGAGAAAGGCGCGGCCGATCAGCCCGTCCAACCGACGCGGCGTGCGCGCAGCGCGCGGATCAGGAAGCGGGCGGGGTCGACCGCGTCGGCGAGTTCGCGCTCGAGCGGCCACGGCTCGCCTTCGAGTTGCGACGCGATCAGCTCGGCGCCGAGCGCAGCCCACACGAGGCCGCGCGAACCGAAGCCGAATGCGCCGTAGAGGCCGGGCATGCGCGGCAGGTCGCGCGCCTGCGCACCGCCCAGCGCGCGTGCGTTCGCGGTGGCCTGCGCTTCGTCGGCGAGCGGGCCGACGAGCGGCAGGCGGTCGCCGACGACCCAGCGGAACGCCACGCGCCCGCGCAGCGCGGCGGGGTCCGGCAGGTCGCCGATCAGGCCCGGCAGCAGATGCCGCACGCGCTCGAGGTTTTCGACGTGGCCGGCCGTCCGCATCGCGGGATCGGTATCGTCGGGTTCGAACGTGGCGCCGATCAGCAGCGTGCCGTCGTCGAGCGGGACCGCGTAACCGTCGCCGATCGCCGGGCACGGCAGCGGCGCCGTGGTGCCCGGCGGCAACAGCGTGAGCTGGCCGCGCACCGGTTGCAGCGCGATATGCCGCAGCCCGGCAAGACGCGCGGCGTCGCCCGCGTTCGCGAGCACGACGACGGGCGCATCGGCCAGCGTGGCGCCGGTATCGTCGAGCGCATGCCAGGTGTCGCCCCGCCGTTCGAGCCGCGCGACGCAGGTGGACGCAAGCAGGCGCACGCGCTCGCCGGCCGCCGCAAATTGCGCGGCGCACAGCCCGGCCGGCCAGACGGCGCCGCCGTGCGGAAACAGCAGGCCGCCATGCGCGACCGGCAGATTCAGGTGCGCACGCGCGGCCTCGGCATCGAGCAGGGTGACGTAGTCGGACGGTGCGCCGAACGCATCGAACGCGTCGCGCATCCGCGCAAAGTCGTCGGCCGATTCGGCGAGATGGATCATCCCGTGCGTGCTGCGTGCGAACGCATGCCCCGCGCGTTCGAGGGCGTGCCAGCGTGCGATCGCGTGCAGGAAGCCGCCGCGCGTGAGCCGGCTCGCGACGTTGTCGTCGCGCGTCATCAACGGATGGAAAACCCCGGCCGGGTTGCCCGACGCTTCGCTCGCGATCCGTTCATGCCGCTCGATCAGCGTGACGTCCCAGCCGCGCGCAGCCAGGCGTTCGACCACCGCGCAGCCGGCGAGGCCCGCGCCGATCACGATCGCGCGGCGCGCTGCAACGGGCAGTGCACGCGGCGGCTCGTGCCGGCGCGCGCGCCAGCGCGGCGCATATTCGCCGACGAGACGATCGTCGACTTCGCGGAACGTGAAACCTGTTTCGCCGAGCGCGTGTTTTACGTCGTCGGACTTTGCATGCGTCGCAAACGTCGCGTGTTCGCCGGCGATTTTCGCGAATGCGCGGATCCCGTCGTTCGATGCCGCGGCGCCATCGAGAAAAAACGCATCGGCGCGCGCGACGAGCTTCTTAGACAGATCGATCGCATTGCCGAACGCGAGCGTGAGCACCACGCGTCCTTCGTCGAATTCGAGCCGATGCAGGCCCGGCACGAGGATCGGCCATGCATCGATCAATGCGCCGACGTCTGCCGATATGGTTGTGCCTGCAACCATATGGGAAACCGCGCGGCGCAGGTCGTCGCGCGAGAACGGGTGCGGCTCGAGCGCGACGACATGCAGCCGTTCGCAGCGCGCAGGATCGTCGCGCCACGCGGCCCAGGCCGCGAGGAAGCCGGCGCCCGCGCCGAACTCGGTCGTGACGATCGTGAACGTTCTGCGCCGCTGCCAGCGGGCGGGCAGCCCGTTGCCCGCGACGAACGCGCGATGCGCGTGCGCGAGCGTGCCGGATGCGCCGCGATGAAGCTCGCCGAACTCGGGCGAGACGAGCGTGCCGTCGTCGCGAAGCGCGAGCGTGGCGTAAACAAGTCGGTCGGGCATGCGAAACAAAAAACGTGGCGGCCAAGCCTGGCAAGGGATTGCGGGAGGCCGTCCGACCGGCCGTTGGAAAAGGGCAACGGGGTGACGTACGGGCGGACCACGCTGCGTATCCTGTCCGGTTGGCGCAGGTCAAAAAACGGTCAATCGACGATTCATTCGGCGAAATACCGATGAAAATCTTTGAAACCCTTGTCGTTATTGGGTTTGCGCTGCGCTATCATAGCAACGCCGTACCGCGGGGTGGCCGCCGGCAAGCCGGAGGGCGCGTCGCGCGGGCCAGGATTCGGCGCTGTGTCGTCGGAGTCTGACTCTCGACGGCACGGTTCGCGCACGTATAATCGGCGCGTTCGCGCTGTTCGTGTCAACCTAACCTGATAAAGGAACCTTAATGAACAAACAGGAACTGATCGACGCCGTCGCCGCCCAAACGGGCGCCAGCAAGGCTCAAACCGGCGAAACGCTGGACACGCTGCTCGAAGTCATCAAGAAGGCCGTGTCGAAGGGTGATGCGGTTCAGCTGATCGGCTTCGGCAGCTTCGGTTCGGGCAAGCGCGCAGCACGTACGGGCCGCAACCCGAAGACGGGCGAAACCATCAAGATCCCGGCAGCCAAGACGGTCAAGTTCACGGCTGGCAAGGCGTTCAAGGACGCCGTCAACAAGCGTTAAACCCGCGCCTGTTCCAGAAAAAAACCCGCCTCTCGGCGGGTTTTTTGTTGGGCGCGCGCGGCATTTTCGCCACAGTCCGCACCGCTCTTGCAAAAGTTAACGGTTACTTTTACGAGCCGTTACACGCGATCACGCATGCACGATCTGCGTGTCGCCGTGATCGTCGTCGTCGTGCGAATCGACGTCCCACGCCGGGAACGGATCGTCGAACGCCGCCCATCCCGTCGCGCCGAGTGCGAACTCCGCATCGGTCAGCAGGCACGCGTCGAGTTTCGTGCGCCACGCATCGGCGTCGAGTGCGATGCCGATGAGCACGAGTTCCTGCCGGCGATCGCCGACCGTGCGATCGTCGAGATCGCCCAGCCATTCGGCGCGGATTTCAGCGAGCAGCTCGTCGTCGTCCGGCCATTCCGCGCGATCCTGCGCCGCCCACCACGAACCCGCCGGCCCGTGCCGGCATACGCCGCCCGCCTGCGACAGCGAACCCGCGATGTCGTTGCGCGTCGCGAGCCAGAAGAAACCCTTGCTGCGCAGCACGCCCGGCCACTCCTGATGCAGCAGCGCCCAGAGCCGTGCCGGGTGAAACGGCCGGCGCGCGCGGTAAACAAAATTGCCGATCCCGAATTCGTCTGCTTCGCCGTGCACGTGCGCATGATGGTCGTCATGGCAGTCGGGGTCGTCGCAATGCGTGTGATCGTGGTCGAGCGACGCGAGCCAGCCCGGCGCATTCGCGGCTTCGTCGAAATCGAAGCGGCCGGTGTTCAGTACTTCGTCGAGCGGCACGTTGCCGAACGTCGACACGACCTGGTGCGCGCGCGGATTGAGGCGTGCGAGGATATGCTGCAGGCGCGCGAGATCGTCCGCGGCGACCAGGTCGGCCTTGTTGATCACCAGCACGTCGCAGAATTCGATCTGCTCGATCAGCAGCTCGACGAGCGTGCGGTCGTCGTCTTCCGACGCGGCGATGCCGCGCGTCGCGAGCGCGTCGTCGGAGCCGTAGTCGCGCAGGAAGTTGTACGCGTCGACCACGGTCACGAGCGTGTCGAGCCGCGCGACGGCCGACAGCGACGCGCCGTCGTCGTCGACGAACGTGAACGTTTCGGCGATCGGCATCGGCTCCGCGATACCGGTCGATTCGATCATGATCGCATCGAAGCGGCCCTCGGACGCGAGCTTGCGGATCTCGATGAGCAGATCGTCGCGCAGCGTGCAGCAGATGCAGCCGTTCGACATTTCGACGAGGCGTTCCTCGACGTGCGACAGCGCCTGCGCGTCGCGCACGAGCGAGGCGTCGATGTTGACCGCCGCGAGATCGTTGACGATCACCGCGACTTTCAGGCCCGCGCGGTTCGCGAGGACGTGGTTGAGCAGCGTGGTCTTGCCGGCGCCGAGGAAGCCGGACAGCACGGTGACGGGCAACGGCTGTTTCATTGCCGGATTCATGATGATATGCACCAACGGAAAAGATGAAAAAGCGGCCGCGGCGCCCTGCCGGGGCGCGTTCGGCCCGCACGCGGGCGAAACGGCGGCGTCAGCCCGCATTGTGCATCAAACGCGCGCCGGCCGACCCGGCGTCAGCCGGCGATGCGGCGCGGCATCACTGCGCGGCCTGAGAGGCCGGAGTGGTTTGAGCAGTTTGAGCAGTCTGCGTGGGCAGCAACTTCCATTGCGTCAGGATGCCGGCGATCTGCCGCGCGTACTTGTCGCGCAGCGACGGCGTTTCCGAATGATAGGCGCCGACCGCCTGCCACGTGTTGCCGTAGCGGTTCATCTTCTGTCGGAGATGCCACGCGGCGATGTACACGTTCTTGCACGGTTCCATCAGCGTGTCGCGGCCGATCCCGTAGCGCGACAGCGTCGGCAGGTGGATCGAATTGATCTGCATCAGGCCGTAGTCGACCGAGCCGTTCGTATTCTTGTTCAGCGCACCGGGCCGGTTGCGCGACTCCTGCCACGCGATCGCGCGCAGGATCAGCGGATTGACCTGCTGGTATTTGGCCGCTTCGTCGAAACAGTCCGCGCGCGCGTTGCCGCTGGCGAACCACGCGCCGGCGGCGATCAACGCGATCGAAGCGAACCGTCTGTTCATCGTGCGGAAACGAAAAGGAATTGCGCGAAGCTCCGGGAAAACCCGTGCCTGTTTATTAGTGCGACGAGAAACGCGCCGCCCGTATCATACCGGCAGACCGCCGGATTGCGACAGGCAGGAATACGACAGCCCGGTTATACCGCATTTCCGTGTCGGTTCATCGCGAAATTGGGACGGCGGCGGGAGGCGACGGCCGGCATGCGGAGTATGACATCGATCCTTACATATTGCATACGGCTCGCCGGATACATGTCGTATGTGAGACAGTCTTCGGATCAATGTGATATTTCGGACATGAAAAACTGCTAATGTCGCCTCTTTCGGACCTGGATCCCAGCACTACCGCCGGAAGTGGCCTGAGCCGGCATCGACCCATTCATCCATGACAAGAAATCGCTTCGTTATGCGGCGTATCGCCACGACCCTGCTCGTGGCCGGCATCATCGTCTCGCAGGCCGCCTACGCTCAGGTCACGCTCAACTTCGTGAATGCGGATATCGACCAGGTCGCGAAGGCGATCGGCGCCGCGACCGGCAAGACCATCATCGTCGACCCCCGCGTGAAGGGGCAGCTCAATCTCGTGGCCGAACGGCCGGTGCCGGAAGACCAGGCGTTGAAGACGCTGCAGTCCGCGCTGCGCATGCAGGGCTTCGCGCTCGTGCAGGATCACGGCGTGCTGAAGGTCGTGCCGGAAGCCGACGCGAAGCTGCAGGGCGTGCCGACCTATGTCGGCAATGCGCCGCAGGCGCGCGGCGACCAGGTGATCACGCAGGTGTTCGAACTGCACAGCGAATCGGCGAACAACCTGCTGCCCGTGCTGCGGCCGCTGATCTCGCCGAACAACACGGTGACGGCCTACCCGGCGAACAACACGATCGTCGTGACCGACTATGCGGACAACGTGCGCCGCATCGCGCAGATCATCTCGGGCATCGACAGCGCCGCGGGCTCGCAGGTGCAGGTCGTGACGCTGCGCAACGCGAACGCGATCGACCTCGCCGCGCAGATGCAGAAGATGCTCGACCCGGGCGCGATCGGCAACAGCGACGCGACGCTGAAGGTATCGGTCACGGCCGACCCGCGCACCAACTCGCTGCTGCTGCGTGCGTCGAACGCGTCGCGCCTCGCGGCCGCGAAACGCCTCGCGCAGCAGCTCGATGCGCCGAGCGCGGTGCCCGGCAACATGCACGTCGTGCCGCTGCGCAACGCCGATGCGGTGAAGCTCGCGAAGACGCTGCGCGGGATGCTCGGCAAGGGCGGCAACGACAGCGGCTCGTCGGCGTCGTCCAACGATGCGAACAGCTTCAACCAGAGCGGCGGCTCGTCGTCGAGCGGCAACTTCTCGACCGGCACGTCGGGCACCCCGCCGCTGCCATCGGGCGGCCTTGGCGGTTCGTCGTCTTCGTCGGCGTACGGCAGCGGCTCGTCCAACGGTGGCGGCCTCGGCAGCGGCGGCCTGCTCGGCGGCGACAAGGAGAAGAACGACGACAACCAGCCGGGCGGGATGATCCAAGCCGACTCGGCGACCAACTCGCTGATCATCACCGCGTCCGATCCGGTTTACCGGAACCTGCGCTCGGTGATCGACCAGCTCGACGCGCGGCGCGCGCAGGTCTACATCGAAGCGCTGATCGTCGAGCTGAATTCGAATACGTCCGGCAACCTTGGCATCCAGTGGCAGGTGGCGAGTGGCCAGTTCCTCGGCGGCACGAACCTGAATCCGTCGGGCGGCCTGGGCAACAGCATCGTCAACCTGACGGCGGGCGGCTTGACCAACGCAGCCGGCGGGGTCACCGGTGGCGGGCTGGCCTCCAATCTCGGCCAGTTGGCCCAAGGGCTCAACATCGGCTGGCTGCACAACATGTTCGGCGTGCAAGGGCTCGGCGCGCTGCTGCAGTACTTTGCGGGCGTGAACGACGCGAACGTGCTGTCGACGCCGAACCTGATCACGCTCGACAACGAGGAAGCGAAGATCGTCGTCGGCCAGAACGTGCCGATCGCGACCGGCTCGTATTCGAACCTGACGAGCGGCACCACGAGCAATGCATTCAATACCTACGATCGTCGCGACGTCGGCCTGACGCTGCACGTGAAGCCGCAGATCACCGACGGCGGGATCCTGAAGCTGCAGCTCTATACCGAGGATTCCGCGGTCGTCGCCGGCACGACCAGCTCGCAGACCGGCCCGACCTTCACGAAGCGCTCGATCCAGTCGACGATCCTGGCCGACAACGGCGAGATCATCGTGCTCGGCGGCTTGATGCAGGACAACTACCAGGTATCGAACAGCAAGGTGCCGCTGCTCGGCGACATCCCGTGGATCGGCCAGCTGTTCCGTTCGGAATCGAAGGTGCGCGCGAAAACCAACCTGATGGTATTCCTGCGCCCGGTGATCATCTCCGATCGCAGTACCGCGCAGGAAGTGACGGCCAACCGCTACGACTACATCCAGGGCGTGACGGGCGCATACAAGTCGGACAACAACGTGATGCGCGACAAGGACGACCCGATCGTCCCGCCGATGCCGATCGGTCCGAGCCAGGGCGGCACGCCGGCCGGCAACCTGTTCGATCTCGACAAGATGCGTCGCCAGCAGTTGCAGCGCCAGGTGGCGCCGGTGCCGGCCCAGCCGTTGCCGGAGGCGACGCCCGCGCAGCCGCAGGGCGTGCCACAGCAGGCGGTGCCGCAACAGCCGCTGACCACCGCGCCGGGAGCCTCGCAGTGAGCGATGTGCTCGCGTCTTCCACTCACGACGGCGCGCCGGGCGAACGCCAGCCGCCGTCGCCGCTCGCCGCTCGCCTGCTGCCGTACGGCTTCGCGAAGAACGGCCAGGTGCTGATCGCGCATCAGCTCGACGACACGCTCGAGGTGTGGATCAGCGAACGCACGAGCGACGCCGCGCTCGCGGAAATCGCGCGCAACTTCGGCTCGATCGCCGTGCATCGCGTGCCGGCCGACGAGCTCGCGCAGGCGATCAACCAGGCCTACGCGCGCCAGGACGGCAGCGCCGCGCAGGTGGTCGGCGAGGTCGAAGGCGAAGTCGACCTGTCGCGGCTGATGCAGGACATCCCCGAGGTCGAGGATCTGCTCGAATCGGAAGACGACGCGCCGATCATCCGGATGATCAACGCGCTGCTCACGCAAGCGGCGCGCGAACAGGCGTCGGACATTCACATCGAGCCGTTCGAGAATGCGTCGGTCGTGCGCTTTCGCGTCGACGGCACGCTGCGCGACGTCGTGCGCCCGAAGAAGGCGCTGCATGGCGCGCTGATCTCGCGGATCAAGATCATGGCGCAGCTCGACATCGCGGAGAAGCGCCTGCCGCAGGACGGCCGTATCACGCTGCGCGTCGGCGGCCGGCCGGTCGACGTGCGCGTGTCGACGCTGCCGACCGGGCACGGCGAACGCGCGGTGCTGCGTCTGCTGGAAAAGGATGCGGCGCGCCTGAACCTCGAGGCGCTCGGGATGGGTCGCGACACGCTCGTCCAGTTCGACAAGCTGATCGCGCGCCCGCACGGCATCGTGCTCGTCACGGGCCCGACCGGTTCGGGCAAGACGACCACGCTGTACGCGTCGATGTCGCGGCTCGAAACCGCGACGACCAACATCATGACCGTCGAGGACCCGATCGAATACGACCTGTCCGGCATCGGCCAGACGCAGGTGAACGAGCGGATCGGGATGACCTTCGCCCGCGCGCTGCGCTCGATCCTGCGCCAGGACCCGGACGTGATCATGATCGGCGAAATCCGCGACCTCGAAACCGCGCAGATCGCGGTGCAGGCATCGCTGACGGGCCACCTCGTGCTCGCGACGCTGCACACGAACGATGCGGCGTCCGCCGTCACGCGTCTGACCGACATGGGCGTCGAGCCGTACCTGCTCGCGTCGTCGCTGCTCGGCGTGCTCGCGCAGCGCCTCGTGCGCCAGCTCTGCCCGGTCTGCAAGGAAGAGCGGCACGAGGAAGGCCGCACCGTGTGGCATCCGGTCGGCTGCGACAAGTGCGGGCATTCGGGCTACTCGGGCCGGCGCGGCGTCTACGAATTGCTGCTGGTCGACGATTCGATCCGCGCGCTGATTCACCGCAATGCGGCCGATGCCGAGATTCTGGCCGCCGGCCGCGCGGAAGGGATGCGCACGCTGCGCGACGACGCCGAGCGCTGGCTCGCGTCGGGGGCGACGTCGCTCGAGGAAGTGCTGCGCGTGACGGGAGGCGCATAGCGCGATGCCGGCATTCCGTTTCGAAGCCATCGATTCGGCGGGACGCGCGCAGAAAGGCGTGATCGATGCCGACAGCGCGCGCGCCGCGCGCGGCCAGCTGCGCACGCAGGGGCTCACCCCGCTCGCCGTCGAGCCGGCCGCGAGCGCGAAGCGCGGCGCGCGTTCGCAGCGGCTCGCGTTCGGCCGCAAGCTGTCGCAGCGCGAACAGGCGATCCTCACGCGCCAGCTCGCGAGCCTGCTGATCGCGGGGCTGCCGCTCGACGAGGCGCTCGGCGTGCTGACCGAGCAGGCCGAGCGCGACTACATCCGCGAACTGATGGCCGCGATCCGCGCGGAAGTGCTCGGCGGCCATTCGCTCGCGAATGCGCTGGGTCAGCATCCGCGCGATTTTCCGGAAATCTATCGCGCGCTGGTCGCGGCCGGCGAGCATACCGGCAAGCTCGGCATCGTGCTGTCGCGCCTCGCCGACTACATCGAGCAGAGCAATGCGCTGAAGCAGAAGATCCTGCTGGCGTTCACGTATCCGGGCATCGTCACGCTGATCGCGTTCGGCATCGTCACGTTCCTGCTGAGCTATGTCGTGCCGCAGGTCGTCAACGTGTTCGCGAGCACGAAGCAGCAGTTGCCGATCCTCACGGTCGTGATGATGGCGCTGTCGGAATTCGTGCGGCACTGGTGGTGGGCGATCCTGATCGCGGTCGCGCTCGTCGTGTGGTTCGTGAAGGCGACGCTGTCGCGCGCCGGGCCGCGGCTCGCATTCGATCGCTGGGTGCTGACCGCGCCGCTCGCGGGCAAGCTCGTGCGCGGCTACAACACGGTGCGCTTCGCGAGCACGCTCGGCATTCTCACCGCGGCCGGCGTGCCGATCCTGCGCGCGTTGCAGGCGGCCGGCGAGACGCTGTCGAACCGCGCGATGCGCGCGAACATCGACGACGCGATCGTGCGCGTGCGCGAGGGCTCCGCGCTGTCGCGCGCGCTGAACAACGTGAAGACGTTTCCGCCGGTGCTCGTGCACCTGATTCGTTCGGGCGAAGCGACGGGCGACGTGACGACGATGCTGGATCGCGCGGCTGAAGGCGAAGCGCGCGAGCTCGAACGCCGCACGATGTTCCTGACGAGCCTGCTGGAGCCGCTGTTGATCCTCGCGATGGGCGGCATCGTGCTCGTGATCGTGCTGGCCGTGATGCTGCCGATCATCGAGCTGAACAACATGGTGCAGTGACGCGACGGCCCGCGTGCCGGGCCGCCGCCGTTCAGCGCATGTAGATCGCGGGGGACGGCGTGTTGGCCGGGAGCTGGACTTCGGCGCGGGCGCCGTTGCGGTCGACGATGATCGAGCGCGGGCGTACTTCGGCGAGCTTCGCGCCGGGCGTGACGTCCGCGCCGAGCGACACGGCGCGCGGCGGTTCGCCGCCGACGCCGACGATCGCCGCGCCGCCGTGATCGAGCGCGAGAATGCCGAACAGGTGGATGTCCTGGACGGGACTCTTGTCGAGCTGACCGCCGAAGAGCGCGGCGGCGTCCTCGGTGCGGATCGGCAGCCGCGCGGCGGCGGCGGGCAGCGGCGCTTCGCGGGCCGACAGCGTGACGACCCAGTAGGTGGCCGTCGCGCACAAACCCGCGAAGAGGGCGAGGGAAAGGATCCGGATCGAGAGCGCGTTCATGCGCGCTATTGTACGGATGTATATGAAATTTGCGTTGGGTGAAAGCCCTCGGCGATGCGCGCCTTACAATGCGTGCTCCGCGCCCGCCGGTCCGGAAGGTTGCTGTCAGGCAATCGTCCGGTGCGCCGGGTGCGTCACTCAATCGACGACATTTTTTGGAAAGAGGTAGTCAGTCATGCAAACGTGGATCACTCGCCGCAACGCGGCCGTGCGTCGTCAGCGCGGTTTCACGCTGATCGAGATCATGGTGGTGGTCGCAATCCTCGGGATCCTGGCGGCGCTGATCGTGCCGAAGATCATGAGCCGCCCGGACGAGGCGCGCCGCATCGCCGCGAAGCAGGACATCGGCACGATCATGCAGGCGCTCAAGCTGTACCGTCTGGACAACGGCCGCTATCCGACCCAGGAGCAGGGCCTGAATGCGCTGATCCAGAAGCCGACCACCGACCCGATCCCGAACAACTGGAAGGATGGCGGCTATCTCGAGCGCCTGCCGAACGACCCGTGGGGCAACGGGTACAAGTACCTGAACCCGGGCGTGCACGGCGAGATCGACGTGTTCAGCTACGGCGCCGACGGCAAGGAAGGCGGAGAGAGCAACGACTCCGACATCGGCTCGTGGCAATAAGCCGACGCTGATCGCCCCGACGTTTCATTGCCGCTCTTCATGCTCGCCATGCGCACGACTTTCCGCTGCGGCCGCGACTGCCGTGTGCGTCGCGGTGCGGTGCCGTCCGTACCGGCCGGTGCCGATGGCGGCTTGACGAAGCGCGGCGCGGCGCGGCGTCGCGCGCGCGGCTTCACGCTGCTCGAAATGCTGGTCGTGCTCGTGATCGCGGGGCTGCTCGTGTCGCTCGCGTCGCTGTCGCTGACGCGCAATCCGCGCACCGACCTGCGCGAGGAAGCGCAGCGCATCGCGCTGCTGTTCGAGACGGCCGGCGACGAAGCGCAGGTGCGCGCGCGGCCGATCGCGTGGCAGCCGACCGCGCACGGTTTCCGTTTCGACGTGAGTTCGCCCGACGGCTGGCGCACGCTGCGCGACGACCTGCTGCGCCCGCGCGACTGGGACGGCGGCGTCACCGGCGCCGACATCGATTACCCGAGGTCGGACACGCACGCGAACCGCGTCGTGTTCGGCACCGAGAGCATCGACACGCCGGTGCGCGTGACGCTGCATTCGGCCGCCGGCAGCGCGACGATCGTCGGCACCGGCAACGGCCGCTACGAGGTGCAATGACGATGCGTCGTCGCCTGCCCTTCCCCGTTTCTTCATCCCGCGGCTTCACGATGATCGAGGTGCTGGTCGCGCTCGCGATCATCGCGGTTGCGCTCGCCGCGTCGATCCGCGCGGTCGGCACGATGGCGACCAACGCGTCCGACCTGCATCGCCGGCTGCTCGCCGGCTGGAGCGCCGACAACGCGCTCGCGCAGTTGCGCCTCACGCATGCGTGGCCGGAGGTCGGCGAGCAGAGTTTCGACTGCCCGCAAGGCAACGTGCAGCTCGTCTGCACGCAGCGCGTGAGCACGACACCGAACCCGGTGTTCCGGCGCGTGCGGATTTCGGTGAGCATGCCCGGCCACGCCGGCGTGCTCGCGCAGATGGTGACGGTGGTCGCGAATGAAACCAGCCGTCCGCTCTGACGCGCCGATGCGCCGCCCATCCGCCCCCCCGGCCCCCCCGGCCCGCCCGGCCCGCGGCTTCACGCTGATCGAGCTGATGATCGCGATCGCGATTCTCGCGGTGGTCGCGATCCTCGCGTGGCGCGGGCTCGACCAGATCATGCGCGGTCGCGACAAGGTCGCGTCCGCCATGGAAGACGAGCGCGTGTTCGCGCAGATGTTCGACCAGATGCGCATCGACGCGCGGCTCGCCGCGACCGACGACGAGGCCGGCCAGCCGGCGATCGGCGTCGCCGGCAATACGCTGCAGATCGTGCGCGAACTCGACGTGCCGGGCGTCGCGCCGCGGCTGCAGGTGGTCCGCTACCGGATCGCCGGCGGCCGCGTCGTGCGCTATGCATCGCCGCCGATCGACGACACGAACCGGCTGCGCACCCTGCTGAAGGACAGCAGCGTCGAAGGCTGGAGCTGGGTCGCGCTGATGGGCGGTGTCGGCGCGATCGACGCGAAGCTGTACGTGCCGCGCGTGGGCTGGACCACCAACCTGCAGACGGCCGACGAAGCGCTCGCGCAGAACAACGACGCGCTCAAGGTGCCGCAGATCGGCAACGCGCCGCCCGCGCGCGCGGTGACCGGGCTGCAGGTCAGCATCGGCGCGACGTCGCTGCGCGTGCCGGTCACGCGCATCTTCCTCGTCGGGGAATGACGATGCGTGCGCGCCCTGCCCGCCGAATGCCTGCACGCCGCCAGCGCGGCGCCGCGATCATCACCGCGCTGCTCGTGGTCGCGCTGTCGGCGATCCTGGTATCGGGGATGCTGTGGCGCCAGCAGGTGCAGATCCGCCGCATCGAGAACCAGCGCACGATCGCGCAGGCGCAGTGGGTTGCGCGCGGCGCGCTCGACTGGACCCGGATGATCCTGCGCTCCGAAGGCGACACGGCGCCCGGCATCACGTATCTCGGCGGGATCTGGGGCGTACCGATCGCGAAGACGAAACTGTCGGATTTCCTCGGCCGGATCGGCGCGCCCAACGACAGCGGCGGCGAAGACACCTATATCTCCGGCTCGATCGAGGACGCGCAGGCGAAGTTCAACCTGCGCAACCTCGTGTCGTCGCCGGCGCCCGGCGTGCTGCAGTTGAACGTCACGCAGATGCAGGCGTTCCAGCGCCTGCTGACGACGCTCGGCTACGACAGCGCGTTCGCGAAGCGCATCGCGCTGCAGGTGCGGGCGGGCCTGCTGCATTCGGCCACGCGGTTCCAGATGCCGAACCTGCCCGGCGGCGGCGGGACCGCCGCGAACGCCGCGACCGCCCCGGTGACGAGCGGCGACATGCAGGGCAGCGGCTTCACCGACGATCCCGGGATGTCCGGCGGGGACCGCGGGCCCGCGCCGCTGATGATGACGCGCGTCGACAGCCTGCTCGACGTCGACGGCGTGACGCCCGAGATGGTCGCGCGGCTGCGCCCGTTCGTCACCGTGCTGCCGACCACGACGCCCGTGAACATGAACACCGCGCCGGCCGAAGTGATCGCGGCGCTGGTGCCGGGGATGAGCGTGTCGTCCGCGCAGGCGCTCGTGTCGCGCCGCGAGACCGTGTTTTTCCGGAACGTCGGCGACGTGCAGCTCGCGCTGCGCGGCGCCGGCGCGCCGCCGAACGTGACGATCGACTCGAGCCTCGTCGACGTCAATTCGAGCTATTTCATCGTGCATGGCCGGATCCAGCACGAACGCGCGGAGGTCGACCGCACCTCGCTCGTGTATCGTGATCCGACCACGCACTCGACGCGGGTCGTGCGTATCCGCGACCAGCTATAACGACGCCAATCGGGAGAGGAGCTCTTGTGAGCACGTTGATTGTTTCTTTGCCGCCGCGCGAGCCTGCCGTGCCGTTGCAGGAATGGCAGTGGCCCGAGCTGCCGTTCACGCTCGTCGACAAGGCCGGCCAGGTGCAGCGCGCGGGCCGCGCGGCGCTGGCGCTGCTGCCGCGGGCGAGCGCGACGGTGCTGATCGTCGCCGCGCGCGACGTGCTGCTGCTGGCCGCGACCGTGCCGCCGCTGAAGGGGCCGAAGCTGCGCCAGGCGCTGCCCAACATCGTCGAGGATCAGCTGATCCAGGATCCGCTCGGCTGCCACATCGCGCTCGACCCGGCCGCGCTGCCCGACGGGCGCCGCGTGCTGGCCGTCGTCGATCGCGCGTGGTTCCGCACGATCTGCGATGCGTTCGCGGCGGCCGGCCACCGGCACCTGAGCGCGGTGCCCGCGACCCGCTGCCTGCCGGCGCCGCGCGCGCCGGCCGAAGCGGCATCCGCCGTGCTGGCCGACGGCGAGGCCATCGACGCCGCCCCGCTTGCCGCGGTCGCGGCCGTGGCCGCGCCGCCTGCCCGCCCGGCGACGGTCGCCGCGGTGCTCGGGCTTGCGACGGCGGTCGAACCGGTGCTCGTCGAAGCCGGCGCGCTGCCGGCGGCGGCCGGTGCGCCGCGCCTCGAGCTGGCGGTCGCGCGCGGCGCGCTCGGCGAAGGTTTCGCGGCGCCCGCGTCGCGCGCGGCCGGCACGCTGGCCGCGCTCGCCGGCGGCGGCGACATCGAACTGTACGAACTCGGCGAACCGGGCGCGGAGCCGCGGCTCGCGTCGGTCAGCCGCACCGACGGTCCGCTGCTGCCGGGCGCCGCGCCGCTGTCGTTCGACACGTTCGCGCGCCGGGCGCTGACCGAGCCATTCGATCTGTGCCAGTTCGAATTCGAATCGCAGCCGTGGCGCTTCGACCGCGCGACGGTGAAGCGTCTGCGCGTGCCGATCGCGCTTGCCGCGGCGACGCTCGGCGTCGCGGTGATCGGGATGAACCTGCACTGGTGGAAGCTGTCGCGCGAGCGCGATGCGCTGTCCGCGCAGATCACCGAGACGCTGCTGTCCGCGTTCCCGAAGACGACCACCGTGCTCGACCCGCCCGCGCAGATGCAGCGTCAGCTCGACCAGTTGCGCCTCGCGGCCGGCGAGCTGTCGCCGAACGATTTCCTCGCGCTGTCGAGCGGCTTGTCGCGCTCGATGGGCGCGCTGCCGCTGAACGGCATCGCATCGCTCGACTATCACGACCGGCGGCTCGACGTCGGCTTCAAGCCGGAGGTCAAGGTCGATCCCGATTTCACGCAGCGCCTCGCGCGTAACGGACTGTCCGGCGAAGTCGACAGCAACACGGGCAAATGGACGATCCGGAGCCGCTCATGAAAACCGAACAACTGAACCAGACGCTGGCCCAGTTCTGGGGCGAGCGCTCGCCGCGCGAGAAGACGCTGCTCGGCTGGGGCGGCGCCGTGCTGGCGGTCACGATCGCGTATTCGGTGCTGTGGTCGCCCGCTCAGGAAGGCCGCGCGCGGATCCAGCGCGAACTGCCGACGATGCGTCACGAACTCGCGCAGATGACCGCGCAGGCGAACGAGGCGAAGTCGCTGACGGCCGCCGCGCAGGGTGTCGCGCCGACCGGTCTCGCGCTGAAGGACGCGCTCACCGCGTCGCTGTCCGATCACGGGTTGCAGGGCGCGCAGGTGCAGATCGTCGGCAACGGCGTGCAGATCCAGATGAAGAACGTGTCGTTCCCGGCATGGACCCAGTGGCTCGACGATGCGCGCCGGCAGTTCAAGGTGCAGGTCGGCGAAGCGCACGCCACGGCGCTGAAGGACGACGGCCAGGTGGACCTGACGGCCGTGATGCAACCTTCCGTCCAGAAATAGATGACGGCAGTGGATGACGCAAACGAAGGCCGGCCGATGCGGCCGTGGGCAAGGTGGCTCGTCGCCGTGTTGCCGTGGGTGCTGGCGGGCGGCCTGGCGACGGCGGTGACGCTCGTCGCGCTCGCGCCGGCCGCATGGATCGCGCCGCAGTTCGCGCGGGCGACCGGCGGCCACGTGAACCTCGTCGATCCGGACGGGTCGCTGTGGCACGGCTCGGGCACGCTGATGCTCGCGCCCGGCGCCGATCAGAGCGCGGCGACGCTGCTGCCGGGCCGGGTCGAATGGACCACGCGCTTCTGGCCGCTGCTGACCGGACGCGTGCAGATGCGCATGCGGCAGACGGAAGCGATGCCCGATGCGGTCACGCTCGATGCGACGTGGCGCGGCGCGGTGCTGTCGGCGGGCACGATGGCCGTGCCCGCATCGCTGCTCGCGGGGCTCGGCACGCCGTTCAACACGCTCGACCTGCAGGGCGACGTGCGGCTCGGCTGGAGCGACTGGCGGCTGTTCGGCAACAACGCGTTCGGCCAGTTGACGGTGACGATCGATTCGATGAGTTCGCGCGTGTCGCGCGTGAAACCGCTCGGTTCGTACCGGGCGGTATTGCAGGCGAAGGGTGTGGGCGCCGATCTCGATCTATCGACGACGCAGGGCCCGCTGTTCCTCGACGGGCACGGCAGCTTCGGCCCTGGCCAGGGCGCATTCCGCGGGACCGCGCATGCGGCGCCCGAGCAGCAGGCGAACCTCGCCGGGCTGCTGAACCTGCTTGGGCACCCGATCGGCAACAACCAGGTGTCGCTGATCTTCGGCGACGCGCAGCGCTGAACGCGCGCGTCGCCCGCTTCCCTTCCTACTTCTGCGCGAGCTGCGCGGCGGCCGACGGTACGGTGGCCGCGGGCGCGGCCGCACCGGACGCCGGCAAAGGCGCCGGCGCGGCCATGTCGCCGTTCTCGCGCGCCATCTCCGATACGTTCCAGCCGCCGCCGAGTGCCTTCACGAGCCCGACCGACGACACCATCCGCTGGCCGGCGATCGTCGCGAGCTTCTGCTGGGCGGTGAACGCGGTGGTCTGCGCGGTCAGCACGTTCAGGTAGGCGACCGTGCCGGCCTTGTACTGGTTCGTGACGATCGCGAGCGAGTGCTCGGCGCTGTCGACGGCCTGCCGCTGCACGTCGATTTCCTGCGCGAGAATGCGCTGCGACGCGAGGTTGTCCTCGACGTCCTGGAACGCGGTGAGCACCGCGAGGCGATAGGCGGCGACGTCCTGATCGTAGGTCGCGCGCGCGGCGTCGGTCTGCGCGGCGCGCAGACCCGCGTCGAACAGCGTGGCCGCGAGCTGCGGGCCGACCGTCCAGAAGCGCGCCGGCAACGTGAACAGCTGCGACCACACCGAACTCTGGAAGCCGCCGGTGGCCGACAGCGTGAGCGTGGGGAAGAACGCGGCGATCGCGACGCCGATCTGCTCGTTCGCGGCCGCCGCGCGGCGCTCGGCCGCCGCGATGTCGGGCCGGCGCTCGAGGATCGCGGACGGCACGTCGACCGGCGTGATCGGCGGCTCGGCCGCGAGCGGGTTCGGCGGCAGCGAGAAGGTCGACGCCGGTTCGCCGATCAGCGTCGCGATCGCATGCTCGTACTGCGCGCGGGCGACGCCATTGTCGATCTGCGCGGCCTGCGCGCTCTGCAACTGCGTCTGCGCCTGGATCACGTCCGCACGCGCGGCGACGCCCTGCGCGTACTGGTTCTGCGTGAGCTGCAGCGACCGTTCGTACGACTTCACGGTGTCGTCGAGCAGCTTTTGCAGCGCATCGGACGTGCGCAACTGGAAATAGGTTTGCGCGAGCAGCGCCTGCTGCGACAGCCGCGCGTTCGCGAGATCGGCCGCGGCGGCCGCTTCGCCGGCGCGCTGCGCGCTGACGGTGCGGCTCACCTTGCCCCACAGATCGGGTTCCCAACTGGCGTCGAGGCCGACGCTGTAGCTGTTGTTGATCGACCCCGTCGACCCGCTGCCGAAATTCGACGACGAGCCCGACGACAGCGAGGTGCGCGGCGTCCGCGCGCGCGAGCCCGATGCGGTCAGCCCGACGGTCGGGAAATACGCGGCGCGCGCCTCGGTGACGAGCGCGCGCGCCTGCCGGTAGGCGGCCGCCGATTGCGCGATGGTCTGGTTCGACGCGTTGAGTTTGCCGATCAGCGCATCGAGCTGCGGGTCGCCGTAGACCGTCCACCACGCGCCGCGGTCGGCGCGATCGGCGGGCTGCGCGACTTTCCAGCCGGCCGGCGCTTCCTTGAAGGCGGCGGGGATCGACGTGTCGGGCCGGTGATAGTCGGGCCCGACGGCGCAGCCGGCGAGCAGCACGGCCGTCGCAATGGCGACGGCGGCGCTCAGCGGGCGAACGGCGCGCGGGAGTGAGGTGTACGGCATGGTGGTTTTCCTGTCTGGGCGCGGCGACCGGCGGGCGGCGCCGCGCGGTGCGGTCGTCATGCCGCTGGCGGACAAATGGTAACTGACGGCGGGAAAGCTGCGCAGCCCTAAGGGTACGGTGCGCGGCGGGCCGGATGTGTTACCGGCGCGACCGGCCGGTTTACCGGCCATTACGGCTTGCTTGCGGGAAAACGGGCGTGCGAACGGGTGGATGACGCCGGCCGCGCGTGACGCGGCCGGCGATCAGGCCGGATAGTGTGGTGCGCGCAGGCGGTGCGGCGTCAGTGGCAGCGCACGGGCGCCGCGACGGGTTCGGCGGCCCGCCATGTCGACGGCTCCGTCGCGGCCGGCTGGCTCGTGCGGCGGACGCCGCCCTTCGCGTTGCGCTGCCGGCGATGATCGAACCACGCGAACCCGAGCGCCGCGAGCGAGCCGCCAGGCACGACCAGCATCGTCACGTACAGCGCGATTTTCCAGCCGCGGTGCGGCCCGGAAAACATATGATGAGCGGTATCGGTCAGGTTGCGGCGCAGCGCGCCGGCGGCATTTTTCAGGAACAGCATCGCGAACATCCTCGGGTGCCCGGCAGCGCGGGCCAATCGGTCAGAACATAGTCTCCGGCAGTGCAACATGCACGTCGTAACTGGTTGACTCAAATAATATTGACTAAGCAATCATTTTTCAAGATACTGGACGCGTTTTAACCCGAAACGCACTATTGCTGCGCGCGCAATCGTATGACCGGCGGCCTCTACGATCCCGAGAACATCGCGCTGGAAACGAGCCTCGGCTATTACCTGTCGAAGGCGAAGCAGGCGCTCGTCGAGCGGATGGATCGCGCGCTCGAGCCGCTCGACCTCACCGCGCAGCAGATCGGCGTGATCCTGCTGCTGTCGCGCGGCTACGCACGCACGCCGTTCGAACTGTCGCGCAAGATGTCGTACGACAGCGGTTCGATGACGCGCATGCTTGACCGGCTCGAACGCAAGGGGCTGATCGCGCGCACGCGCAGCGAGCAGGATCGCCGGATGATCGAGCTGACGTTGACCGAACGCGGCGTCGACGCCGCCCGCGCGTTGCCGTCGCTGGTCGCGACCGTGCTCAATGCGCAGCTCGAAGGCTTCTCGGCCGACGAACTCGCGACGCTCACCGGCCTGCTGCAACGCTTCATCGCCAACGGACTCGGCTCGACCGGCTGTCCGAAGCCCGACGAACCCGACTGCTGATGCGCGCGGAGCCCTCATGTCCAAGTTAAACGTTCGCTTATTTCTCTGTCTGGGCAGAAAATGACGAGGCACGCGCTCCGCTTTTTCCCTTTTTCATTCCACCCGGCCGGGCCGCGCTGCATCGCGCGTCCGTGCGTTGTGCCGGCGCGTCGCGCGCGCCGCGTCTAGGAGATTCCGATGTCCGCCACCACGGCATCCGCCCCCTCCCCCGCTGCCGAACCCGCGCCGCTGACCGGCGGCGCGCTCGCGCTGCTGACCGTCGGGCTTGCGCTCGGCACCTTCATGGAAGTGCTCGACACGTCGATCGCGAACGTCGCGGTGCCGACCATCTCGGGCAGCCTCGGCGTCGCGACGAGCGAAGGCACGTGGGTGATTTCGTCGTACTCGGTCGCGTCCGCGATCGCGGTGCCGCTGACCGGCTGGCTCGCGCGCCGGGTCGGCGAGGTGCGGCTGTTCACGATGTCGGTGCTCGCGTTCACGATCGCGTCGGCGCTGTGCGGCCTCGCGACCAATTTCGAGACGCTGATCGCGTTCCGGCTGCTGCAGGGCCTCGTGTCGGGGCCGATGGTGCCGCTGTCGCAGACGATCCTGATGCGCAGCTACCCGCCCGCGAAACGCGGGCTCGCGCTCGGGCTATGGGCGATGACGGTGATCGTCGCGCCGATCTTCGGTCCGTTACTGGGCGGCTGGATCAGCGACAACTACACGTGGCCGTGGATCTTCTACATCAACCTGCCGATCGGCGTGTTCTCGGCGACCTGCGCGTACTTCCTGCTGCGCGGTCGCGAAACGAAGACGTCGAAACAGCGGATCGACGCAATCGGCCTCGCGCTGCTCGTGATCGGCGTGTCGTGCCTGCAGATGATGCTCGACCTCGGCAAGGACCGAGACTGGTTCAACTCGTCGTTCATCGTCGCGCTCGCGCTGATCGCGGTCGTGTCGCTCGCATTCATGCTCGTGTGGGAGGCGACCGAGAAGGAGCCGGTGGTCGACCTCACGCTCTTCAAGGACCGCAACTTCGCGCTCGGCGCGCTGATCATCTCGTTCGGCTTCATGGCGTTCTTCGGCTCGGTCGTGATCTTCCCGCTGTGGCTGCAGACCGTGATGGGCTACACGGCCGGCAAGGCCGGCCTCGCGACCGCGCCGGTCGGGCTGCTCGCGCTCGTGCTGTCGCCGCTGATCGGCCGCAACATGCACCGGCTCGACCTGCGGATGGTCGCGAGCTTCGCGTTCATCGTGTTCGCGGGCGTGTCGCTGTGGAACGCGACGTTCACGCTCGACGTGCCGTTCAACCACGTGATCCTGCCGCGGCTCGTGCAGGGCATCGGCGTCGCGTGCTTCTTCGTGCCGATGACGACGATCACGCTGTCGAGCATCTCCGACGAGCGGCTCGCGAGCGCGTCGGGGCTGTCGAATTTCCTGCGCACGCTGTCCGGCGCGATCGGCACCGCGGCCAGCTCGACGTTCTGGGAGAACGACGCGATCTACCATCATGCGCGGCTGTCGGAGTCGGTGAGCGTCTACGCGCAGAACACGACCGACTACCAGGGCGCGCTCGCGCAGCTCGGCATCGTCGGGCAGACGGCCAATGCGCAACTCAATCAGCTCGTCACGCAGCAGGGCTTCATGATGGCGACCAACGACTTCTTCCACCTGTCGGCGGTGATGTTCATCGCGCTCGCGGCGCTCGTGTGGATCACGAAGCCGAAGAAGGGCGCGGGACCGGCGATGGGGCATTGACGGTCGGGCGCGGCCAGGCCTGTCGGCAGGCGACCGCGGTGTTGCGGACATGCACCATATGAACTAAGCTAAGGTTGTACTAAACTTAGTTTATTTGAGGGATGGCCATGCAGACCTACAACATGCATGACGCGAAGACGAACCTGTCGCGTCTGATCGACGAGGCAGTTCACGCGGGTGAACCCTTCGTGATCGCGAAGGCCGGCAAGCCGCTCGTCAAGGTTGTGCCGATCGATGCGCCCGAGGCGACCCGGCCGCCCAGGATCGGCTTCATGAAGGGGCAGATCGTGGTGCCGGCCGACTTCGACACGATGGGTGACGAGGCCATCCGGAAGCTGTTCGAGGGCGACGCGTGAAACTGCTGCTCGACACGCACCTGATTCTTTGGGCGGCGGCGGACGCGGCCGAATTGCCGGATCGTGCCCGTACGCTCATCGAGGATCCCGCCCATGCCCTGTTGTTCAGCGTCGCCAGTCTCTGGGAGATCGTGATCAAGCGCGGGCTCGACCGCGACGATTTTCAGGTCGATCCGCACGCGCTGCGTCGCAATCTGCTCGACGCCGGCTACGTCGAATTGCCGATCACGAGCACGCATGTTCTCGCAGTCGAACAACTGCCGGCAGTGCATCGCGATCCGTTCGATCGACTCCTGATTGCTCAGGCGATTTCGGAAGGCGTCACGTTGCTCACGCACGACCATACGGTGGCCCGGTATCCGGGCCCGATTCAGCACGTCTGATTTACGCCGAGCCAGGGCGCCACCCTTCATTCCCGCGCCCGCAATCCGCCAAACGCGAGATCGTCGCCCGGCGCGAGCGGCAGCGTCGCCCGCGCGACGTCGAGCCATGCCCGCGCCGCGTGCGACAGGTAGCCTTTCTTCAGCCAGCCGAGCGCGATCGCCCACGTGATTTCCGGCTCGACGATCGGCCGGCACGTGAACTGGCCCGCGTCGAGCCGCCGGCAATACGGCTCGGGCAGCAACGCGATGCCGACGCCCGCATGCACGAGCGCGGCCATGAAATCCCAGTGGCCGCTGCGGCTCACGATCGACGGCGTGAAGCCGGCCTGCCGGCACGCATCGAGCACCGCATCGTGCAGCGCGAGGCTTTCCGCATAGAACACGAACGATTCGCGCGCGAGATCCGCGAGCGGTACGGTCGCGTGCTCCTCCCAGCGCGACTCGCGCGGCGCGACAAGCCACAGCGGCGCACGCACCATCGGCAGCCGCTCGAACGTGCCGGGATCGACCGGCTCGAGCAGCCCGCCGAGCTCCAGCTCGCCCGACGTCAGCGCGGCCTCGATCATCCGCGCGCCCTGCTCGAACAGCTTCAGCTCGATGTTCGGATAGCGCTGCTTGTAGGCGGCGATGATCGGCGTGAACAGTGAACCGCCGAGCGGGGGAACGCCGATGGTCAGCTCGCCGCGTCCGAGCGTGCCGAGATCGTTCAGCTCCGATTGCAGCTGCGCCTGCGCGGCGAGCACGTCCTGGCCGCGCTGGAACACGATCCGCCCGGCGTCGGTCAGCACCATCTGCCGGCCGTCGCGCAGCAGGAGCGGCGAACCGATCTCGTCTTCCAGCGCCTTCACCATCTTGCTGATGGTCGGCTGCGTGACGAACAGCTTGTCGGCCGCCGCGGTGAAGCTCTGCTGGCGAACCACCTCGACGAAGTACCGCAGCGCGCGCAATTCCATCGATCACTCCCCAGATTGGTGCGGCAACATCAAAACGAATTCCGAATTGGAATGACAAGGATAGAGACAAGTCATTTTATTTATGGTTAGGGGAAACCCTATACTGACGCCATCGACCGAAACATCTGGATGGAGCCCGTCATGAACAAGCCGACCGCCACTGCCGCCGCCCGCCCTGCCGCATCGGGCAACCTCGCGCACACGGGCCGGATCGTGCTGCAGGCCGCCGCGCTCGGCGTGCTATGGATGGCGGTCGACTGGGCCGTGCGCAAGGTCGGGCTGCCGATTCCGTCCGGCGTGATCGGCCTCGCGGTGCTGCTCGTGCTGCTGTTCTCGGGCCGCGTCGCACCGGCATGGGTGAAGGACGGCGCGAACTGGCTGCTGTCCGACATGCTGCTGTTCTTCGTGCCGGCCGCCGTCGCGGCCGTGCAGTACGGCGGGCTGTTCCGCGAGGACGGCTGGCGCATCGCGCTGGTGATGCTCGCCGGCACCGCGTTCGTGATGGTCGCGGTGGCCGTGGCGGTCGATCTGGCCGCGAAGCTCGAACGTCGGCTCGCCGCGCAGCGCGTCTTCGCCGAGCGCCGCCGTACGCGCCTGAGCGCCGTCGCTCACTGAGCCGGAGCCGCCCATGCTCGCCGCGCTTTCGACCCTGCCCGCCGACCGCGTGAATACCGCGATCTCCGTCGGCTGCTTCGTGCTGACGGTCGTGCTCTATTTCGCGTCGAAGCGGCTCTATGCGTACAAGAAGACGCTGCTGTTCTCGCCGCTCGTGTTCGTGCCGGGCGTGCTGGTGCTGCTCGTGCTGCTGACCGGCATCCCGTATTCGGTCTATTTCCGCGACACGCGCTGGCTGATGTGGCTGCTCGGCCCGGCGACGATCGCGTTCGCGGTGCCGATCTACGAGTATCGCGAGCTGATCCGCCGCCACTGGCTGTCGCTGTCGGTCGGCGTCGCGGTCGGGATCTCCGCGGGCGTATGCGGGTCGCTGCTGCTCGCGAAGCTGCTGCATCTGTCGCCCGAGCTGCAGCGCTCGCTGATGACGCGCTCGGTGTCGACGCCGTTCGCGCTCGCCGTGTCGGACAAGATCCACGCGCCGAAGGATCTCACGGCGCTCTTCGTGATCGCGACCGGCATCTGCGGGATGCTGCTCGGCGAACTGGTGCTGGCGCTCGTGCCGATGCGCACGCGGCTCGCGCGCGGCGCGCTGTTCGGCGCGGCCGCCCACGGCGTGGGCACGGCGAAGGCGCGCGAGATCGGCAGCGAGGAAGGCGTCGTGTCGAGCCTGACGATGATGATCGCGGGCGTCGCGATGGTGCTGATCGCGCCGCTGCTGTCGCTATTGCCGATCTGACGATGCACCGGGCGGCGGCAACCGCCCGCCCAGCCGTTCTGCCCGCTCGCTCCGTCTGACGGCCCGACTCCCGCCCCCGCTCCGCCCCCACCTCTCGTTTTCCTCGCCGTTGCTGCCCGGCATCGAGCCGACACCCGGCCGAGCATCGGGACAATCGGCTGAGATAGCTGCAATTCCCCCCTCTTTTCCGCCCATCGGCCTCGGCCCGGATGCCGAACAATGCATGCTACGAGACATCACGCACGCATTCACATGGCCACGACCGCAACCCCGACCGCCGACAAGCCGGCTTCATCCGGCAAGTTCAAGCGCATCGCGCTCATCGCCGTCATCGCGCTGGGCGCGGCCGCCGCCGCCGCCGGCGGCATGTACGTGTTCCTGGGCAAGGCAGGCGTCGGCCATGCGAGCGCGCCCGCCGAGCCGGCGCCGCTTGCCGCGCCGGCGTTTTTCGCGCTCGACCCGCTGACCGTGAACCTGCAGTCCGACGACGGCGCGCAGCACTACCTGCGCGTCGGCCTGTCGCTGAAGCTCACCGACCCGAAGGCGCAGGAGCAACTGACCGCGCGGATGCCGGAAATCCGCAGCCGGATCCTGCTCGCGCTGTCGAACAAGCATCCCGAGGAACTCGCGACGCCGGACGGCAAACGTTCGCTCGCGAACGAGCTGCGGGACCTGATCGAGCAGCCGACGCAGCCGGGCAATCAGCGCGCGAAGGTCGACGACGTCCTGTTCACCGAGTTCGTCGTCCAGTAACGCGGCCGAGAAAGGAGCGCGTATGGGTCACCAGGAGTTCATGTCCCAGGAGGAGGTCGATGCCCTCCTCAAGGGCGTCACGGGCGAAACCGATGCGGTCGACGAGCAGCGCGACACATCGGGCGTCCGCCCCTACAACATCGCGACGCAGGAGCGAATCGTCCGCGGCCGGATGCCCGGCCTCGAGATCATCAACGACCGCTTCGCGCGCCTGTTGCGGATCGGCATCTTCAACTTCATGCGGCGCACGGCGGAAATCTCCGTGAGCCAGGTGAAGGTGCAGAAGTACAGCGAATTCACCCGCAACCTGCCGATCCCGACGAACCTGAACCTCGTGCACGTGAAGCCGCTGCGCGGCACGTCGCTGTTCGTGTTCGACCCGAACCTCGTGTTCTTCGTCGTCGACAACCTGTTCGGCGGCGACGGACGCTTCCACACGCGCGTCGAGGGCCGCGATTTCACGGCCACCGAGCAGCGGATCATCGGCAAGCTGCTGAACCTCGTGTTCGAGCACTACGCGAGCGCGTGGAAGAGCGTGCGGCCGCTGCAGTTCGAATTCGTGCGCTCGGAAATGCACACGCAGTTCGCGAACGTCGCGACGCCGAACGAGATCGTGATCGTCACGCAGTTCTCGATCGAATTCGGACCGACGGGCGGCACCCTGCACATCTGCATGCCGTACTCGATGATCGAGCCGATCCGCGACGTGCTCAGCTCGCCGATCCAGGGCGAGGCACTCGAAGTCGATCGCCGCTGGGTGCGCGTGCTGTCGCAGCAGGTGCAGGCCGCCGAGGTCGAGCTGACCGCGAATCTGGCCGAGATCTCGTCGACGTTCGAGAAGATCCTGAACCTGCGCGCGGGCGACGTGCTGCCGCTGGAGATCGAGGACACGATCACCGCGAAGGTCGACGGCGTGCCGGTGATGGAATGCGGCTACGGAATTTTCAATGGTCAATATGCGTTGCGCGTGCAGAAGATGATCGGCGCGAGCGATTCGATGAAGGAAGGTGGATATGAGTGAGCTGAACCAGACGCCCGACGACGACATGCAAGCGATGGCCGATGCAGCCCTCGCGGCATCGGCCGCCGACGCGCAGGCGCCGGCCGCGGCAGAGGAAGATCCGGGCATGGACGACTGGGCGGCCGCGCTCGCCGAGCAGAACGAGCAGCCGGTGCAGGTGGGTGCGACGGGCGCCGGCGTGTTCCAGCCGCTGTCGAAGGCCGCAGCGAGCTCGACGCACAACGACATCGAGATGATCCTCGACATCCCGGTCAAGATGACCGTGGAGCTCGGCCGCACGAAGATCGCGATCCGCAACCTGCTGCAGCTCGCGCAGGGGTCGGTCGTCGAACTCGACGGCATGGCCGGCGAGCCGATGGACGTGCTCGTGAACGGCTGCCTGATCGCGCAGGGCGAGGTCGTGGTGGTCAACGACAAGTTCGGGATTCGCCTGACCGACATCATCACGCCGGCCGAACGCATCCGGAAGCTGAATCGTTGAACATCGTGATGCCCGTCCAGCGCGCATGCGGCGCGATCTCCGCGACGGCGCTTGCCGTCGCCGCGGCGATCGCGTGCGCGCCGGCAAGCGCCGCCGACATGAACGCCGTCAACCACGCCGGTTCGATCGCGTCGAGCGTGACGGTCGGTTCGGCCGCACCGTCGCTCGGCATCGGCGCGGTGCTGCAGACGCTCGTCGGGCTCGCGGTCGTGATCGGCCTCGTGTTCGCGTGCGCATGGCTCGCGCGCCGCTTCGGCTTCCAGCCGGCGCGGCGCGGCGGCCCGCTGAAGGTCGTGTCGAGCGTCGGGCTCGGCGCGAAGGAAAGCGCGACGATCGTCGAGATCGGCGACACCTGGCTCGTGCTCGGCGTCGCGCCGGGCAACGTGCGCCTGCTGCATACGCTGCCGGCCGGTTCGGCGGCGGCCGCCGCGACCGCGGGTTCGACCTCGGCCGACGCGTCCGCCGGCGGCAATGCGTCCGACGCCGGCTTGCCCGGCACGTTCGGCTCGCGGTTTCGCGACGCGCTCGCGAGCGAAGCCGCGAAACGCCTCGGTCGCGGCAAGGACCGCTGACATGGCGCCGCGCCCTTTTTCCGACCTCGCATTCCGATGAAACACGCAATCCTGCGGCGCGCGGCGCGCATCGCGCCCGTGCTGATCCTCTGTCTCGCCCCGGCGCTTGTCTACGCGCAGGCGAACGGCCTGCCCGCGTTCAACGCGAGCCCGGGCCCGCACGGCGGCACCACCTATTCGCTGAGCGTGCAGACGATGCTGCTGCTCACGATGCTGTCGTTCCTGCCCGCGATGCTGCTGATGATGACGAGCTTCACGCGCATCATCATCGTGCTGTCGCTGCTGCGCCAGGCGCTCGGCACCGCGACGACGCCGCCGAACCAGGTGCTCGTCGGCCTCGCGATGTTCCTCACCTTCTTCGTGATGTCGCCGGTGCTCGACCGTGCGTACAACGACGGCTACAAGCCGTTCTCCGACGGCTCGATGCCGATGGAGCAGGCCGTGCAGCGCGGCGTCGCGCCGTTCAAGACCTTCATGCTGAAGCAGACCCGCGAGACCGATCTCGCGCTGTTCGCGAAGATCTCGAAGGCCGCACCGATGCAGGGCCCCGAGGACGTGCCGCTGTCGCTGCTGGTGCCCGCGTTCGTCACGAGCGAGCTGAAGACCGGCTTCCAGATCGGCTTCACGGTGTTCATCCCGTTCCTGATCATCGACATGGTTGTCGCGAGCGTGCTGATGTCGATGGGGATGATGATGGTGTCGCCGTCCACCGTGTCGCTGCCGTTCAAGCTGATGCTGTTCGTGCTGGTCGACGGCTGGCAGCTGCTGATCGGCTCGCTCGCGCAGAGCTTCACGTAAGCGGAGGAACACGCGCGATGACGCCCGAACAAGTGATGACGCTGGCGCACCAGGCGATGATGGTCGGCCTGCTGCTCGCGGCCCCGCTGCTGCTGGTCGCGCTCGCAGTCGGCCTCGTCGTGAGCCTGTTCCAGGCCGCGACGCAGATCAACGAAGCGACACTGTCGTTCATCCCGAAGCTGCTCGCGGTTGCCGCGACGCTCGTGATCGCCGGCCCGTGGATGCTGACGACGATGCTCGACTACCTGCGGCAGACGCTGCTGCACGTCGCGACGCTCGGCGCCGGTTGAGCGGCGCGCACGGCTCGGCCCGCCGGCGATGTTCTCGGTTACCTACGCGCAGCTCAACGGCTGGCTCACGGCGTTCCTGTGGCCGTTCGTGCGGATGCTCGCGCTCGTCGCGACCGCGCCCGTGGTCGGCCACGCGGCGGTGCCCGTGCGCGTGAAGATCGGCCTGGCCGCGTTCATGGCGCTGGTCGTCGCGCCGACGCTCGGCGCGATGCCGGACGTCACCGTGTTCTCCGCACCGGGGATCTGGATCCTCGTCACGCAGTTCCTGATCGGTGTCGCGATGGGCTTCACGATGCAGCTCGTGTTCGCGGCCGTCGAGGCGGCCGGCGACTTCATCGGGCTGTCGATGGGCCTCGGCTTCGCGACCTTCTTCGATCCGCACACGAGCGGCGCGACGCCGGTGATGGGCCGCTTCCTGAACGCGGTCGCGATGCTCGCGTTCCTCGCGGTGGACGGCCACCTGCAAGTGTTCGCGGCGCTCGCCGCGTCGTTCCAGTCGCTGCCGGTGTCGGGCGACCTGCTGCACGCGCCCGGCTGGCGCATGCTCGCCGCGTTCGGCGCGACCGTGTTCGAGATGGGGCTGCTGCTCGCGCTGCCGGTGGTGGCGGCGCTGCTGATCGCGAACCTCGCGCTCGGCATCCTGAACCGCGCGGCGCCGCAGATCGGCGTGTTCCAGGTCGGTTTTCCGGTAACGATGCTGGTCGGGCTGCTGCTCGTGCAGCTGATGGTGCCGAACCTGGTGCCGTTCGTGTCGCATCTGTTCGACATGGGGCTCGATGCGATGGGAAGAGTCACGACCGGATGGCGATAAAAGGGCATTCGTACCGGACGCGTCGCCATCGTATTTCGAGCGTCGATGAGCATCGCGTCGCGCATCGGCTGCTGACGGCGACGTGAAATCACGTCACCCTGCGCCGTAATTTTCGAACCTGTCTGATTGCCAGGGGTTCGAGCAAAAAATACCCTGACCGGCTCATTCCACATAGCGCGCTTCATCGAGTGCCCGGTCGTTCAATATGCTCTACACCGGCACAGAAGCAGCACACGCATGGCATGGCCGTTCGCCAATTTCCTCTGCATTGTTCGATATCAACTCGATGTCGTCGTTCGCGAAAGCGATTACACCGTGCTGCATTTCATATACAAGCGTTAGCCAATATGACCGGGATCATCGTTCGCGTCACGCCGCTCGCTACGCCGGCAATCGCCGACGTCCGTTGGGACGAGGACAGTTTCACGCTCTCGTGCGGAATTCGCTATGCGCCGGATAATCAGCCGGCTCGGCCGACAATGCTTCGCGACCGACTGGACGGGCAATTCGGCATTCCATCAGACGCTCCTCGCATCATCATTGCCGGCACCTTGACCCTCACGCTCGACCGCGCGAGCCGTTTGTCATCGCTCGATTTCTACACCAACGTCGATTACTGGCGAAAGGTCGATACGTTGCCGCCCATACCGGTCTCGCCACGTACGCCGAGCTTCTGGGCCGAATTCGACGCGTTCGGACGCGCGAGTGCCCCGGAGCCGGCCGTCGGGCTTGACCGCGCGTCGCAATGCATATATTTGATCTGGCGCGACGATGCGTCGGTCCGATACACGATCGGGCCGAATGTCTCGGTCGCTGCCGCGTCGGATGGCAGTCTGGCTCGAATCGAACTCGCCGGCATTTCCCCGTTTTGACGGCCCGACCAGATCAGCCCGTCATTTTTCCCCTCACCGTCGCAAATTCTTGCGGATTGCTGGAAAACCCCTAAAGGTTCAAACAACCCGCGAAAGGTTGCAGAAGGTTTCTCCTCCCTATACTCGTCGTGACGATGCAGCAAGCATCGCGCCATGAATACAACGAACGGAGACGACCCCATGCGACCCATCCTGCGCACCCTCGCCGTTGCAGCCAGCCTGAGCTGCGCGCTCGCCGCTCACCCTGCTCTCGCCGACGACGGCGGCAAGATCACGATCATGGTCGGCGGGATCGCGAAGCTGATCTATCTGCCCGCGCGGCTCACGCAGGAGCTCGGCAACTTCAAGGCCGAAGGGCTCGACGTCGAGCTGCTGTCGCAGCCGGCCGGCGTCGACGCCGAGAACGAACTGCTTGCGGGCGCCGTGCAAGGCGTCGTCGGCTTCTACGACCACACGGTCGACCTGCAGAGCAAGGGCAAGGATGTGAAGGCGATCGCCGTGTTGTGCCAGGTGCCGGGCGAAGTCGAGATGGTGTCGACCAAGGCCGCGCCGACGTTCAAGTCGATGGGCGACGCGAAAGGCAAGACGCTCGGCGTGACGGGCCTCGGCTCGTCGACGAGCTTCCTCACCCAATACCTCGCGCTGGCGCACGGCGTGCCGTCGACGCAGTACACGATGCTGCCGGTCGGCGCCGACGCGAGCTTCATCGCAGCGATCAAGCAGAGCCGCATCGACGCCGGGATGACGACCGAGCCGACGGTGTCCGCGCTCGAGAAGATGGGCGATGCGAAGGTGCTGGTCGACATGCGCACCGTCGACGGCACGCGCGCCGCGCTCGGCGGCACCTACCCGGCCGCGAGCCTGTACGTGCAGTCGGCCTGGGCCGATGCGCACAAGGCGGAGGCGACCAAGCTCGCGCACGCGTTCGCGAAGACGATGCAGTTCATCCACACGCACAGCGCCGAGGAAATCGCCGCGAAGATGCCGGCCGACTACCAGAAGGACAAGGCGCTGTACGTGGCCGCGCTGAAGGCGTCGCTGCCGATGTACACCGCCGACGCGAAGATGCCGGCCGACGGCCCGGCGACGGTGCTGAAGGTGCTGTCGGCGTTCAATCCGTCGGTGAAGGGCAAGCACATCGATCTGGCGCGCACGTACACGAACGACTTCGTGAACGCGAAGTAAGCAGCGACGCCGGCGGCGGCGATCCCGCCGCCGTGCGTTCCCCGTTCCGGCCCGGTTGACCGGCCCGGCGCCGCCGCAGCACGCGGCGCTCTCCTCACCCGCAGGACGAATGCGATGAATCAGGCAGTTTCTCCGAGCACACCGGCGATCGAATTTCGCAATGTGTCGTGCCGCTTCATTTCGCCGGAAGGCAAGGCCACCGTCGCGTTGCGCGACTTCAGCATGAGCGTCGCGCGCGGCGAATTCGTCGCGATCGTCGGCCCGACCGGCTGCGGCAAGTCGACGACGCTGAACCTGATCACCGGGCTGCTCAAGCCCGTGTCGGGCGACGTCCGCGTGATGGGCCGCCCGGTCGACGGGATCGACCCGCGCATCGGCTTCGTGTTCCAGGCCGACGCGGTGTTCCCGTGGCGCAACGTGATCGACAACGTCGCGGCCGGCCCGCTGTTCCGCGGCCGCTCGAAGGACGTCGCGTATGCGCAGGCCGAGGAATGGATCCGCAAGGTCGGCCTCGACAAGTTCACGAAGCACTACCCGCACCAGCTCTCCGGCGGGATGAGAAAGCGCGTCGCGCTCGCGCAGACCTTCATCAATCAGCCGGAAATCCTGCTGATGGACGAGCCGTTCTCCGCGCTCGACATGCAGACGCGCACGCTGATGCAGGACGAGCTGCTGCAGCTGTGGTCGGCGAACAAGGGCTCGGTCGTGTTCGTCACGCACGATCTCGAGGAAGCGATCGCGCTCGCCGACCGCGTATTCGTGCTGACCGCACGCCCCGCGACGCTCAAGCGCGTGTACGAAATCGATCTGCCGCGCCCGCGCGTCATGTCGGAAGTGCGCTACGACGCGCGCTTCATCGAAATTTCCAAGGACATCTGGCACGACCTGCGCGAAGAAGTGCAGATCGGCTGACGCATACGCCGCACGGCAAGAACAGCAAGGACAGGAGCATGACCGACATGACGATTCCCACCACCGCCCTTCCGGCGACGACGCTCGAGGACGACGAGCGCGCCGCGCAACGCCGGTTGCGCCGCCGGCGCAATCTGATCGTCACGCTGCGGATCGCCGTGCTCGTGATCGTGCTGGGCGGGTGGGAACTCGCCGCACGGCTGAAGTGGATCGATCCGTTCTTCTTCTCGATGCCGTCGCTGATCTTCGAGCAGATCCAGGACTGGTTCGTGAACGGCACGTCGCAGGGCCCGCTGCTCACGCAGGTGTGGGTCACGCTCGAGGAAACCGCGATCGGCTTCCTGATCGGCTCGGTCGCCGGCGTGATTTGCGGGATCGTGCTCGGCCGCAACAAGCTGATGGCCGACGTGTTCGGCCTGTACATCCAGATCGCGAACTCCATTCCGCGCGTCGTGCTCGGCTCGGTGTTCGTGATCGCGCTCGGCCTCGGGATGGCGTCGAAGATCGCGCTGGCCGTCGTGATGGTGTTCTTCGTCGTGTTCGGCAACGCGTTCCAGGGCGTGCGCGAAGCCGACCGCTACCTGATCGCGAACGCGCAGATCCTCGGCGCGTCGCGCCGGCAGATCACCACGTCGGTCGTGATCCCGTCCGCGCTGAGCTGGATCCTCGCGAGCCTGCACGTGAGCTTCGGCTTCGCGCTGGTCGGTGCGGTGGTCGGCGAATTCCTGGGTTCCAAGCAAGGGATCGGGCTGTTAATCTCCACGGCCCAGGGCGCGTTCAACGCGAGCGGCGTGTTCGCGGCGATGATCGTGCTGGCCGTGGTCGCGCTGGCCGCCGACTACCTGCTGACGCGAATCGAGAAGCGGCTGCTGAAGTGGCGCCCCGCGGCGTTCTGAACGCTGGCGGCCGACGCCTGACATGACACCTCCGACCGCGCCGGCGACCCCGGCGCGGTTCGGCATTTCCGAGAAGGAGCGCAACAGGATGGCGCACAGCCTGCGCGGGCGGTTGCTGTGGTGGCTGCTGCTGCCGCTCGCGGTGTTCGTGCTGATCGCGGGCGCGATGTCGTACGACACCGCGCGGACCACGGCCGGGCTCGTGCAGGACAGCGCGCTCGTCGCGTCCGCACGCACGATCGGCGAGGACGTCGAATGGCGCAACGGGCGGCCGGCGGCCGACGTGCCGCCGGCTGCGCTGGAGATTTTCGAATCGCCGTCGGGCGACTCGGTGTTCTACAAGGTGATCGACGGCCACGGCCGCCTGCTCGCCGGCAATCCCATGCTCGACGTGCCCGCGCGGCACGGCATCGAACCGACGACGTACGACACGTCGTTCGACGGCGTGCCGCTGCGCGCGGTGGCCTACGACCGCCAGCTGTACGACGAGGGGCAGGTCGAGACGGTCACCGTGGTCGTCGCGAAGACGACGCGTTCGTACGGCGCGATGGTCGCCACGATCTGGCGGCCGCAACTCGTGCGCCTGTCGCTGATGCTGGTGCTCGCGGTGGTGCTCGTCTATCTCGGCCTCACCCTTGAGCTGCGCCCGCTGATGAAGCTGAAGGACGACGTGGCCGATCGCGGACCGATGGAGCTGGAGCCGATCCGCCCTGAGCGGCTGCAGCACGAACTGCGGCCGATCGTCGACGCGATCAACCAGTGCATCGCGCGGCTCAACACGCATACGGCCACGCAGCGCCGCTTCATCGCGGATGCCGCGCACCAGTTGCGCACGCCGATCGCGGTGCTCGATACGCAGATCCAGTACGCGCAGCAGCGCGGCAACGACGATCGTGAACTCGCGTCGGTGCTCGACAGCATGCAGCGCAGCAGCCGCAAGATGGCCGACGTGACCGACAAGCTGCTGCTGCTCGCGCACGCGGAAGCGACGCCGCCGACGCTGCTGACCCACCGCGTCGACCTCGCTGCGGTGGTGTCGAGCGTGCTGGAAGAGACGATCGTGCTCGCGCAGCGGCGCGACATCGACCTCGGCGCCGATCTCGGCGAGCGGCTCGACGTCGCGGGCAGCGACAGCCTGCTCACCGCGCTGGTGATGAACCTCGTCGACAACGCGGTGCGCTACACGCAGCCGGGCGGCTGCGTGACGGTCGCCGCGCGGCGCGACGGCGACGCGATCGTGCTCGACGTGGTCGACGACGGCCCCGGCATCCCGGCCGAAGCGCGGCCGCACGTGTTCAAGCGGTTCTACCGCGTATCGGCCGATACCGAAGGCTCGGGCCTCGGGCTCGCGATCGTGCGCGAGATCGCGCAGGCGCACGGCGGCAGCGCGTCGCTCGCGCCGGGGCCCGGCAATCGCGGTATCGTCGTGACCGTGCGGTTGCCCGCTTTCGATTGAAGAGAACGCCGTCATGAAACTTTTGCTGGTCGAAGACAACGCCGAGCTCGCGCACTGGATCGTGAACCTGCTGCGCGGCGAGGATTTCGCGGTCGACTGCGTCGGCGACGGCGAACGGGCCGACACGGTGCTCAAGACCGAACGCTACGACGCGGTGTTGCTCGACATGCGCCTGCCCGGCATCAGCGGCAAGGAAGTGCTCGCGCGGCTGCGGCGCCGCAACGACAACGTGCCGGTGCTGATGCTGACCGCGCACGGCTCGGTCGACGACAAGGTCGACTGCTTCGGTGCGGGTGCCGACGATTACGTCGTGAAGCCGTTCGAGTCGCGCGAGCTGGTGGCGCGCATCCGCGCGCTGATCCGCCGGCAGGCCGGCGTCGGCACGACGCAGCTCGTGTGCGGCGATCTCGTCTATGCGTTCGGTACGCGCGAATTCCGCTGCGGCGACGCCGTGCTCGCACTGCGGCGCCGCGAGCACGCGATCCTCGAAACGCTGATGCTGCAGCAGAACAAGACGGTGTCGAAGTCGCGGCTGATGGACAGCGTGTTCGCGCTCGACGACGAGCCCAGCGCCGACGCGATCGACATCTACATCCACCGGCTGCGCAAGCATCTCGCGGGCAGCACGGCCGAGATCATCACGCTGCGCGGGCTCGGCTACATCCTGCGCATGAAGAGCGCGCACGATTGACGGGCCCGCTTGCGCGGCCCATCACATCGATTCGTATCACGAATCGTCATCGAAGCCGGCGAGGCGCCCGGCGCACTCGCTTCCGCACGCCTGCCCGATCCACGATTATTGCGCGTTCGGTGTTTTCACCGATCGGATTCTTGCGTCGGGGAAAGCGTCGTGAAGGATTGCACCCTCTACGATGCTACGCGTCGGCCCTCTCGCTGTGGCCGGCAAGAGTCGGCATACATTACGTACTGCCAACGACCAGATTTCAATGCGGCAGCTCGGAGGAGACGATCTTGAAACGAAAAACCCTAGCCCTTTCCATCGCGGCGGCAGGCCTGTGCGCCGGCCAGGCGCATGCGCAGTCGAGCGTGCAGCTCTACGGCCTGATGGACCTGAGCTTTCCGACCTACCGGACCCACGCCGACGCGAACGGCAAACACGTGATCGGCATGGGCAACGATGGCGAGCCGTGGTTCAGCGGCAGCCGCTGGGGCCTGAAAGGCGCCGAAGACATCGGCGGCGGCACGAAGATCATCTTCCGCCTCGAAAGCGAATTCGTGGTCGCGAACGGCCAGATGGAAGACGAAGGCCAGATCTTCGACCGCGACGCGTGGGTCGGCGTCGAGGACGAGCGCTTCGGCAAGCTGACGGCCGGCTTCCAGAACACGATCGCACGCGACGCGTCGGCGATCTACGGCGACGCGTACGGCTCCGCGAAGCTGTCGACCGAGGAAGGCGGCTGGACCAACTCGAACAACTTCAAGCAGATGATCTTCTACGCGGCCGGCCCGACCGGCACGCGTTACAACAACGGCATCGCGTGGAAGAAGCTGTTCAGCAACGGCATCTTCGCGAGCGCGGGCTATCAGTTCAGCAACTCGACGCAGTTCGCGACCGGCTCCGCGTACCAGGCGGCGCTCGGCTACAACGGCGGGCCGTTCAACGTGTCGGGTTTCTACAACCACGTGAACCACGGCGGCTTCCGGAACCAGACGTTCTCGGTCGGCGGCAACTACACGTTCGACATCGTGCGCCTGAATGCCGGCTATTTCCGCTACAACGGCGACCAGGGCGCGCTCGGCCAGCGTCACGACGATTCGTGGACGGTGTCGATGAAGATCGCGCCGAAGGGCGCGCTCGACTACGAGCTCGGCTACCAGCAGATGCGCATCAAGAACGCCGCGAACAACGCGGACGGCTTCACGCCGAATGCCAACCTCGGCGCGTTCAGCCTGACCAACGGCGTCGCCAACGGCTTCAAGGAGACGATCTACGGGTCGGTGTTCTACCACCTGAGCAAGCGCACCGAGGTGTACCTGGCCGGCGACTACATGAAGCTGCACGGCGGCTACACGGCGGCGTCGACGTTCGGCGCGAAGAACCAGCTCGAACTGACGTCGGGCATCCGGACGCGCTTCTGACCTGAGGCGGTTACCCGGGCGGGGCTCGTCGGGCCCCGCCGCACCCTCCATCCGGGATTCTCCATGCGGGCACGCCGGCGCTTTGCGCCGACCGTGCCCTTTTTTTCGTCCTTTTCGCGGCACCGTCCAATGCTCGCCGCGCGGCCCGCCGGCCGGCTTGCGCGGCAATCGGCCCGAACCCGCCTGCGGCCCGTCCGGCGGGCGATCGCGGCCGACGGGGGCACGCCCGCCCCACATCGGCGCTTGACCTGCGCCGACCGACTCGCTAGCGTTTCGGGTTTGCCCGGGCGGCCATTGCCGCCGGTGCCGTGAGCACGCCCGACGTCCTGGCGCGCGCGGCCGGGCTCCGATGGAAAAGACGATGCAGAAACTCGATGCGGCCAGCCCGCAGGCGATGTCGACGGATTTCACCGCCGACAACGTCGCGCGCCTGAAGGCGCTGTTCCCCGAACTCGTGACCGAAGGCCCCGACGGCGCGTCGGTCGACGTCGACGTGCTGAAGGCGCTGATCGGCGAGCGCACGGTCGGCGACGCCGACGAGCGCTACGGCTTCCACTGGCACGGCAAGCGCGGCGCGCGCCAGGCCGCGCTGACGCCGTCGACGGGCACGCTGCGCCCCTGCCCCGACGACAGCGTCGCATGGGACGACACGCGCCATCTCGTCATCGAGGGCGACAACCTCGACGTGATGAAGCTGCTGCACAAGAGCTACGCGGGCAAGGTGAAGCTCGTCTACATCGACCCGCCGTACAACACCGGCAGCGATTTCGTCTATCCGGACGACTTCAGCGACAGTATCCGCCACTACCTGGCGATGACCGGCCAGACCGACGGCGGTGTGAAGCGCACCACCAATACCGAGGCGAACGGCCGGTTCCACACCGACTGGCTGAACATGATGTATCCGCGCCTGAAGCTCGCGCACGCGCTGCTGTCCGACGAAGGGCTGATCGCCGTGCACATCGACGAGCACGAAGTGCATGCGCTCGTGCTGATGCTGCGCGAGATCTTCGGCGAGGAAAACGAGCTCGGCGTGGCCGTGTGGGACAAGCGCAACCCGAAGGGCGACGCGCGCGGCGTCGCGTACCAGCACGAATCGCTGGTGCTGTTCGCGCGCAACGCCGAGACGCTGCTCGAACGGGCGCCGCTCAAGCGCCCGAAGCGCAACGCGCAGCGCATGCTCGACGCCGCGCACGACGCGGTGTACCGAAGCGGCAACCCGAAGGATGCGCAGAAGGCGTACCGCGCGTGGATGAAGGCGCAGACCAACCTGTCCGGCGGCGAAGTGATGTACGACCGGCTGTCGGCGGAAGGCCGCGTGTACCGTCTCGTGTCGATGGCCTGGCCGAACAAGAAGAAGGCGCCGGACGAATATTTCACGCCGCTGATCCACCCGGTCACCGGCAAGCCGTGCGCGATGCCGGCGCGCGGCTGGCGCAACCCGCCCGCGACGATGCAGGCCTTGCTCGAGCGCGGCCAGATCGAATTCGGCCCGGATGAAACCACGCAGCCGCAACGGATCTACTACCTCGACGAGAACATGTACGAGAACGTGCCGTCGGTGCTGCCCTTCGCCGGCTCCGACGACGCGCTGCTGAAGACGCTCGGCATCCCGTTCGACCTGCCGAAGCCGGTCGACTTCGCGGCGGCCGTGATCGGCTGGTGCACGCGCGGCGACGACATCGTGCTCGACTGTTTCGCCGGCTCCGGCTCGACCGGCCACGCGGTGATGCAGGTGAATGCGACCGACGGCGGCGCGCGCCGCTACATCCTCGTGCAACTGCCCGAGACGCTCGACCGCCGCGACAAGACGCAGCAGGCGGCCGCCGATTTCTGCGCGAAGCTGAAGAAGCCGCCGACGCTCGCGGAAATCACGAAGGAACGCCTGCGCCGCGCCGCGCAGCAGGTTGCGCGCGACTATCCGGAAAGCTATGGCGACCTCGGCTTCCGCGTGTACCGGCTCGACACGACCAACGTGATCGAGTGGGACCCGCGCCGCGACGACTTCGACCATGCGCTGTTCGCGTCCGTCGAACACGTGAAGACCGGCCGCACCGAGGACGACCTGCTCGCCGAGCTGACGCTGAAGCTCGGCCTCGACCTGTGCACACCGGTCGAGCATCACCCGGTGGCCGGCAAGACGGTGCACCTGATCGGCCGCGCGATCGTCGCGTGCTTCGACGCGCGCATCTCGCGCGACGACGCCGGCCCGCTCGCCGACGGCATCGTCGATCTGCTCGATGCGACCGGCGCGTCGCACGACGTCACGTGCCTGTTCCGCGACAGCGGCTTCGTCGACGACGTCGCGAAGCTCAATCTCGCCGCGCTGCTCGAACAGCACGGCGTGAAGCGCGTGCGGAGCCTGTGATGCGGCTGCATTTCGAAGCGGATCTCGACTACCAGCGCGAGGCGATCGACGCCGTCTGCGACCTGTTTCGCGGGCAGGAATCGTATCGCGGAGACTTCAGCGTGCTCGCGAACGCCGCGCCCGGCACGACGGCCGCGGCGCAAGGCTCGCTCGGCTTCGCGGTATCGGAGCAGGGCGTCGGCAACCGGCTGTCGCTGACCGACGACGCGCTCGCGCGCAATCTCGCCGACGTGCAGCTGCGCGGCGGGCTGCCGCCGTCCGGCCAACCCGGCTCGCGCGACTTCACCGTCGAGATGGAGACGGGCACCGGCAAGACCTACGTGTACCTGCGCACGATCTTCGAGCTGAACCGCCGCTACGGCTTCACGAAATTCGTGATCGTCGTGCCGTCGATCGCGATCAAGGAAGGCGTCCACAAGACGCTGTCGATCACCGAGGATCACTTCCGCGCGCTGTACGCGGGCGTGCCGTACGACTACTTCCTGTACGACTCCGCGAAGCTCGGCCAGGTGCGCCACTTCGCGGCGAGCGCGGCGATCCAGATCATGGTGATGACCGTCGCCGCGATCAACAAGAAAGAGATCAACAATCTCTACAAGGACAGCGAGAAGACCGGCGGCGAGAAGCCGATCGACCTGATCCGCGCGACGCGCCCGATCGTGATCGTCGACGAGCCGCAAAGCGTCGACGGCGGCCTCGAGGGGCGCGGCCGCGAAGCGCTCGCCGCGATGGCGCCGCTCTGCACGCTGCGCTATTCGGCCACGCACGTCGACCGCCACCACATGGTGTACCGGCTCGACGCGGTCGACGCGTACGAGCGCAAGCTCGTCAAGCAGATCGAGATCGCGTCGGCGATCGTCGAGGATGCGCACAACAAGCCGTACGTGCGGCTCGTCGGCGTGTCGAACCGGCGCGGCGCGATCAGCGCACGCGTCGAGCTCGACGTCGCGACGGCCACGGGCGTGAAACGCCAGATCGTGTCGACCACCGACGGCGACGATCTCGAGCGCCTGACCAAGCGCGCGCTGTACGCGGGGCTGCGGATCGGCGAAGTGCATGCGGCCAAGGGCGCCGAGTACGTCGAGCTGCGCCATCCGGAGGGCGAGGCGTTCCTGTCGCTCGGCGAGGCGTTCGGCGACATCGACACGCTTGCCGTGCAGCGCGAGATGATCCGCCGCACGATCCGCGAGCATCTCGACAAGGAGTTGCGCCTCGCCGAGCGCGGCGTGAAGGTGCTGTCGCTGTTCTTCGTCGATTCGGTCGAGCGCTATCGCCGCTACGACGAGAACGGGATGCCGGTGAAGGGCGACTACGCGTTGATCTTCGAAGAGGAATATGCGCGCGCGGCCCGCGTGCCGGCTTACCGTGCGCTGTTCGACGGCGTCGACGTGGCCCTCGAAGTCGAGCGTGCGCACAACGGCTACTTCTCGATCGACCGCAAGGGCGGCTGGACCGACACGAGCGAGAGCAGCGCCGCGGCCCGCGAGAACGCGGAGCGCGCGTACGGCCTCATCATGCGCGAGAAGGAAGCGTTGCTGTCGTTCGACACGCCGCTGAAGTTCATCTTCTCGCACTCGGCGCTGAAGGAAGGCTGGGACAACCCGAACGTGTTCCAGATCTGCACGCTGCGCGACATCCAGACCGAGCGCGAGCGTCGCCAGACGCTCGGCCGCGGGCTGCGCCTCGCCGTCGACCAGGACGGCGAGCGCGTGCGCGACGCAGGCGTGAACACGCTCACCGTGATCGCGACCGAGCGCTACGAGTCGTTCGCGGAGAACCTGCAGAAGGAAATCGAGGCCGATACCGGCATTCGTTTCGGGATCGTCGAGGAGCACCAGTTCGCGGCGCTGCCGGTGCAGGAAGACGGCGGCCCCGCGCATGCGCTCGGCATCGAGCTCTCGCGCGTGCTGTGGAACCACCTGCACGAGCAGGGCTACGTCGACGCGCAAGGCAAGGTGCTCGACCGGCTGAAGGATGCGCTGCGCCAGAGCGCGCTCGTGCTGCCGGATGCGTTCGAGCGGCTGCGCGCGCCGATCGTCGCGACGCTGCGCAAGCTGTCGGGCCGCTTCGCGGTGCGCAACGCCGACGAGCGCCGCGCGATCGCGTTGCGGCGCGACGCGTCGGGCAAGGCCGTCGTGTTCGGCGAGGATTTCCGGGCGCTGTGGGATCGCATCCGCCATCGCACCGTGTACCGCGTCGAGTTCGACAACGCAAAGCTGGTGCGCGACTGTACGGCCGCATTGCGCGCCGCGCCGGACATCGCGCGTGCGCGGCTGCAGTGGCGCAAGGCCGAGATCGACATCGGCAAGGCCGGCATCGAGGCGATCGAGGTGGCCGGCGCCGGCACGGTACTGCTCGACGAAGGCGAGTTGCCGCTGCCCGACCTGCTCACCGAGTTGCAGGACCGTACGCAGCTCACGCGCCGTTCGCTCGCGACGATCCTGGCGGACAGCGGCCGGCTCGACGATTTCCGCGTGAATCCGCAGCAGTTCATTTCGGTGGCGGCCGACGCGATCAATCGCTGCAAGCGGCTCGCGCTCGTCGCGGGCATTGCGTACCGCAAGCTCGGCGAGCGCCACGTGCATGCGCTCGAATCGTTCGAGAGCGAAGCGCTGACCGGCTACCTGCGCAATCTGCGGCCGGACGCGCGCAAGTCGATCCACGAAGCAGTCGTGTGCGAGACGGACGCCGAGCGCGCGTTCGCCGATGCGCTCGAAGCGCACGACGGCGTGAAGCTGTACGCGAAGCTGCCGGCGTGGTTCCGCGTGCAGACGCCGCTCGGCAGCTACCATCCGGACTGGGCCGTGCTCGCGGAACAGGACGACGGCGAGCGGCTGTACTTCGTCGTCGATACGCCGAATGCCGACGGCCAGGTCCCGAGCGAGCACGAGCGCGCGAAGCTCGCGTGCGGCGAAGCGCATTTCCGTGCGCTGACCGATGGCGACGGCGCGGCGCGCTTCGTGCGCGTCAGGCAAGCGGAGGCGCTGTTCGAACCCGCGGCGGTGCCGGCGGGCGCGCGGCGGTGACACGAAGGGCGGCGACGAGCCGCCCTTTTTATCGGCGTGGCGCGGCCTTTGTCGATCGTGCCGGGACCGCTCGTTGCCCGTTCCGTCCTCCGCGTGAAAGCCATCCGCATTCTCGCGTGCGGGCGACGCCGTTACGGCTGGTTGCAAATCGGGTCGGCACGATGTTTTTGGTCGCCCGACACGTTGCGTTTTCACCATGAAAAAGGGCGCCGAAGCGCCCTTTCGTGCATTTACGGGCTGCTGCGCTTACAGCGTGCGGCCGAATGCGTTGCGCTGCGAATGATGCGTGGACGTCGACGCGTGCGCGGTATGGCCATGCGCGTGCGAGTGACCGCGGCCCGGCTGCGCGCCGGCGCGATCGGCAATCGTGTCGGAGCGGTCGGCCGCGCGCGACAGGCCCTTGTCGCGGTCGCCCGCGTGCATGCCGTTCGAGTTGCTCAGCGCCTGGCCGCTCATATGGCCGCCCGACATGCCGCCTGCATTGCCGCCCGAGCCGCCTGCGCCATGACCGCCACCGTTGCCCCCGCCATTGCCGCCGGCCGCCGCATAGGCAGACACCGAGCCGAGCGCGAGCAGCGCGGCCGTCAGGACGGACAGATATCGTTGCTGTTTCATCTTGTGCTCCCTTGAGCGCGTTTGCGTGACTGCATTTTATGAACGCGCAAAATTCGCGCAGTACAACGTTGTAAAGGATCGTAACGGCGCGTTCGGCACGCATTCGTCCGATCAATCCGGGGCGAGCATGAACGCGGGAGCGAAACACCGGGGCGGCGCCACGGCGTCGCCCCGGTGACGAGGCGCTTACTGCGCAGGCTGCATGCCCTGCGCGGCGGCCTTGTGCTGCGCGGCCTGCTCTTGCGCCTGCTTCTTCGCCATGTGATGGCCGACGATACAGCCGCCGACGGCGCCGACCACGGCGTGGTGCCCCGCATAGTGGCCGGCCACACCGCCGACCACCGCGCCTTTCATGCAGCCCGCCGCATGCGCGCTGCCAATCGTTGCGAGCGCAACGACAGCGGCGGCGGCACACAGCCTGATGGATCGAACGGGCATCATGTTTTCACTCTCCTCTTGGGTGATCGATCGGGCCGCTTAGTCCCAGCGACCGCCACGCCAGCCGCCGCGCTCGCGCCACTCGTGCTCGCGCCATTCATGGCGGCGCCACTCGTGTTCGCGCCATTCGCGCTGACGCCAGCCGTCGCCGCGCCAACCGTCGTCGCGATAGCCGACCGGCGCGTACATCACCGGCGGAGGCGGCGCCACGTAGACGGGCGCCGGCGCCGCATAGACGCCCGGCACGCCGATGCCGACCGACAGGTCGACGTGGGCCGATGCGACGCCCGAGGCTGCCAGCGCCGCTACACCGAGTACTGCACCGAGAATAAGTTTCTTGCTCATTTCGCGACTCCCTGCACGTGTCGTGCGTCGTGTGACTACGGTTCGGAGTCTAGGCACGGGGCGCTGACACAGGTGAAACGGGTATGCGAGACAGGTAACGGACGTTTACAGGTGCTCGCAAAGCCTTATGGAGCATGGGAGAGGCGGCATTCCAGACACCGTTGCAGGGAGGCATCGGGTCGGTAAAAAGGGGATTTTTCGGCACGAAACCCGCGATCGGATCGAATACGCCGGTGCACGGGGAAGCGAACCGCCCTCGCCCCGCGGCGCGAGCGGTTCGCGGCAGCGCGCGTCACGCGCGGATATCGTCGACGCTGCGCAGCCAGTGCACGCTGAACAGGTTGTCCGCGTCGGTCCACACGGTATCGGGTTCGAACCCGGCGCGGCGCGCGATCGCATGGAAGCCGTCGATCGTGAACTTGTGCGAGTTCTCCGTATGGATGCGCTCGCCGGCTTCGAAGCTGAACGCGTGGCCGCGCACGTGCACGGTCTGCGCGACGTCGCTGACGAGATGCATCTCGATGCGCTGCCGCTCGCGGTCGTAGAACGCGCAGTGCGAGAACGCATCGACGTCGAAATCCGCGCCGAGTTCGGCGTTCGCGCGCACCAGCAGGTTCAGGTTGAACTGCGCGGTCACGCCCTGCGCGTCGTTGTACGCGTGATGCAGCGTGCGCTCGTTCTTCACGAGATCCGCGCCGACCAGCAGGCCGCCGCCGCGCAGCAGCCGCGCCGCGTCGCGCAGGAACGTGTCGGCCTCTTCCGGCGAGAAGTTGCCGATCGTCGACCCGGGAAAGAAGCCGATGCGCCGCCGCGGCGTTTCGGTCAGCTCGGCCAGTTGCTCGGCCTTCGTGTAGTCGGCCGCGAGCGGCGCGACGTCGAGCCACGGATAGGCCGAGCGCAGCCGCGCGGCCGCGACGTGCAGGTAGTCGGCGGAGATGTCGACCGGCACGTAGCGCGCCGGCGCGTTCGCGTAGTTGCCCGCGAACGCGTCGAGCAGCACGCGGATCTTCTCGAGCGAACCCGCGCCGAATTCGACGATGTCCGCATGCGGGCCGACGCGCCGCACGATCTCGGCCGCACGGTCGCGCAGGATGCCGAGCTCGGTGCGCGTCGGGTAGTACTCCGGCAGTTCGCAGATGCGGTCGAACAGCGCGGAGCCGGCCGCATCGTAGAAGTATTTCGGCGAAATACTGCGCGGCGTGCGCGACAGTCCGTCGATCAGGTCGCGCTCGAACGCGCTCGGCCGCGAATCGCGGGCGGGTTGCAGGCCACCGCTCGTGGCCGTCAGGTCAGACGTCTCGCGCAAGTCGCACTCCCGTGAATTGCCAGCGTGCCGCCGGCGGAAAGAAATTGCGGTACGTCGGCCGTTCGTGCCCGGGCGGCGTCGCGATGCTGCTGCCGCGCAGGACCTGCTGGCCGACCATGAACTTGCCGTTGTATTCGGCCGCCACACCCGCGAGCGGCCGAAAGCCCGGATACGGCTCGTAGGACGAACGCGTCCACTGCCATACATGCCCGAGCATCTGCTGGATGCCGTCGGCCGCGAACGCCGTTTCCCATTCGAATTCGGTCGGCAGCCGCGCGCCGGCCCATTCCGCATACGCGGCCGCCTCGTAGAAGCTCACGTGGCACACCGGGGCGTCGGGCGCGAGCGGTTCGACGCCGTGCAGGCCGAAGGTGCGCCGCACGCGCGTGGCGGCCGCATCGTCGTCGTCCGGCATCCAGTACGCGGGCCCGTGCCACCCTTCCCGCTGCACCGTGGCCCAGCCGTCGGACAGCCAGAATTCGGGACGCGTATAGCCGCCGTCCGCGACGAACGCCGCGAATTCCGCGTTCGTCACGAGGCGGTTCGCGATCTCGTACGGCCGCACGAGCGCCGTGTGACGCGGGTGTTCGTTGTCGAACGAGAACGTGTCGCCCTCGTGGCCGATCTCGACGAGCCCGCCCGCCTGAGGCAGCCAGCGCAGCGGGCCGGCGTCGCCGGCGGCGAGCGCGCATCCGGTCTCGGCGCCGGTGCGCGGCCGGAATGCCGGCCGCAACGGATTGCACGAGAACGCATGCAGCATGTCGGTGACGATCAGTTCCTGGTGCTGCTGTTCGTGATGCAGGCCGAGCACGAGCTCGGGCGCGATCGCATCGAGCCGCGCCGCATCGGCTTCGGCCAGCGCGCGCAGCATCGCTTCGTCGACGTATTGCCGGTACGCATGCACCTCGTCGAGCGACGGACGCGTGAGCAGCCCGCGCTGCGGTCGCGGATGGCGCGGGCCGAGCGCTTCGTAATAGGAATTGAAGAGGAACTGGAATGCGTCGTCGAACGGCGCGTAGCCGGGCACGCGGCGCATCAGCACGACGGTTTCGAAGAACCAGGTCGTATGCGCGAGGTGCCATTTCGTCGGGCTCGCATCGGGCATCGACTGCACGGCCTGATCTTCGGCGGACAGCGTCGCGGTCAACGCGAGGCTGTGGGCCCGCACGTCCTGGTAACGGCGCTGAAGCTGTGATGCAAGGAGGCTCATCGGTTTACCGTTCACGTCGCGATTCGCTGCGTTGCGTTGCCGGAAAAGGGAAAGCCTTGCGCTGGGATGCGCGCGGCTGACGTGCGATCTGCTGCTGCGTCGTCGGGCAGCCGGCGCGCGCGCCGGGCCGCAGATGCGGCTTCACTTCATCTGCCCGTGCAGAACAGTATGGGCCAGAAATGTGAACGTCGCGAATCGGATTTCGGATGAAACGAAGACGAAAGAAAAATGAAAGCATTCTCGATGGGGGTGTCGCACGCGTAACGAACCGTCGACGCCCGTTGTGTGGCCCGGTTTGGCCGATGTTGCAATACGCGTGCCCGCGATGGCGCACTGCTGACGTCCGGTGACAACCGCACGTTGTGCGTGAAAGGTCGGCCGCGCGCGTTCGTCGGAGGAACGGCGCCATGCGCCCCATTCGTACATCGATATCGCATCCTTCGGCGCCCTGCTCGACGGCTCCGCCCTTCGCTTGCCGCTGCCCGCTTCGACGGTTCCGAAAATTTTTTTGCATCGATGTCACACACGCGGGGGGCTCGCTCGTCATATCAGCGGAACCCACACGAAAGGAGAAGCCACCATGACTGCGAAACTCAATCCGTTTGCCGCCGCCCCCGCGCTGATGAAGAACTGGATGACCGTGTCGGTCGCCGCCGCCGGGAGCCTCGAGCCGACGCTGCTCGAGCTGGTCAAGATCCGCGCGTCGCAAGTCAACGCGTGCGCGAACTGCATTAACATGCACACGGCCGAGGCGCGCGAACAAGGCGAGACCGAGCAGCGCATCTACCTGCTGTCCGCGTGGCGCGAAGCGCCCTGCTACACCGACCGCGAACGCGCGGCGCTCGGCTGGACCGAGGCGCTCACGCGGCTGTCGGAGGGCCACGCCGCGCACGAAGCGGCCTATGCGGCGCTGAACGACCATTTCAGCGAGGAGGAACAGGTGAAACTCACGGTGATGATCAACGTGATCAACGGCTGGAACCGGCTCGCTGTCGGCTTCGGGCTGTGGGTCGACCCGGCCGAAGCGAAGGCCGCCGCCGCGAAGATGGTGGCCTGATGCCGAACCTCGACCCGGCCAACGGTAGCGCCGACGAACGGGCCGACGCGGCGGCGAGCTTCGATCCGCTGCGCCGCACGCTGATCCGCGTCGCGTACCGGATGCTCGGTTCCGTCGCGGATGCCGAGGACATGGTGCAGGAGGCGTTCATCCGCTGGATGGACGTCGACCGCAGCGACGTGCGCGTGCCGGAGGCATTCCTGCGCCGCATGGTGATGCGCATGTGCCTCGACCAGTTGAAGTCCGCGCGGCACCAGCGCGAGACCTATATCGGCCCGTGGCTGCCCGAGCCGGTCGTCGAGGAAGACCAGCAGGACGACGTCACGCTGCCGCTGCTGCTCGCGCTCGAACGGCTCTCGCCGCTCGAACGCGCGGCGTTCCTGCTGCACGACGTGTTCGGCCTCGAATTCGACGAAGTCGCCGCGACGATCCAGCGCGACCCGGCCGCGTGCCGCCAGCTCGCCGCGCGGGCCCGCACGCACGTGCGCGAAGCGCGGCCGCGTTTTCATGTCGAGAAGCAGCGCGGGATCGAGCTGGCCGAAGCGTTTTTCGCGGCGTCACGCAGCGGCGACATGCGCGCGCTCGGCGCGATGCTCGCCGAGGACGTGAGCCTGCATTCGGACGGCGGCGGCAAGCGTACCGCGGCCGGCAAGCCGGTGTTCGGCTTCGAACTCGTGATGCGGGTGCACGCGTACCTGGCCGAGCTGTTCGCGACGCATGCGTCGAAGCTCGTGCGGGCCGGGTTCATCAACGGGCTGCCGGGTTTCGTCACGCTGGAAGCCGACGGCGAGCTGCAGACGACTGCGCTCGAGATCGACGACGGAAAGATCGTCGCGATCTATGTCGTGCGTAATCCTGACAAATTGAAGCATCTGCATTGAGGGCGGCACGGGCATACGCCGTGTGCGATGTGCCATGTGGATGCATGTCGACGGCGCGGTCCGCCCGCCTCTTTCCGCCCTGCGTCGCAGATCACCGGCTACCGCGCTCAGTAGATCGCGCCTCCGTGGCCCATCATGAACATCAGTACGCCGAGCAGCGGCGTCGCGACGGCGAAACCGGCCGCCGCCAGCCAGTTCGTGCCGCCTTGCGCCTCGAGCAGCGCGAGAAACGATTCGCGGGACGTCGCGTTCGGGCGCAGTTTTTCGATCCTGCGTGCGATGTGTGTCCTGTACAGGCCGTTCCCGTACCAGCCGAGCGACACCGCGATCGCAATCGTGGCCGGGTCGAGCACGCTCGATTCGAAGTATCCGGGGAAGTACAGCAACTCGACCATCGTGATGCCGAGCGTGACGGCGAGTACGGCGGCCGCCTGCCAGTACATGCATCGATACGCCAACCAGACCGGGCCCAGGACGCACGCGGCCCAGTTCCACGACTGCCGGCTCTTGCGCGATTCGGCGATCGCCCACTTTCGTTGGTACCAGGCGGCTTTCGTGCCGACGTAAGCGGCGATTTCGTCGTTGCTCGCGGACGATTCGGCGGTCGTGACCTCGGACATGATGTGTGCTCTCGGTTGCGCGGATCGCGCGTCGTTGTTCTGATACGGTGGAAATCGGGCGACGGGCGAAGCCGCCGCGTCGATGCGCACACGATTCTACGCGCCGTGTGGCGGCAGTTGTGTGGCGGATCGGATGGTCGATGACGATGCGATGCCGGGCCGTGTATCACGCAACGCATCGGGGCTTCACGCGTTGTTTCGGACCGGAAAAGAAAAACGCCACGCGAAGTTGCCGCGTGGCGTTCGTATGTTTGGCGAGCCGCGTTGCCTGTAGGCAAGTTGTGCTGCCGGACCCCTTCATTTTGTTCGTTGGTAGGCTCGATTGGATTCGAACCAACGACCCCCACCATGTCAAGGTGGTGCTCTAACCAACTGAGCTACGAGCCTAAGAAGCCGCGAATTATAGAGAGGGTTTTGGGGGAGCACAAGCCCCTTCGTGAAAATTTTTTGAAACGGCTGCACGAGGGCTGACGATCGATGTTGCGTGGTGATGCCGGCAGCGTCGGCTTCGTGTGTTCGGATCACAGCAAAACGCGTCGATGTGCTGCGATGTTATCCACATTCCCCTCTGGATAACCCTCCGGCAAGCCTCTGGATTCACAGTGGAACGATTGAGGATATGTCGGCGCGGTTGTGAATCGACGAAAAGTTGTTCTGTGCTGCCGGGCGCTGTTCACGTCGCGCACCCAGGGTTATGCGTTTCGTTTCGCGCTGAGAATTCAGTGCGTTACGGAGGTTATCCACTGTGTGGCACAGCGCTTGTTAACTATCACTACGTATATATACGAACCCTGTTAACACCTTTGGATAAGCACAGTCAGTCGACTGTGATTCGCTCAAGATATGCACTGCGTGCAGCGGCCGGATGAACGAAGGGAAACGCTGTGAAGCGCTAGAGCGATCCACGAACCTTCGTGTCTGTAGAATCGCGGGCATCCAGAATGCAAAGCCTCGGCGAACGGGTTCGAGGCAAATGACCGATGCTTCATCGACACGTCTCCAGGCACGCGATATCGATACCGTCGTACACCGGATGCAGCAACTTCCGGGCGACATCGTGTTCGAGCAGCGCGTGTCGATACCGGAAGCCGAGGTCCTGTGTTGCCGCGACAGAGGCGAGCGATTCAACGTGAAGTTCGATCTCGACTACGGCGTGTGTGTCGATCGTGTCGCGCAACTCTCCAACGAAGACATCGCGGCGATCGTTCGATGGCTCACGAAGGAGGCAGCGTGATCACCGCAGACAATACGGGGCGAAGCGATCGATGAAGGCACCTCTCGACGAGATGCTGGTGACGGACATTGCCGGCCACGTTGCGGTTGTCGTGACCGATGTGGCGACTGCGGCCGATGCGCTGGTGCGATTGGGCTTCGTCCGGCAAGGCGAACGCTGGAAACGTGCGATCGCCGACGACGACGCCCGCCGGGCGCTCGTTGCCGCACTCATCGATCTCGATGCGCTGTTCTCCGCGGGCCGCGACTGGAGCCCGCAGGCGCTCGTCGCGTATTACCGGGAGATCGGCGTCGTGCGACGCGGGTACCGTTCAGTTGCATGGCGCGGGCCGGCGCAATACGTCATCGAACGGCATGACTGAATCACGCGAGGCAACGCGATGACGTACAAGGTCCTGATGGTGTCGCGCGGCGATGGCCGCATGTGGACAACCGGCACATCGATCCAGTCGAAATCCTGTGCATCCGACAGGTGAGCATCCCGGTTTTGATGGACTTGTCGGCCCGAATGCCTTGACCGGCAAGGATTTGGCGACGATGAAAGAGGGAAGCGGATACATCGTCGGCGACGTCCGGAAGTCGAATCCCTTGTGGATATCGTTGTCGCCGAGCCACTCGAAACCCTGTGCATTCAACGGGTGAGCGCAGTTGAACCTGGCGAAGACGGCCGGCCAATCGACCCGGTTGTGGATATCGACGCCCGAGGCAACACGAAACGCTGTGCAGATCAAAGATGAGCGAACCAACCGAGGTCGGCCTGAATCACCGCAATGATGGATGTGGATATCTCGTTCCGCGGCGACTCGAAACCCTGTGATTCTAAAGGTGAGGGCGCCGGCGCAGTCTCGATGTGAATAACAGCCGGGAAAAGTCAGTCTAAATGCTGTGCATCCGAGTGGTGAGCGTGAGCCGGTTCAAGCCCGCCGAGCCGCCCCGCACAAGGCGCTGACGGCCACCACCAACCGCCAACCGGGCGCGCATCCTACCATTTCAAGTCTGCTGATCGAGCGCCTGCGCGACTGCCTTCTCGCCAAGACTCCCCGCAGGCCCGACTACCGCATAGTTGAGCCCATTCACCGACCCATACCGCGCGAGCAGCGCGCCATCCACGCGTTGCCCGCTCGGCAGCAGCCGATGTTCCGATTCCGCCGGCCGGAGATAGAAGCTCAGCGTCCGTCCGGCCTCGTCCTCATAGAGCACCATCGCAGCAGTAGCCCCGCTGTCCGTCGTGAACAACCGACCACCGACCGGCGTGAACCCCGCCGAGCTCAAATCCGGCAGCTTCGCCGACGCACCGACGCGCCTGGTGAGCCACCCCTGCAAATCGCCCGCACCGTTCGGCCGATAGTCGACCTTGGCCGTCCGATCGACCACCATCATCCGGTATGCCTCGACCGCGTCGCTCATCGGCGCGATGGGCGGCGGCGCGTTCCACCCGCGCGCCTGCCATCCACCGAACGTCCCGAGTCCGACGCAGAACATGAACGAAGCCGCCATCGCGAACCGCATGCGCGCGCGCTCGGCCCGCCGGCCGCGAATCGCCCCCGGATCCAGCGCGGGGTTGTCCGCCGGCATCCGCACGCTCTCCAGCGCGGCCCGCAACCGCTGCGCGTCCTGTTGCCATTGCTTCACCTGTTCCGCGCGCGCCGGATGCAGCGCGAGATAGCGCTCGACCGCGGCACGCGCATCGTCGTCGAGCTGGCCGTCGACATAGGCCTGAAGGTCGTGTTCGTTCGGAGGCGTGTTCATTTTTTCATCAGCCGCAAGGAAGGAGCGGGAAGTTCGCCGTCGCCGAGCTGGCGCAGCGCCTGGCGCGCGCGGGACAGCCGCGACATCACGGTGCCGATCGGCACGTCGAGCAGGTCGGCGACTTCCTGATAGGTGAAGCCTTCGACCGCGACGAGCAGCAGCAGGCTGCGCTGTTCGTCGGGGAGCCGGCCGAATGCTTCGAGCGTCGCGCGCGCGGCGAATTCGCGTTCGGCGGACGGCCAGTGCGCTTCGTCGTCGTCGCGGATGCGGCCGAGCAGCCACGCGTAGCGCTTCGCGCTGCGTTTGCCGTCGAGAAACTGTCGGTACAGGATCGTGAAGAGCCAGCTGCGCAGCGATGCGTCGTCGCGACGGCTCGTCCAGCGCGACAGCGCGCGCTCGAGCGTCGACTGGACGAGATCGTCGGCCGCGTGGACGTCGCGCGCCAGCCAGAGCGCGAAGCGCCGCAGCCGGGGGATGAGTTCGCGCAATGCTTCGTCGTCGAGGGCGGTGGAGGGCATGGCCGGGCCGGTTGCCGAAAGAATCGTGGATGCCGCGTAGGACGCCGGTCGGCACCGATTATTCCCTCCAGCATACGAAAAAACTTTTCGTGGAATAAAGCGGCGCGGGCGGCGTCCTATGCGCGTTCGACAATGATCTGACGATCGGGAGCATTCATGAAGCAATCTTCCTCTTCTTCGCCGCAGCGTGAGCCCGGGCGCGGCTGGTGGCGCTGGGCCGTGATCGGCGGCGCGGTGGCCGGCGTGGCCGCGGCATTCGGCTATGCCGGCGGGTGGCTCGCGCCGGCGCGCCTGACCCCGCACCGGCTCGTCAACGCACTGCAGGCCAACAGCGGCGTCCATCCCGGCTTCCGGCGCAATCACGCGAAGGGCGTGTGCGTGACCGGCTACTTCGAAGGCAACGGCGCCGCGAGCGCGTATTCGGTCGCGCCGTTCTTCAAGGCGGTGCGCACGCCGGTGGTCGGGCGCTTCGCGTTGCCCGGCGGGAATCCTTATGCGCCCGACAGCAGCGTGCCGATCCGCAGCCTCGCGCTGAAGCTCACCGCGCCGGACGGCGAGCAATGGCGGACCGGGATGAACGCGATGCCGGTGTTTCCGGTGGCGACGCCGCAGGCGTTCTACCAGCAGACGCTCGCGACCCGGCCGGATCCGAAGACGGGCAAGCCGGACCCGGCGAAGGTGAAGGCGTTTTTCGGCGCGCATCCGGAGGCGGGCGCCTTCCTGCAATGGGTGAAGGGTGCGAAACCGAGCGCGAGTTACGTCACCGAAAGCTATTACGGGTTGAACGCGTTCTACTTCGTCGATGCGGCCGGCAAGCGCCAGGCGGTGCGGTGGCGCGTCGTGCCGGAGCAGACGGCCGGCGCGGGCGACGTTGCGACGGCTGCGGATCCGAACGTGCTGCAGCAGGACGTGACGCAGCGCATCGCGGCCGGTGCGCAGAAGTGGAAGTTGCTGGTCACGCTGGCGGAGCCCGGCGACCCGGTGGACGACGCGACGAAGATTTGGCCCGCGCAGCGCACGACGATCGATGCGGGCACGCTCGTGCTCGATCGCGTGGAGGCGCAGGACAGCGGCCCTTGTCGCGACGTGAATTACGACCCGACGGTGCTGCCGCAGGGGATCCAGGTGTCGGGCGATCCGTTGCTGGCGGCGCGCTCGGCCGCGTATGCGGATTCGTATCTGCGTCGCACGAGTGAAGAGGCCGGCGTGGCGGGCGTGGCGCGATTGAGTGGGGAGGGACGATGATGAAGGCTTCGACGACGTTTAGCTTGCCGGCGCGGGTGCTGCATTGGGTGATGGCCGCGATGATCCTCGCGATGCTGTTCATCGGGGTGGGGATGGTGGCGTCGGTTTCCGCGCGGCACGAGATCCTGGTGGCGATTCACAAGCCGCTGGGTGTGGCGGTGCTGGTGCTGGTGTGTGTGCGGATCGTGGTGCGGATTCTGTCGAAGCCGCCGGCGTTGCCCGACGATTTGCCGGGGTGGCAGAAGGTGGCCGCGCACGGGTCGCATCTCGTGCTGTATGCGCTGATGGTGGCGATGCCGCTGATCGGCTGGGCGATGCTGTCGGCGGGCGGATATCCGGTGACGTTGGGTGGCGGAGTACAGCTCCCGGCGCTGGTGTCGGCTGACCCGGTGACGTTTGCGTGGCTCAGGGTCGCCCATCGGGTGCTGGCGTATCTGTTCTTCCTGACGTTCCTCGCGCACTTTGCCGCGGCGCTGTATCACGGGCTGATTCGGCGGGACGGCGTGGTGAGGGCGATGGTGGGGCGGTAATCGACGGAAGATTGCGTTCGATACGGCGGGGCTGTTCAAGGGCGGCCGAGGCTGCGCCTGCCGTGTCGCCTATATATGAGCGCTTGGAAGGCTCAGCGGCCCCGGCACGGCACGTCAAAAATATTTCACAAAGGGGGTTGCGGAGACCGGGGCAGATGCATAGAATCACGCCTCTTTCGCGCTAACGGAAACGCGGCGCGGGGGAAGAAGGGAAGCGGTGCTGTTGAAGTCGGTTTTATCGATTCCAGTGCACACGAAATTAAACCGCAGTCGTCGCAACGAAGTAGTTAAAAAAGTTGTTGACGAGTTTTAAAAAACGGTTAATAATCTCGCTTCTCTGCTGCTGAAAACGCAGCGCTGCTGAGAAACTCCAGGTTTCTCGCAGAAATGCTCTTTAAAAATTAACAGCCGATAAGTGTGGGCGCTTGATGGAAGCGAGCTGATCCTCGGATCAGAAAGCGAAAGTATCAAGAGT